>JBKPDP010000020.1:0-42561 GCA_046727935.1 Verrucomicrobiota bacterium | reverse complement strand
ATCCGATCGCTTTTTGTTTGCAGCGCCCTCCTTCTGTTCGCGAGCGTCGCTTACGGTGCCGGCTCTTATCAGCGCACGAGAGACGGAAAAACGCTCGTCTGGAATGATTCACCTAAACGTGGCGAGGAGGCAACGTGGTCCGGCAAGCGCGACAAGAATGGATTCGCCGCTGGCTCTGGTACACTGACGTGGTATAAAGTTGAGCCAACAATCGTCACTGGCTCCAACATTCCGGATGCCAGAAGATACGCGGTCGTCATCAACCGCTATTCAGGCAAGATGGTGCAAGGCAAATTGAAAGGAGCTGTCACTTACGTCGATGCCAATGGAAAAAGATTGCAGGCGACCTTTGTTAAGGGAGGTAAGAGGCCGGTGACACAGCAAACGGCCACGCCGACTCGAGAGCGCCCCCCTGCACCAGCCACACCGACCCCGACGCCAGCTCCAGAGCAGAGCCCTTCGCCAGCCGCACAACAAACCCCGACTGCAGTCCCACAACAGACGGCCACTCTGGTGCCGGAGCAGACATCGACCCGAACGTCGGAGCAACAAGCCAGGCAACGTGATGCCAAAAGCACAATCGTACCAATACCAACCCCGCCTGACGATTCTCTGCGGTCGCTCACTGCGCCGCCATTGGCTTTACCGAAGCCGCCGCCAACTGTGGACGCACAAACCGTTGCCGCGTTAGATACTATGTATCAAACGGCAGTTAAGGCCAATGACATCGCAATAATGGATCGGATTTTGGCCGATGACTTTGTTTTGGTAACAGACCGCGGTGCTTCTTTGACGAAAGCCGACTTGATCAAGGAAGCGCGAGAAAAAAGGACGATCTACGAGCACCAGGAGGAGGAGGAAGGCACGCAGAAGGTGCGAATATGGCGCGATACGGCTGTTGTTACTGCGCTGTTGAGGATCAAAGGCACCAGAGACCAAAACCCCTTCGATTACAAAGTCTGGTTCAGTGAGACTTATGTTCGGACGGCTACTGGTTGGCGTTACGTATTTGGGCAAGCTTCGATTCCGCGGCCGAAACCGGACGCGAAATAGTCTTTCCGATCACCTGATTGGCAATGGATGCGAGTTTTTGAAAACGCGGATCATGAAAACAGTACACTTCATAATTCCGCTTCCTGCCGACGTCGAGAACAAAGCCTGACTTGGCGCAATCGCTGCGACTGCGAAGCGCATCTTGCCCATCTCCATTCAATCGGTCTATTCTTTCCGATCATCGTTCCCGTAGTTCAACGGATAGAACAAGGGTTTCCTAAACCTTAAATGTGGGTTCGATTCCCGCCGGGAACGTTTGCCTCAATCGGCGACGACCTGGAAGAGTTTATCGTGAGCGAGTAAATGACGATGACGGGCGCCGAGGTTCACGGTGACTGCCTCTGCCGGTGTGTGTGTGTGTGTGCTAAGCACGGGAAGCTCAAAACCCGCCTCATCCGCACCGTAAAAACCCGTCATCGTCATCCACCTCAACCTCGAATCTCTCCGTTTGTTTCAGCAAAAATTTACTCGCACACGAATTCAAAAAAACTCCCATTACGCGGTAGGATTTGCCCTTAGGGCACGCCGATGCGCGTGATTCGCAGGCAGCTGCTAGGCGGCGATCTGGCCGAGTACGGCGCGCAGTTCGTGAAAATCCACCGGCTTGGTCAGATGGAAATCAAAACCAGCTTCTTTGCCGCGCTCAACGTCGTCAGGGGTTCCAAATCCGGTCAGCGCCACGGCCTTAACAGGCCGTTTTCGCTTTGCTTCGGCAATCAGGTCATAACCGCTGCCGTCTGGCAGGGCGATATCGGCAAGGACGACATCGAACTCTTTTGAACCGATAATTTTCCGTGCGCTCTGCGCATCCTCGGCCACAGAGATCTCGTGGCCGAAATGTGTGAGTAAACGGGATAAGGCTTGCAGTGTGTCGTCGTGGTCTTCGACAACCAGGATGCGCAAACTTTTGCCGGAACTATATAAATCTTTTGTTCGATCCTCGTTCATTTTCGCCTCGGCCCGGGAACCCGTACACCGGAATCGCCGCGCCGTCCAATTTCTTTGAGAAATAAGGTCAGATGCTCGACGCCAGACTTCTCGCAGTCGTATGACTGAGTAAGATCGAAAACATGGCTGACGAGGAGATTGCCACGTTGAGCGACGCACACCTGCGCGGCGCGAGGTTCGTTTATATCGCGGCGTTATTCGCTGCGTTGGGTGGCCTTCTGTTTGGATACGACACAGGAGTCATCTCCGGCGCACTGATTTTTATCAAGCGCGAATTTGGCCTAACGACTGCAGCGGAGGAAATCGTTGTCAGCGGCGTTTTGTTGGGAGCGACTATTGGCGCGATCGTCGGCGGAAAAGCCGCCGATTTTTTCGGCAGGCGAAGAGTCTTGCTTGTGACGGCGGCGATCTTCGGTATCGGCGCGCTCGCCAGCGCAGTAGCACCATCCCCCGCGATCCTGATCGTCAGCCGCGTCGTTCTCGGCTTGGCGATTGGTCTCGCCTCGACAAACGTTCCAGTCTATCTGTCCGAAGTCGCGCCTCCGCACGCACGGGGTTGGGTTGTATCGCTCTTTCAACTCGCCGTCACCGTCGGCATCGTCGTTGCGTATCTGACCGATTACGCTTTTGCTGGCGTTGAGGGCTGGAGATGGATGCTCGGGCTGGCCGTCGCTCCGGCGCTAGTCTTCGGCACCGGCATGTTTTTTCTGCCGGAAACTCCGCGCTGGCTCATTCGTGGCGGTCATCATGAAGTCGCGCAGCGCGTTCTCGTGCGCATCCGAGAGCTTGCCGATGTCGACGTCGAGATCGAAGAGATCAAGGCAAGCCTGGCGCAGCAGACTGAAGGCGGACACTGGACCGATTTGCTCCGTCGGCAAGTCCGCCCAGCTCTCGTTGTTGGACTAGGCCTCGCCATCTTTCAACAAATAACGGGTATCAACACGGTGATTTATTATGCGCCGAAAATCCTTCAGGCCGCCGGATTCAACTCTGCTTCCGGCGCGATCCTGGCGACTGTGGGCGTCGGTGTCGTGAATGTTGGCATGACAATTCTCGCGATGTTTTTGGTTGATCGCGCAGGCCGCCGGCCACTGTTGCTCGTCGGCATCGCTGGAATGATCATCACGCTTGGCGTGCTCGGCTTGAGTTTCCGCATCTCACATCCATCGGGACAACTCGCCTGGATCGCTGTGATTTGCCTGATGGGCTACGTCGCCTCATTTGCAATCAGCCTCGGCCCGATCTTCTGGCTGTTGATCGCCGAGATTTATCCGCTAAAAATTCGCGGACTTGCCGAGGGCACGGCGGCCACCTTCAACTGGGCCTCGAACCTGATCGTCTCGCTTACTTTTCTGACATTGGTCGAGGAACTCGGTGCGAGCTCAACTTTTCTGCTTTACGCATTTGCCTCGGTGGCGTCGTGGCTCTTCGCCTATTATTTTGTTCCGGAAACGAAGAGGCGCACTTTGGAACAGATCGAAGCATTCTGGAGAGCAAGGCATCGTGCTCGCCAAACAGCTAGCCGAATTTCCTAGCTCAACCGCTGGCGATTGTGCGGTTTCTCGAGATCAAGCACCGGCCCAATGGGCACGATTCGAGTCGGATTAATTTCTGTGTGTGTCATGTAGTAGTGGCGCTTGATGTGGTCGAAATTGACAGTGTCGGCGAGGCCTGGCTGCTGATACAGATCCATTAGATAACCCTGTAGATTTGAGTAATCGATGATGCGTCGCAGGTTGCATTTGAAGTGGCCGTGATACACGACGTCGAACCGGATAAGCGTACAGAAAAATCGCCAATCAGCTTCGACGATACGGTTCCTGAAAAGAAAGCGGCTTTTCGACAGGTGCTCCTCCAGTTGATCGAGCGCTTCAAATAATTTTCGGCAGGCAATCTCATATGGCCGCTGCCGCGTGGCAAAGCCTGCGCGGTAAACACCGTTGTTCAAGTTGTCGTACAGAAAACCACTGAGCGTTGCATGCTCGGTTTCGATCTCTTTCGGAAAAAAATCGACATCCTTGTTTTTGGCGAATTCATTAAACACATCGTTAAACATGCGGCAGATATCATCCTCGCAATTGTTGACGATCCTACGCGTCTTCTTGTCCCAGAGCACCGGCACGGTGACGCGCTCGTCATAATCCGCGGCCGTTGCTTTGTAAGCTTCGCTCAAGAATTGGAAACCGTTGACTGGGTCTGTTGATGTAAACTGCGCGCCCGGTGGAATTTTGCCGCTTGGATCGCGAAAGGCCCAGCCACGCTCGTCGCGGATTGGATCGACAATGGTCATGCCGATCGCTTCTTCGAGTCCCTTTAGCTTTCGGAAAATGACCGTGCGACTAGCCCACGGACACGCGAGCGAAATATAAAGATGATACCGGCCTGCGGCGGCGGGGTAGGGTGTTGATCCATCGTTTGAGACCCATTCGCGAAACGCGTCTTCCTGCCGCTGAAATTCGCCAGACTCGGTGTGTTCGGCTGGAAACTGCGCTTTCATTTAACTACGAACGGACACTAATGAACACCAATACGATTCAACGATTGAACGGACCTAACCATTCGTGTTGATTCGTGGTTAATTTATCTGGGCGGCTTAAAGAGCGCGGCGTCGAGGATGGACCAGAGATGGATGATCCAGCCGAGCAACACGAACCAGAGAATCGCCGCCAGACAAAACTGCACGATCGCCATTAGCAACCGGCCTTGGAGCAATTGTCCCAGTCCGGGGATGAAGAAACTGCAAAGCGCAGCAAGAACATTCCCAGCTGAACCTTGGCCTACCATGCCTCCCACGTTATGAGCGAGAGGAAAATCGACAAGTTGATTTTGCCGAAATGGAGCACCTAGTTGTATCTTCCGTCGGAAATTGCCCTTTCACTTCTTTTAGCTTTTTTTAACCACAAATGGACACGAATGGTCACGAAAGCATAAGGCAACAACTTGTTTGTATCGATTTGTGTTAGTTCGTGGTCGATCCGCTCCCGTTGACAGCGAAAAGCCCCGATGATACCGTCGCGCGAATTTGCGCGGAAGTCCGCAAAAGGCGGGTCTGATAGAAATTTGCATACCGTGTTAAACAGTCAGGTTTTGGTGCTCAACCGCCTCTGGCAGGCGGTCAACATTTGCACGGCGCGTCGCGCCTTTGCGCTGGTCTATGCAGGGCATGCCCAGATTGTTTCGTCGGATGAGGCAAACAATTTCATGACGCACGATTTCGAAAGCTGGCGCGATTTGTCGGCGAACGCGCCGAACCATGAAGTAGTAACGACGATTTCGTTTAAGATTCGTATCCCGCGGGTGATCGTGCTGCTGGTTTTCGATCGGCTTCCAAAAAAGGAAGTGAAATTTACTCGCCACAACGTGTTCGAGCGCGACAAGAACACCTGTCAGTACTGCGGCGAGCTTTTCGACCGCAGCGAGCTCAACCTCGATCACGTCGTGCCGCGCGATCGCGGAGGAACAACAACCTGGGAGAACGTGGTTTGCTCGTGCATCAGCTGCAATACGCGCAAAGGCAACCGGCTCCCGCGAGAAGCGCACATGAGCCTGATCCGCAAACCGAAGCGGCCAAAATGGCGGCCGTTCGTGCAGCTGACATTTTCCGCCCCACAGCACGACCTGTGGAAGCACTTTGTCGATCTCGCCTACTGGAACGTCGAATTAAGCGATTAGGTCTGCTTTTCAAGGAGCGACAGCTTCCTAGAGGTCGTTCCTTGCTCGCGTTTCAACGCATCTAGAACTGGTTGCGGATACACGCCCAGCCAGATTGTGGCGATAATCAACGAGCTGATCGCTAGGCGTGACAGCCCATTCACAGGGATCTTGTCGATTTTCGCGGTGGACTGCCAATACATTGCGCGAACGACCTTAAGATAATAGTAGAAGCCGCAGCCGACAGTAATCACTCCGACCACGACGAGCGCTGTCTGGCGCTGCAAAATTGCGGCGTAAAAGATAAAAAACTTTCCCAAGAATCCTGCCGTAAACGGAACTCCAGCAAGCGAGACCATTCCAATCAACATCGCGAATGCGAGAAAGGGTGAACGTCTTGCCAATCCATCAAAATCCGCAATTTGTTCGCCTGTTTGCTGAGCCACAATTATCAAAACTGCAAAGCTAAGCAGCGTCATGAGCAGGTAGGCAACGAGGTAAAAGCCTATGGCTGACGCGTCGAAACATGCTACACCGATCAGCAGATAGCCGGCGTGCGCGATACTTGAGTAGGCAAGCAGTCGCTTCAGGTTTGTCTGTGGCAGGGCTGCTAGATTTCCGTAAATCAATGTGAGCAACGCGATGAGAACAATCAGCCGCTGCGTCTGAGGCAGCGCTAGGAATGGCTGCAATACTCGGAGCAGCACGACGAATCCCGCTGCTTTCGAACCGACAGAAAGATATGCAGTCACCGGCGTAGGAGCACCTTGATAAACATCCGGCACCCAGATCTGGAAGGGGACGGCTGCGATCTTGAAACCGAGCGCGACAAGAACCAGTACCATGCCTAACAAGGCTGCGCTGCGGTCTGTCGCTGGATTCGCTAGCGCGTCTGCAATTCGCTGTAGATTTGTCTGACCGGTCACGCCGAAAATCCACGCGATCCCGTACACGAGAAACGCTGTCGTAAGAGCGCTCAGCACGAGATATTTTGTCCCCGCTTCGAGAGTGATTGGATTGCGCCGGGTGAAACTGACCAGCACGTAAAAGGAAATCGTCACCAACTCCAGCGAAACAAAGATGAAGACGAAATCGATTGCTGACACGAGATACATCAGCCCGACACATGTGAAAATGGGCAGCGCGAAAAATTCGCCAAGACCAGCCTGCGGTACGGCGCCAGGAAAAGAATTGCGTAGTACCGGCGCGTAGTCGGTCATCAGAATCAGTACAAAGATTGTGGTAAGCAGCGAGAATTGCTTGAAGAAGATCGACAGGCGATCCGCTGTGTAAAAGCTCCAGAACCCCGTGGCTTGACTGGTGGCTGGGCTGGGGGCTACGAAGAAGCTCGCGACGAGAACCACCGCGAGGCCGGCAATTGCCACGAATGCCAAGACTCGTCTATCAAATTTGATGGCAAACGCTTCTACTAACAGGATCGCCATCCCAAGCACCAGCACTGCGATCTCAAGATCTGGCGCCGTGATCGTTGTCATTTGTTCGCAGACAAATAAGTGCGGAACACGGGTGTTACCATTCGCACAAAAGATTGCGGAAAAAATCCATAGCAAAGAAGTCCTCCAACCACCAATGCGACAGGTACCCGCAGCGCGGGACGAAGATCGACAACCTCTTTCCATCGCTCGCTAAGAGCCCCCATGAATGTCTTGCGATAGGCCCGCAGCATGTAAACGGTCGAGATCACCACTCCCCAAAGCGCGAGCACCGTGGCGATTTGAAAAATGTGAAAGCGATCCATCTCCCAGCCGTTCTTGAACGCGCCAAAAAAGATCATTATTTCACCGACAAAATTCGCGAAGCCCGGAAGCCCAATCGCAGCAAAAATGCCGAAGCCAAAAGCGAGGCCGGCAAAGGGCATTACTTTGGCGAGACCACCGAGTTCATCAAAAGCCAATGTGTGTGTTCGCCTGCGCAGTTCCCCTGCCAGCGCAAACAACAATGCGATTGAAAGACCGTGAGCAAACATCAGGGCAACAGCACCGGTCGTGGCAAGAATTGTAGCGCTTGCGATGCCGAGAAAGATGTAACCCATATGCATAACGCTTGAGTAACCGAGCATCCAGTCGAGCCGCTTCTGGGCGATTGTAACTAGCCCGACGTAAATGATGTTGCCGAGCAGCAGCACCATGAGCAACGCGGTCCAGTGACGCGCGCCCTCGGGTAACAACGGAACAGCCAGACGCAACAGACCGTACAAGCCAAACTTTTTTAGCACTCCGGCATGCAGCATTGCCGCAGGCGCTGGAGCCGACGCGTACGCTTCCGGCGCCCACGTGTGAAATGGAAAAAGCGAAATAAGAATTCCAAAACCAATTAGCAGTAACAGGTAAACATGGCGTTGTGCATCCGCCGGGATCTGACCGAGGCCGGCGGCGGCGTTTAATGCGCGGATGTCAAAGCTACGCGCAGCGGCGGGAAAGCTTTGATAAAGCAGAATCAGGCCGAGTAGCAAAATGAAACTGCCAATTGCCAGATAGATCGTGATCTTCCACGCTGCCGCGACACGGTTTCCGCTGCCCCAAATTCCGATTAACAAAAACGTTGGAATGAGTGCGAGCTCGTGAAAAGCGTAAAAGAAAAATAAATCTATTGAGGCAAAAGCGCCGATTGCGCCGCCGGAAACGAACAAGAGACAAGCGTAGAATGCATTTTCATACTTCTCGATGGTGCTAGCAAACCAGACGGCGGCCAGCATGACGATCGTGGCCAGTAATACCATTACGAGACTCAAGCCGTCGATTCCCGTCGTGAAGCTTAAATGCCACTCTGGAGATATGGTAAACGAGGTAACGTGCTGGAAATCGTGTTGGCCCTGGTCGAAGGACACGAGGAGAAACAACGCCGCCGCAAACGCTAAAACCGACGCGGTTAACGCCGTCTTACGCGCGGGCGCGCCAGCCATGATCAGAATGGCGGCGACGATTGGGCAGAAAATTACGAAAAGAACCATTAGCGGAAAATGGTGAAGTAGATAACGGCAACAACACCAAGCCCGAACAGAAACACGTAAGCTTGCAAGTTCCCCACCTGAATCAGTCGCAGCAGCGCGCCAATTCCCAACGTTCCCCGGCTGCTGCCATCGACGGCGGCAGTATCAATAATCCATCGATCAAAGAAAGCCGAGACGCGCGCAAGCAATTCCTGTGTCCAGTTGATCAGCCAGGCATAAAGCTCATCGAAATAAAACTTGTGGCGCAGAACCTCGATATCGATCGGTTCGCTCGCTCGGCTGCGGTAAATGGCAATCGCCAGTCCGCTTCCCACGATCATTGCACCGAACGCAAGGGCAGGAACAAACAAAGCGGCTTCCTTTTCTATCGGAAGCGCGAGGAAGTTTCGCGCGAAAAATCCAAATCCGCCTAGCGCGGCGAGAATTGCGAGCACGATCAGCGGTCCCGTCATCACGAGCGGTGATTCCTTGCTTTGGCGTGCGACTTCGCTGCGTGTGTTACCAAAGAAGACGATCACCAGCAAACGCACAACGTAAAAGGCTGTTAGAAACGCTGTGAACAGCCCCACAATGAAAATCGGCACGTTGCGTCCATAGGCGAGCGCGAGGATTGCGTCCTTGCTGAAAAATCCGCTGAAAGGTGGACAGCCGATCAACGCCAGCGCGCCAACAGTGAACGTGACAAATGTGACTGGGAGTTTCCGGGAAAGCCCTCCCATTTTCCAGATGTTCTGCTCGTGATGAAGCATCACGATGATCGAGCCGGTTGCGAGGAAGAGAAGCGCTTTGAAAAACGCATGGGTAAACAGGTGAAACATGGCCGCGTCGTTCGAGGCTAGACCGACAGCCATCATCATGTAACCAAGTTGCGAAAGCGTTGAGTAAGCCAGAATGCGCTTGATGTCGTTTTGCTGCGTCGCAATTAGTGCAGCCATCGCTGCGGTGATGGTGCCAATCCACGCAACGATTAAGAGCGCAGTTTGTGACGCTTGAATGACGAACGCGACTCGGACCAACATGTAAACACCTGCAGCGACCATCGTCGCGGCATGGATCAACGCGGAAATCGGTGTCGGTCCTTCCATCGCGTCCGGCAACCAAACGTGCAACGGAAACTGCGCCGACTTGCCCACCGCTCCGCAGAAAATCAATAGCGCGGCAAGGGTGGCAAACGTCGGATGACTTGCCAAAATCCCAATCCGTGGCGCGATCTCCGAAAAAACGACAGAGCCGGTCGCCATCCAAACAGTTAGGATCCCAATCATGAATCCGAAATCGCCAATACGAGTTGTAATGAATGCTTTGTTGGCCGCAGCTGCGGCGGCGTCGCGATAGAACCAGTGGCCAATCAAGACGTAAGAGGTAAAGCCCACTAATTCCCAAAAGATGAAGAGCATGACGAAATTGTTCGCGAGAACGATGCCAAGCATCGCGAACATGAAGAGCGAAAGCGCCGCGAAATAACGGGATTTACCTTCGTCATCCCGCATGTAACCCAGCGAATAGATATGGATCGTCGCTCCGACCCCGGAAACCAGGACGAGCATCGTCTTGCTTAACTGGTCCAGCGTAAGGCCGAATGGGACCTTGAGGGAGCCAGCGATATCGATCCAGGTGAGCTCCGCAGCGACAATCCCGGACTGCGCGAAGATCCAACAACTGCACGTGAAACTCACGAGCACCGCCGCAATCGAGATGAAACTGCTCACCCCTTTCCATTGCAGCGTGAACAGCGTGATAACACCCGCGCTAACCAGCGGCGCGAGAAGAGTGATCCACGGCAAAAATGAATTCATCAGATCACTAAAATTTCAGGCTGCTGATATCTTTGACGTCTGTCGTTTGGCGTGCCCGGTAGAGAGCGACGAGAATGGCTAGACCTACAGCAACTTCGGCTGCCGCAACCGTGATAATGAAGAAGACGAATACTTGCGCGTTGTAGTTGGGCAAGCCGGTTGAATCGACGCGGAACCGGGAAAAAGCAACGAGCGACAGGTTTGCCGCGTTCAACATCAACTCTAGCGACATGAGAATGATGATGAGATTGCGGCGCAGCATTACTCCGGAGAACCCGATCGCGAAGAGAATGCCACTCACGATGAGATAATCGGCGAGTGTAATCATACTAACGAGGCTCGCGTTTGCTCAAAAGCACCACGCCAATCGTCGCCACCAGAACGAGAACGCCGACGATTTGAAACGGCAGATTGTAATTTGTAAAGAGGACCGTGCCAATATTTCGGACATCGTCGATTGTTGATCCCGGCAGCGGCGGAAAACCTTTGTGCGCAATCGTAAAATGGCCGACTACAGAAAAAATCTGGCCCAACAAGATCAGCGCGACAGCGAGTCCCGCAACTGAGGTCAGCCAATTGATCCGGCGCCCTTCTTCGGCGCGAAGATCGAGAAGCATGATGATGAAAAGAAAAAGCACCATCACGGCGCCGGCGTAAACCAGCACTTGAATAATCCCGATGAAATAGGCGTTCAGTGACACGAAGAGCGCCGCGAGACCCAGAAATGATACGACCAAGCTTAGGGCGCTCGCTACCGGATTGCGATTGACGACGACGGCTGCCCCGAAGATCAGCGTCAGCAAAGCAAAGATCCAGAACAGAAATGGAGACATCAGTTTAATTTCGAATTTCGAATTTCGAATTTGGAACTCGATCGTTCATTTCTTCTCGTTCCATTTCAATACGACACCATGCATGACTCCGCCGATCTCGAGGAGTTTTTCCTTGTGATGCACCATCTCTGCTCGCGTGAAGCCGGTGATGGTGTAGTCCTTGCGTAGGAAAATCGCCTGCTCGGGGCAAACCTCTTCGCACATCCCGCAGAAGATGCAGCGGATCATGTCGATATCGAATGCCTCAGGGTATTTCTCGATTTTGGCAAAGCGATCGGTCGAAGGGATTTCTCCGGGAATAATTTTGATCGCGCGCGGCGGACAAATGAACTCGCAAAGCTGGCAGGCGACGCAACGCACACGCCCATCTTCATCCCGAACGAGCGCCGGTGCGCCGCGGTAATAGTCCGGCAGGTTGTCGTCCCATTTTTGCTCAGGGTACTGCATTGTAACCTTCGTGCGCCCCAGCAGCAGGTTTTTGAAATGCTTAAATGTGATGGCCAGACCGGCGACGATGGCAGGCAAATACAATCGCTCGCGCCAGTTTAGTTTTGGTCGTGGAACAGTGACGGCCATGATTAGAATGCCGAATGCCGAATGCCAAATGACGAATTGATGACGAAGCGCAAATGACAATTACATCTTGATCCGCAACTTACGTTTCGGATTTCGTCATTCGGATTTGTTTTATCATTCGTCATTAACTGGGCAGAAAGGCCATTATCACTGCGACAATGAAAATGTTAACCAGCGCGATCTCGAAGAAGAAGAGCCAGCCGAGACGCATAAGTTGGTCATAGCGAAAGCGCGGCAGGGTCCATCGCACCCACATGAAAACGAAAATGACGATAGCGACCTTTGCGAAGAAGACTGCGATATTGATCAGACCGAAGATCCATCCGTGAGAGCCGTCGGGAATTCCCGGCAAATGCCAGCCGCCGAAAAACAGTGTCACGATCACAGCGGATCCGGTGATCATGGCCGCGTATTCGCCCAGGAAGAAAAGAGAGAACTTCATCGAGCTATATTCGGTGTTGTAACCGCCGGCGAGCTCCTGCTCGGCCTCGGGGAGGTCAAATGGCAACCGATTTGTCTCGGCAAAAATTGCGATGGTGAAAACGAGGAATGAAATAATCATGGGAATGGTGAGCACCCATTTCCATGGGTTTGTCCAGTCGCCGATAAATGGTGCGATAAACCAGCCGTGCTCAATCTGGTAACGCACCACACTGGTCAGACGCAAATTGCCAACCAGCAAAAAAATGGGAATGACTGCAAGACCGAGCGAGAGCTCGTAAGAGAGCATCTGCGCACTCGAACGGATCCCTCCGAGAAATGGATACTTGGAACTCGACGCCCAGCCACCAATGACGATTCCGTACACGCCAAGCGACGCGATAGCGAACACGAACAGGATGCCGACGTTCACATCGGCGATTACCATCGGGACTCCGAACAGTGTGCTGCCAAAAGGAACAACTGCGATGGTGATGATGGCGGGCATGACCGCCAGACACGGCGCAAGCCAGTAATAAAACGTGTTCGCGGAGCGTGGCGTGAAATCTTCTTTCAGCAGCAATTTGAACATGTCGGCAATCGGCTGAAGAAGGCCGGCCGGTCCGACCCTATTCGGCCCGAGCCGGTCCTGGATCGCGGCACTGACTTTCCGCTCGGCATAGACCGCGTAGGAAACCATTGGCAGGATCACGACAAAAAGAATCCCGACGATCTTGAGCAGCGAAGTGACGATGAAAAAGGATTCCGGCGTCATGGCGATCTCGGATGGACGGCGCGGCGTCTTGCCTGGATCGCGACCGCTTGCTCGATTTTTTCTTCGTCGCTGGGACGGGTCGGTGGCAATTCTTCCATTTTCAAAATGTGGACGCCCAGGTCGCCGATTTTGCTGAACGTCAATCCAGCGAACTGTGGGATCGACTGGCTGATTTGGCGGAAGATTTCGTCGATTGACGAAAATCCGTTGCCTCCACCAATCGCTTGAAGTAAATCGCGCAAAATCTCCCAGTCATCTCGTGCATTCCCAGGCGGGCGCACAGCGCGATTCAGTCGTTGTAATCGCCCTTTGCCGTTGATCATTGAGCCGCGCTTTTCGGCAAAACCGTACGCAGGAAGAACAACCGTCGCCTTTTCGGTGGCATCATTCGACAAAATATTCATCGCGATGAATACGGGGAGCTGAGCGAGTTGTTCAACGGGTATGCCCAAATGCATCGTGTTTTCCTTCAAAATCACCAGCGCCTTGATTTTTCCGGATTTCACCGCGTCAGCGATCGCGAGCAGGTTCGCGCCTGGCTCGGATTCCGATTCAAAGATGAGTCGCGCGCCGTTTGTATTCGGGTTGCGATCTTCGCTGAGCAGGATGTTATCACCGGGTTCGCGGCGTGGGACGATATCGATCCACTGCGTGCCTAACGACTTTGCTACCTGCGATGTCAGCCAAAGCTCCTCGTTCGTCATGCGGCCGGACGCAATGATGGCAATTTCTGGACCGGCAAACTGTTTTAACTGGAGCGCTGCCTGTGCGATCGCGGTTGGCCAATCTGCGGCCACGAGCTTTCCTTCGGAACGAATCTGCGGTTCAAGCAAACGATTATCGGCTTCGAGATACTTGAAGTTGAGCCGGCCGTAATCGCACATCCAGCAGGAGTTGACGTGATCGTTCTCGCGTGGCGTCTGCCGGTAGATTACGTCTTCGCGCGTGCCGATGACCGTGTTGCAGCCTGTGGCACAACTGGTGCAGATACTTTTCGTTTCTTTCAGGAACCAGACGCGCATCTTAAAACGAAAATCCGTGGAAGTAAGCGCGCCGACCGGGCAAATATCGACGGTGTTAAGCGAATAATTATTTTCTAGGTGCCTGCCGGGATGCGCGGTCAGCACCGTATAACTGCCGCGATCGACGAACCCGAGCACATCGTCGTGCGCGATCTCCTGACAAAAACGAATGCAGCGCGAGCAGAGAATGCAGCGTTCATCATCGAGCGTAACACGCGGTCCGAGCACGACGTTTTTCGGTTTCTTGACTTTGTTTTCGAGAAAACGCGATTTGCTTGTGCCGAAATCGACGCTGAACTCCTGTAACCAACATTCGCCAGCCTGATCGCAGATGGGGCAATCGAGCGGATGATTGATCAGAAGAAATTCCATCACGCCGCGCTGGCATTCCTTCACCAGAGGGGAGTTGGTCCTGACGCCGATTCCCTCGGCTATATCCTGCGCGCAGGAAATTTGAGGTCGGGGCATCCAGTTGATAACTGGTTTGTTGTCAGGGCCAAGCTCTGGTTTGCGATCCGGTCCGAGCCGCGGAAATCCCATTTCTATCAAGCACATCCGGCAATTGCCCGGTGAACTGAGTTTTTTATGATAACAGTAACGCGGCACATAACTGCCAACCTGTTCGCATGCTTCGATCACGCGCGTGCCTTTTGGGAACTGGTGCCACACGCCATCGATCTGCACGTTCAGAAGCTGCGGTGATGGAGCTTGATCCGACATTATCTTTCCCTAATCGTTCTCGTGCTCTTGCTCATAATCGAAGGGGATCCCGATTATGATTACGAGCAGGAGCATGAGTTTTCATTCTAGATCGTTCCTTTCGCTCCCGCTTTTTCCCAGCCGGGATCGTGGGCGAGGGGAGTAACTGAAATTTCTTCTTCCTCAATCAATTCTTCCGGCGTGTATTCCGGTGGTAACGGCGGCGGAAGCGGTTTCTGCGCGCGAGCGGCGAATTCTTCAGGAAATTTCTGAACAAAGCTTTGCGTTGGCCAGGCGCAAGCTTCGCCAAATGCGCAGATGGTGCGCCCGGCGATATTGTCCCCAATACTCTTTAACGTGTTTGGATCTTCTGTTACACCGCCGCCGCGCAACATGCGGTCAGTGATTTTCTTCATCCAAAGCGAGCCTTCCCGGCAGGGAGTACACTGGCCACAGCTTTCATGCGCATAGAATTCGTTGATGTTATTGAGCACCCAAACCATGTCGCGGGAATCGTCGAGCACGATGACACCGCCGGATCCCGCCATCGAACCAGCTGCAGCGAGCGAATCGAAATCCATCGGGATTTCATCGATGGACATCTCGCGGTCGATTGTTGATCCGTCGGGCTGTTGTTGTTTCAGTTTGAATCGCTCATTAGCCCGCAAGACTTTAGCGGAGCTTCCACCCGGAATGACCGCCTTTAGTTTTCTACCCGGCCTCAATCCGCCCGCCATTTCGTAGATAAGCTGACCCATGGTCACGGCGCCCACCTCAATTTCGAAATAACCGGGCCGCTGCACGTCTCCGCTGACGCACACGATTCTTGTGCCAGTGTTGTTAGGCCGGCCCAGTCGCGCATACTCGGCGCCGCCCATGGCGATTATGTGTTTCACATGGCAAAGCGTTTCCACGTTATTGACGATTGTCGGGCACATGTAGAGACCCAGCACGGCCGGGAAATAGGGCGGCTTGATTCGCGGATAGCCGCGCTTGCCCTCCAACGATTCAATCAAGCCAGTCTCTTCGCCACAGATATAAGCGCCCGCGCCGCGATGAATGTAAACTTCGGCGTCAAATCCAGAGCCGAGAATATTTTTCCCGAGAAAACCGTGTTCGCGCGCTTGTTCGATGGCGCGTTCGAGGATTTTGGCGCCTTCCGGGAATTCACCTCTGATATAGACGTAGGCCGTGTGCGCATTCAACGCGAAGCAAGAGATTAGAATGCCTTCCAGTAACTGATGCGGATCTTCGTGGATGATGTAGCGGTCCTTGAATGTGCCTGGCTCGGACTCGTCGGCATTACAAATCAGATAGACCGGTCGTTTTTCGTCCGGTTTGATAAAGCTCCACTTCAAGCCGCACGAAAAACCCGCGCCACCGCGGCCACGCAACCCTGAGTTCTTGACTTTGTTAACAATCTCCGCGCGCGACATCGTCAGCGCTCGCTTCAATTGCTCGTAGCCGCCAGCGCGCAGATAACAATCGATCTCGGTTGTCCAATCGTCCCGCCCGATGTTCTTGAAAATCAATCGACGTTCCAGCGGATGCGGAGTTGTTCGATGTCTGATCTCTTGGGTTTGATTTCGGAGAAGCTCCGCCGCGGAGTCGGGGCTTGCACTTTCGCGCAGCTGCTCGTTCACCATGCAAACGGGCGCCGTGCCGCAGCTCGCGAGGCATTCAACGAACTCGACGCTATAATTACCGTCGGCACTAACGGAAATGGGATTGTGCATTCCATCGCCTTGCTGCTGGCGCTTGATTCCCGTCGCCGCGCATAGATTTTCCATCAACTGAAAGCTGCCGGCCATCGCACAGCTGAGCGTCCGGCAGACGCGGATGTGCGTCTTACCCGCGGGTTTCTGGCGGAACATCGGATAAAAGGTGACCAGCTCGAGAATGTTAATGGGCTGAAGACCGAGCTTCGCTGCGATCCAGATTACCGCTTCATCGCTGATGAAACCGAAATGTTCCTGCCACAAGTGAAGCAATGGCATCGCTGCGCTGCGCCGGTGATCACGTGGATAACGCGCGATTGCCGCATCCATTTTCCGCTCCAACTCGGCGGGAACACGGGTGTTCGTCGAGTCCACGACAGCGCCAGATTTACTTGGATAACGTGCTGTCTTTCGACTGCACTTTGTCGTCTTTGAAAACGATCGTGACCGTGTCTTTGCCCTGCCGGTAAACGTACGTCGTTTTTTTCATGATAACGAAATCCTCATTGTTAATGGAGCTGGGACGCCCTAGGATTGATTCCACCTGTTTCTTCGACATTCCCTCTTCTACTTCGTCCACATTGGCTTTCGTGATGCGTTTGCCGGGAGCGCACGAAACCCCAAGCGCGAGCAGGAACACGAGCAAGAATCGAGATATTGATCGCAGCATATTCATCTGTCGCACTCCCCCATGACGAAGTCCAGACTCCCTAGCACCGCTGGCACATCGCTTACCATGCAACCTGGCAGAAGCTCAGGAAGGATACTAAGATTCACAAACGATGGCGCACGAATCTTCAGCCGATAAGGTACGCCGCCGCCCCGGCTGTTGATGTAAAAGCCTAGCTCGCCCTTTGGGTTTTCCGCTGCGAAATAAATTTCGCCCGGCGGTGCATCGAGTCCCTCCGTCACCACAATAAAATGATGGATCAGTTCTTCCATCTTGGTCATGACGCGCGATTTGGGTGGAACCATGTTTTTCCAATCGGCGACGTTGATGGGGCCACTTGGCAGTTTCTCAATCACTTGGCGCAGAATACGAACGCTCTGCCGCATTTCCTCGATTCGTACCAGGTATCGGTCATAACAGTCCCCGGCGCTGCCGATCACCACGTCAAAATCGTAATTCTCGTAGTCGAGATAGGGATGTTTGCGGCGTAAATCGTACTCGATCCCACTGCCGCGCAAATTTGGCCCCGAAATGGCATACGCAATCGCGCGCTCCTTCGAGATCACGCCAATGTCTCTTGTTCGATCGACAAAAATGCGATTACGCGTGAGCAATTTATCGCACTCGTCCAGGCTCGGAATGAATTCATCGAGGAATTTTTTGAGCTGCGGGATGAAAGTGTCCGGAAGATCGCGGATTTGTCCGCCGACCCGCGTGTAAGACGTAGTGAAACGGGCTCCGGTCAACAGCTCGAAAAGGTTATAAAGTTTTTCGCGCTCTGTGAACGTGTATAAGAAGACTGTCATTGCGCCCAGATCGAGAGCCATCGCGCCGAGACCCAGGAGGTGCGAGGAGATGCGGGACGTTTCGCAACAAATGGTGCGAATCGCTTTTCCACGCGGCGGGATTTCCCAGCCCATCAATTTTTCGACGGCGAGCGCGTAAGCAACGTTGTTCGAAAGCGGCGCGAGATAATCGAGCCGGTCGGTGTAAGGCACGAACTGGTTGTATTGCATGTTCTCCGCGATTTTTTCGTCGCCGCGATGTAAGAAGCCGATGTCTGGCGTCGCTTTGGTAATGATCTCGCCGTCGAGCTCGAGCACGAGGCGCAAAACGCCGTGCGTGGCCGGATGCGACGGCCCCATGTTGAGGACCATCTTTTCGCCGATGTCGTCATCGGCATGATGCAGCTCTGCGTCCGCCGCTACTACTCGGGTCACGGGATCAGGCGATTCAATCTCACGTGTCGTAAAAGGCATACCTTGATAATCACATTTACGCTGGCGAGTGAGCCAGCGCGCGCAAGCAATTTCGGTGCAAGATTGGTAGGGCGCGACCGCCGGGCGCGCCGGGATGGGATCGTTCAGCGACCCCATCCGAATCATTTCACGTTTGAATCGCACGAACCGGGCACCGATGGTGAATGCTCTCATGAAAAAAATTGCGCTGCTTTTCGCTGGCCAGGGCGCACAAGTCGTCGGGATGGGACGCGACCTTGCTGAACAATTTCCTACGGCAGCCGACCTATTTCAGAAAGCGGATGACGTTCTCCGGCGAAAGTTAAGCGAGATGGCTTGGAATGGACCGATTGAAGATCTGACCAAGACGTCGAATTGTCAGCCCGCGCTTTTTGTCCACGGGCTCGCATGCTTGTCGGTCCTACGTGAACTCGGCGGGAATTTTCCGATCGGCGGCGCGGCCGGTTTGTCGTTAGGCGAAATGACTGCACACGCCGTCGCGGGCTCATTCGATTTTGCGACGGGACTCAAACTGGTCGAGAAACGCGGGCAATTAATGGATGAGGCCTGCGCCGTGACCTCCGGCGCGATGGCGGCAATGATCGGCGCGGATGAAAACAGCGTTCGCGCTCTCGCGGCCGATGCCGATGTCGATATCGCAAATATCAATGCGCCGGGACAGATTGTGATTTCGGGCGAGAAGGCAAAAGTAGAGATCGCCGTCGGCTTGGCAAAAGAGCATGGGATTCGTCGTGCTACAGTACTCAACGTTGCAGGCGCATATCACTCCCGCCTGATGGAAAGCGCGTATGAGAAGCTTGGCGCAGTGCTCCAACATGTTCCGGTGCAACCGCCGTCTTTTCCTGTAATCAGCAATGTGACAGGTGAGGAAGTTAGAACCCCGATTGAAATCCGCCGCACCCTGCAGGACCAGGTCACCGGTACAGTGCGCTGGCTCGATTGTATGGAGCGCCTTGCCGCGATGGGCTGCGATTTTTTTATTGAATTGGGACCGGGCGGCGTGCTGGCAGGACTACTGCGGCGCACGCGCAACGACGTCGATGTGATGTCGGTTTCCGATGCAGACTCTGTGCGTAAATGCGCTGAGAGGGTTAGCCACCGCCCTGTGGGCGGTCAAAACAAGAGCCCTGCAGGCGTGGAATAAGACGGCTCACAACGCCGTGGCTACAGCGTCGACAACTACATTTTATCGCCATAATTTGCCTGCATGACGCTTCAAGAACGTGTGGATGCGGACCTCAAAGAGGCGATGCGCGCCAAGGACACAACAAAGCTTGGCGTTTTACGAATGCTCAAGTCTGCATTGAAATACGCCGCCATTGCAAAATCAGGCGCGGAAGCCCAGTTGAGCGATGCTGAGGCCGCTCAGGTTATCCGCAAGCAGGCGAGACAACGCCAGGACTCCATTGAGAGCTTCGAAAAAGGCGGCCGTGCCGAACTGGCAGAGAAAGAGAAAGAGGAACTCTCGATCTTAAACGGGTATTTGCCGCAGCCGATGAGCGCCGATGAAATTTCGAAGATTGTGCGTGAAACGATTGCCGAAGCGGGCGCAACCTCACGAGGGCAAATGGGCGCGGTGATGAAAGCGTTGCAGGCGAAAGTGGCTGGTCGCGTTGACGGCAAAGCGCTGAGCGCCGAGGTGCAAAAGCAATTGGGCGGTTAAAAAAGTTGCAAGAGTTACAAAGTTAAGACGGAATTTCTTCGATCTGCCAGCCCTTATAGCCTTTAACTCTGGTAACGTTTTAACCCTTTCACTTCCTTAACTGTGCTAACTGCCATCATCGTCGCTGCCGGTGACAGTCGCCGCATGGGTTTCGACAAATTGTTTGCGACGATCGCCGGCAGATCGGTCGTCGCGCACACCGTACGTGCGTTTGAGGGCGCTGGCTGCGTCAATGAGATCATTGTGGTCGCACGCGAAGATCGACACGCTGAAATCAAAGCGATCGTTCGCGATGAGAATTTCAAGAAAGTTCAGTCGATCATTCCCGGTGGCAAACATCGGCAGGATTCCGTTCGCGCCGGCTTGGATCATCTCAATGCAGAGACAAGATACGTGGCTGTCCATGATGCGGCGCGCCCGTTGATCAGCGCGGAACAAATCGAGCGCGTCGTCAAGCAAACCCAGATACATGCTGCTGCCAGCCTGGCTGAGGTAATCAGTGACACGCTAAAATATGCTGACACCGAATTTTTTGTTAGTGGCTCAGTGGACCGACATCAGCTCTATGCCATGCAAACGCCACAGGTTTTCGAGCGTAAGTTGATTGAGGATGCCTATCGAGCCGTCTATGCACAGAATGCTTCGGTTACCGATGAGGTTTCAGCGGTCGAACGACTCGGTCGCAAGGTTATTTTGGTTCCAAACAAAGACTTAAATTTCAAAATCACTTATCCGCGGGATTTGGCGCTTGCGGAATTTGTTCTTAGGCAACGATCGCGTTAAAAGCGTGGAGAGCGCGCGATTTGGGGTTTGTAAAGAGGTTTTCCTCGGTTCGCTTGGGATGACGTAGCAATTAGCTAAGCGGCCATCGGATCGATGGGAACTAGTGGACGGATCAGCTCCACTACAGATGCGACATCTTTGCGCTTGAAACGACGGCCATGTTTTCGAATCTTCGCGGTCTCCAGTTCGCCAATGCGGAAGAGTTGCCCATGTTTCCAAACCCAGGCGTCGGGATTATAGGGACCGATGCGGCGCGGATCAGTCCAGGTATGGATCGACAATAAGTTGGCCGTTACAGCCGCGGCGATGTGCATTGGGCCGCTCTCCACGCTTACGACAAATCGCGCGACGCGAATAAGCCAAATCAGCTGAAGCAGCGAAGTTTGCATGGTCAGATCAACGCAATTCTCCGGTGTCTTAATCCTGGCGCGGGATTGCCCCACAATCACCACCCGAGTTGGCGCGAGGGAGCAGCAAAATTCCTCGATCACTGCGTTAGAGAGCGATTTGTCGTGCCCTCGGGCGAAAGGGTGAAGAAGAAGGAAGGGCGGATGCGTATCGAAACGTGGCAGTGGATCGCCACTTGGAATCGAGCATCGAAGCGATTCGCCGACCATGGCGCCCACGCTTTCCGCCAGCTTTAGGTAGCGCTCAACCGCATGACCGCGGCGATCGACCGGCGCAACGCGGTCGTAGAACCAGGTTTTCCCGGCGAGCGCATTGCTCATCCCGCAGACTTCTTTTGCACCGCTGATTTTTGCAATGACAGCGCTGCGCAGCAGCCCGTGAAAATCGAGGGCAAGATCAGGCCGAATCTTCCGGGTCCTCTTTAGCCACGGCAGCAAGCTCTTCGGCGCACCAAGACCTCGGAGCTCGCCGCGCGGAAGCAAGTGAACATGATTTACATCAGGATTTCCCCGGAGCAGGGGAGCGAGCTCCGGGTAGATGACCCATGTAATCTCCGCGCGAGGATGTGCCTCGCGAACCAACGCGACTGCGGGAAGCGTATGAACGATGTCACCGAGCGAACCCGGCTTGATGATTAGGATGGATTCGGGGTTCAGATTAAAACATCAAAGCATTGAAGCGTTAGAAGTGAGTGGTCAATTGTCCGTGGCCAGCAAGTCAGTGGTCCGGCGTCAGCGGCCAATCGCAAGCCGCTCGGCCAAAAGCCGGGGCAAGCCCGCTTCAGAAATCTTCTTTTGCACGGATGCCAGATCATATTTTACGCGAAACAGTTGGACCAGATTGTTCTCGGTATCGTAAATGCAGTACGCCGCGCGCCAGTTTCCATCACGCGGCTGTCCCACGCTGCCCATGTTGATGAAATACTTTCTGCCTGCCTCGATGCGAACATGCTCGATCCTTTCTCGTCGAACGCTTTCATCCCGAACAAACACCATGGGCACGTGGGTGTGCCCGAAGAAACAGACGGTGGTGCGCTGATACGTGAAACTCGCAGCCGCATCGAGGTTGTTAAACACATAGCCCCATTGCCCCGGTGTATCGAGCGTGGCGTGCACGATGGTAAAGTCATGCACACGTTTCTGCAGCGGCAATCCACGCAACCATTCCTTGTGCTGGTCCGTTAAACGGTCGCGGGTCCATGCGATGGCACGTTCTGCGATTTCATTAAAATCGCCAGGAGGCGTGAGACGCGATGCCGCTTCATCGTGATTGCCTTTCACGACAGGACAATCCAGTTCGCGAATGCGTTCCACGCACTCTCCCGGGCTGGCATTATAGCCGACCACGTCGCCCAAGCACACGAACTTCGTGCATTTGCGCTGGCGTGCGTCAGCCAGCACTGCCTCTAACGCCTCGAGATTGGCGTGAACATCGCTGAAAATTGCGAAGCGCATAGAGCTTAGTTGAATCGTTAAAAAGTCACAACGTTACAACGAAATTGCTGCGATGCTTCAACGATTTAACGCTTCGACGTTTTACGCTCAAACGACTTAATCTTGCAACTATTTAACGATATGGCCTTCTTTATCCGGAATCCGCTGATCCGGCGGGATCTCGAGTTTGTCTTCGAGAAATTTTAACCGTGTAATCAGAGTCGGCAGCCGTTCCTGCTGGCCCTCGTCATACAGCCGACGCAGGCGCTCGTAGGCATCCCACTCGCGTCCTTCGCAGTAGGAAAGCTCGTAGGCTGAGAAGCGTCGGTCATAGCTCCCTGCTCCCGGTAAGGCCGCTGCCCTGGAGTAGAATTCTGAAGCGCGCTCATGATCCTTGTATTTCTCCTTGTACAGGCGAGCGAGTGCTTCGTAGAGCTGAGGGCGATCAGGGTTATTTTTTATTCCGTGTTCCAAGAAATCTTTTCCCAGCGCAAAGTATTCGCGCTGCGCTTTGACTCGCAGCGCGAGCCGCGGCTGGGTCCGGTCGTTCATCGCTGCCACGCTTGCGTTCCAAGCCATGTGCCACGCCGCCATATCCCAAAACAGCAGCCCCCGGGGTTGCAGTGTTGTGATGTGCCGGAACAATAACAATATCCGGCCCCATTCGGTGCGCTCCCATGCGACGTGCGCTTGAATAAAAAGGGCGTCAGCGACGATCGCCCGAAATCCGCTCAAGGCAGCAATGAAACCGAGTTGCCCAAGTTTTTCGCGAAGATCGAGATTAAATTCGACGCCGCGAAAATGTTCATGCCGATGCAGTGCCGCTAGGTCGCGCTCAATCGGCAACTTAAGCGCTCCGAGCGGAACCAAAATCGCCAGCGCGACGAGAGCCCGCGTCATAGTTCTTTCCCGTAGAACACGAACGCCGCCAGCAGCGTGTAGATCGTCGTGTAGAAAATGCCGAGCAGTGCCGTCTTAGTGAAGAGCGCCAATGAAATGGCTGTGCCTGCGACGATATCATCTACCAGGTTGAACGCCTGCAAGTCGGGAAACAGCAACGCCACAATTGCGAGAAAGACGCGGGTAAGCAGGCCACTGCTGTGTTCCTGCAGCCAATATTCGCGCGCAGTCGCCTGCAAATGGCCAATGAAGTAAATGAACGCCATTACCACAATCGTGAAAATGTTTGTGGTGGCGAATGTAGAAACGAAGAGTGTGAGTGCTGCAAGCAGACATGCTTTCAGGTAAATGATTATGATTCCGGGAAAAATATCGATGTTGAGAGCTGAAGATCGGATCGCGCGGAGCACATCGGCGATTTGTTCAGGCGGCGCGCCGGACATTTGTCGCAATGTGATCTGGATCACGGCTTGTTCGCGCGCATACAACACCAGCAGAAACGCCGCGCTCATTACCAGCGTGCTGATTGCCAGCAGCAGGAGAACTCCCGCAATTTTCCCGAGCACGTATTCGAAACGAGGCACGGGCTTGGCGAGAATGGTGTAAACTGTGCGGTCTTCGATGTCCTGGGGAAGCAGTCGCGCAGTAGCAACGATTGCCAGCAGCGACGTAAAGATCGAGATCGCGCCCAGCGAAATATCTTTCAGGATTTGAAACTCCTGCTGAAAAGAGAACTGCGCCATGAAGATGGAGCTGCCGATCAAAAGCAGCGCGAAAACGAGCAGGACATAAAAGACCCTCAAGCGCGTCAGCTCGGTAAGTGTGTTAAGCGTGATCGCGCGTACCCTTGAGAAAGAAAAAGGGCGATATTGTGTTTCCATTAACCCCAAAAATGATGAAGCACGAACGACAAATGACGAAGGAATGACGAAGCACGAATCAGGGACCGCTGCCATTCGATCAGCAGAGCGTTTCGCGTTTCGTCATTCGTCATTCGGATTTCGGCATTCTCTTGTCATTTTTCGTCGCTTCGAGGAACAATCTCTCTAGTGTGGTCGTCGATTTTCGATGTTCGATCAGCTTTGCGTTCGACCGCTTGATGACCGATTCGATTTCGTTGACGAGTTGAGCGGACGCGTCGGCAATGACGAGCTCAGTTTGATTTTCAATTGCGATCAATTCCTGCAGACGCCCTTCGCGTACCAGCACGCCATCCGCGAGAATGCCAACGCGGTCACAAATTTCCTGTGCTTGCGCGAGCAAATGCGAGGAGAGCAGCACAGTGATTCCGCGGCGCTTCAGGTTGAGAATCAAATCGCGAATCTCCCGTGAGCCTGCCGGATCGACACCTGCGGTCGGTTCATCCAGCACTACCAATCGGGGATCATGAATCAATGCCTGTGCAAGACCAATGCGTTGCAACATGCCTTTGGAATAAGTGCCCAGCCGCCGTTTGCGCGCTGTGGTTAAGCCGACGAGGTCTAGCAGTTCGTTTGTGCTTTCCTTTAGTCGGACGCCATGCAGCCCGCAAAGGCGCCCAAAGAAACGCAGCGTTTCTTCTCCGGTAAGATATTTGTAGAAGTACGGATTCTCCGGCAGAAAACCGACTGCTTCCCGGCTTTCCACGAGACGACTGTCGCGCCCAAAAATTTCCGTGCGGCCGCGCGTTGGGGAAACCAACCCAAGAATTATTTTGAGGGTTGTGCTTTTGCCGGAACCATTTGGCCCGAGCAAGCCGAACACTTCGCCTGATTCGATGCGAAGGTTCAGGTCCTTTACGGCGACAATCCCGCGAGCGGGATGCAAAGGAACGGGAAAGATTTTCGTCAGTCCGTGAACCGCGACCGCTGGATCAGTCATAGCGAATTTCAAAGCCGCGGGCGGCAACTGGTTTCTCCAATTTATTTTCCGTTTGCTTGTGAATTAGCGAGTGAAGCTCGCCTTGCGCGATGCCGTCGAGAAACGCGCGAACTTCATCTTCCTCTCCGCTAACCTGAAGTTCTACGCGCCCGTCCGGCAGGTTGCGCGCCCAGCCGGTTACGTCAAAGCCCGTGGCTGCATGACGCACGGTCCAGCGAAACCCGACGCCCTGAACATTCCCCTCATAGAAAACCTGGAGCGAAATCATCGACCTGCTGTGGAGCTGCTGATGTTTACTACTTGATGCCAGACGCAGCGCGCATGAACACGCGACATCAGTTTATTTGTACGAATAAACGAGACAAAAGCTGCTCTCCTCGCCTTCGAGGAGATCGACCGAGACAAAGTACTGACCGCTGCTCGGTGGCGCAAAACCGGCCGCAGCTTTTTCTCCATTGTCGTAACTTTCCGTGGTCACCCGTTTTCCCGTCTCATCATAGACGCTGACCGCAATTTTCTTTGCTGGTTCCGTAGCGCTGGCGGAGAACCAATACTGATTTCCTGCGTACAGATTCACCGCGACCAGGGAGTGATCATGCGGTTTGACAATCCCGCACCAATGTCCGTCGCGGATCTTGAAACCGTCGTTTGAAAATGCCGCGGCAACGTCGAGTGCGTCTTTGCGGGCGCGCACCTCGACGTCTGTGTCTCCGCGCGCAGTGACGCTGAGGGCCAGCACAAGAACCGATAATGGAATGAGCAAGCTCCGATTCATTTTGGCGCTTCTTTGTTTTCTATTTCCTCCATCATCTTGCCGACCGCTTCGTTAACCTTGCGCACTTCTTGAACATCAGGTGCTTTGCCTGCGGGGAAGGAAACCAGCTTTTCAATCTTAGTGAGCTCGTTAGTGACATCTTTGACCAGTGGCTCGTCGCGCAATTCAGGGGAGATTTCGTTGATTTTTGACTGCATGAAATGAACGAGCGCCGGCTGCCGCAGAACCTTCGCGCTGCGCTCGTCATAGTTCTGCATGATCGACGAGGTGACTACCTGTGTCCCCCGAATCCAACCGCCGAGAGTCACCAGAATCACCAGGTCCTGGTCGGCGTGCGATTGCATTGAGGATTTTACCTCGTTCTGTGTGGCTTCCAGTTCTTCCTGCAGTGTGTCCCACTCGTTGTTCTCGGCAAATTCGTTGATGCTATTGCCGCGGCCCAGCAGCTTTTCACTGACGCCGAGCGCTTTTGCGAGTTTGATGATGTCTGACCCAATATTTTTGACCTGCTGACCATCCTTGGCTTGCACCGCGATGAAGCCATCGGCAATCAAACCACCCAGGTTAAGCGCAATCTGCGCGCGGTCGCGATATGTCATGGGCATTGGCCCACGATATTGCCCTGCCCAGTTTGTTTTGCCGGGTTTTTCAAGCGCCGCGAAAAGTTCACCCGGCGTCGGAATACTGATCGAATCGCTTCTGGCGGCTTTTGCCAGTTGGTCGGCAGGAATGCGCCCCGTCTCCGCACCGAAAGCAGCGATGATGCTCACAATTAGCGCAATCATGCCTAATCTGATCAAACGAATCATTCGCTGAGATTATGCGTGCCCCAGCGAAATTGCCAATCGGAATCTCGCTGAACTGCCGAACGTCCCTTTGGTCTCTGTCGGCCTGGCCGCTAAGAAGGCATATGTAACAAAAAGTCATCAGAACGTGTCAAAACGTGATTTGCCTCATCCGAGGAAAGCTGTTCTAGTCCGCGCAGAGTTGTATGGCACGCACCAGCATTAGCCGAATCCATGCGCGCGAAATTTTGGATTCGCGCGGTAATCCGACGATTGAAGTGGATGTGCGCCTTGAAAGCGGTGCACTCGGAAGAGCAGCGATACCAAGCGGAGCGAGCACAGGCGAACATGAAGCATGGGAATTGCGTGATAGCAACAAGAGCCGGTTCGGCGGCAAAGGCGTTCAGAAAGCGGTGGCTAACGTTAACGAGAAGATCGGGCCAGCTCTCAAGGGATGGGACGCGCTGGACCAGGCGAAGATCGACAAGAAGCTGATCGAACTCGACGGCACCTCCAACAAAAACAACCTGGGCGCAAACGCGCTGCTCGGGGTCTCGCTGGCAGTGGCGCACGCTGCCGCAGCCGCAGAAAATCTGCCACTGTTTCGATATCTCGGTGGACGCGAGGCGCGAGTTTTGCCGGTACCAATGATGAACATCTTGAATGGAGGCGCGCACTCGGACGCTCCGATCGATTTTCAAGAATTCATGATTGTGCCACGTGGCGCTCCAAGTTTCTCGGAAGCGCTGCGCTATGGCGCGGAGGTTTTTCACGCACTCAAATCTGTCCTGAAACATCGCCATCTTTCCACCGCGGTTGGCGATGAAGGCGGATTTGCGCCGCAACTCAGTTCCGCTGAGGACGCCCTCGAATCGATTTCGACGGCCGTCGAAAAAGCGGGCTACAGGCTCGGTGAACAGATATTTATCGCGCTCGACCCCGCTGCCTCCGAATTCTACGACAGCAAAGACAACATTTACATTTTCAAGAAATCAGACGGCTCAAAGAAAACTGCCGATGAACTGATTGAGTACTATGCCGAGCTTTGCGCCCGCTTTCCCATCGTTTCGATTGAGGACGGTTGCGCCGAAAACGATTGGGCCGGCTGGAAGAAACTGACTGTAAAACTGGGCAAGAAGATCCAATTGGTCGGCGACGATCTCTTTGTCACGAATGTGGAATTTCTCCGGAAAGGAATTGCCGAGCACGTGGCGAATTCGATTTTGATCAAGGTGAATCAAATCGGCACACTCACGGAAACGTTGGCGACGATCGATTTGGCAAAGAGAAATCACTACGCAACCGTGATCAGTCATCGCTCCGGCGAAACAGAAGACGCCACCATCGCCGACATCGCAGTAGGGACAAACGCGGGTCAAATTAAAACCGGGTCGCTTTCCCGCAGCGATCGGATCGCGAAATACAATCAGCTCTTGCGAATTGAAGAAGAACTTGGTGACAAAGCGGTGTACGGCGCTACAATGCGCTAAGTGGATCAGACTTACGCCGATTTCCGCGCGCGCCGCGAAGCCACCGTGTGGCAGCGATTAAACCGAACTCTCCGCGTTCTGCTGGTCCTTGCGATCTGGCTCATTATTGTGAGCCTGTTCGTTCCGCCCTATAAAAAACTAATGCAGAGCCGTGCGGAGATCGACAATCTGCAACAACAGGTAAACGAGCAACAAAACCTGCTCGCGCGTCAGGCCCGCGAGATCAATCTGCTCAAGACCGACGCAACCTATTTGGAAACGGTTGCGCGCGATCGTCTCGATCTGATGAAAGAAGGCGAAACAATTTTCCGTCTCGAGTCCGCGCGCGCTGAGAAGCCGAAACCCAGCACTTCCACGCGCAGATAGGTGTAGAGGCGCTCGCGCGGTGAGCGCCTGTTTGTTTGCTGATCGGTGTTTGACACAAACACCGCCACATCTTTGCGATTCGCTGTCAGTTCGATTATCTTTCGCACATGCCAACTGAAGTCTCCATCCCCGATGCCGAGGATTTGAAATCGCGTGTCCGCGAATTGCGGAGGTTTCTTTGACGTCGAAAAGCTCCAGAAAAATCTAGCTGCAATCGAAGGGCGCATGGCCGCGCCGGATTTCTGGTCGAATCGCGAGCGTGCCCAGGCCGATGTCGAGGAAGTTTCCCGGCTACGTTCGCTGATTAACCCGTTTCAAGAGCTGGAACGCGAGATCGAGGACTTCGGCGCATTACATGAGTTGGCTGCGGAAGAAAGCGATCCCGCTGCTCGTGCTCAAGCAGAGAAAGAGGTCGCGACCGAACATGATCGCCTGGCTCATAAGCTGGATGAATTCGAGTTGCGCCAGTTTCTTTCCGGCGAAAACGATCGCGCGAATGCGTTTCTTACGATCCACTCGGGCGCGGGTGGTACCGAATCGTGTGATTGGGCCGACATGTTGCTGCGGATGTATCAGCGTTGGATCGAGCGAAGCGGTTTCAAATCTCAAACCGTGGACATTCAACAAGGCGAAGAAGTCGGGATCAAATCCGTCACTCTGCTGGTGACGGGCGAGTACGCTTACGGACATCTGCAGACCGAGCGCGGCGTGCATCGGCTGGTGCGTATTTCGCCGTTCGATGCAAACAAACGGCGTCACACTTCGTTCGCGAGTGTTGATGTTGTTCCTGAAATTGCTGATACCGCGCCGATAGAAATTAATCCTGCCGATCTTGAGATCGATACATTTCGCAGCGGCGGTAAAGGCGGGCAGAACGTTAACAAAGTCGAAACCGCCGTACGGATTTTGCATAAGCCGAGCGGAATTGTGGTCGCCTGCCAAGCCGAGCGCAGCCAGGGACGCAATCGCGAGCTGGCGATGAAAATGCTGAAGGCCAAGCTTTACGAAATCGAACAGGATAAGAAGCGCGCGGAAATCGATCGGCAGTACGGAGAAAAGGGCGATATCGCGTGGGGTAACCAAATTTGTTCCTACGTTTTTCAACCGTATCAAATGGTGAAGGATCACCGAACCGGTGCGGAAACGAGGAATGTGCAGGATGTTATGGACGGCAATATCGACATGTTTATCCAGGCGAAATTGCGCGGGGAGAAAGCGGCTAAGGGCGACAAGAGCGGCGACGAAGTTTAATTCACGCAGAATGCTCGTTTTACTTGTTAGGCGTTCGAGCCATGGCCGCTGATCCGCAAGACTCTGTTAGCGAGAAGGTCGCCGCGATTTTTCGAGAACTCGCGGGCGAACGCGCGTGGGAGGTTGATGGCTCGCGTCTCTCGATTCGCACGCGAGACGCGATTGCGGCTGGCTCTCGCTGAAGTATACGGCGATGGCACAGCCGCTAAGCTCGGCGGGCACATGTCAGATTAGAACGGGAATGCTGCGTTCATCGTGGCACTTCATCTCTTCCCCGAGCCCTTTACTCCGGAGGAAATTAGGGCTGGTGTCGGAATGTTCTTGCACTATGCTCCCAACCATATCGCGGAGGCTTGCCGCCTCACAGGCACATACGTGTGGGAGTATTTTCCGCATGATGACGATGATGAAGAGGCTGAAGACGCCTAACCGAGCGCTGTAGCCAAGCGCACGTCCGCTCCTTTTGTCATTCCGAGCGGAGTCGAGGAATCTCTAAATAGCTCTGATCTGAAACATCAAGAGATGTCTCGACTTCGCTCGACATGATAAAACAATCGCAGCCGAAACTGCGGATCGAATTCACCGCCGTTGTGCTTGCGGCAGCAGGCAAGACAGGCGACTGCGCGACGAACGCGGCGGACTCGCGGAAACTCATGGCGACAATTCGGGCAGCGATAGATGAACCGCGCGGCGTATTTTCGTGCAGGAAACGGCAGATTGTGACAGCGCTTCTCGTCGGCGATTCCCAAGTCCAGACATGCTCGCCGCCAATCGGCGCCGTGTGGTGGAATCCTTCGCCGGCCAGCGCGAAACTGCGCGAGAACATGCGCGAGCTCGTGCCGGAGCGTCCGATCGATTTCGGTCGGATGCTCGATTAGTCGCGGATTAAGCGAAATGAGTTTTTCGCGATAATCAGCGCGTCCAGCAGCGGTTTTAAGGCGCGGGTTCCATTCGACGTGAAGTTCGCGCGCGATGCGCGCGGCGCCGAGTGAACGCAACAACTCTTGCGCTTCTGTTTCAAGACTGACGTCGCGCTGTCGGAACTGTAGGGCGACCGCTCCGGTTGCCGTATCCGGATTCGGCAGGCGGAGCGCCCGCCCTACAGCGGCACCCTGTCCTATGCAGACACAGGTGGCGAATTGTTCGAACGCGAATTCGAGTTGCCTAAGCAACCGCATACGCGCTCTTTCGCGTGTTCAGGCGATCAATAATTTTTCGCACCGCGTCTCCAGCCGCCTTGATTTCGTCGGCCGTTGTCCATTTTCCGAGCGAGAATCGAACCGCGGAGCGCGCCCTCTCAATAGGTAGGCCCATGGCGAGCAAAACGTGCGACGCAACGACCGATCCCACCATGCAAGCGGAGCCACTGGAGGCGCAGATGCCTTCCAAATCGAGCGCGATAAGCAGCATTTCGGAATCGATTCCGAGCAGACTCACGTTCAACGTGTTTCCCAGCCTCGGTGCGTTCGCCCCGTTCTGTTTTGCGTCCGGTACGTTTTGCTCAATTCGGGTCCAGAGTTCGTCGCGCAATATCTTCTCTCTCTCTTGTTCCTTCGCACGCTCTGGCTTGACCCACTCTGCGGCCGCTGCCACTCCCACGATTGCGGCGACATTTTCTGTCCCGGGTCGTCGCTCATTTTCGTGCGCGCCGCCAAACATGATTGGCTGGATCGAGAGACCGCTGCGCAAGAAAAGGAATCCAACACCTTTGGGTCCGTAAAATTTGTGCGCGGCGAAACTGGCAGCATCGACCAGAGAGAGATCGGTGTCGATCTTGCCGAACGATTGCACCATGTCGCTGTGCAGCAGAACGCCTTGCTCGCGGCATATGCTTGAAATTTCGCGCATTGGCTGAATTACGCCCGTCTCGTTATTGGCAGTCATGATCGAGACGAGTCTGGTCTCGGGCCGGATCGCAGCGGCGAGATGATCAAGATCGATTATTCCGTCCCGAGAAATATTCAGCCACGTCACGTCAAAACCTTCGCGCTTTTCCAAATACTCCAGCGCGTTCAGGACGGCGTGATGCTCGGCTTTGTTCGAGACGATATGCCCGCCGTGTGAAGACGGACTACGGGCCAGACCGAGCACGGCCAGATTGCACGACTCCGTTCCACCACCTGTGAAAATCAGTTCGTGCGGTTTTACGCGTAATAAGGCGGCTAGCTTGTCGCGCGCATTATCGATGGCGGCGCGCGTCTCGCGTCCAGCCGCATGGACGCTCGATGGATTTCCAAAGTGTCGGTCGAGATACGGCAGCATCGTTTCACGCGCTGCGTGGCATAGCGGCGTCGTTGCGTTGTAATCGAGGTAAATCATTCCGTTTTCCTCTTCCTCTTAATCTTACTCTTGCTCATGCTCGTGCTCGTGCTCGTGCTCGTAACCGGTGGGGCGCCCTGTAGCCGCGTCTCTGTGAGACGCGTGGAGCGTTTTCCCAACACGCCAGCGGCAAGACTTCGCACAGCGAAGTGGCTACAGGATTTGAGGTCATTATTCGCGAAATTCATCGCGTGTCGTAGCCGGTTTATGTTTTCGTTTTGGCACAATGCGCAATTGTTTCTCTTCGTAATAGACCAGCGAATCCGGCGGAACGCTTTGAGTGAGGAAAACGTTTCCGCCGATTGTCGATCTCGCGCCAATGACGGTTTCACCGCCCAGGATCGTTGACCCGGGGTAGATCGTCACGTCCTCTTCAACGGTTGGATGGCGTTTTCCACCTTTTTTGATTTTGCCGTGCTCGTCCTTTTGAAAACTACGCGCACCGAGAGTGACCGCGTGATACAGCTTAACGCGGGCGCCGATCTCGGTAGTCTCACCGATTACAACGCCAGTGCCGTGATCAATAAAAAAATGCGAGCCGATTTCTGCCCCAGGATGAATGTCGATTCCGGTGCGGCTGTGTGCCCATTCGGTCATGATGCGCGGAATCAGAGGCACCTTGTCGTAAAGCAGGTGCGCCAACCGATAAATTCCGATGGCCTCCAGCGCCGGATAAGCGAGGATAATTTCTTCATAACTTCTCGCGGCTGGGTCTCCTTCGTAAGCGGCATCGATATCTGTCCAAAGAAGTCGGCGCACCGAGGGCAACTCCTTTAGAAACAGAGTGAGGACATCTTCTGCTTTTGCTTCTGTTGCTTCATCCGGCGGGATTTTGCCGAGGCTTCTGCAGATTTCTGTTTTCAATCGTGCGTGTAAATTTCGTACGCGAGTACGAGTTGTGTCGGCGAGATCTTCCGAGTTCACCAGCGCTTCGCTGCGAAAGCCGGGAAACATCAGGCTCATCAATTCAGCACACGCCGCCTCGATGGCCAGGCGCGAGGGGAGCGTGGCAGCAGCGTCGAGATAATTTATGCCGCCCGTTTCGCCATACGTCTGAAGCAGTTCATTGACGGCGTCGCGGTTCGTTGAGTCCATCATAGGAACTATGCGCCTCCTTATGAATGAAAAAAAGCGAAAGTGTACAGCGAGCTAAAGCTGGCGTTGCGGCTGTGCAAAGGTTGGACCGCTACAGTAACTTCAAATTCAACAATGAGCGCGCGTCTGAGCGATTACGATTATGATTTGCCTCGGGAATTGATCGCGCAGCGGCCGTCCCAGCGGCGGGACGATTCTCGGATGATGGTGCTGCATCGCGACGCGCAAACGATCGAGCATCGGCGATTCCGCGACCTGAAAACGTTTTTGCATGCGGGCGATCTTCTTGTTTTAAACGATACGCAAGTGCTGCCGGCGCAGCGATTCTCCGATGATGGCACGGTCGAGTTTTTGTTTCTCGAACGCCTGGAGGCAAAGCGATGGAAATGTCTCGTCAAACCAGGCCGCAAAATGCGCCTGGGCGCTGCCGCAACAATCGATGGCGCGACGTTGCGGGTAGAGAAAGTCACCCCCGATGGTGACCGCATCGTGGCGTTAAACGAAGATGTGGATCTCTATTCCGGCGGTTCAATGCCACTACCACCTTACATCGCACGCGAAAGCGATGCTGAAGATGAAACACGTTACCAGACCGTCTTCTCGCGCACGCCCGGTGCGCTCGCCGCGCCAACGGCTGGTCTTCACTTTACGCCAGAGATTTTGACTGAGATTCCGCATACCTTCGTCACGTTGCACGTGGGGACTGGAACATTTCTGCCTGTCCGCTCGGAGAATATTGCCAAGCATCGTATGCATGCGGAGCGGTTTTCTATCTCGGCTTCTGCCGCCGCAAGGATCAATGACGCTGAGCGAATCGTGGCCGTAGGTACGACCGTGGTGCGCGTATTGGAAGCGGCCAGACGGGAAGATGGAAAATTCATCGCGCAGGAAGGTTCGACCGATATTTTCATTTATCCGCCGTATCGATTTGAAGCCATCGATGTTCTGCTGACGAATTTTCATTTGCCTCGTTCGACTTTGCTTATGCTGGTGAGCGCGTTTGCTGGTCGCAACTTCTTGCTCAGGGCTTATCAGGAGGCGATTCGCGAGCGTTACCGCTTTTACAGCTACGGCGATTGCATGCTGATCCAGTAACTCTTCCTCTTCCTCTTCCACTTCCGCTGAATCTTCTTCTAAAGACAAAAGAAGCAGAAGCGGAGGAAGAGGAAGATTGCCAGGTCGCAGATTGTGCTATTATCCGCTCGAAATGCCCGACCAACCCAGAGGCGAGCTGGTTATTCAAACGATTGCGATGCCTAAGGACACCAATCCAAATGGCGACATTTTCGGCGGGTGGTTGACCTCGCAAATGGACTTGGGCAGCGGAATTCTTGCGGCGAAAACCGCACAAGCGCGGGTCGTTACAGTGGCGATGGAAGGAATGTCGTTTCTCGAACCGGTGCGGGTAGGGGACACAGTTCGATGTTATGCGCGAGTAGAAAGAATCGGGCGAACTTCGATGACGATTCCCGTAGAAGTATGGGTGACGCGTTACATGACTGGCGAAGAGCTTCGAGTCACACATGGCGTGTTTACCCTCGTAGCTGTCGATGAGTCTGGGAAACCGATTCCAGTAAAACGCGGAAATGCGTAGCTGCTGTCTTGCGAATTATTCTGTTCAATGGCGCCCTTCGCTTATCTTTTCGAGCGGTTCCCATCCTTCGGACAAACATTTTGCTATCGCGAGGTTGCAGAGCTTTATCGACAAGGCATCTCGCCGGCAATTTTTTCAATCCGAAATCCGAAAAATGAACCGCCGCAGGATTGGGACGCGCGCATCGTAAAGCATGTGCATTATCTGCCTGAGGAGAAGGAACTGCTGGAAGATGTTCAACGGGCTTCGAAGAAACGAAAACTCGCTCCAGAAATCATCGCAGCTCTCGATGAGTGGGGCCGACGCACCGATTTTCTTCGCCTTTATCAGGCTGTTTATGTAGGGCTGCGTCTGCGGGAGGCGGGGATTAGCCACGTTCACGCCCATTTTGCTGGCATGGCGGCGCGCACGGCTTTCTGGATCGCCAGATTTTTTCCAATCAGTTTTAGCTTTACCTCGCATGCCAACGATATTTTTGCGCCAAGGAATTTTGAGATTGGTTTGGACAAACTTGTCGGAGCAGCGCGCGTAATCGTTACTGAAACCGATTACGCAGAAAAATTCCTGCAAGAACGTTTTCCAGAGCGAGCCGATCGAGTCCATCGCATTTACAATGGCTTGAATCTCGCCGAATTCGGGCGCGCGGATTTTTCTTCTACTCCGCCCTTGATCGTTGCAGTCGGCCGTTTGATCTCTAAAAAAGGCTTCGCCGATTTGATTCGCGCCTGCGCACTGCTCGTTGAACGTGGAAGATCGTTCCGGTGCGAAATCTTTGGCGAAGGCCCGCTCGAGAACCAGCTACGTGGGCAGATCGAGGAGTTAGGTCTGCAGGAACGTGTTCAGTTAGCCGGTCCCAAACCGCAACATGAAATAAGAGAGCACCTCGCTAGTGCGAGCGTTTTTGTGCTGCCGAGTGTACCCGAAGCAGATGGCGGCATGGATAATCTGCCCACGGTCATCATGGAAGCGATGGCAACCGGCTTGCCGCTTGTTTCAACCAGGATCGGCGGGATTCCAGAAATGGTCGTTGATAGCGAAACAGGTTTTCTCGTTCAGCCGGGCGATGTAGGAACGCTGGCTAGTGCGATCGAAAAACTGATTAACGATCATTCGTTAGCGCAAAAACTTGGTCAGGCCGGTTATGAGCGCGCGCAAACGCTGTTTTCAATTGAGAAAAACGTACGCGAGTTATGCGCGCTGCTCCCGAGAAGCTAACACACCTTCCGCTACAGCAGATCGCGTACACGATTAACTGCGTGCAGGTAAACATGGTGGGGTCCGCCGCGCATCAGTTCTTCGCTCATGAGGCTCACTGGATCGTTCTTTGCCGCAGGCATTAACTGCGGCACGCGTCTTTCGCCGGGTTTTCCTCGCGAAACTTCAAGCAGATCGCCGCATTTGGCATGAGTCACTACAAATTCTACCTCTGGTGTTCCGACCGCTACTTCGCTAATCGGTTCCCCAGGCCGTTCGCGCAGTTCTACGTCGATCTTTCGACCAAGGGGATTAACGAATCGAAGCTTGTGCGCCACATCTGTTTTCTCACTTCGCCAGTTTAATTGCGCCGCAAGCCAGCCGGCAAAGAGGACAGCAGTCGAACGGAAGCCTGGTGCGAAGTCAATCCGCACCTTCCTGATTTTGGCAAAATGATGATGCGAGGCGGGATGATCGAAAAATTGCGCGAGCGCGAAGCGAACATTATCCAGGCGTGTCCAATTTAAGTCGCAAAGCACGATGCGCTGCTTAGCTTCCTGTTCCGCGGATTCTACCAAACGCATTTGCGCGCGAAAATCTTCCCAGCCCTGGCTGTCATAAATGACTCGATCGACCCAGGCCCAAAGTTGGGGATCCATCGGTTCACGGAATTCCTCCTGCCACCAGAGGTAAAACGGGAGGTCGGAATCCAGATGTGAGAAAACTATGCTGGGTAACAGAGTCGTACAACCCCCCTTGAGCAGAAATGAAATTTGTTCCGAGCAAACCTGCTTGCTCCCAGCGCGGCTAACGTGACAATGCGCGCTGATCCAGGCTTCCACGCGGTTTTCTTTTGCTTTGCAATCGGCTTCGATGACGATGGCGCGACAGGCGTGGCTCTCAGTAATGTTTGCCATCAACTGCGTATTCTTACTTAGCGAGCCTGCGTCTTCGCTGTAAACGGCAAGATTTGCCAGCGAGGCGCGTGTGACTGCGCCTTCGTTTTCCTGCCAAAGTTTTTTCAGCTCCTGGTCGATCCTGCCGATCTCAACTGGAAGGCCTAACGAGTATGTTTCGGCGATAGCAGGCATTGTTAGAGTCTTCTCCACGCCCGACCGTCACGGGCGAGCAAATCATCGGCTGCCTCCGGTCCCCACGATCCGGCAGGATAAAAGAACAAGTCGGGCACATCTTTCTTCGCGTGCCAGGCTTCTTCGATAGGGTCGATGAACGCCCATGCTTCTTCAACCTCGTCCCGGCGCGCAAAGAGCGTGGCATCGCCGCTCATCGCATCGAGCAGCAAACGTTCGTACGCTTCAGGACTCGCTTTTCCGAAAGACGTCCCGTAATGAAAATCCATCTTTACCGGCTCGATGCGAAAGCTTGTTCCCGGCACCTTGGCATGGATTCGCAGCGAGATTCCCTCGTCCGGTTGAATTCGAATCACCAGCACATTCAGGTCACGCAAATCTCTATTAAAGAGGACCGCGGGCGCTTTCTTGAAATGAATGGAAATCTCCGTTGCCGATTTCGGGAGTCGCTTTCCGACGCGCATGTAAATCGGCACATCCGCCCAGCGCCAGGTGTCGATGTAAAGTCGCAACGCCACGAATGTTTCTGTTTGTGAACCCGGGTTAACGTTTTTCTCCTGCCGATAACCGAGGACCGGCTCACCGTTAATGGCGCCCTTGGCGTATTGACCGCGCACCACATTGGCGGCGATGTCATTGCGTGACCAATGACGCAGCGATCGCACCACCTTGACCTTTTCGTCGCGAATACTCTCGGCGCTCAGGTCCGTGGGTGGTTCCATTGCCGTCAAGCAAAGAAGCTGGAGCAGATGGTTTTGGACCATGTCGCGCAATGCGCCGGCGCGTTCGTAGAAGCCGGCGCGTGCCTCGACGCCGAGCGTCTCTGCCGCCGTGATTTGCACATGGTCGATGTAGTGTGTGTTCCAGAGCGGCGCGAAGATCGCGTTCGCAAAGCGCAGCACAAGGATGTTTTGCGCTGTTTCCTTCCCCAGAAAGTGATCGATTCGGTACGTTTGTTCTTCGGTAAAAGAATTGCGCACGGCACGATTGAGTTCGCGTGCTGAGGCCAGATCGGAGCCGAAAGGCTTTTCGATAATTACTCGTGCCCAGCTCCCTTTGCAGGTCTGGTTCAAGCCGGCGGCTTTCAGATGCTTGAGAATCGGGTCAAATTGATCTGGAGAAGCGGCAAAATAGAAAAGGCGGTTGCCGCGGGTACCGCGGTTCTTATCGATTTCATCCACGCGTTTGGCCAACGCTTTATAACCAGATTCGTCTTCAAACTCGCTTTGGTGATAAAAAATCGATTGCGCAAAGTTTTTCCAGATTTCATCGCGCACTGCCTGTCGGGAAAACCTCCGCGTCGCTTCTTCAAGATCGCTTCGGAATTCTTCGTCGCTTTTTTCGCGGCGAGCGAAACCGACAATAGTTACGGCCGGCGGCAGATCGCCATCGGCGGCAAGGTTATACAATGCGGGTACAAGTTTGCGATGGGTGAGATCGCCCGTGGCTCCGAAAATCACAATCGTGCACGGCTGCGGCACGGCGCGCGCGGACAAACCTTCTCGCAACGGATTGGGTTCCGGTTGATCAGCGGCTCGGTTCATGGATGACCTGCAAACTATGCAGCTTTTTGGTGATGAGGTAGCGCGAAAATATCTGCATCCAACGCGTTGTCATCCTGAACGTGGTGAAGGGCCTCACACAGGTTGATTGATCACACAACCAAAACAGCCCCATTCCAAGCTTCGAGTGTGAGGTCCCTCGGTCGCCGCGGCGACCTCGGAATGACAGGCGACAGACCAGCGCCGGAGCGCTACCAAGGCAGCGGAAATCTTCTCGTTAAGTCAAGCACCTTTCGATGGACTTTCTCCAGCGCGTCGGCATCGGTGCGATTTACGAGCGCTTCAGCAATTAGGTCTGCAATTTCCAACATTTCCTCTTCTTTCATGCCGCGGGTTGTAACGGCCGGAGTCCCGATGCGGATGCCACCCGGCTTGAAAATTGGATAGGTATCGAATGGGATACCGTTTTTGTTTACGGTAATGCCGGCCCGGTCGAGGACCTCCTGTGCTTCCTTGCCGTTAATTTCCTTCGGGCGAAGATCGACGAGCATGAGATGGTTGTCCGTGCCGCCGGAGACGATGCGGTAACCATGTTTGGCCAAGCCGGCGGCAAGCGCTTTGGCATTCAGGACAACCTGCCGTTGATATTCGGGGAACTGTGGCTGGAGCGCTTCATGAAAGCAAACGGCTTTCGCTGCGATCACATGCATGAGCGGGCCGCCCTGCACGCCGGGGAAAACGGTCGCATCGACCGTCTTGGCGAATTTCTCTTCGCACATGACGATGCCGCCGCGCGGTCCGCGCAGACTCTTGTGCGTGGTAGTGGTGACAAATTGCGCGTGCGGGATCGGGCTCGGATGCTGGCCGCCTGCTACGAGACCGGCAATGTGCGCCATGTCGATGAACAAAACCGCGCCAACCGAATCCGCGATTTGACGCAGTCGCGGAAAATCGATAATACGCGGATAGGCCGACGCGCCGGCGGTGATCATTGCCGGTCGGACTTCTTCGGCTTGTTTTTGCAACGCGTCGTAATCAATTTGCTCGGTCTTCTCGCTGACGCCGTACTGCGAGACGGCATAAAATTTACCGGAGAAATTCGCGGGATGCCCGTGTGTCAGGTGCCCGCCGTGCGCCAGGTTCATCGCCAGAATCTTGTCACCCGGTTTGAGCATGGCGAAATAAACCGCCATGTTCGCTTGCGCACCGCTGTGGGGCTGCACGTTCACGTGCTCGCAGCCAAACAGCCGTTTTGCGCGGTCAATGGCCAGTTGCTCGGCAATGTCGACATTCTCGCAGCCGCCGTACCAGCGCTTTCGTGGATAGCCTTCGGCGTATTTGTTTGTCAGCACACTACCCTGCGCTTCCATGACTGCGCGGCTGGTGAAATTTTCCGACGCAATCAATTCGATGTTTTCGCGCTGACGTTTTTCCTCGGCCATGACGGCATCGAAGATTTCAGGATCGACTCTGCGCAAAGCGTCACCGTAACGGGGCTGAGGTTTCGAACCGGTCAATCCCGTCTCGACGCGGTGAGGAAGATGGTCCATCGGATGAGACGATAGCTCGCGTGCGCGCATCGCACCAGGCCGCACCAGTTCACCCTGTTCGACAAATGCGAGCACGCTTGGCAAGGCGTTTTTGATGATGCTAGCGCACTGTTCGTACACTTCGCGACCAAGACCGATTGGATCGGGCACATCGCGCCATACGGTAGTGCCCGGCTCTTCAAATTCGCGAAGCAAGAACGATTTTTCAGCGCCATGAGGAAACAGTGTTTGGATTGTCTCAAGGTGCGCGCCGGTCATGGCAAAAATGTGTGTCGCTCGATCGACCAGCGCTGCCGTTAGAGGCTGACTGCGCAGATTGCTAATGTCCACGCCTGCTTCTGCGCAAACTTCAACTGCATAAAGACTTGGCGGTTGGCCGCGCACCGCGTGTACCCCAGCCGAAATAACCTCGATGTCCTTTTGGTTCCCCAGCAGACGGCGAAAAAGCCCTTCCGCAATCGGGCTGCGGCAGATATTACCTGTACAAACAAAGAGGACGCTTTTCACAGTTCGGAAAGCGCGACCGAGCGCAATCCCAACCTAAAGTTGAACTGATCCAAGTCAATTCCGTGGAACTTTGAGCAACCTCACAATTTGCCTAGAGTCCTCGTACCCGGGAAGTTCCAGAAGCTCCAAATCCCAATTCCCAAGTCCCAGGCAAAATTTCAATCGCCAAAATCCAAAAAGGACTGCGCCCATCATCCGTTTTTCGAAATGATTGATGAAAAAATCAGGGTCAGTTCGCGCGCCTTTCGGCGGATAAGGTCTCGCATGCGGCAGCATTGGTTTTAGACAAACCCGCATCGACTAATCGCAAAAACAGACGACTCTCTTTCGCTTCCTTGCGGCAGATTTTCACGCGCATGAGAAAATCCTTCTTGCTTAGAGCTTCATCAGCTTCGATCCAATTTGCCGCGACGGAGCCCGATGCTCGCACCAATTGTCGGACATCTTCAATGTTTGCTTACTGTTCGTGGCAACGGTTTAACAAATGTCCGCACTGATTGCGCAAACTCGAACGTTCGTTCCTCTAGATCGCGTGGTTTAGCGTCGTCATCCATTTTGGAACTTGAGATTTGATCGTTTGTTTGGGATCTGGAGCTTGGGATTTGGAACTTGCAGCTCCGATTCCTCGTTATCCGTTTGATCGAGGTCCTATCCCCGTGGCAGTTGGAGCCTGAACTTGTGCCAAATGTACAAAACCAAAATCGCCCCAACGATTGAAACAATTACTCCTCCAAGATGGAATTTGCCTCCTGCGCCAGGCGGATAAAACAGATGAGTCACCGCGCCGCCGATGATCGAGCCCACAATACCGAGCACGACTGTCCACATGATCGATAGATGCGTATGCATGAGCGCCTTGGCCACGCAACCCACGAGGAAGCCGACGAAGATATACCAAATGAGGTGAAGCATGTCTTTCTTTCTAACTTTTGCGATTTGGAAATCAATCCAGCAATAGCAAAATTCCGGATCCGAAGCCACGCAAAAGAAATGACGAATGACAAATGCCGGATGACAAAGGAAGCCCGAATGACAAATGACTAACGAGTAAGAGCGCACAAATGCCTTTTGTCATTCGTTGCTTCGTCATTCCTTATTCGGCATTTTTGTCACTTGGCGCTTCTCGCGGACTCGTTTTGCTGTTATTATCTGACGGCGGATGACCATCGATACGCTGCGCCATGTACCTTTGTTCGAGTCGCTCGATGACGAGGCGGCCGGGAAATTATGTCAGTTGCTGCAGAGCATCGACTGCAAAGCCAAAACGTCGTTGTGCCGCGCCGGCGACGAGGGAGACGCAATGTATTTGATCGAGGGCGGTAAAGTCCGCATTTCCGTGCAAACCACCGACGGACGGCACATGACGCTAACTGAATTGGGCCGCGGCGATTTCTTTGGCGAGATGGCGCTGCTCGACGGACAACGTCGTTCGGCGGATGCGATAGTCGCGGAGGATGCACGCGTGGCTGTACTTTCGCGCGAGCATTTTCTTTCGTTTATGCGGAGCAATCCCAATGTCGCGCTGGAAATGCTCACCGCGCTCGCCAACCGCTTGCGGCGCACGGATGAGCTTTTGCGCCATACCGCCACGCGCAATGTTAATG
>JBKPDP010000019.1:0-8874 GCA_046727935.1 Verrucomicrobiota bacterium | reverse complement strand
TAAGGAAAAGGTTGCCGCTGTCTCTTCGTATGCTGCGGCATTGACGCTCGTCGGGCTATTCATGATGCTTGCAAACTGTTTCCTGGCTGTGTTTCAGCCGCGCTTTACTCTTCCGATGTGGGAGTTAACAATTATTTCCGCGTCTGTTTTGTTTGGGAAAACGATGGAATGTTTGTTTTCCCCGCACGCTGTCTGTTGAGTGGACATTTTCAAGTTTCGCTTGAGAATTCGGGAAAGGCGAACACTGACCAGGAATCCGGCGAAGGTGCAAAGCACATCGATCATGTAGCAAGAATATGATCCCTGCTACGGCTCTTTGAAATCGCCCGCGTGCTCGTGCGTTTGAATCACATTGCCAGCATCATCGTAAGCGCGGATCACAGCATCTTGTGAGCGGCTGTAAAATCCGCTTTGTAGGAACGTGGGTTTGAATCCTTCCCTCATAGAATTCTTTATTCTGAGTCACTTACACAAGGGACGACATAAAGCATAACCCAGCGGCATAACCGCTACACAAATCGTCTACCACTTTTTAGACATTCCGGGGTTGAAATTTTGGTGCGATGGAAGCCGAAATGAGAGGGGAACCAGAGAAGCTAGTTGGAAAATACTTCCACAGCGTGAACCAGAACAACAAAATCGAATGGCAGGGCGTGGTGATCGGAGAGCCGCACCCCGATTGGTATCTGGTGCAACTCTTCGACTGGGCTTCCGGCGAGCCAACGGTGCAAAGACTTGTGCCCATCGAGAAGATGATCGGCTGGTTATTTTATCCCGATCTGGACGCGATGTCATTGCGCTCAAAACGCACATTAAACCAAACAATCAACCCCGCGCCACCGCCTCCGAAGTTATTTTCAGGAACTTTGCTCCGCGATTTTCGGAGAAGAATTTGAGGGGGCGACGATGACGCGCATCGGGCGTTGCCAAATTAAGACCCGACACCTTGCTGGCAATGCATCCTACCGGCGAGACAAGCTCGCCCCCCTCAAAATTTCCAGACCAAACTGCGTCTACCTTAACGCCGCCGGGTCCACAAGCTTTTCTTGAAATCGCATTGCGGTTTCATCGTACACGCGAATCACCGCAGTACGAGGCCGCATTCTACACGCCATTCAGACGCTGGATGACGCCTGATTAAGCTTGTTCATTGCTGATGCGCACCCCGGTGACGGAAAGCGTCTCGTTGTGCACGCGGATGAAAAGCTGACTGCATTTGCGGAGCTTGTTGCCAGCATCATCGTACACCCGGATCGCAGCATCATGTGAGCGGCTGCGAAACTTCGCGTACTCGATTGCGTCCGGGGCTTGTTCTTACCACAGGCGACCGAATGGCAGCGCATCGGAGATCAGATTGATGCCGCGATGATCTTTGCGCGGGCGGACTTCGTATTCGTGCCGCATCCGATTGGTTAGGTCTCGCGCTTGTTCCGCAATTTGCGCTCAAGACTGTCGAGAGGGGAGAAGATAAGACATGCTAATTCGGTGTGCTGTCGAAACAAGACACCGGGGATCGCCATCACTTCGCAACCGGGAACGGCACGGACGCCAGCAACCACCAATGAGATACCGAGAAACGTGGCTGCTGCTAGCTGGCCCTTTCCGCCGCCAAGAATCGGCAACCGGGAAGCACCCGCAACATACACTGCGATCAGTAAGCCTGCCGCTACGACCGCTTCTAGGCACGGGGCAAAGGAAACGATCCGTCGTGATACAAAGATATGGATGAGACTGTACACGCCAATCAATCCGAGCATCAGCAGCAACGATCCTGCGGCTACTCGCAGCGGGACTTGGAAGTAAACAGGCGTCACATAAACAATTAGCACGAGGCCGAGCAGGATGCGGAGAACACGTCCCACTGGTGGGGCTTGGCGGGGTGTAACGATTGTCACGGCTCCTTAAAATCGCCCGCGTGCTCGTGTGTTTCAATCACCTTGCGGACTTCAGCCAACTTCGGTTATTTGGGCGAACCAGCCGAATATATTTCGTCGCGTATTCCCACCATTGTCTGCTGCAGTTTGAAGGTCCGTAACCTGAACGTACCCGGCCAACGTCCAAACTACATCTACACCTGGTACTGGACTGCGCGGCGTACTGAAAAGGAAGCCTTTATAAAACCGCTGCCGTGGCGGTGCTAGAGGAACGGGGCCTGTCATCACAGGAAAAGCGAATGTTAATGTTCGTGACGTTTCATCCCATAGACCAGCTATAGTCGACGCAGGAGGCCCAGGGACTCCAGGGCCGGTCAACTGCCCGGAAACCGCACCATTCCCATCGATATTACTGATCGTGAGCGTGATCTCGCGACCGTTTTCATTCATTTTCCAGTCGCCCGTTTTCAGAGACATGATTAACTCCTTTCGGCATTAAATGCAGTCACAAGCGAAATCATTGTCACAAGCCCAGTCAGAGTGAGTGAACCACCCTCGGATGTCGAGGATAAAAGGCAGCCTCACCACTCTTTGAAATCTCCGGCGTGTTCGTGCTGCTCAATCACATTGCCTGTCGCATCATACACGCGAATCACAGCACCATGTGAACGGCTGCGGTGCTTCGCATAGCCAATCGCGTTGGCGATTGCGTTTGGTTCTCCGTACCACAGGCGACCGAATGGCGGCGCATCGGAGATCAGATCGACGCCGCGCTTCGACGCAACAGATTGCGTTTGTTTCTTTGGCGGGAGCAATCGTTTGCAATCAGCCGATGCAATCAGGGCGCAGTTGCGTGGGGAAATGAGCAACCGGCAATTTGATGCTACGCTGAATTTTTCACGGTCGTTTTCTACGGCCTGAGAATTTTTGGCTGCAAAAGTGCGCAAGTCCGCGTAACGCTACGCGAATCCTGAGTGGCCGAAAGACCTAGCGTCTGCGATGCTGCGCAAGGTGGCGAAAAGTGATGCAAAAACTCTTTCTTGAATTACAAATCAGCCGCTCTAAACCAACTGAGCTATGCCGGCGCATTTACTACGTAAATCGGTGCAACAAAGTTCGCGTGATCGACGGACCGTCAATCCGTCGTCTGCTCTTCCAGCGCCCAAATCGTTGTCAACCAATTGCCAGAACCTCCCCGCGAACGTGTTCAAGAACCTGTCAGAACTTTAGTGGAGGCGTTTGAAATTGGCAGACGCGCCAGACTTGGGATTTCGAAATCATTGATTTCAAAACAGCGCTTTCCGTTTCAAAAAACAAGCGACTTACGAGGGGAAGACGCGATTTTTGACGATCAGCGTCGAGTTCGCGACTGGCGAGTAGAAACCTGGTCATTCTAGCACAATTTCTAGTACACGAACCGGCCTGAACTTGGAGCGCGTCGTCCCATCAACCGGGCCGTCTGTTGTAGCCAGAGTCGAACAATCGCGTCGATATTCCCAAATCGATATATCCTGTAAGGTTGGCTATGAGACTTTGGCGGAAGAATGGCGATCACGCTTTTGTGGTCGGCATTTTCCAAAGTCCAGGGACCGGTCGGGCCGTCTTGAAGAATCTCCATCGGGCACGGTTTCGCCGGGCCGCCGCAATCCACGCTTCGGTCGGAGGCCGGCCGCGGGTCGAGGGAGATGGCGTCTCGCCGATCGGAGGAGCGGTCGCCGCCTCAGTCGTCGGCCTGTCCATCGGGGCAGTCATCTTTTGGCAGCGCGGAATTTTGGCAGATCACCCGCCCGGCATGCTAGCGTTGTTGCTGGCAGCGGTTGCGTTGGCGGGCGCTCTCAGCGGATGGATTCTCGTCCGGTTGCTTCGGCAGCACGTTGATGAAACTTGGCTAGCTCGGTGCGCGCGCACGATCCTGCCGGGCGAAACGGCTGTGATGGCCGAGGTCGAAGCCAGCGAGACGGCGCGCGTGCTAGTGATTTTGCAGGATGTGGACGCCGAGGCGCCCGTGACGTTCGCTTTTCATTCGCCGGCTCCTTTTTCTGTCGAATCGACCACCCAACCGCTCTGGGATGAACGACCTTCGAGTCAGCATCTGTCGGAAAATGCCGCGCAGCTCGCGAGCTCGCTCGCGGTCAACCGTGAAGCGCAGCCACGCGGCCGATCCTTCCTGCGCCGGTTGCGAGATATAGAGGGCGCGCTGGAATGGGCGAACACGAGTCTGACGATGTCGGCCGAAATGCACCATGCCTTCACCCTTTCGGCGGAGTGGCTGCTCGATAATGCCTATTTGATTCGGGAGCAGGTGACTGATCTGCGGCGGAGTCTCCCACAAAAATATTATGGAAAGCTGCCGCTCATCGCCAGCGGTCCCGAGGCAGGGCTGCCGCGTGTTTACCATGTCGCCTCAAAAATGGTATCTGAGACCGGCGGCGCATTGGAGCCGGAAATCATCCGGAGATTTCTGAGCGCCTTTCAGGCGATCGTGCCATTGGACATCGGAGAACTCTGGGCCCTGCCGCTGATGTTGCGTTTGCAGTTACTCGAATGCCTGCGCGCGCTCGCGATCCAGGTCGAGCAACAGCAAAGCCAAAGCGAGCAGGCGGATTTTTGGGCTAATCGGCTCATCACTGCCGCGCGCCACAGCTCGCGGCGGTTGCTCAAGATGATGGAAGAACTGGTGGAACGTCATCCCGAGCCGACCGCGCATTTTGCGAGCGAACTGATGGCTCATCTCTACGACGAAGAGGCGGCACTTCCACTAGTGAGCGGATGGCTGGAACGCTCTCAGCGCGCGCCTCTGCTCGAAATCGTGCAGCAAGAACATCGACGCCAGGCCGTGCAACAGACTGCGCTCGCCGATGTGATTAATAGTTGCCGCCTCCTTGCGCAAATCGCGTGGCCGGAATTTTTCGAGTCGGTCAGCTGGGCGGAAAGAGAATTGGGCACTGACCCCGCCGGAATTTATGCCCGCCAGGATTTTGAAACGGGCGATCGTTGCCGGGGCGCCGTGGAGGAAATCGCCCGATGGTCAAAAAATTCAGAAGAGAAAATCATCGGCCAAGCGCTGGCGTTGGCGAAGGCTGCCGAGGACAAAGTCGCGCGACACGTCGGCTATTATTTGATAGACGCAGGGCGGCTTGCGCTCGAGCGGGCAACCGGCGCTCGGGTGCCGATGGCGAAGCGATCGCGCCGATGGCTTCGCGTGCACGCGGCGGGCGTATATTTCGGAAGTCTTCTCGTGCTCTCAGTCACGATGGTGGCGGCTCCTCTGCTTTTCATTGCGGGGTCGGTCCCCGGAGTGACGCTCGGCCTGCTCGGCCTTTTGCTTCTCTTGCCAGCGAGTGACTTGGCGGTGCTGGCCGTGAATTATTTCGTGACCTCGCTTCTGCCTCCACAGGTGTTGCCGAAGATGTCCTTTAAAAGAGGAGGCATTCCCGATGATTGCCGCACGCTGGTGGTGGTGCCGACGTTACTTACGACTACCAACGCGATCCAAAGGGAGCTCGACCGCCTCGAGATTCGCTACCTCGGAAACACGGACGCAAATCTGCGATTCGCGCTCCTGACCGATTTTGCCGACGCACCGCGACAGAGCATGCCGGAGGACGTGGAGTATATCGACATTGTCGCCCGCGGGATCGACGAACTGAATCGCCGGTACGGAGCGGGCCGCTTCTTTCTTTTTCATCGCGGACGCTCGTGGAGCGAGAGCGAGCAACGCTGGATCGGCTGGGAGCGCAAGCGCGGCAAGCTCGAACAACTCAATCGATTCCTCATCGGCGAATCCGCGCCCGAGTTGGAAGGATTTCTTTGTGCGGGCGATCGCACTCGACTGGAGGGTATTCGGTTTGTCATCACGCTGGATGCTGATACACAACTGCTCCGCGGCGCCGCCCGTAGGATGATCGAAACCCTGGCGCATCCGCTGAATCAGGCGCGGCTTTCGCCGGATGGCCGCCACGTGATTCGAGGTTATACGATTATTCAACCGAGCGTCAGTGCCACGCTTCCGAGCGCCATGGCGACATGGTTCTCACGCATCTTTGCCGATCCGCGTGGGATCGATCCATATACCCATGCCGTCTCCGACATTTACCAAGATCTGGTCGGTGAAGGCAGTTATCACGGCAAAGGCATTTACGAATTGCAGACGTTTCATCGGCTCTTGTCCGGACGATTTCCAACGGCGCACTTGTTGAGCCATGATCTGCTAGAAGGCAGCTACGTCCGCGTCGGGCTGGCGACAGACATCGAATTGCTCGACGTCTTTCCGAGCAATTACATCGCGTGGTGGAATCGGCATCACCGCTGGATTCGCGGCGATTGGCAAATCATTGATTGGCTAAAGCCGCGTGTGCCAGTGGGCGGCGGCAGGGTTGAACCCAACCCGCTTTCCGCCTTCAACCGGTGGAAGATCTTCGACAATCTGCGGCGCAGTCTGGTGCCGCCAGCGACCGTGGCCCTCCTGCTGGGGGGCTGGCTTCTAACGCCGGCGCCAATGCTGTGGAGCGGGATTATCGCCGGCCTGATGTTGTGGCCAGTCCTGAATTCTCTTCTCGCGCTTCTGTTCTATCCGCCGCCGCCCGGGACGAGATTCTGGCGCGAACCGCGCGACCGCCTGCTCCGCTCGGTGTTCGCCGTTATTTTTCTGCCGGATCATGCGGGCATGGCACTCGATGCGATAGCTCGCGTCGGCTACCGACGGATCACTTCGCACCGGTTGCTACTGGAGTGGGAGACGGCACAAGACGCCCACCGACGCGCAAAAAATCAGCAGCAACAGTTCGTTCTCGCGCGGCTTTGGATCCCGGCTGCTGCATGCGTGCTTCTTCTCGCAACTTGGCAGGGAACATCGGTGATGGTGGCCGCGGCGCCGTTTCTCCTTTTGTGGGCTCTCTTTCCGGTGGCGGTAATCGTGATCAATCGCCCGGCGAAGAGCTGGCGCGGCGGAATTTTAACGGCGGACGATCGACGGTTCCTGCGCACCGCCGCCCGACGGACCTGGAGATATTTTGATGATTTTGTCGGGCCGCATACTTCCTGGCTGCCGCCGGACAACGTTCAGGAAACGCCAATGCGTGAAATTTTCCTGCGCACTTCGCCGACGAACATCGGGCTTTCGATGCTGGCGACCGTGGCAGCCAACGACTTTGGTTATATCACGATCGACGACTTGGTGGCGCGTAACCTGGGCACGCTCGAAACAGTCAGTCGCCTCGAGCGTTTCGAAGGCCATCTTTTTAATTGGTATGAATTGAGCACACTGAAACCGTTGCAGCCTCGCTACGTCTCGACAGTAGATAGTGGCAATTTGCTCGCGAGTCTTTGGACTTTCGAAACGAGCTGCAATGAACTGGCCGCGCGCTCCCTTCTGGACGCGGGCGCCTTGCGTGGAGTAGCCGACACGCTGGGCGTGATACGAGAAATCACCGCCACAATGAAGGAAGCAGAATACCCTCCGGCGTTTCTGCGCTTGGTGGAGTTGACTGCGAGTCAGGCGGCTAACTTGGGGGAAGTCATCTTGCGCTTGCGCGCGGCTCGTCCAGTCGCGCAGGATCTAGTGCTTTCCTTCCGATGGCCCGAAACCGATCCGCGCGCTTACTGGGCGCAACAGGTCGCCAAGCAGGTCGTGGCTTGGAATGGCATCATCGATAAATATTTTCGGCCGGTGGAAATTTTGATGGCGTCGCCGTCGAAATTGATGTCGTTGGGTGAAGCGACCCACGAAAGCCGGCGCGAGGCGCTCGCGGCGACGTTTTCACTGCGAAACATTGCCACCGAGGGAATCCCCGGACTGGTGCCGCTGCTCGCATTTCACGGGCGACGTGAGGGACCGGAGCTTCCGCCACCCGTGCGCGAGTGGTTCGATCTTCTTGTGACCGAGGTGGAGCGCTCCCGCCAAGCTGCCTCCGAGCAGCTCGCGCAATTGGGCGAATTGATCGCCCAGACCCAGCAACTCGAAAGCGGCATGGGGCTACGATTTCTTTACGATGAGGAACGGCGGATCTTTGCGATCGGGTATCAAGTGGCGCAACGGCGGCTGGACACTTCATTCTACGATTTGCTCGCGAGCGAGGCTCGCCTAACGAGTTTCCTGGCCATCGCGCGCGGGGAAGTTTCCGCGGAACATTGGTGGGCTTTGAGCCGGCCGTTTGGCTCTGCCTACGGTCGGCTGCCCCTCCTTTCCTGGAGTGGGACGATGTTCGAATATTTAATGCCGCTCCTGTTCACTCAGACGCATGAGAATTCGCTGCTCGATCGCGCGTGTCATGACGCCGTGCACTGCCAGATCGCCTATGGCCGGCAAAGCAGCGTGCCGTGGGGCATTTCGGAATCCGCCTTCAGTGCACTCGACCGGCATAACGTCTATCAATACCGTGCGTTCGGCGTACCGGCGCTGGCGCTGAGGCGCGAACAGGAACAGGACCTGGTCATCGCTCCTTATGCGACAGCGCTTGCTCTCGGCGTGCAACCCGCCGTCGCCATGAAAAATCTGCGGCGGCTAGCCACGCTAGGCAACCCTACGTTGCTCGGCGACTACGGTTACTACGAGGCGATCGACTATTCACGACGGACCGAACCCGGCGCCTCGGCCGGAATCATCATTCATTGTTACATGGCGCACCATCAAGGGATGTCGCTCCTAGCCTACGACAACGCTTTACATGAGAATACGATGCGCAGGCGTTTTCATTCCGATCCACGCATTCGTGCTACCGAGCCGATTTTGCACGAGCATATCCCCGAACAAATTTTGCCGACCACGGCTGAGGTGCACGAAGAGCGACCCATGCCTCGGGCGATTTCCATCGAGGAGAGCGTGGTCGTAACACAAACGCCGGACATCGCTTCACCGCGCGTTCAGCTTCTCTCCAACGGAGCCTGCTCGGTCATGGTGACCAATTCCGGCGGCGGCTACTTGCGCTGGTTGGATCTGGACGTCACGCGCTGGCGCGCCGACACGACCTGTGATGTGCCGGGCGTTATCTGTTATATCCGG
>JBKPDP010000018.1:0-14826 GCA_046727935.1 Verrucomicrobiota bacterium | reverse complement strand
TAAGGATGGAACGGTCGTCATACGCAGCGCGACACACGAGATTGGCACCGGGACTTACACGGCAATGTCGCAATTTGCGGCTGATACGCTGGGGATCCCAATCGAGAGAATCCGGTTCGAGCTTGGCGACTCGCAATTTCCCGAGGCGCCGAACAACGGCGGATCCTGGCTCACGTCAAGTGTGGCGCCTGCGGTAATGGGCGTCTGCCGCGAATTGCAAAAAAAGGTTGCTGATCTGGCAGCCGGCTGGCCTAACGACTCGACGCAACTTGCCGATTTGTTCGCGCACGCCAGTCAGGAACAAATTCAGGTCGACTTCAATTCAGAACCGAACAGAGAGGAGCGCGAAAAGTTTTCATTCTTTTCGTACGGTGCGCTTTTCGTGGAGGTGCATGTTGATCTTCTCGGACAAGTGCGGGTGAAGCGCGCAGTCGGCGTTTATGACATGGGACGAATGATCAACCCGCGGCTTGCGCGCAGCCAGATCATGGGCGGAACGCTGTTTGGTTTCAGCATGGCCCTGATGGAAGGGACGATTCCGGATGAGAAGACCGGCCGTATCGTCAATCCCAATCTGGCTGACTACCACGTCGTAGTGCACGCCGATACGCCCGAATTTGATATCGATTTCATCAACGAACCTGATCCGCACATGCCAGATCTGGGCGCGCGGGGCATTGGTGAAATCGGAATCGTGGGTGCGCCAGCCGCAGTCGCAAATGCAGTTTTCAACGCCACCGGGAAACGCGTTCGCAATCTTCCCATCACGCCGGACAAGTTGATATAGCGATTGATGAGCGCACCGATTCCAGCGAAATCGATGGGCACGGCGATGAGCCGTGTGGATGGGCGACTCAAAGTCACCGGCGCAGCAAAGTATCCTGCGGAGTTTAACCCGCCGAACGCAGCTTACGCGTTCCTCGTAATGAGTCCGATTGCCAGAGGCACAATCACGGCAATTGATTCCGCCGCGGCGGAAAAAGCGCCGGGCGTTCTCGCGGTCATCACGCATCTGAACGCGCCGAAGCTGGCGAAGCCGCCCGAGCAACAAAGACGCGGGGGCATTCGGATTGAGCAACGCGAACCGCTTGCGGACGACAAAATCTCCTATGGCGGCCAATACGTCGCGGCCATCGTGGCGGAGACACCGGAACAGGCGCGGCACGCGGCGTCGCTATTAAAAATTTCCTACGCGCCAGAAACGCCCGCCCTGCGCAGGGAAGACGCCATCAAGACGGACAAACCAAAAGATTGGTTCGGAGACCCGTTGCAAACGGAGAAGGGCAATCTTGCAGCCGCGCTGGCGCGCGGCGGCGTGACCAAAATCGAGCACACCTATTCGACGCCGACCGAAATGCATAACCCGATCGAGGCGCACGCCACCGTCGCCCATTGGAAAGCGCCAGACCGGCTGACCGTTTATGATGCGACCCAATACGTGAAGGGGGTGCAGGCAGTCCTCGCGCAAGCGTTCGAGTTGCCGCGGGAAAGTGTGCGGGTGATTTGCCCGTTCGTTGGCGGGGCGTTCGGCTCCAAAGGGCCCACGTGGCCGCACACGATTTTGGCGGCGATGGCGGCGAAAGTTGTGGGTCGTCCCGTCAAACTCCAGCTAACCCGGCAGCAATTGTTCAGCGGCACCGGGCATCGCACGCCGACGTGGCAAACCATCGCGCTAGTCGCGAGCGGCGACGGAAAATTACAGGCCATCCGGCACGACAGCGAGATGCTCACCTCGCCGGTAGGATTTCACGTGACAGCGTCCGGTCTTGGATCGACCAGCGTTCTGTACGACGCGCCGGCCATCGAGTTCAGCCACGTCATTCACACGGTGAACATCGCGCAGCCGTCTTTCATGCGCGCGCCGGGACCGTGTCCCGGCACATACGCGTTGGAATGCGCCATGGACGAGCTGGCTTATGCGCTGAAGATGGATCCGCTGAAACTGCGGCAGATAAATGATTCGCCGCACCACCCGATTAATAGCGTGCCGTGGTCAACCAAGCATCTTTCTGAATGTTATGAACTCGGCGCGGAGAAATTCGGTTGGTCAAAGCGCAACCATGAACCGCGCGCGATGAAAGATGGCCTTTTTCTGGTCGGCTGGGGCATGGCGACGGCTACTTATCCCGCCCACGCCGGACGCGCCGAAGCGCACATCGAACTGAAAGCGGACGGGACTGCGCTGGTTCGTTCCGCCACGCATGATCTCGGTACTGGCGCTTACACCATCTTCACACAAGTCAGCGCCGATGCGATCGGGCTGCCGGTGGAGAAAGTAAGATTTGAGCTTGGCACTTCCGATTTTCCGTTTGCACCAGTGTCCGCCGGATCACAGTCAACCGCCACAGTCGGCTCAGCCATTGCCGATGCAGCCCAGAATTTGAAAAAGAAACTTGCCGATCTCGGCGCGGACGCGACCAAGCCGGAAACGTTTGCAGCGGCTTTGCGTCGCAAGGGAATGCAGTCAATCGGGGCCGACGGCAAATTCGAGTCGGAAGAAAACGAAAAGATCGCCTTCCAAAGCTGGGGCGCGCAATTCTGCGAAGTAAAAATCGATCCCGATTTACCACGCGTCCGCGTGACCCGCTGGGTAAGCGTGATGGATTGCGGGCGAGTGGTTAATTTGAAGACCGGCCGGAGCCAAATCCTGGGCGGAGTCGTGATGGGAATTGGGATGGCCCTGCAAGAAGAGACCATTTACGACCCGGGAACTGGCTTGCCGGCCACACGGAATCTGGCCGATTACCACGTGCCGGTCCACGCCGACATCAACGACGTCGAGGTGCATTTTGTCGGCGAACCGGATTATGCTTTCAATCCGGTGGGGGCGCGAGGCATGGGCGAAATCGGAATCACCGGAGCCGCTGCAGCGGTGGCCAACGCAGTTTTTCATGCCACTGGAAAACGCGTGCGCGATCTGCCAATCACGCCGGACAAGTTGATTTAAATCGACAACGTGACTCGTTAGGCGGCGCCCTGTTTGAGTTGCACTGGCCGAAACGGCAGTCGCCTAATCCGTGTTCCAGTTGCTGCAAAAATGGCGTTCACGATCGCGGGAACAATCGGCGGCACCGGTGGTTCGCCCATTCCGAAAGGTTGCGGCGCGTCCGACTCAATGATGTGTATTTCCATTGCCGGAGTGTCGCGCATCCGTGCAACAGCGAAATCGGCGAAACTGCTTTGTTGTGCCGTTCCGCCACGGAAAGTGATTTCGCCTTTTAGCGCCGACGAAATACCCCAGATGATTCCACTTTCCGTTTGTTGCTCGACACCGACCGGATTAACAACGAGGCCGCAATCAACGGCAGCCACGACCCGCTCGACGTGGACGTTATTTTCGTGATCGACCGAGACATCGACAACATAGGCGATGTAAGTGCGCCCGGCGTACGCGTTGCACGCGACTCCGCGACCGCGGCCCTGGCCTATTGAAGCCCCGTTCCAGCCAGATTTGTCGCGAACAGTTTCAAGGACACGACACAACCGCCGACGATCGACTGTGGTGGGGCCGGCCTTAATCACGTCGGCGCCTTTCAACATTTCCAAACGAAACGCGAGCGGGTCTGCGCCTCGCACTTGTGCTACTTCATCGATGAAACATTCGCGGGCAAACACGCTTGATGGCGCGAAGACTGATCGCCACGGCCCATGTTTTACTGGAAGATCGACGGCGACGTAGGCCGTTTGGATCGCTGGAAATGAATACGGAACATCATAGCACCCCCACGACCAGTCCTGATACCACGCGGCGTCGCGCATTTCTTTTGGATCGAGTGGCGAAATATTATGAAACGATCCGGCCTTGGTGTGTTTCCACGCGAGAGGGGCTCCTTGCGCATCAAATCCAGCCGAAAGGTAATGGACGGATGCCGCCTGAAAGTGTCCCTGCTTCATGTCGTCAGCGCGCGACCAGAGAAGTTGGATGGGAGCTTTGGCGGCACGCGAAATGTCCGCGGCTTCAATCCCATAATCGACTCCGAGGCGTCGGCCAAACCCACCACCAATCAGCGTGATGTTCACATCCGCATCGGACGGCGCGATCCCTAGCAGTTGAGCAACTTGCTTTTGCAATCTTTCCGGCGCTTGTGTGGGCGCCCAAATCGTGCAGCGATTCTCTCGAACGTCCGCCACGCAGTTCATGGTTTCGATCGGCGCGTGGGCATAGAACGGGTAATAATACGTCGCGTCGATTGTTCTTGTAATCGCGCCGGTTCCCGGCGGAGGTTCTTCCTTGCGGGTAACAAATCCCGTTTCGCGCGACGCGGTTTCGAGCTTTTTCCAATGGGTGTCCGAATCGAAAGCGTCTTTTGGCGGCTCACTCCATTCCACCGCGAGCGCGGTGCGGCCTTTGATCGCCGCCCAGGTAGAATTCGCGACGACAGCGATTCCACGCGGCAATTTGATCACCGACCTCACCCCGCTGACAGCTCGAGCCTTATCTTCTTGAAGGTTCTTCACTTTCGCACCTGAGAACGGCGTCCGCTCGAGCGAGGCGTACAACATTCCCGGAACCTTGAGGTCAATTCCATAGCGCGCTTTGCCAGAGACAATGTCGGGTCCGTCGATCCGCGCGGTGCGGCGACCGATAATTTTGAAATGGCTCGCGTTCTTCAATGGCGGATTCTCCGGCAATTGCACTTTAGCTGCCTCCGCGACTAACGAACCGTACTCGAGGCGCCGTCCACTCGCGCTGTGCTCAATTGCACCGTGCAGCGCTTTGCAGCTGCCGCGATCGACTTTCCATCGTATGGCCGCGGCGGTGATTAGCATTTCGCGCGCGGCAGCTCCTGCCTGCCGCAACGGTTTCCAACTGCTCGCCATGCTGTCGCTTCCGCCGGTTCCGAGATCGGAATCAGCTGACGGTTTTGCCTGCAATAATTTGATCCGCGTCCACTCTGCTTCGAGTTCCTCCGCCAAAATCATGGCCAATGATGTGCGAACGCCCTGACCCATCTCGCATTTACCAATCGTCAGAATGACAGTGCCATCGGAATTGATGCAGACCCATCCGTTCGGTTTAAATGAGCCCACGGCACTCGCATTTGCCGCCTGAAGCAAACGCCGTCCGTCAAAACCGATGACGAGCGATGCGCCACTAAGGGCAGCTGTTTTCAAAAATGTGCGACGCGAAGTGATCATGGATTTTTCGTGCGCATTTCATTCGCCGCACGTCGTATCGCCTTGCGCATTCGGGGATATGTGCCGCAGCGACAAACTGAGTCGGACATCACGTCGTCGATCAGTTCGTCGCTCGGATCCGGATGTTGCTGCAACAACCCACACGCGGTCATGATCATTCCAGCCTGACAATATCCGCATTGCGCGACCTCCTCCTGAAGCCACGCGCGCTGACACGGATGACTCACGTCCGGCGACAATCCTTCAATCGTGACAAAACTGCGAGACGCCGCCGACGACGCGGGAACCTGACAGGCGCGCACTGCTTCTCCATTTTCGAGCACGGTGCATGCGCCGCAAACGCCAACTCCGCAGCCAAATTTCGTGCCGGTCAACCCGAGATTGTCACGGATGAGCCAAAGCAATGGAGTATCGTCGTCAGCTTCGACAACATGTCTGGCCCCATTAACCGTGAAATCGATCTTGCTCACGACACGATGGTGACTCCGACTTCGATTCAAGACACGAATGCAGACGAGAGTGTTCAAACTTTGCTGTGACATTTAACCGACAAATCGGGTCAGACGGAGTTCGCCGGATCGTTTCGATTGCGAAATCGCGTCAGCGCACGGAGTATTCTCCTGCACGGTGAAGGACATCTACGACATTATTGGTGAATGGAAGAAACGGCGCGGCGAGCGGTTCGCCCTCGCGACCCTGGTACGCGCGCAAGGTTCCAGCTATCGCCGGCCAGGCGCGCGAATGTTGATTTGTGAAGATGGCAAAACAGTCGGCTCGTTGAGTGCTGGCTGTTTGGAAGAAGAAGTCGGGCTGGTCGCTCGAGAAGTTTTGCTGACTGGTAAACCTGCGCTGATGAGCTTCGATACCCGTAAGCGTTTCGGGTGCGCCGGCAAGATCGACATTTTTATTGAGCGCGCGCTGGAAAAGTTCTTCGTCGATCTTGGAGAGAATTTGGATGCCAGATGCAGATGCCTTGCGATTACAAGATTCAATGGTGACGAGGCTGGAACCCAGATCAGGGGATTCGAGTATGAGCAAGAGCAGGAGCAGGAGTTACTGCAACAAATTCATCCGCCGATTCGACTCGTTCTTTGGGGCGCAGGGCCGGATAGCGCGGCACTTCACGCATTGGCCAACTCGTTAGGCTGGCAAACACTCGAGATTGACGACGCAAACAGGTTGTTAATCGATGAATGGACAGCAGCGATTGTAAAGTCTCACAACTACGGGCGCGATTTTGCGGCGCTGCAAAAATTGCTGCCGCTCGATTTGAGCTACGTCGGTTTGATTGGACCACGGAAACGCCGCAATCAATTGCTGAGCGATCTTCTCGATCTGGGCGTGACGATTAATGCCGGGTTCTTTGCGCCTGCAGGCCTCGATCTTGGTGCCGAAACACCGGAAGAAATTGCGCTAGCGGTTATCTCTGAAATTCAGCGTGTGTTTGTTGGTGGCTCCGGAGAATCGCTGCGGGAACAAAAAACTCCGATACACACCAGCGAGCAGAGACAGAATGGGAAAAGTCTGAGCGAATGCAAAACATCGGCGCGGTGATTTTGGCGGCGGGCGAATCGTCGCGGTTCGGGCAGTCAAAGCAATTGCTCCTATTTCGCGATAAAACACTCGTTCGTACCGTCATTGATGCGGCATGCGGATCGGGCTGTTCGCCAGTCGTAATCGTAATCGGTAGCGGCAGCGAAAAAATTCATCGCGAGCTAGCGCAAGCGAACGTGATAAAAGTTCAAAACACAAACTGGCAGCGCGGAATCGGCAGTTCAATTCGCAGTGGATTGCAGGCTTTGATTGACCACGCCCCGGATGTTGAAGCTACTCTTCTGCTGGTCTGCGATCAGCCGGCAGTGAACGCGCGTCTCATCGAGCGCCTGATCGCAACGCACGAGGCAACAAGGAAGCACATCGTCGCCTCCAGCTATGCGGATACTGTCGGCGTTCCTGCACTTTTTGATCGTTCCCTTTTTAAGGAATTACTCTCACTCGGCGACGAATCCGGCGCGAAATCGATTATTCTGCAGCATCCCGAGCGTGTTGCGCAATTCGCGTTTCCCGAGGGCGCGATCGATATCGACACCTGGGAAGATTGGCAAAGCCTCAATAGGCTTAATCGCCCTGAGCTAAGCGAAACATCTCGCGCAAGCTGATGGATCACCCTTCAAGTTTGCGCGTTGGAAACTTCGATTGCGAGGTCCCTCCCCGGCTTCTTGATGTGATTCGTCGCCGCGACAGTGCTTTACCGTTCCAAGTAGCTGGGTCGGAATGACAGGCATTATCGTCCGCCAAAAAGCTTCCGGAATGATTTAAACAAACGGCCGGGGAAAGTTGCTGCTTTTTGAGGCAGACCCTGGAACTGCTGAGCAAATGGCCACTGTTGGCCACCGTGGACCTGGCAAGCGCCTGCTGGCACCTTATCGGCGGGCAAATCGATGTCGTACGCTGTCCCGGCTGACATGCATCCGGTTGTGGCGAGTTGATTTGACATTGAACAGACCGTGGCGTGTTGGATCGGCACGGTCGGTTGCAACGGCTCGGCTGGATAATGCTGTGCCGCCTTGTTCATTACCTGTGTCCAGACAGGCAGCGCGAGCGCGGCGCCGTAGCCGCGTGAAATAATTGTTGTCGGTTGATCGAACCCGACCCACACACCGCACGTTAGCGTGCTGGTGTAACCCAGAAACCACGCATCTTTGTAATCATTCGTCGTACCAGTTTTGCCGGCTGCCGGCAATCTGAACCCCAGCGACCGCGAGTTGGCAGCAGTTCCACGCGTCAAGACTTCTTCCATCAGTTGCGAAGTCATCCACGCTGCGCTCGGATCCAGCGCTGGTATGGTGATATGCGCAGCGCGATAAATCGGCTTGTGATTGGAATCGTCGATTCGCTCGATGACGTAAGCCTGCTTGCGCACCCCGGCGTTGGGAAAAACAGAGTACGCAGCAGTCAAATCTTTCAGGTCCGTCTCGAACGAACCGATGTAGATAGCCGGGCCGCGCGGAACATTTTGGGAAATGCCAAGTGTATTGGCAACTTTTTGAACCGAGTCGAGCCCGGCGAACTGCCCTACCCGCACGCTCATGGTGTTGCGCGAATGAATTAGACCGTAAGAGCAAGGAAGAATCCCGCCGTAAGTTCCATCGGAATTTCCAGGCGACCAATTTCCCGCGCCGTCTATTTCACCGGGGCGAATCGGGCCATCGCTGATCGCAGCTCCGGGCAATAGCCCGTGGCTAAAAGCGATCGTGTAAACGAATGGCTTAAATGCCGAACCCACCTGCCGGTTTGCCGGCGCTAGCGCGCGATTGAATTTGCTTTGCGCATAATCACGGCCGCCGACGAGCGCCCGAATACCGCCGCTGGCATTATCAACTACAACCACCGCGCCTTCTAAATAGGGCATGGCCGAATCCCCTTCCCCGTTTTCGGGCGGATGATAGTTCGCTTTTACCGGATGATGAAAATTGGATTGATGCTCGATTTTGGTGAGCTGCGTCTCGAGCGCATCCTGTGCGGCGTTTTGCACGGCCGGATCGAGCGTGGTGTAGATCGAGAGACCACCATTATCGATCTGATCCTGCGTTAACAACAGATTCAAGTCACGCTGCACAGCGTCCATCGCGTAATTCTCCTGAACGAAAGGCATACGCCTGGGGTGCGGGGCGATCTTCGCCTGCTTGGCGGCTTCGGCGTCAGCGGACGGAAGTATTTTCAATGCCACCATCCGATTCAGGACAGCGTTGCGTTGAATCCTCGCGCCTTCCGGATTTTTCAGCGGCGAAAACCGATTCGGGCTCCTGATCAATCCCGCGAGAAGCGCTGCTTCGGGAAGATTCAACTTCGAGGCGCTCTTGCCGAAATACGCTTGCGAAGCGGTCTCAACTCCATAGCAACCGTTGCCGAAATAGATCCTGTTGACGTAGAGCTCGAGAATCTGCTGCTTGGTAAACTGGCGTTCGATCCGCAGCGCAACCATTGCTTCCAGCAATTTCCGGCTGAGAGTCCGCCCACCGAGTGGAAGACTGTTTCTGGCGAGCTGCTGGGTTATACTGCTCGCGCCTTCCTTCGCTGAGCCGCTCATGATGTCGCGGACCAGTGCGCGCAGAATTCCCCGCCAATCAATCCCCTTGTGTTCGTAAAAGCGACTGTCCTCACGGGCCAGCACCGCGCTGATAAAGAACGGCGAGACTTCGCTAAGCGAGACCTTGAGACGGTTTGCGCCGGCCAGGCGGCTGTAAATTTTTCCGTCGACATCGTAAACGGTATTTCGCTCCGGCATTTCACCGACATTCTTCATGTCGAATGTCTGTGCCCATGTGCCGTAAAAAAGGAAAACCGCGAAGCCGGCGCCCGCCAACAGAATAAGCAGGGTAACTTTCCAGCCGTAACGCAAGAGAAGGCTCCCGCCTTTCTTTTTTCTCGATCGGAGGCGAGCGAAAAGTTTCATCAGCTAGAGAGCAAGACAATCTAGCCACAGATTACGTTGCACGAAAGAGAGGCCGGCAGCGCTCGCGAGATAGGCCCATGTGACGCATGGGCCATATGTGCAGACTACAAATTCAGCTTCACAACGCCTTCGTGCTGCTCGGTGGCACACGGCGCGTTGGTCGGAACGTCTGTCGCCGCCTCGCTGGGTTGGACGAGTTTGTTCTCGATCAAGTACCACTCGACTTCTTCGCCACTGACGTCCGCGAGCATATGCCCGTTAATTTCCACACAGGGCGAAAGCGGCTGCCCACTCTTCGTCTCCATCTCCCATCGGAAAGCAGGATTTTGGATAATATCCTTCTCTGCATAGGGAAGATTGTATTTGGCCAGCACGGCGCGCACACCGGCGCTCCAGCCACAGTAGGTCTTCAAATAAGCGGTTATTTCAGGCGTTTGCATCGAAGGAATATATCACAACTTCGAAAATTGTAATCTCTGCGTTCCTTTCCAAGTCGTACTCTTACTCCTGCTCATGCTTGCTTCAATATTGGGAAACGACCAGAATTATTACCGCATCCAGCATCGCACGCGTCATTCTGCAAATTCAAGAGAGGCAGTTTATTAACGCCGGTCGTTCCGAAACGAGGCGTCCTCGTGAGCTCTACAGACTTTCGAGCTCTCTGCGCAAATCTTCCTTCGATTTACCGAGTTTTTGTTGAAGTCGCCCAAGTAACTCTTCGTCTTTTCCTTCCGCGAACGTGAGGTCGTCATCGGTCAATTGCGCGTATTTTTGTTTTAGTTTGCCTTTCACTTCGTTCCAACTGCCTTTGAATTGTAGTTTCGTCATAGTGCTAAAGACTTCGCATGCGGAGCCACGATCAGTTGTCTCATGTAATATAAAGCAATGCGCGCACGCGCCGATTCTGGCGCGAAATTCATTTAGGGAAACAAAGGAAGGAACGCCATGAATAAGAAAATTCGCTATGCTGTTGTCGGGCTGGGACACATTGCGCAGACGGCCGTGCTGCCTGCGTTTAAACATGCGGAAAATTCCGAGTTGGCAGCGGTCGTTACTGGAAATCGTGAAAAGGACCGCGAATTGAGCGAGCGCTACCGCGTAAAGGCTTACACCTACGACGATTTGGAAAGCGCCCTTGAAAAGGAGCGAGTCGATGCCGTTTACATTGCTACGCCTAACAATCTCCACCGCGAATATACCGAGCGCGCCGCCCAAGCGGGCGTCCACGTGTTATGCGAGAAACCGATGGCCACTACGCAGGACGACTGCGAAGCGATGATGCGCACAGCCGCCCGGAATAACGTGAAATTGATGATCGCTTATCGGCTCCACTTCAATGATGCAAATCTGCATGCCGTGCGCCTGGCGAAATCCGGCGAGCTCGGCGACCTCCGCTATTTTGGATCGTTGTTTGGCCTCCAAGTAAAAGCGGGCAACATTCGCACGCGAAAAGATCTGGGTGGCGGGACCTTGTTCGATATCGGTATCTATTGTATTAATGCCGCGCGTTACCTGTTCCGCGACGAACCGATCGAAGTCGTTGGATTGACCGCGAACAACGGCGAAAAGCGCTTCGCGGAAATCGAGGAGATGACCGGCGCCATCATGCGATTCCCGCAGGAACGTTTAGCGATCTTTACGTCCAGCTTCGGCTCCACTGACGTCAGTCATTACGATCTCGTCGGAACGAAGGGACACCTTCGGCTCGAGAATGCTTACGAGTATCAGGGCGAATTGAAGTGCGTGACCACCGTCGGTGGCAAGAGAACGGAGAAGGTCTTCAAACCAGGCGATCAATTCGCACCTGAACTCATTTACTTTTCCGATTGCATCATCCACGACCGCGCGCCTGAGCCGTCAGGAAACGAAGGATTGGCGGATGTTCGCGTAATCAACGCAATCTATGAATCGGCCGAAATCGGGCGCGCCGTGCGGATCGAGCCAGTTCCGAAAAAGCGGCGACCTGATGAGACGATGCAAATCAAGCGTCCGCCGGTAAAAGAACTCGAGCTTGTTGGCGCCGCTGCTCCTCGCTAGCGGTCGAACCGACTCAACAAGAAGAGGATTCTGATGAAAGAGGCACCGGCTCTGATAGTTCATAGGGTTAAGCCAACCAAACGATGAGCCAACCCTGCCGTGTTCGCGCTTATTTGAATAAGATTAAATGATCGACGCTGAACCGCCCGGGACCGGAGAGAAAAAGCCAGAAAAGAATCACCAGGTAGAGCACCTCGGGAAGGTACAAGAATTCTGAGAGCCAACCGAGTAACGGTGGCGCTTTAATATTTTTAATCGCAGAGGTAGCGATGGCCACGATCAGTACGGAGCCAAGCATGACGCATGCAAGAGGCGTCAGTGCCCCGACGATAAGAAGAAAGCCAAAGACGTATTCGACAGTAGAAACAAAATTGCGTTGACGTTGGCAAAGGGAATTCGCGCAGCTATCAAGGTCTCGCGCATTTGTTCCAGACGTTCTGGGACGAAGAGTTTGCCGCGCCCCGAAAGAAAGAACAGCAAACCAACCGCCAGGCGCGCGGTGAGAGCGCCCAGCCATTGCCACTCAGGTAATTCAGTTAGAAACGTCCGTACCCAGCACATCTCATTTGCAAAACATGGCCGCCTTACGAGCGCGCCCATTCCACATCTTTGTTTTCAGCCGACCTGTCCATCGATTCCAAATCCAGGGTTATGAAGGTCTCAGGAAAAGTCGCGAGGACAAGGCGTCAAACGGGGAAAAATTCGTATCTGCATATGATAACAGACTCTCACTCGACGGTATTTATGAAATGCGTCCGACTTATGTACATCCCCGGAGTAAGATGACAGCTGAAAACGCAATGAAAATTACCAAAAACCAAACAAAATTGAATGCAATACGGTCCGAACGTTTAAATCTCCATCTTCGGCCCCATCTAAATTTCCCTCTACCAACGCAAGTTCATTAATTCACTCCGAGACGTCACACACTCCGAAGTGGCGAACACACAAGCTGTACCCGCGCAGCTCTCCTCTGCTCCGCGGCGCTTCAATACAGCGCCATCCAAATCACGGAATCGCCCTATGGAATTCTTCTGCCCGCGGATATGCCGATAATAAAAAAGATCAGGCAAACTACCAGGAACAGGAAGAACAAGAATTTCGCAATCCCAGCCGCGGCAGCAGCAATACCCGTGAATCCAAAAAGCGCCGCCACTAGTGCGATTATAAGAAAAATTAAGGCCCAACGCAGCATCCTTTCACCTCCTCAGAAAGGAATCGCATTAGTCAATAATTGCGCGTGTTTTTCGCCTAACAAATCCGAAGTGGCTGCGAAATACGTTGTCTCTGCACTATGAGCACAATTCTGCTAATCATTCTCATCCTTCTGTTGATTGGAGCGTTACCTGCATGGCCGTATAGCCGTGGTTGGGGTTACTATCCCAGCGGCGGACTCGGTTTGATTCTTTTGATTCTGATAATCCTAGCATTGGTGGGCGCAATCTAAGGTTCGCGAGGAGGATCAGAGACGTCTCACTCTCACTACATCCGACGTTCAAGGAGGGTGAATCTTGCTCCGCGAGTATAAGAGACGAAGGGCTTGGATTAGCCCGCGGGAGAAGAAATTGCACGCAGCGTATGCCCCGGTTGCGAATCAAGTAGAAAATATGCGCTTTCTCCTCTTCATCATTTTAATTCTTTTGTTAATCGCGGCGCTGCCGACGTGGCCGTATAGTACCGGATGGGGATATTATCCCAGCGGCGGCCTGGGCCTTATTCTCCTGATTGTGTTACTTGTCGTTTTGCTGCGCTGAAATTGACTCTTCGGCGCGCCCGGCGGTGGCGCCCTACCAGTTATCACACCTTATGGCGCAGCGGTCTTAGCGCGTGAGTGAGTTTCTGCAGGCCAAGTTCCAGCCGCGTTTTCACAGTTCCCAGCGGAGCATTCGTCACGGCGGCAATTTCCCTATGGCTGAGTCCTTTGAAGAAAGCAAGCTCAAGCGCCTCGCACTGAAGCCGCGGCAAGACTCGCATGCACTCCTTAAGAAAGTGACGCAGATCATTTAACATGAAAACTTCGTCTGCCTGACGCGGCGAGGTTGATGCCTCGTGGGTTACCCGCTTTTGATAACGCTCCCGCACGCGAGAATAAGCCTGACGCCGCCGCAACCGGTCGATCGCGCGGCGGCGGGCAATGGTAACCATCCATCCGAGCGGCTTACCCGCTTTGGGCGAATAACGGCCTGCTTCTGCCCAAATCTGGAGAAAGATTTCCTGCAACACATCGTCGGCTTCGGCTCCTTCATGCACAACTCCATCGATTGTCGCACGCAGTCTTTTGCCATGCCGGTCATACAACTCGGCAAGCGCGTCGTGGCGACGGCGTGAAACCGCTTTCATCAGCGCCTCGTCTGGGGTTGATGATACTCCTGGTTGATCAAAAGTGGACCCAATCATACTCGATGACCCCGTGCTTGCGGTGTTGACTGCCCTGGGCGCGCCGATTGTCTATCGGCGCGCCACCAGTCTTGATTAGCTATCTCGGAAACGACTGACGCTCGTGGATAAAGCCATTGATGCGGTGCCGAAGTACATCCAAGAGTGGGACAATAAAGTTTGTATCTGCCGCCAGGGAAACGCCGGATCTCAACCTGCCTGCCTTTGAATTTTCGCTCGCAAACACTGCAAACTCGTTGATCGTCGAGGGAGTTCCATTTCCTGAATCGATCTCCCACACGCAGGATCGATAGTCGATCCTCGAGGTTAACGTGAGCAATCATAACGCGAAAACACTGTGCGCATTGCATCGAAACAAACAATCGGGACACTGGATGATTGTGCGGTCGGACAAAATCCTATGAGACTTTGTCGACCGACCACGTAAGGAACCGTGCGAGTCCGTCCAGGCTCGGACTCGCAGTATGCAAGGCTTCAGGTGTTAGAAAGCTCGCTTGAAATGCACCGCGAATTTGCGCAATCGTGATGCGAGGCCATGCTCCGTGCCGCCGCCAGCCGGGCTCGAAGGAGCGCCATCGCGGCGTTCTTCGAGCAACACCGTTTCCGCCACCGCCAGGATTTCGTCTGTAGGCAACACCCAATCCATCGGAATTGAGTTACATCGCTCCGTTGGACAACTCAGCCGTAACGGGCCGTTTCCTCGCGTTTCACCGGCCATCTGAATTTGCTGGCCAATAATAATTTTGCCGCAAACGAGACAGAAACGTTTGTCGTCTAGAGAATGCCACTCCCGAAAT
>JBKPDP010000017.1:0-22370 GCA_046727935.1 Verrucomicrobiota bacterium | reverse complement strand
GGTTTCAGATCCATAACGATGTTGTTTTTAATCAGGTGCTCGCCTCATGTGATGACGACGCCCTTACGACGGCGACGCTACAGAACATCCAGAGTTCCGGCGAATGCTGGTGTGGCGGCTCAACCTGGCATGGAAGAGCGGTGATCCGAATCAGTGTTTGCGATTGGGCGACGACGCCAAAACAGATCGAGCGTTCGGTACGCGCTTTCGTGAAAGCGCGAGCTATGGCAGCCCGCTGAGTGCCAAGAAGCCGATGTAAGAATTAAGAATGGAGTGAATGGGATGAGCGACACAGAAGGTAAAGCTGCGAGGGTAGCAGCGAGCGAGTGTGGGCAACGAGTGAGTTTCAACGATGAAGGGCAACGGCCAAAATCGGACGCCGAATGATGCAAGCCGCGGTCAGCGACCGGCGGCTACAGCTGTCGGCTTGGAAAAAGTTTGACCAAAAATAAGAATCCGGATTCGATCGCGCATATGAAGACAAAAATAGTTGGATTAACTCTGGCGTCTTGGTTTTTGGGAGCGGCGATGTGTTTCGCCGCCGATCCACAGATGGGGACGTGGAAACTGAACGTAACCAAATCGAAGATCACACCCGGAACGTTGAAATTCACCACCGTGACCTTCAAAAACATGTTCGGGAAAGTAAAGGTGGCGGGGGACGGCATCGACGCAGACGGTAAACCCGTGCACACCGAGTGGACTGGCAACTTCGACGGCAAAGATTATCCAGTTACGGGCGACCCGATCTCAGACACTCGGTCGTACACCAAGGTGGATGATCGAACGTTAGATCTAACCGTTAAGAAAGGCGGAAAGGTCATTGACACTGGTCGCATTGTCGTCTCAGCCGATGGCAAAAGCCGCACCGTCACCGTTAGTGGAACCACTCCCAAAGGCAAAAAGTTCAAGAATGTCGTGGTTTACGACAAGCAGTAAGCACACGATCCGGTGCAGCAAGCCATCTAACGGCCGATCATCGCTCGCAACGACTTGAATCTGAGGGCAGCGAACTCGCTCTGGGATGATTAGTCAGCGACCCGCCCCTCAGGCTGGCTACAGTTTTCCTCTTTGCTGATTAGAGAACGCGGGGAAAATGGATATTCAGCTTGATGCAAACGTAGAGAACCAGGATCGCGCCAAGTGTGGAAAAAATGAGGCCGGCGGGATGAAATCGTCCGGTTGTCGGGTGCGAAAACATGTGGGTAACCGCGCCACCGATGATCGATCCGATGATGCCGAGCACGATTGTCCAGAAAATGGTCATGTGCACGTGCATCACCGATTTCGCGACAACTCCCGCGATCAACCCAACAACAATGTACCAGATCAAGTGAAGCATAATTTTTTTCCTCCGTCGTTTGCCTGCAGAAAGTTGCCGAGTATGGCCAAGGCTTTCACAATTAACCAGATTTTTCTCGAAAGAGAAAGGATTAGCTCATGTAGGCCCGAGCCGGCCGGCCAGAAAGCGCAGCCGACACGGCCGCCGCTACAGCGGTAATTCGTGTTCATTCGTGTCAATTCGTGGTTAAGGTGATTCGAAGACCGACCCCGAATGCTTTCGGGGCAGCTAGAGTGGAAGCGACGCAACGGTTATAAGGTGACGGTTGCGCAGGCTAGTTGGCGCCTGCTGCGGCCACCCGCGCAAAAGTCCCGTTAGAATCGATTTCTATTTTGTGAAAGGCGGTCCACCAGATGGAGAGGAAACTTATGCTGATAGAAATCGATGAAAGCGATTCGTTGGTGAACTCGATTCCATTGCCGGCGTGTCCCGGTTGCAGAATGGTCAAGAATGAGTGGCCTGGTGAAGGATATGCGCACGACGGCGAGACCTATTGCTGCCAGGGTTGTGCCGAAGGCACCGGCTGCATATGCGTCGCTGTCGAAACCCCGGGCTTCTCACGCCAGGGACAGAAACTAACGCGGGCTGAGCCGCGTCCTGGCGAGCAGCGCTCCGGCGCGCCTGCACCGCACGGCGAACTAAGCGGAGAACGCGATAACTTGGGCACCGAAGAGGCTCTCGATCAGGGCGGCTAAGATCAGCACGCAATCAATCTAACCACGAATGGACACGAATAGACACGAAGACCGCTAGATTGCTTAACAGAAGATAACAAAGGCAACAAAGTCTCGATCTTTTTGGTCCAAAGAAAATCTTCGTTTTCTTGGTTTGCTTTTGTAGAACCGTCTTCGAATTCGTGTCGATTCGTGTTTATTCGTGGTTAAATCTTCGGCCGACACCCATTCGACTGCGCTCAGGGCAGGCTCCCGCCGCTACAGCAATTCCTGGATCAGACCCTTCGCTTGTTCAGGGGAAATGCCGAGATTACGGAATGCGAGGGGACCTGCGCCTGTGTGCAGCACCGGTTCCAGCTCTTCCAAGGTTGGCAGATCGGTCCGACGCCAGAACAATCCAATCGGAATTTCTTCGCCCCACTGATAACCGCGCTCGATTGCCTTGTGGAAGTCGGTCGGATCGTGGCCCTGGTCCTCGAGAATTTTCACGCGCGGATTAAACCACTGGTAGGTGTTGTCCTTGTTGTAAGTGACACAAGGACTGAAAACATCCACCAGCGCGAAGCCCTTGTGTTGAATGGCGCCTTTGAACATTTCGACCATGTGCTTCTGTTTGCCGCTGAACGCGCGCGCCACGTAAGTGGCACCGCCAACGATTGCCATCGGGATCGGATTGATCGGGTTCTCAACGCTTCCGTACGGCGTGCTCTTGGTCTTCATTCCCTTGACGCTAGTGGGCGAGCACTGGCCGGTGGTTAGACCGTAAATCTGGTTGTCCATCACAATGTAAGTCAGGTCAACGTTGCGCCGCATAGTGTGAACGAAATGGTTGCCGCCGATTCCGTAACCGTCGCCGTCGCCGCCAGCGCAAATCACTTTCAGTTCGTGGTTGCCAAGTCGGACGCCGGTCGCAACCGCGAGTGCGCGGCCATGGAGCGTGTGCATTCCGTAAGTGTTGACGTAACCGGGCAGATTCGATGAACAGCCTATGCCGCTGATGACGCAGGCCTGATGCGGCTGCAGCCTCAACTCGAACAGCGCCGTTTGCAGCGCGGCGAGCACGGAGAAATCTCCGCAGCCCGGACACCAATCGGGATGGATGCGGCCGCGGTAAGTCTCTTTCGTTAATCGACCAGGTTCGGTGGTGGCAGGCGGTGCAACGGGTGCGGTCATGGTTCGTTAGGCGTTTACCTCATGGACAGGAACAGAAAGGCGGGTTTGGCCGGCCAGTTGCGCTTTCACTGCTTCGACAATGTGGTGCGGCATGAACGGTTCGCCGTCATACTTGCGGATGTGACCGTGCGCGGCGAAACCGGTTTCGCTCCGGAGATAACGGGCGAATTGGCCGCTGTGATTGTTTTCGACCAGGATCACATTCTTACTGCGCCCGAGAATGGCGCTGATCTCCGCCGCGTGCAGCGGTACAATCCATTTAATGGCGAGCTGATTGGCCACGATGCCTTCTTCGCCCGCCAGTTTTTCCACCGCTTCCCGGATTACGCCAGCGGTTGAGCCCCAACCCACCAGCGTGACGTCGGCTTTCTCCGGACCAATGAGCTTCGGCGGCGCGATGTCCTTGATCGCGCCTTGCATTTTGCGGGCGCGTTTCTCAACCATCATCCGCCGCTTTTGCGGATTGGTGAATTCATCACTGATGAGTGTGCCGTCCTCGTCGTGCTCGTCGGTCGCAGCGGTAAAAATGTGACCAGGCACGCCCGGCACCGCGCGGGGAGAAATTCCGCTCGGGGTGTTCTTGTAACGCAGATACGTCTTGTCGTTGTAGCCGCTGGCGAGATTCGCGCCGTTCCCGTTGCCGTTGGGCAGAATTAATTCGCCGCGGTCGATCTTCACCCTGAAATCCAGATCATCCGGATCGATACTCGTGGTTCCTTCCGAAATCAGCAGATCGGACAGGACCAGACCGGGACATTGGTATTTGTCGCAGAGATTGAACAACTCCGGAATCGTCTGAAATAAATCCAACTGATTCGTCGGCGCGACAACAATGCGCGGATAATCGCCCTGGCCAGCGCCGAGCACCTGCCAGAGATCGCCTTGTTCGGTCTTGGTTGGTACGCCTGTCGCCGGTCCGGCGCGTTGCACATCGATGCAAACAATCGGCGTTTCAATCATTCCCGCCATTCCGACGGCTTCGCTCATCAGTGCAAACCCGCCTCCGCTGGTTGCGCACATGGCACGGCAGCCGGTGTGGGCTGCGCCAATCACCATGTTCATCACGCCGATCTCGTCTTCGACTTGCCGAACCATGATGCCGAGCTCGCGCGCGTGCGCCGCCATCCACATCAAGACGCCGGTGGATGGGCTCATCGGATACGCCGCGTAAAATTTCACCCCTGCGGCCGCTCCACCCATGGCGATGGCTTGGTTGCCGGTAATTATGCCCAGTGACTTCGCTCCTTTCGGCGTCTTCCAGGAAAAGGCGGTAAAATTTTGGGCCGCGTAATCGTAGCCTGCGCGAGCAATAGTCACATTTTCGGCCACGACCGCGTCGCCTTTCTTTTTAAATTGCCGCGAAATGACCGTCTCGAGCGGCTCCGATTCAATCCCGAGCAATTGGAGCGTCGCGCCGAGAGCAGCGGTGTTGACTGCGAGCTTGTTGCCTTTGGTCAACTCCTTCATCGGCATGGCGCAGAGTTGGACACCGTCCGCCGCCTTCCCGGGCGTCACCTTCTCTTTGTCATAAATGGCGCACGCGCCGCTCTTCAAAAGATGCAGGTGACGATCCATTGTGTCCTGATTGAGCGGAATGAAGACGTCGATCTTGTCACCCATGTTGCGGACCGGCCCGTCACTCGCGCGAATTGTCAGGAAAGTATGGCCGCCGCGGATGATCGACTGGTAAGCGTTGTAGGCGTTGAGACGCAGCCCGCGCCGCGCAAAGATAAGCGCGAGAATGTTCCCAGTGGAAGCGATCCCCTGGCCGTTCTCTCCGCCAATGCCGACTGCGAAATCAATTTTGTTCATTACGCCGGAACCGTTTTTGCTGTTCGGCGCGTAAATTTGCTGCGCCGGACGCTAATAAGCAAGCGAAAGCCAGAAAGGAACGTTGATGGTTGAGAGCGTAAAGCTCTGTGGGAGCCACGCCCCTTTACGGAGTTGAGTGTTGAGGAAAAGCAAGCGAGTAAACTCGGATGAAGAAGATAAATCCTTTTTTATGGTTCGATTCGGAAGCGGAGCAGGCAGCCAAATTCTACGTCGGCATTTTTAAGAATTCGAGGATCGGGAAGCTTGCCCGTCATCCGAAAGAAGCAGCCGAAAAAATTGGACGGTCACCAGGATCGGTAATGACCGTGGAGTTTACGCTCGACCGAGTCGAGTTCGTGGCGCTCAACGGCGGACCGCAGTTCAAGTTCACTGAAGCGATCTCGTTCGCGGTCAACTGCGAGACTCAGGATGAGATCGATTATTTCTGGGAGAAACTTTCCGCCGATGGCGGATCGACCGGGCCGTGCGGCTGGTTAAAAGACAAATTCGGTCTCTCGTGGCAGGTCAACCCGGTCGTTCTCGGCGATATGTTGGCCGATCCCGATAAAGCGAAAGCAGCGCGCGTCATGAAAGCGATGATGGAAATGGACAAGATCGACATTGCCGCCTTGGAAAAGGCCGCAACGCGAAATCACGAATGACGAACGTCAATGCGCACATCGACGCAGACTTTGTTTTCAGAATCACGTACTCCGGAGACTGATTAATTATTACTGCCGCCGGCACAGCGATCGCATTCTGGTGCATATTCACGTTTGCATTTGTAGGACGTGGGACGCCTGCGCCGTTCGATCCGCCTCGACGGCTGGTAATTCGGGGGCCTTATCGTCTCGTGCGAAATCCGATGTACATCGGTGCGATCCTCACTCTTCTCGGCGCGGCGCTCTTTTACGGATCGTTGTCGATCTTGATTTATGCCGGCGTGTTTTTCCTCGCGACTCATCTGTTCGTGGTGTTCTACGAGGAGACGACTTTGCGGCGCACTTTCGGATCGGATTACGAAGCGTATTGCCGCCGGGTTAGCCGATGGTGGCCCATCAATGAAAATGAAGGACGAAGGATCAATTAAGAACATGGAGTTCACTGGCGGATAATTTTGTCGTTTAACGAAGCAGCGAGCATCAGATTGCCTTTTGTGAGAACAAGGCCGTAGCGGAGACGCGTTCACCACCGGCCATTTTCGCTGCTCGGCTATTTGCCGTGGATCCTGCTGACCGCGCCATCCCTGGTCGGGCAAAGCAGTCCGGTTCACGGAACGTTCAAGATCGAGACCCAGCAACTGAAGGCACCGGAGGACTCCGATACTCCCGACGAACAGGCCTATGTCGTTTCTTTGGACGATCCGAAATTGCGAGAACCGCTCGGCGACCAGCATCCCGGGACGACGCACGTATACTACTGCATTTCACCGGATGAACAGTGGATTTACGCCGGGATTCACTACGCTCACAAGGTAACCGACGGCGAACTCTTCAAGCACGAGAATGGCCTAAAGTTTCAACCGATCAAAGCGAGCTTGGATGAATCGGTCTGGCGCTTCTTCGCAACGAAAGAACATCTCAAGCGCGACGACGTGCCATATTTTTCCGACGCACAAATTGGGATCATCGATTTCGTGGCCTGGAGGCCGGATTCTAGCCGGTTGCTGTTAAGCCTGCGCGCGGGCGACTTCGGCGGCGAGCGCGATCGTGATGTTGATCGATGGTACGCCTATTTCAATACGAAAACCGAAACGCTCGAACTAACCGATTATCTTCGACGACTGAACAAGGGCGCGTGGGAGCGGCGGTTTGGAAACGGTGCCATCTTCGGCGAAGCGGTCTGCGCGGAGCCCTTGGGTGAGTCGCCCGCGGAAAGCGAATTAAAGAAACGTTACGAGGAAGTAGATCAACGTTTGAACGATCTCTATAATAAAGCTCTTGCGAAAGCCAACAAGGATGGGCAGCAGGAGATGCAAAGGAACCAAAGCGATTGGATCAAAACGCGGGACGTCGGCGCGAAGATTTATTCGAGTTCCGGTCCGAAAGCGAGCTCGGGGCGCCGCTACTGGCAATACATGTTAGCCAGCACGGCAGCCCAGGCGGAAAGCATCGCGTCTTGGGGGAAAACGACAGAGTGATTGTCGGTCGCGCCATGGATGATCGATTTCGTAACTCGTGAGGCGTGATCGTAGCAATTCGGTTTTGCGGCTGGTGAACCGGGTCGTGCGTCGGCAATAATTCTGGTTCTATGCGAATGGTGGTTGTCGCGTTGGTCACGCTTGCTGTAACCGGCGCTCACGGAGCGGAGTTGTTGAATTCGGATTTCGAAAATCTCAAGAACCGGCTGACTGGCACGTGGAGCTTCATGGAAAACGGGCAGTCTTACGACGCAACTTTTGAAGCGTCTCTCACGGTCATGCTCTTCTGGAGCGTAATTCGGGGATTATCGCCGTTTATCATCCCGACGGTTTCCACGGATTGCTCATGACGCTCTATACGCGCGACGGGAATCAACCGCGATTGCGCGCGAAAGGGTTTGGCGAAAACCCTGCCTCCATCAGGTTCGTGTTCCAAGACATCACCAACTGGGAAAAGGGGACGGAACACATCAACGGCCTCGAGCTGTTTTTTAAAGATCGCGATCACGTAATCGAAAAGTGGGAGACGCTGAAGCCTGACGGAACAAAAACGCATTTCGAATTCGAACTGACTCGGAAAAACGGCCCCGATCGATGAACAACAGACTGCAGATTTCGTATCCTCCCCGGAATATTTGAATTCGTATTCATTCGTGTCGATTCCTGGTTACCATGCAGTTGACGGCAATCACTCGCGAGGTGAGTTCAGGTATCAACGATTGTGAGCTGCTGTTTGATGCGAGACAGCCAAAGAACGAAAGCGCCTAGTGTAATGTCCCTCTCGCTCGAACTCGGACTCGTTTACCTGATCTCGGAATTACTGCTGACGGTGACGCGCCGCTCGCGCAGCCGCACCGGAACCAAGCAGGACCGAAGTACCTTGCGAGTTCTGTGGCTGATTATCATTGCGAGTGTAGCAGCGGGGATTTACGTTGCGGGCCATTGGCCGGCGGCTGCACTGCCTCATGGGCGGATTTTTGCGTTTGCCAGTGTGGTGCTGTTTGTCGCGGGACTGTTCTTGCGCTGGTGGGCAATCATCACGCTCGGCCGCTTTTTCACTGTGGACGTGACCATTGAAAAAGACCATGAGCTGGTCGAACGAGGGCCGTTCCGTATGGTGCGTCATCCTTCCTACACTGGCGTGCTACTGGCGTTCGTCGGTTTCGCTTTGTCGCTGCGCAACTGGGCCGCGCTGCTTGTCGTTCTCCTGCCGATTGGCGCGGCTTTCATTCATCGTATGAATGTGGAAGAGACTGCTCTTTCTCGCGCGCTCGGTCGGCGCTACGCCGATTACATGAAGCGCACCAAACGGCTTGTGCCCTTCGTTTATTGAAATAGCCGGAAACCTCTTGTGGGCAGGGACCGTCCGCTTCCTCAAGATTGTAACTTCGTTCGTCAACCATGCCGCTGGTAGCCATAACGCGCGAGGTGAGCGCGAGCATCAATAATTGCGAGCTATCGTTTCATGCGAGACGGCCAATTGACCTTGCCAAAGCGATTGCGCAGCACAAAGCGTATCAAGATTGTCTTGCCGAACTCGGAGTTCGAATCATTTCACTTCCTGCCGAGCCAAAACTGCCGGATGCCGTTTTCGTGGAGGATGCGGCGGTAGTTGCGGATGAGGTCGCGGTCATCTCCATCATGGGAGCACCGAGCCGGCGGCCCGAAGCCGAGAGTCTGGCGCACGCGCTCTCTCGTTATCGGCCGATCATGTTCCTCCGTGAGCCTGCGACCTTGGATGGAGGAGACGTGCTGCGCGTCGATCGTCGTGTCTTTACCGGTTTATCGCAACGCACAAATCGGGAAGGCATCGCGCAGTTGAGCGACTTGCTTCGGTCGTTCGATTACGAGGTGCAGGCCGTCGAGGTGAGAAATTGTCTTCATCTGAAAAGCGCGTGCTCGTACATTGGCAACAACACGATTCTCATCAATCGAGCTTGGGTCGATGCAGAGCAATTTCACGGGTTTGAATTGCTGGATGTTCCCGATGAAGAGCCGGCCGCAGCGAACGCGTTGCTGATCAAGGACATTGTAATCATTCCTGCTTATTTTCCCAAGACCTGGGGGCTGCTTGAGCAGCGAGGGTTCCGCGTACGAACGATCGATCTGTCTGAGCTGCAGAAAGCTGAAGCTGGCGTAACCTGCGGCAGTTTGATTTTCAATCACGACGATGGCGTGAATCGCAAACCGTGAATCGGTTCTGGCGGTAAATCCAACTGACCGAGCTAGTGCATCTAATTGTGACATGAGCAAGAGAGCGATCATTTCGTTTTTTGTACCGTCTGCTCTGGTTCTCAGTATTCTCGCCACTGCGAAGGCCGACCAACCGAAGGTGGTGGACGACGGAACCGTGATCAAGAACGTGACCGTCATTTCTTCGGAGCGGTCTGGTCCCCTCGCCCATGCCACGGTTGTCATTCGCGATGGACGGATCGCAAACGTTGGAACCGATCTTGTTGCCGGCGCGCACGCGAAGCAGATCGATGGACACGGCGGCTTTCTCATTCCGGGATTGATCGATTCACATGTGCACGTCGGCAACATGGGTCCGCTCGATGACACCGCGATTGAGAAACATCCCGAGCTTCTCCGTGCCTATCGAGGGCAGCTGCCGCGCTCCTATCTGGCATTTGGTTTCACGACGCTCGTCGATCTCGATCTCAAACCGAACACGCTTGATTGGTTCAATGCAGCACCGGTTCATCCGAATTTTTGCAGTTGCGGGCGCGGCGTTCGAATTATCGGCGGTTACATGGCATTGAAACCGCCGAAAGATGCGGCCGGGGCGGAAGCGGCGAACATCGTTTACGAACCAAACACGAAAGATTGGCCCGTCAATCTCGATCCGAACGACTACTCGCCAGTGCGCGCCGTCGCTCGGGCACAGGATGTCGACGCAATTTGTTTAAAGACGTTCGTCGAGCCTGGATTCGGCGGCGCCGCGCCCTGGCCAACACCTCAGCCTGAAACGTTGTCGACGCTGCGCGACGAAGCGAAACGGCACGGCCTCGTCTTTGTCGTTCACGCAAATGCGCTCGAGAGTTGGCGCACCGCGCTCGACGCACACTCCAATGTGATTGCGCACGGAATTTGGCAATGGGACGGCGATCGAATGAACACGAAGCCGCCGTCCGAAGTGCGTGATGTGATTCAACGCGCCGCTCGCGCCAATGTCGCCGTGCAACCAACGTTGCAAGCCGTGTACGGCGACTTGTCGATCTTCGACAAATCTTTGCTCAATGACCGCGACTCGCTGAAGCTCTTCCGCACGACATCATCTCATATCTCATGAGCGAAGAAGGCCAAAAGGCGCAGCGCGCGCAAACCGACGAGTACCGTCAGGCGATAACGCATTTGTTAGGCTCAAATTCGATCGATCCGGCGAAAGCCATGGCTGTCGGACCCGCGCGTGCCGCGGCAACGCTGCGCATGATGCTGAAAGAAAAGGTAAAATTACTCTTTGGCACCGACACGCCGGCGAATGAAGGCATCGGAAATCCGCCGGGATTAAATGGGAGATTGGAATTGAGTCGTTGGGCGGACGCGGGCGTGCCGCTGGCGCGTATCTTGCGTGCGGCGACACTGGACAACGCGATTGCGTTTGGGCTGTCAGCTCGCGGGACGATTGAAGTTGGAAAACGCGCCGACCTTCTGCTTCTACGCGCAGATCCTCTCAAGAGTATCGCGGCATATGACACGATTGAGACGATCTTTCTAAACGGTAATCCCCTGCCTCGCGCGTCGCTGTTGCCACCGAAGTAATATTGATTTGGCGCATCCTTTGGGCGAGCGCCGTGCGCCAGTCTCAGAGAATGAGGTGGCAGAAACTTGATGATCATTGTCATCGCGGCCAATCGGTAGGGCTTGAAATTAGCCGCATGAACGAACTAACAAACGCAATCGATGAACCAGAAAACCAACACGAATCTACCTATGCGCTTCTGATGCGCTCGGAAGAAAAAACTCGCAACCTGCTCGAGATGGCAATCTATCCGCTCTTGATCATCGGCGCGATCATCGCCATCTGCCAGTTCGTGCTCCAAACGGTGGAGCTGCCCTCTACAGACACAAAGGCACTGCTGCGCATTACCAGCACGAGCGGTTTTCATTCGTGTTCTGGTGATCGGCAATCCGGAAATTCGAGCGCTAATTAGCCAAGCTTCCAATTGGCAGGAATTTGATGATAGTTGTCATCGCTGCCAGCCGCTGTGTTTTGTCAAAATAGATATCATGAATGAATCAACCAATGCCCTGAATGGAAGAGAAGTACTCTACCGTGTAACAAAGATCGGCTTCATCGCTGCAACTGCTCTGTGGTTTCTCGGTCAGGTTTCGGCGAATGCAGTCGAACCAAATTCGCTGAAGGCTCCGGCAAATGGAAGTATTCCGGTGGCTTTCCTTATTTCAGAGGGGGCAGTGATAATCGACTTTTGCGGGCCATGGGAAGTTTTTCAGGACGTTATGCTTCCCGGTCGCCACGATCAACCGTTCCGCCTCTACACGGTTTCTGAATCGACTTCTCCGATCCGCGCCAGCGGAGGGATGCAGATCGTACCCGATTACACGCTGACAAACGCGCCGGCGCCAAAAGTCATCGTTATCCCGGCGCAACGTAAACCGAGCGCGGCAATGCTGGAATGGATACGCAAAAATTCGAAGGACACGGATGTAACCATGTCGGTTTGCACGGGCGCATTTGTTCTGGCCAAAACCGGACTCTTGTCCGGCAAAAGCGCGACCACGTTTCATTCAGCGTTTGGTTCTTTCGAGAAGGAGTTCGCGGACATCCAACTCAAGCGCGGAGCGAGATTTGTGGAGGGCGGGAATCTTGCGACCGCCGGTGGACTCTCGTCCGGCATTGATCTCGCGCTGCGCGTGGTCGAACGCTACTTCGGACGCGAGGTCGCGCAGAAAACTGCCTACAACATGGAATATCAGGGACAAGGCTGGATGAACGCAGACTCGAATCAGGTTTACGCCAGCGCGCCTGTCTCAACCGCCGATCATCCGGTCTGTGCAGTATGCGGAATGGATGTGGATCCGAAGTCCTCACCGAAATCTGTCTTCAACGGCAAGACTTACTATTTCTGTTCGGACGACGATAAAAAAACCTTCGACGCAGCGCCGGATAAATTTGTAGCGACAACGGAGAGGTGATGAAGACAGAATGAACACAATTTTTCCGAATTAGAGAAATGGATTCTGAGGATCCTGTAAATTCTGTCCAAAGATATTTCTTCGAAAAGTTGTGACGACGGATCGAAATAATGCCAGCCCGGGTCGGGCGACGCGTCGAATCGTTTTTGTTGCCGCGCCTGAGGTCGAGATCCTCGATTTGGTCGGACCACTTCAGGTTTTCGCTCGTGCGGCCGAGTTCTTCGCCCGCGAAAATCCCGGATCGCCGCCCATCTATTCGGTCGAAGTAGTAACCATATCCGCGCAACGTTCGTTGGTTGCCAACTGCGGATTGCGCATCACCGCACACAAGACGTTTCGCGAATTGCGCGGAAAGATCGACACTCTGCTGGTTGCCGGTGGGAACTCGATCGAGCGCGACGAAATCAATCCGGAAGTAGTTCGCTGGCTGAGAAAGGTTGCCGGACGAATTCGCCGGGTCGGCTCGGTCTGCACCGGGGCGATGCTTCTGGCCCGGGCCGGTTTGCTGGACGGCCGCCGCGCCACGACTCATTGGAACTGGTGCGAGGTTTTGATCAGGCGAGCTCCGCGCGCGGAGGTTGATCCCGATCCAATTTTTATCCGGGACGAAAACGTTTACACATCCGCGGGTATGACTGCGGGGATGGACCTCGCCCTGGCGCTTGTCGAAGAAGATTACGGCTCACGTCTGGCGTACAGAACAGCGTGGAAGCGATCGCGGGAGAGTGCGGCTTTGGAAACGTCAATTCGATGCGCAATGTCTTTCAGCGCGCGTTAAAAATTCCACCTGGCCAATATCGTCGTCACTTTCGGCACGCGAAACGCCCAGTGCGAAAACGGAATACAAGTTCGAGGGGAAGAATCTGATTGGGCTAGACGAAGAGAGTGTGCTCTGCGGTCAAATGCCTAAAGCGCTCAAAATCGTGGAATATTCGTTCACAAACGCGGCGAGCTTTGGATGAGACGCTTCGAAGTTTTCGACTGATTGTCTCAATTCGTGCGCAAGTTTCTTGAGATGTGCGGGGCGTTTCTTCCGTCGAGTCGCTTCGTGCGCCGAAGCCTCGACCAGACGAGCGATGCTCTCGGCATCCTCGTGGTGCGTTTGTGAAATCTGCGCGAGCGCGGGCTTCAGTTTCGACAACGCTGCTGATAACGCAGCTTTCTGGTCGGCCGGAATATGGTCCGCAGCGTCAACGGTTGATTTAGTCTTTTCAATACGTTCCTCGCTCATATGGGCAGCCTCAGACTTCGAAGACCATAGCGCGATTGATGGCAAATGACGAGGCCGACTCAGCTTTGGAAACCAGCAGGCGAGGCTCGCACGCTCGTTGAAGCGTTAAACCTTTGAATAGGATTCGGAGGGTGATTGAGTTTCGAGGCCAGACAATTATCGCTGCGCCAAGTTAGCGTACGTACTCGGACAGTTAGAGAAGGCTGTAATTTCCCGGAGCTGGCGGTTGCCCATCCGTCTTTCTCTCTTTGGTCTTGGCACTGCACGTGACCAAGCCGGCGCCCAACACAATCAGACAGATCCCCGTCCAACGAACACTCGATATCTCCTCATTGAGGAAAATCCTGGCCGCCAGGCTCGTGATGACAAAACCAAGAGAGGTCAACGGCCAGACGATGCTGACATCCTTTTGTGCAAGCAAGTAGAGCAGGAATCCAAAGAAAATAGCTTCGAAGAACACGCCCATTAAAATGTTTTTGTTCGTCGCGCCGCGTATGATTAACGAGGCGATTTCCGCCGCATTCATTGTTTTTGGTTCCCCAATTTGCTTGAGGCCGCCACTGAGAAACACCACACCGATGGCTTCGAAAACCAGCGCGATGAGCAGAATCAAAACAAACTTCGTCACAAATCCTGATACCGGATCAACTCAATTGCCGAGTCGTTCAACGACCGATTTTGCATTTGAGCTGATCAAGGCGTCGAACCTCTTTAAACTCATCGAGCGACGAGAGCGAGTAAAGCTCGGAATCGCGAAAAACGTTCTGCGGCCAATCTTGAAAACGACGTGGAAAGCCTGGCAATCCGGAATCCGAGATTCGCTTCTCATTCTCCTTGCGCCAAAACTATGAAGCTCGGAAAACGAGTCGATCCGGGGAGTCTCTTGCTCTTCCGCTAACGCTGTGGCACAACACCGAATCGATGAATCTGGAGACCTTCTTCGGTGAGCTGAAGCGGCGCAATGTTTACAAGGTTGGCTTTGCCTACATCGTCGCCGGCTGGGCTCTTTCTCAAGGAATCGCACAAGTTTTTCCGGTCTTTGATGTTCCGAACTGGGTGATCCGATTAATTGTTCTGCTCGTCATTATCGGTTTGCCGATCGCACTGGTTCTGGCCTGGATGTTCGAACTAACGCCGCAAGGGATTGAGCGCACCGAAACGGCCGACGCCATGCCGGAAACGACGCGACGGAAGAAGCGCGCATGGATTTATGTGGTCGTTATCGGGGGTCTCGTCTCGATCGGCTTATTTTTTCTCGGACGTTACACGGCGCGCAACGGCAGCAGTGTGTTTGATCTGCCGGCAAAATCGATTGCCGTGCTTCCCTTCGACAATCTCAGCCGCGATCCAGACAACGCTTATTTTGCAGAAGGCGTGCAGGATGAAATCATCACTCGACTGGCCAAGGTCGCGGATCTCAAAGTGATTTCGCGCACTTCGACGCAACACTTTAAGAGCGCGCCCGAAAATCTTCCCCAGATCGCAAAGCAACTCGGCGTCACGAACATTCTGGAAGGCAGCGTACAGAAGGCGAACGATCAGGTGCGCGTGAATGTACAGCTTATTAACGCCATGACCGATGCGCATCTTTGGGCCGATACCTACGATCGAAAACTTACCGATATTTTCGCAGTCGAGAGCGAGATTGCGAAAAACGTCGCCGAGGCGTTGCAGGCAAAGCTTACGGGCTTGGAGAAAAGCTCGATCGCAAAACCGCCAACTTCGAATCCGGAAGCATACGAACTTTATCTCAAGGGCAGATTTTTTTGGAACAAACGGACGGGTGAGGATTTGCGCAAAGCAATCGAGTATTTCAATCAAGCGATCGCGAAGGATCCCAACTACGCGCTTGCTTATGCCGGTCTGGCCGATTCGTATCTGCTCCTTCCGAACTATGGGGGCGCTTCGGCGCAGGAAGCAGTTCCTCCGGCGCGAGCCGCCGCAAAGAAGGCGCTCGAACTGGACGATGCGCTAGCGGAGGCGCACGCTTCCCTCGGCTTACTTGCCGCTCTCGAATTCGATCTCAGCCGCTCGATTAGCGAATTGGAGCGAGCAATTCAATTAAATCCGAATTACGCAACTGCTCACCATTGGCTTGCGTTGGGCTTGATGTCAGCCGGACAATTTGATCGCGCAATTGCGGAAGCAAAACGCGCGATCGAGCTCGACCCGCTCTCATTGATCATTAACGCCGATTTCAGCTGGATCTATTTCAATGCGCACCGTTACGACGAAGCGGAGGCGCAGGCCCGCAAGACTCTCGAAATGGATTCCCGCTTTTTTCTGGGACATTACTATCTCGGTGGAGCGCTTCAATTCAAAGGACACGTCAAAGAAGCGATTCCTGAATATCAAAAAGCGTTCGACCTAAATAACGATCCGTACGCACTGGCCATGCTCGGTCAGGCGTATGCGCGCAATGGACAAAAACAGGAAGCACAAAAGGTTCTTGCTCGGCTAAATGAAGAAGCAAGGTCGCGATACGTCCCGCCTTACGCTGTGGCACTCATTCTTGTGGCGTTGGGCGAGAAAGAGCGCGCCATTGATGAGCTGGAGCAGGCCTACCGCGAAGGCGCGGGGAATTACCTATTTCTTATCAAAGTAGATCCGCTGCTCGATGATCTGCGCGGTCAGCCGCGATTCGAGGCCCTTGCGCAAAAAGTGCTTCCGCCGAAAACCGAGGCGAAGCCATGAACTTCTTCGGCGAACTGAAGCGTCGCAACGTTTACAAGGTTGCGGTTGCCTACATCGTCGCCGGCTGGGCGCTTGCCCAGGGAATCGCACAGGTTTTTCCAGTGTTCGATGTTCCAAATTGGGTCGTCCGACTGATCGTTGCCTTAATTATCATCGGTTTCCCCTTCGCGCTTATTTTCGCGTGGGCATTCGAGATCACACCTGAAGGGCTCAAGCGCGCCGAAGAGGCCGATGCCCTGCCGCCATCCGCGCGGCTGACGAATCGCGCTTGGATTTATGTCGTCGTCATCGGCACCGCTGTCTCTCTGTCCTTGTTTTTTCTGGGTCGTTACACCGCGGGAAACAGAACAGCGTCGCATGACGATAACAAGTCGATCGCCGTATTGCCCTTCGAGAGCCTGAGCGAAGACAAGAACGACGCTTACTTCACAGATGGAGTCCAGGATCAGATAATTACCAACCTGGCCAAGGTGTCCGATCTGAAAGTCATCAGCAACACAAGCGTGCGTCAATACAAGACGGGGCCGGAGCGCAATCTGCGCGAAATTGGCCGGCAGCTTAATGTCGCTTACATCGTCGAAGGTTCAGTCCAACGTGCCGGTGATCGCCTTCGCATCAATGCGGAATTGATCGACGCGCGCACAGACGGTCATGTCTGGGCAGAAACCTACGATCGTACAGCCGCTGACTTGTTCGCAATCCAGAGTGAACTGGCCCAGTCGATTGTCGCCCAGCTAAAGGCAAAACTCTCGCCGCAGCAAAAAGCGGAAATCGAAGAACGCCCGACCCAGGATCTGGTCGCGTGTGAGCTTTACCTTCAGGCCAATCATTGACAGCTATCTTAACGCGACCGACGTGCGCGCGACGCTGCTGCAGGCGCTGCATTCGCTCGACGAGGCGATCAAACGAGACCCGAACTTCGTCTCGGCTTATTGTTATGCCGCGCGCGCAAACGACCTCCTTTTTCGACCTCGATCCAAGCCCGAACCGCATTCTGCTTGCCGATGCCGCCGTAAAGGCGGCGCTACGGCTTCGCCCCGATTCAGCTGAAGCGCATTTTGCCCTCGCGGATTATCTCTTCCGATGTCAGCGCGACTACAATCGCGCTCAGGAAGAACTCGCTATCTCGCGTCCGGGTCTGCCAAACAGCACGCCGTTCTTCATCCTATCCGGCTACATCACCCGGCGCCGCAACCACTTTCCCGAGGCAGAGCGCGATTTTTCCACTGCCGTCGCTCTAGATCCGAGGAATCCCAACGCTTACAATCTTCTTGCCGATACCTATGTACTGCAGCGCAGGTTTCCCGAAGCGGTGCAGGTCTACGAACGTGTCCTCGCGGCCGGAGAGCAGTTTCCGATAGTTCGATTCCGCCGAGCCTCAGCTACGTTCTATGGTACCTGCAATTCCGGACCGCTACGCGAGATTCTCGCCAGCGCTCCGGAAATGGACGTTGCCGGTGGACAGACGCCTGCCCGATGTCTGCTTGCGATGATCGACGGCAACCACGCCGAGGCGGAGCGGGTCCTTACCGCTTCGCCGCGGAAAGACTTTCAAGACATCGACTTCAGCTTCTATTATCCAAAGGCTTGGTTTGAGGCGATGATTGCAAGGGCAAAAGGCGATTCCGCCCGGGCAGTCACTGCGTTTCGCGAATGCCGCGCCATTTTGGAGCAGAGATTGGTTATCAAACCGGAGCACGCGCGGACCATAGCTGTCCTTGCCCAAGTCGATGCGGGACTAGGGCAGAAAGAATTGGCTGTCCGCGAAGCGCAGCACGCCATCGATCTGATGCCGATCTCAAGAGACATCTATGATGGGGCCTTGGTTCTCGAAGGTCTCGCCCAGGTTTACGCTTGGAGCGGCGACCGCGATCGCGCCATTGAGGTGGTGGAGAAGCTGGTGACGATGCCCGGCTATCTGAACTATGGCCAGTTGAAATTGCACCCGCTGTGGAGCCCGCTGCGAGGCGATCCACGATTTGAGAAAATCGTGAATTCCCTGGCGCCGAAATAAGAATGTCGTTTGATCTTCAACCAGATCTAAAAGGTGAACTTATCGAACTTTCTCCGCTCGCACCTGAAAATTGGGAACCTGTTTTGCGTTGCGTCGGATCCACTCATCTGCGGAGCGAGCGTTCGCTTTGCAACGCTGCTGGCAATCTGATCGAATCCCTCAAGCAATTGGGCTGATCCATTATTTTGACGCACGGAGGTACACGCAAAGCTTTTCGTACAAGGCGAGCTGAATACGACGATCTTCCTCATCAATCTCATTGACCCTAAGTTGGTCGGGAGACATATGGCGAAGGGCATCGCGGAGTGCTTCAACTCGATGCAGCAATTCCTCGCGGCTACCCTGCAAAAGATATCCTGGGGGAATGGTGCTTGCGAAGGACCTTGCAAAGACGACAACCTTGACGCCAGCCCGTAGTTGATACTGCGGACCGCCCTCTAACATTGGTGTTTTATCGTCAAAACTCGAATATTCGATAGTAGCTTCGCGAGGGTTGGTGCCAGGACCCCGCGCCACTGCTGACACGTCCACAAGTGTCCGTGCTTTGATGTCGAACTTCGTTCGTGTGAGCAGCTGCACTTCTTTAACAGAGCCAACGTAGACTACAGTCGCTTTTCTCCGAACAGCTTCTATAAAACTGCGCATATTGGCGGCCGTCACTTGGCTCGTATCAGATATGACGAGGAATACCGAGACTAGTGCAAGTGGTACAAAACTCTTTCTGCCCATCGGGATCAGGAATGTATTTTTGATCTTCAACCACATCTACCTTGAAGTAGGGATGAAGACTAGCAAAGCTCGACAGCGGTTGCATCTTCACAGCCTCAGTCTCACAGAAGTGCGCGTCGAATCCATACTTTGCACACGCCGGTCACAAACGGCTAGCGAGCGGCCTCGGTCAGGCTAGAATCGACGCGGCGTTCTGTCATCATCACAATACGACGCGCGATCATGAAAAAATCATTGCATTATGCTGCTGTTGCTGCCGCGGTATTCTTTCTGCCGGTCGTCTGTCTCGCGGAAGGTTTCACGATCGAGCAGGTGCTGAGCGCGCCGTTTCCCTGGCAGCTGGTTGCGGCGAAGCAGGCGCCGCGGGTGGCGTGGGTGTCCGATAACAAAGGTGAGCGCAATGTCTGGGTGGCGGATGCGCCCGAGTTCGTGCCGCGTCAGGTCACGCACTACAAGGGAGATGATGGCCAGCAGATCGCGAGTCTGCGGCTGACGCCGGACGGTAAGACCATCGTCTATGCGCGTGGGAGCCAGGTAAACAAGGAAGGCACATCGGCAAATCCGCAGAGTTCGCCCAAGGTACCGAAGCAGCAGGCGTGGGCGATCGAGGTGAGCGGTGGAGAGCCGCGATTGCTGGGCGATATCGGTTGCAACGAAGAAGGTTGCGAGGACTTACAAGTTTCGCCGGACGCAAAGAACGTCGTCTGGCCAGCGAAGAAACATCTCTGGATCGCTTCGATCGACGGAAAGAAGAAAACAGAGCAGCTCGATGAATTGCTCGGCGAGAGCGACATGCCGCGCTGGTCGCCGGATGGAAAGCGGATCGCATTTCGCTCGAACCGCAAAGATCACTCATTCGTCGCCGTGCTGGAACCGGCGACGAAGAAGATCACTTATCTCGCACCGACGACAGATCGTGATGCCGGTCCGGTATGGTCGCCGGACAACAAACGGGTGGCGTTCATTCGCCAGCCGGGTGTGGAATTTAAGCGGCCGCTAATTCCAGAATATCCGCGGCCGTGGGCGCTATGGATTGCTGATGCGCAGAGCGGCGAAGGTCGCGAGCTGTTTCACGGCGGCCATGCGATGGATGATTCGCTGCCGCTGTTTGCGTTTCAGTCACTACAATTCACGGATGCGGGCCGAATCATCTTCGCTTCTGAAAAAGATGGCCGGAATCACCTTTATTCCGTTTCCACAGATGGCGGCGCGCCGCAGTTGCTGACGCCCGGGGATTTCGATGTCGAGGACGTGGCATTGGGCGCAGACCGACGGACGATTCTTTACAGCTCGAACCAGAACGATGTTGATCGCCGTCACATCTGGCGGGTGAGCGCGACCGGCACCAAGCCGCAGGGATTGACGAGCGGCGAGATGATCGAGTGGAATCCAATCGAAACAAGCGACGGAAAGAATGTCTTATGCCTCGGCTCAACCGCCACTTCGCCCGCCATGCCTTACCGAATCACGAGCCGCGGCCGTGAGTCCATCGCGAAGAATGCGCTTCCGCCAGAGTTCCCGCAGGCGCAGCTGGTGACGCCGAAGCAGGTGGTGTTCAAGAGCGAGGACGGGCTCGACATTCATGGGCAGCTTTTCATTCCCAAGAACCACACGCAGCGCGGCCCGGCGCTCATCTTCACCCACGGTGGGCCCATCCGGCAGATGATGCTCGGTTTCCACTACATGCAGTACTACCACAACGCCTATGCGCAAAATCAGTATCTCGCGTCCAAAGGCTACACCGTGCTCTCGGTAAATTATCGGCTAGGCATCATGTATGGGCGAGCGTTTCGCGAGCCGCCGAAGGCGGCCTGGCGCGGCGCATTGGAATACAAGGATGTGGTCGCGGGCGCGAAGTTTTTGCAAACGCTCGACAACGTGGATCCGCAGCGGATCGGTTTGTGGGGTGGATCATACGGCGGCTTTCTCACTGCCATGGGCTTGGCACGAAACTCGGACATCTTCAAAGCCGGCGTCGATTTTCATGGCGTGCACGACTGGGCGAGCTTTCTGCCGATATGGCCCGAGGGCGCCGACGCTGCGCCGGACGTGAAGGAAGCGCGCGAGCTCGCATTCACATCGTCGCCCGTGGCGAGTATCGCAACGTGGCGCTCGCCGGTACTGCTCGTGCATGGCGACGATGACCGTAACGTGCCGTTTCAGCAAACCACGGATCTGGTCGAGAAGCTGCGCGCGCGGGATGTGCTTATCAAGGAGCTAGTCATGCCGGACGAAATCCACGACCTGCTCCGGTGGAGTAACTGGATCCGCGCCTACAAAGCGACAGCCGAGTTTTTTGATCGCGAGCTTGCCGCCACTGGTAAGCCGTAGCTTAACCTGTCTCGTGATCAGGAACGTCTTTGATCTTCAACCACATTTAAAGGGGGAGCTCATTCAGCTTCGTCCGCTCAGGCCTGAAGACTGGGACGATCTTTTCACCGTTGCCTCCGACCCGTTCATCTGGGAACAGCATCCGGAGAGCGATCGCTATAAAGAGCATGTCTTTAAAGTCTTCTTCAAAGACGCGCTCGATTCCGGCGGGGCCTTTGTCGTGTTGGACACGAAGACTCAACAGATCATCGGGTCGACGCGATTCCACGGTTACGATCCCGAAAAATCTGAGATTGAAATTGGATGGACTTTTCTGGCAAGAAAATGCTGGGGCGGGCGCTACAACCGGGAAATGAAACAGTTAATGCTCGCTCATGCGTTCAAGTTTGTGGAGAACGTAGTATTCTTTGTCGGCGAAAATAACATTCGCTCCCAGAAGGCCACCGAAAAAATTGGCGGAATCAAAAGCGGGATGATGAGAAAGATCTATGGAAATCGTCCGCCTTCAATAAATGTACGATACGTAATCAGGAAACCAAAGATTGACTGAGCGTAGTAGATCATAACCGCTGAACGGCAAAAATTGTCTCGGCGAGGGCGCTGCCCCAAAAAATCTTAGATTTTCATTTGACGAATTTCGCCGATCCCTTATGTTGTGACTCCCGCGAAACGCGGACCGGTCTCATGCGTGGCACCGGTGTTCTTACCGGCTCAAGGACGAGCTGATCCTGGTCAGATTATTGACGAGGGTCGGGCTTTGCCTTTTACCGGGAAGAGAATTGCGATCTTTGACAGTTTGGTCGCGAATTTGCTGCCGACGCAAGGCTATGACGGCCAGGCGTTTATGGGCAAATTCGGGATGGAAAGCCAAGTCAGCAAACATTGAATTGTGCGTTATCTGTCGATCTTCTTTGAAATCAAAGATTCAGATCGGACAAACCCTGCGGAAGCGGGCCGAGATCATCGATCGCGGCTACAGCCGCAGGCAATGAAAGTCAGATCGCAAACTTTCGGTTTCCTTCACGGGAACCGAGTCGTTTTTAACGGAGAGTTTGATTCTGGCTCAGAACGAA
>JBKPDP010000016.1:0-15375 GCA_046727935.1 Verrucomicrobiota bacterium | reverse complement strand
TCAAAGGAGGCCGCAAGTTTCTCGTCACGCGGCGCGCAAGTTCTCGCCAAGACGCTGGAGGATCCGAAAACCGAGACCTACCAAGTGTCGCAGTTGGGTAACCCGCTGGCAGCGTTGGCAGCCCGGATGGAACCAAAGGAGGCCGCAGGCGTCTCGTCACGCGGCGCGCAAGTTCTCGCCAAGACGCTGGAGGATCCGAAAACCCAGGCCGACCGACTGTCGGAGTTGGGTGACGCGCTGGCAGCGTTGGCAGCCCGGATGGAACCAAAGGAGGCCCCAGGCGTCTCGTCACGCGGCGCGCAAGTTCTCGCCAAGGCGCTGGAGGGTCCGATAACCGAGGCCTACCGACTGTCGCGCCTCGGGCGGACGTTTGCACAGCTTTCGTCACGGATTCCTTCTGCACGGCAGACCCGATGCGTAGCCGTTTCTATATTAATGAATCAGGTCCCGATGGTTCCGAAGGTTGATGAAGTCGAGCCTGAGAAGCGAGCATCTCTCGTCGTAATTCACAAGGGGATCGGTAACTTTTTTGAAGCCGAGGCTGAGAAGCTACGAAAACAGCTCGCCGATTTGTTCGTGCTGATCGAAGCTCAAAAGCTGGCAGAGGTATTGAAGTGGCCCTTCTGCGTAGGCGAGGTCGAGAAGATCGCGCTCGCGGAGTTGGAGAAGAAGACGGGGCGCAAGTTCGATGGCGATATCTGGAAGTTCGTGGAGCAGGCGCCGTCCCTCGGCATCAAGGACCTCGACGCCCCCGCGAAACGTCCGAAGGTGAAAGATGCGCTGACGGAGTTAAAGTTAATTGCAACCTTAAGTGAAGTTTCCCGATCATCAGGCGGTAAATGACGCACGTTCCGAACCTCACATCATCGCTGCTTAATGGTTGTTCCCACTTGTTCTGATTTGATCCGTCGCTCGTTTTCATTGGCAGAAGCGCCGCATTCATGTTCTGATGTAATCCCATGTGACGTCACAAAACTGTTACCGTCGTACAAAGGCTAAACAGAGTCGAGCGCCTCAATGGCATGAGTAAGAGTAAGATGGAGGGAAAATGAAATCGGCTTACGAACTTGCGATGGAGCGATTGGAAAAAGCGTCACCGTCCATCTCGCTTACCGAGGATCAGAAAAAAGAAATCGCAGAAGTCGATTCTGTTTATCGGGCGAAAATCGCTGAGAGAGAAGTCTTCTTGAAAGATCAAATTCGCAAGGCGCAAATCGCTGAAAATTCCGAGGAAGCACAATCGCTTGAGAAACAGCTTGCCTCGGAAATGCGTCGCTTGCAGGAAGAGTGCGAAGCTAAAAAAGAAAAGCTTCGCGCGAGGTTTGCCGGGTAGCGCACGCGTCTCGCGTGCTGGCGAAGGCGTCCTCGCCATTGCCAGCTTTCTCTGCGTGTTTCACCTCACGCGCCAAGGACGAGTCCAATGAAAAGACTGTTTCGGCGCGAGCCGAAACCAGCACCCGAGACGCGTGCGCTACCCCGACACAGATGGCTCAGCGCCTTCCACCCGCGTGCGATGCTCACCACGTTTCGGCAGATCCGAATCCAGAAAGCCGAGCATGTGGGCGCGCTTGATTGTACGAACGCCTTCCTGTTTCTGGAGACCTTCGATGGTTTGGTGAAACTTTTCCATCTTCGTCCAATGCACTTTGGGCCGGAAATGGTGCTCGGCATGGTATCCATTGTAGAAAAACAGCCAGTTGTAGATTTTTCCGTAGCTGCTCACCCCCCAGGCGATCGGTTTATCGGGATTTGCACCATAATGCCGATAATAGCCGTTGAGATAACTGAAGCAGTGGCCAAGGTACCAGAACGGCACGAAATAAAAAATCACGTAGCGCCAGTTAAACAGGAACATCACGAAGAGCGTTGTCGCGAACGCCGCAAGCTCGAGGTTGCCCCAGAAAAGATCGCCATTGTTGCGCTTGCGCAGTTCTTTTCGAATTGCGCCGACGTCGTCGCGAAAGAAACTCAGGAACACATAGCGCCATGGATTTTCCGCTTCGCCGTCGTGCCCGTGACGATAAATTGAAAGCCAATCAACGGTATCGCCGTTTTCGTCCTGGCGATCGGAATTCCCCTTGTGATGCTGCATGTGCACGGCGTCGTACATCGTCTGCGAGAAGCAGCAGGCGATGGATTGTGTGACTCCGAAAATGCGATTCAGGGTCTTGGAACGGAAGAACGGATTGTGAATAAAATTGTGCCCCACCCCGTTGATATTGGCGTTGACCATCAACGAATAAATGAACCCCAGAATCAGCATCACCCACAACGGCGCATGGGGATAGAGGAAAAACAGTCCAAGGAAATAGGCCAGATGAAAAAGGGCCGCCAACGCGGGAATGGCATCCCAGCGAGTATGCGCGAACAGCTTCGAGTTTGTTGTCGGCCGTTCTATTCGAATAACCTCGGCATTCATTTGAAAAATCGGATACTGGAAGTTCGCTACAGAAAAGTTGATTGGCAAGTTTTGAAGATTGCCAAGGGCATTGCCACACGCCTAAGTTAGCCGCTCCATGTTCGCGCTCCAACCGGAATTAAAAATTTTCAGCGGTTCCGCCAATCGCGATCTGGCCGAGCGCATTTGCAAATACGTTGGTGTGCCCCTGGGTCAGGCAACAATCAGCTCGTTTCCCGATGGCGAGACGTACGTAAGGATCGAGGAAAACATCCGGGGCCACGACGTTTTCGTCATACAACCGACCTGCCCGCCCACTAACCAGCATCTGATGGAGTTGCTAATCATGGTGGACGCAGCGCGGCGCGCCAGCGCGGATCGGATCACTGCGGTGATTCCATTTTTCGGATACGCCCGCCAGGACCGGAAGGATCAGCCGCGTGTCCCGATTACGGCCAAACTGGTGGCGAATTTGCTCTATGCCGCCGGGGTGAGCCGCGTACTGACGATGGATTTGCATGCACAACAGGTGCAAGGGTTCTTCGATATCCCTGTGGATCACCTCTATTCGCTGCCTGTGCTGATTAAGTATCTGCGACAACAGCTCAAGGGGAAAACGACCGTCGTTTCTCCAGATTTGGGCGGACTCAAGATGGCTTCGGCTTACGCTGAGGCGCTGCATGCGAATCTCGCAATTGTGGCAAAGGAACGCCGAAGCGCCACGGAGACCGAGGCGTTATATCTTATCGGTGAAGTGGAAGGCCGCGATGTTCTGCTGGTTGATGACCTTACTGAGACGGCTGGCACGCTAACTTCCGCCGCCCAGCTTTTGAAGAAACGCGGCGCGCAAAAAATCTACGCGGGCGTTTCGCACGCTGTTCTGGTCGATATAGCAGTCGAACGTTTGCAAAAATCTCAAATTGCGGAATTAGTAACCACGAACAGCACGCCTGTGCGCACCGTGAAAGGTTTTAAAACCACGGTGCTATGCGTTTCCGAGCTTCTCGGCGAAGGCATCAAGCGGATTCACAATGACGAGTCGGTCTCGTCGCTGTTTAACATAGAGAACGGAACAAATGGCAAAACAGGTTAAGTTAAAGGCAGAGCCGCGGACCAATGTGGGCCGCTCGGGTGTGCGCAAGCTACGAGTCCGTGGAGTTATCCCAGCCGTCATTTACGGGGGAAAAGTGAAACCGCAATCCTTGCAAGTCGCCGCCCGGGACATCAATGCAATGATGAGCCACGCCTCGGGCGAAAACGTCTTGGTTGAGCTCGAAATTGCTGGCGAAAAATCGAATCGCGCCGCGCTGGTGCAAGAAGTGCAGCACTCACCGGTGGGTGGCGAAATCGTCCACGTCGATTTTCATGCCATATCCATGGATGAAACCATCCAAGCCGAAGTTCCTCTCGAACCGACCGGTACTCCCATCGGCGTTAAGACTTTCGGCGGACTGCTTGAGCAGAGTCTGCGCGCGCTCGCCATCGAATGTTTACCTCGTGATTTGCCAGATCGAATTAGCGTAGATGTCTCGCAATTAAATATCGGCGATTCCATTCACGTACGCACCATTCAACTTCCTGCCGGAGTGACTGCAAAGGTGCCAGCGGATTTGACGGCATTTTCCGTGTTGGCTCCGGTTGTCGAAGAGGAAGCGGTTACCGTTGAGGCTGAAGCTGCTGCGGCGGCTGGACCAGAAGTTATCACCGAGAAGAAGGAAGAGGGCGAAGCTGCCGCCGCGCCGGCTCCAAAGGAAAAAGAGCAAAAGAAGTAGCCTTCTTCATTGCGGATTGCCAATTTCAGATCGCGGATTGAGCGGACGTGGAAGAATCAACTCCGCAGATTCGCTTGGTTGCTGGGCTGGGAAACCCAGGACCAGAATATGCGTCCACTCGACACAACATTGGTTTTATGGTAGCCGATCAGCTTGCTGCGCAGTTTGGATCGACTTGGGAAAAATCGAAAAAATGGAGCGCCTTATTGGCCAAATGCGGAGATGTGTTTCTGGCAAAACCGATGAGCTACATGAACCGGAGTGGCGATCCGCTCCTGGCAATAGCGCAGTTTTACAAGATTGAGCCGCCCGAGATTCTTGTGGTGCTTGATGATATGGCATTGCCGCTCGGCCGTCTGAGATTGCGGGCGAGCGGTGGATCGGGCGGCCACAACGGTCTTGAATCCATCATTATGCAATTTGGTACGGAAGAAATCCCCCGTCTGCGCATCGGAATCGGAGAGGCTCCACCTGCAGGATCAGTCGATTATGTATTGAGCCGTTTCTTTGAAGAGGAAAAACTGATTGTCAGATCCACAATCGATCGCGCAGTAGAAGCGGTGAAATGCGCGATTGACAATGACCTCATTTCCGCGATGAACATTTTCAACAAAGCCGAAGAACTATGAAACACCGTTACGAAGCTCTGCTCGTGCTGAACACGCAAGGCCGGGAAGATACAGTCAAAGAAATCATCGATCGATTGGAATCCGAATTCCAACAAGAAGGTGCCCAGATCGAGCAGGTGCAGAAAATGGATAAGCGCCAGTTTTCCTATATCGCAGGACCGCACAGCGCTGGATATTACGTTAACTTTGTCTTCAACGCCGAGCCGCAGTCACTAGCGAAACTGCGCTCGAAATTTAAGCTCGACCCGGAAATCTATCGCCAAAATTACCAGCGCCTCCGGGAAAACAAGGAAAAGGCTGCGAAAAAGATGGCGAAAGCGAAGTGACTTGGGTATAAGGCGGGCATGGCCAGTTTCAATAAAGTCATTCTGCTTGGAAATCTCACGCGCGATCCGGAAGTCCGCTATACCCCCAAGGGTAGTGCAGTGTGCGATCTCGGTGTCGCAATCAACCGCGTTTACACGACTGAGGGCGGGGAAAGGCGCGAAGAAGTTACCTTTGTCGATGTCGTGCTATGGGCGCGCCTGGCTGAAATTGCCGGCGAATATTTAAGGAAGGGAAGGCCCGTTTTCATCGAAGGTCGCCTGCAAATGGACAGCTGGGACGACAAGCAGACTGGGCAAAAGCGGACCAAACTACGCGTCGTGGGCGAGAGCATGCAGTTGCTAGGCGGTCGTCCCGGCGGCACCGCGGGTGAGACCGCCGAAGAAGATCGAGTGGCACCAGGCGCTGGCAGCAAAACGACTGTGCCACCAAAGTCCGCAGCGCCGGCCGAGCCAGACGACGAAATTCCGTTCTAGAAATAGCGCGAGCCTCCAGCTTGCGCCTTACAAATGAACGCGACGGAAGCCTGTATCGCGCTCAACATGCTGCCGACAGTCGGGCCAGTGCGGCTGCGAAAATTACTGGAGGTATTCGAGGAGCCTCAACAAATTTTGGCCGCAAAACGCAACGACCTTCGCCGGGTCGAAGGAGTCGGCAGTGAAGTAGCCGATCAAATTACCAACTGGGAATCGACTGTCGATCTTGGCGCGGAGCTTGGCCGGATTCGCGAGTTCGGAGCCACGGTCATCACCCAGGAATCGCCATCTTATCCGAAGCCGCTGCGCGAGATTCATGCGCCACCGATTGTGCTTTACGTTTGGGGCGAACTGAAAGAACGCGACCATCACGCAATCGGCATCATCGGCGCGCGGCGCACGACACATTACGGAATGGAATCCGCAAAAAAGCTCGCATATCAACTCGCCTATGCAGGACTGACCGTAATCAGCGGACTAGCGCGGGGCATCGACACCGCCGCACATCAAGGAGCGCTCGCAGCAAAAGGCCGGACGATCGCGGTGATCGGCTCCGGGCTGGCGAAGCTCTATCCGCCGGAAAACGCTGCGCTTGCCGAGAAAATTCGAGCAGGAAATGGCGCGATCGTGTCCGAATTTTCGATGGAAATTGAACCGGATCGTCAAACTTTCCCAATGCGCAACCGGATCATTTCCGGCTGGAGCCATGGGGTTCTCATCGTGGAGGCAGGCTTGAATAGCGGGGCGCTCATCACGGCATCGCAGGCACTCGAACAAGGGAGATCGGTTTACGCTGTGCCTGGTCATATCAACGCGCCGAGCGCGATGGGATCCAATCGTCTCATCCAGCAAGGTGCCAAGCTGGTCATGGATGCCAGCGACATTCTGGATGACCTGCAGATTCTCCTGCCTGAGGCGAAACCCACCGCCGAAGCCGCGGCGCGGGCATTGCCGCCGCTTTCCGGGGAAGAGCGACGCATTTACGACGCCATCGAAGCGACGGAGACATCAATTGATGACATCACAGAGAAAACACACCTGCCGAGTGCGACGGTTTCATCGACCTTGCTGCAATTGGAACTGAAACGTTTGGTAAAACAATTGCCGGGAAAATATTTTGTAAAGCTGGGATAAGCGTTGCGTTATGCGAACCTCTGCGCGTACGCATGCTCGAAACGCTCCCACTTGCAAAAGTCCTGTAACTGGGTTCGATTGCCAGCCCCCATGTCCAAGTCTCTCATAATTACGGAGAAGCCATCCGTCGCTGGCGACATCGCCAAGTCGCTAGGCGGCTTCAAAAAAGGCAAGGATTACTACGAAAATGAGAAATACCTGATCTCGTGGGCGGTCGGTCACTTGTTTGAACTCGCGGTACCTGCGTCGATGAAAGAGCAGGACAAGTGGGACATGAAGAAACTGCCCATTATGCCGGCGGAATTTGAACTCGCGCCTGCGGAAAGAATGGGCGGCCGCGTCAATGTTCTTCGTAAGCTCATCAAAGACAAAAACGTTTCGGACATCATCAACGCATGCGACGCGGGGCGCGAAGGCGAATTAATCTTTCGCTACATCGTTCAATACGCCGGCACAAAGAAGCCAATTAAGCGTCTCTGGTTGCAATCGATGACAGCCGAGGCGATTCGCGAAGGGTTCGCCCGATTGCGCAACGATGCTGAGATGCAGCCACTGGCCAGCGCAGCGCGGAGCCGCAACGAGGCGGACTGGCTGGTCGGTATCAACGCGACGCGCGCATTTACGTTGCGGCTCAGCGGCGGTCGTGGCAGCACGGTCACTTCGCTTGGGCGCGTGCAGACTCCGACGCTGGCAATCATCGTAGACCGCGAGAGAAAGATCCAGGAGTTCAAGCCGCGCGAGCTACATGAAATTATCGGTAAATTTCGTGCCGCAGCGGGCGAATATGCGGGGCGCTGGTTCGACGAAGCGTTCAAGAAAGACGAGACTGAAATTGAGCGAACGCAGAGACTGCTCGACCGGCTCCAGGTGAACTTGCGGGGTGCGGAGCAGCAACTTGACTCTGCAAACGGTTCCCTTTGGGACGAGCACCGCTTTGCGGCGCGATTGTGGCATCGCGAAATCGCAGACGCCATTCAGCACAAGTGCAGCGGCAAGGATGGGATCGTCGAGCTGGAAGAGAAGAAGCCGACGACGCAGGTCGCGCCGCAACTGTATGATCTCACGACCTTGCAGCGCGAAGCGAACAGCCGCTTCAGTTTCTCGGCGAAACGCACATTGCAAATCGCGCAGGCTCTTTATGAGAGGCACAAAGCCATCACTTATCCCCGTACGGACTCACGCGCGTTGCCGGAGGATTACCTTTCCACAGTAAAATCGACGCTGGCTAAGATCGATAGTCCATTCGCCCACAAGGTGCTTGATAATAATTGGGTCAAGCCTAACAAACGTATCTTTAACGACGCAAAAGTAGGCGATCATTTTGCGATCATTCCCACTGGCGCGGCCTCGGGCTCGCTTGATGACCACGAACGCAGGGTTTTCGACCTCGTGGCCAAGCGCTTTGTGGCCGTATTCTTTCCAGCTGCACAATACGAGAACACGACTCGGATCACGCGTGTCGAAGGCGAGCCGTTCAAAACAGAAGGGAAAATTCTAGTCGCGCCCGGATGGCTCGAAGTTTACGGTCGCGAAGCTGCAGGCGAGAAACCGGAAGAAAACCTGCCGCCGGTGAGACAAGGCGAACGCGTGGCGACAGTCGGCGTCGAAATCAAGACAGATCAAACCAAGCCGCCGGCTCGCTATAACGAAGCGACCATCCTCAGTGCGATGGAAGCTGCCGGAAAGCTTGTTGAAGACGAAGAGCTGCGCGACGCGATGAAGGAGAAAGGGCTCGGCACACCGGCTACTCGGGCGGCCATCATCGAAACATTGATTTCAGCGCATTACCTAACTCGACACGGAAAGGAACTGCAGCCGACGGCGAAGGCGATCCAAACGATCACCCTTTTAAAAAATGCTGTACCCGAGCTAACCAGCCCGGAACTCACCGGCGAGTGGGAATTTCGTTTGCGCGAGATCGAGCATCGTAAGCTTACGCGCGACGCATTCATGCGCGACATTCGCCATCTCACTGAAGAAATCGTCGGCAAGGCAAAGCATTTTCATCCCGATGAACATATGCCGGACAGCGAGCCATTCGGCACGTGCCCAAAGTGCGGTTCGCCCATCATCGAGCGATTCAAGAGTTTTACCTGCACAAACGGGGAGTGCGACTTCACGATTTGGAAGACTATTGCGGGCCGATTGCTGAGCCGCGACGAATTTGAGACTCTCGTCCGTGACAAACACGTCGGGCCTTTGAGCGGCTTTCGGAGCAAGAAAGGCAAGCGTTTCCCCGCGGTGCTCAAGCTAAGCGGCGACTTCAAGGCTGAATTTGATTTCGGACCCAATGGCCAGGAGAACGGCGCCGCGCAACCGGTAGATTTTTCGGGTCAGGAGCCGCTTGGCAAATGTCCAAAGTGCGGTGGGCGGGTGTTCGAGTGGGGAAGAAGCTACGTCTGTGAAAATTCAGTTGGCCCGAACAAGACATGCGACTTTCGAACCGGCAAAGTCATCCTGCAACAACCGGTAGACCGTGAGCAGATGAACAAACTGCTCAGCGCCGGCAAGACCGATTTGCTTCCGCGCTTCATTTCCCGCAAAGGCAGACCTTTCAAAGCTTTCCTAGTGCTGACCGACAAGAAAGACGTAGGCTTCGAATTCGAAAAGCGCGAACCAAAGACCAAAAAAGAACGAAAGCCCAGGGAACCGGTCGCCAAAATCGATTTCACAGGCAAGGAATCGATCGGCAAATGTCCAAAGTGTGGCGGAAAGATTTTCGAAACTGAGAACAGCTACATCTGTGAACGTTCGCAGGCTGAGCGAAAGCCGTGCAAATTTAAGCTAAGCAAAACGATTCTCGGTAAAGGCATTCCAAAGGAGCAGGCGCAGAAGTTATTAGCAACGGGGAAAACCGATCTCCTCGAGGGTTTCATCTCAAAACGAGGACGCCCGTTCTCCGCCTACTTGAAACTGGAAGATGAGAAAGTCGGTTTCGAATTTCCGGAGAAAACCGCGCCAGCGAGAGAATCCAAGCAGGCGGACGTTCCAGGCATCTCTTGAGGCAGAAGGCCTTGTTAGGCACTAGCTAGTTTCGGTTCGCCCCGCTGCGTTGTTTAGCCCGCTGACCTGCAGGTTCAACCTGTCGTTGCACGTGATGCACCATCGCTACTGCGGCGATCAGTACAAATGCTGCAATTACCTGGTGCGCGTGAAGAGTCGCCCGAAAGATCCCCCATGTGATACACACCGCCGCGAGCGTTTGCATCATTTCAAAATAGCCAGCTGTTGATGCGCGCGTGAGGCGCAGTCCTTCAAAATAAATCAGAAGCGGAATTCCGCCTGAGATTGACGCCAGGAAAAGAAGTAAGAGGATTGCTTTAACGGCATGCGCCTGCGCGGCAACCGGCCAAAGGGCAGCACCGTTAAGTTTGCCGTAGGCCAGAAGAATCAGCGTCATGCACGCGAGGCCAACGACGATCCGCATGCTGGACGCAACACGAAGCGACATGCCGATCATCACGCCGCGGCCAGCTACTGTGGAGAGTCCCCAGAAAAGGGCGCAGATCAAGGCGTAACCTGTGCCGAGATTTACGCCGGCGCGCTCGAAAGAAAGACCGATCATGGTTGGATGCGCAACAGAAACAAAGATGCCGGCGACGATTGCGATCCCAGCATAAAAGAAGAAGTGGCGGGCAAGCCGGTCACCAAAAAGCAGGAATGCCCCAATGGTCGAGATAACGGGCTGGATATTCAGAACAACATTTACAACGGTTGGGTTCCCGTATTTCAACGCCAGGGTGAAGAAAATCGTGCCAACCGCGGAGCCGGCGAAACCTGAGAAGAGAAGATAACCCCACGTGCGTAACTGGATTTTTGGAATCTCGGGTAAGCGCGAGATCAGAATCGGCAGGAACATGACTAGAATCAGTACGTGTTCCCAAAAAACGATCACCTTCGCATCGAACAACTCGTTAAGTGGAATCCGCCATGCGCTCTCTGTGCCCCAGAGCGCGGCACCGAGACCGACCAGCCACGGACCATAGGCAGCGCTGCGCGTTGCGGGTTCTTGCATTTCGAATGCGTGTACTGTTGGCGGTATATCGCGTCAATTCAGGATGATCACCGATTCACTGAAAGGGTGCGACGAGGCCTCGCGCTCCAACTCCGAAAGCTTTTGCGAGTCCAGCACTACATGCGAAATCCAATGAGCGGAACGCTTTCCGTTTCGCGGAAGCTGGCAGTCCGTCTAAACAGCCGACACAAGTACGAGTATGAGCATGAGCACGAGAAAGAGTAAGAATACGAGTGAAAGAAGCATTGACACCACAACGAATGGTATGGTAATTGGGGTTTCCATACTATGCGTTGCCCCAAGTGCGGGTCTCGTGATGACAAAGTCATCGATTCCCGTCAGTCGCGGGATAGCTCGAGCATCCGTCGTCGCCGCGAATGTCTGAAGTGCAAGTACCGGTTTACTACGTACGAAGAAATCGAACGTTCTGATCTGCGCGTGGTGAAACGCAACAGAACTCATGAACCATTTGATCGGCGCAAACTCGCCGCCAGCATCGCGAAAGCTTTCGAAAAACGTTCCACGAGCCTTCTTACCCTCGAAGATATGGTGGACGAGATCGTACACGAGCTTGAAACGGGCGGCCGCGAAGTTCCTTCATCGGCGATTGGTGCAAAGGTGCTCGAAAAACTGCGCGCGATCGATGAAGTGGCCTACTTGCGTTATGCTTCGGTGTACCAACGGTTTCAGGATGTCGATCAATTTGTAGATGCCATTCACACTCTTGGGCGTCGCGTAAAACCGAATGCGCTCCAGCGGGAATTGTTTCCGCCTGAGACTGCGCAGAATGCCATGCACGGATCACGTAATATCCCAATCAGCAAGAATCATGGTCGCGTTTAAAGAAGAATTTCCATATCTCCGGACAGATTCGGGACAACTCTTTGAGTTCAATCGCGATTGGCTGCACGCAGCCATTACGCGCGCGGCCGACGAAGCCGGGTACCCTAGTTGGTGGTTAACCGATCACGTCACCGAAAGCATCGCGTTTTACCTGCACCTGCGAAACGACGAAAACGTCGTCGCGTTCAGTCAGTTGTCGCAGACCGTGCGGTATGTCCTGAAAGCCATCGGTTACAAGGAGATTGTACCTCATTTCGCGCCGGCTCCGCCGCCTATTTCCATCTCATTACTCGACATCGCGCGTCATGCCGGCGCAGGTTATGAGCTTGCGTTCTTCGATCTTTTGGAGAAACGCATCAACGGCTTGATTGAAACCGGTGCCGATAATCTCCAGCTTTGCTCGCTGCAGTCTTGCGTGAAGCATCTTCGCGGGGTGCGAACGTGGACGCGCACCTGCGACGCATTGCGCGAGGAAATTGTCTGCTTCGTGCGCGAAAGACTAACCTCTACAATGGATCCCACCGTTGCGAGGCTCGATTGTTCGCTGCGCTAAGGGAGGTCCAGGATCGCCGAAAAGCTTCGAATCTGTGGCGTTTTGCATTTGAATTACGGCCAGATTGCGCAGATTTACTCGAATTCTCCAGGTGACTAATCACTTCACGCCATGACCATTTTCGAAAAAATCATCGCGCGACAAATTTCAGCAAAAATCATCTGGGAAGATGACGACGCAGTCGCTTTTCACGACGTTAATCCGCAAGCGCCCGTGCACGTGCTGATCGTACCCAAGAAAGTCGTTCCTCGTCTTGCAGATGCGAAGGACGACGATCGCCTGCTGCTCGGCAAATTGCTTCTGGTTGCGCGCGATCTGGCGAAGAAACTGGAGTTATCGAACGGCTATCGTGTCGTCATCAACTGCGGGCCAGATGCGGGTGAAAGTGTTCCGCATTTGCATGTGCATCTTCTTGGCAAGCGCGCACTCGCCTGGCCACCTGGATAAAACCGCGCAATCGTTCTCGCTGGTTCGCAAGGTCGCCACAGGACGACTCTCTTGCTTTTGACGACCAGAGGTTCACGCTGCTCTATTCGCGAACGCGTGCCCAATCGATCCCGATGACTCGCTTGTCTGCGAATGGCTTGAGCGATTTGGGGAAAACAAGATAAGTCGCGCCTTTCCTCTCTTTGAAACCAATGATTCCAAAGTCTGTCCCACTCTCGCTCTTTTGGACTGTCATCACCCGATTGTTCTTTAGCTCCGCTTGAAAACGCCGGTCTACTGCGGGTTTTTGCCAAAGAGTGTAAACATTCGGTCGGCCGCATTTCTCCACTATCTGCGAAAAGCGTGCCGTTTTTGCCTTAAGGAGTTTCATAATGCGTTGAGAGCCGGCGCGCCCTCGCCACGGCGAGCAGGCTGTAGTCGCGCCCTACGGGAGCAAAAGTCCGCCAGAGAACTACGGCAAGGAGGATCAGACTACCGTTGCTGCATTCCTGCCCTGGCGGGATTCGTAAGTCCTCAATCCATAGCCCCTGACGGAGGTCAAATTTCCCTGCAACATTGGCATCGCGCAACCCCGACTACTCTTCTCGGAAAAGGCGGAGACATTGACAAGCTGTGGCGCTTCTGTTTGCATCGACGCCGTGAAATGGTTCGCGTCGCTTTTGCTGGTTTTTCTCTTCGCCACTGCGAACTCTTGTACAACACTCGTTAACCGGCGCGATCTTTACAGCCCCGAGCCAGGACCCGACTCACTGGAAGCGGCGCGCCAGTGGTACGGCGTCACAACCACACACACAACGACAACGACGACTCGGAGCGAAGAAGCGGTTTCGCGGTCGGGCGCGCGCCGATATTAGCTAAACTGCTCCTTAACCCGACGGTAGGGATAAGAGTCAAAACGCGTGTTCGCGTCGCTCTTAACCGAATGGCAGGTTTGCCTTAATGCGGGCGACGTCCGTTTCGTCCACGCGCGCCGCTTTGCTCAAACGGCGCTTACGCTTTGCACTTTTTACTGACAGCAAGTGCCGTCGAGAAGAGTGCGCCCGCAACACTTTGCCACGCGCCGTGATCTTAAATCGTTTTGCCACTGATTTACGGGTTTTGCTGCGAGCGATTGGCTTTGGCATACGACAGCAAAGATAATAGGACGCGAGGGTTTAACAACCGCCTTTTCTTTTGCGTCCAACTACTTTGCTTGAATGTTCGTCGTTGTGCATGGAGCGCTTGCTGGCAATCATTTCGGAGTTGAACGTTGCTGAAATTTTCGAGGATGAAGAAATCGCAGAACCAAAAACCGCACGTTATCATAGTCGGCGCTGGATTTGGTGGCCTTCAGGCGGCGAAGAAGCTTGCTCGCAAAAATGTGCGCGTCACTGTGATCGACCGCACAAATTACCATCTCTTTCAGCCTTTGCTCTATCAGGTCGCGACCGCCGCGCTCTCACCAGCAGATATTGCAGCTCCCGTGCGCTCGGTGTTGAGCAAATACAAGAACGTAGAGGTAATTCTCGCCGAAGTGCAATCCGTGGATGCAACTGCAAAAAAAGTAAGAACGACCGATTTAGAATTCGACTACGATTATCTGATTCTCGCGACTGGCGCCCGGCATTCCTACTTCGGACATAATGACTGGGAAAAACTGGCGCCTGGATTGAAGAGTCTTGAAGACGCGATTGAGCTCCGGCGCCGGATTCTCATGGCATTCGAATACGCGGAGAAAATCGACGACGAAGCGGCGCGCAGGGCCGCGATGACGTTTGTTATCATCGGTGGCGGACCAACCGGCGTGGAAATGGCCGGCGCAATCGCAGAAATCTCCCGTTACACGCTAGCGAAAGATTTTCGCCATATCGATCCATCGCGGGCACGCGTCATTCTCATTGAAGGCGAGTCGCGCTTGCTGGCTGCCTTTCCCGAGGACTTATCGCGAAGCGCTCAAAAACAGCTGACAGATCTTGGGGTAGACGTGCGCACCGGCGTCCGGGCAACGAATCTTGACGAGGCTGGAGTGCAACTCGGCGACGAATTCATACCCTGCCGTGTTAAAATCTGGGCGGCCGGCAACAATGCTTCGTTTGTTGGGAAGACGCTCAGCGCGCCCGTTGACCGCGTGGGTCGCATCGTTGTGAACGACGATCTTACCATTCCTGGCCATCCTCAAATTCAGGTGATTGGTGACCTGGCGAACTTTTCGCATCAGACTGGAGAGCCTTTGCCGGGCGTCTCGCCGGTAGCAATCCAACAAGGACGTCACGCCGCGCGCAACATTCTTGCGATGATTAAAGGGCGCAAGCCGCAGCGCTTCCATTATTGGGACAAGGGAAGCATTGCGACGATTGGACGAAACAAAGCGGTCGCGGATTTAAAATTCATGCACTTGAGTGGTCTTCCCGCCTGGGTGGCGTGGTTGTTCGTGCACATCGTCTTCCTGGTCGGTTTTCGGAACCGGCTGCTTGTCCTTTTTCAATGGGCGTGGGCGTATTTTACTTTCGATAAAGGTGCGCGACTAATCACCCGTAATTTCCAATCGGAGCAAAGACCGCCGGCGTAAAAAAGGATTTAAGCCTCTTTCTGCATCGCTCGCGACGGCGAATCGCAATCACTAAATCACTGAATTGTTAAATGGGAAAATCCCCGCACATCAACGTGCGCAACCTTCAGCGAAAAATCCCTGTCAATGTTGCTGAACTCCAAAATTTCGCGGCGAAGGCGATGCAGTGCTGTCTTCAATTGCACAAGCGGAAGGACACCGACTTGAGTAAATTGCGTGAAGTTTTCGTCTGGCTC
>JBKPDP010000015.1:0-33799 GCA_046727935.1 Verrucomicrobiota bacterium | reverse complement strand
GAAAAATGCATTCTCCCGTCGCGTTCCTGATCTGGTAACTGAGGAGCTGGTCGCTGTCCTCTCACGGCGTTCGTCGTTCGAATTTAAGCAGTTGTTCGACATCGTGCACGAGAATCTTCGGGCCCGGAACGCTGCCAGCGGCGGCGAGGAAATGCTACGCCTGCGAGCCTATGAGAAATTGCAAAATCTCGTGGCGCGGGGCGCGGTCAAAAAGAATGGCAAGAAATACAAGGGCTTGCCTTCGGCTTTGGCCAGTGCCATCGCCCAGCAGAATGGCCATCTTGCCGGAGTAAAATAACCGAACCCTGCTGGTTCCAGGGAATTCCGGATGCTACGCGAATATTTGCCGGTTCTCCTGCAAATCCTCGTAGCCATCCTCTTTGCCGCTTCCGCGTTGGTTGTCAGTGTGCTCGTAGGCAAAAGCGGAAAACGTACGCCAGCCAAAGATACCCCCTACGAATGCGGCATGATCCCCCAAGGTGAACGCCAGCCGCGCTTCAGCGTGAAGTTTTACGTGGTGGCGATGCTTTTTATCCTGTTCGACATCGAGATCGTCTTCATGTACCCGTGGGCGGTCGTGTACCGGGACGCCGTCAGGCAGAGCAGCGTCATTTTCTGGAGCATGCTTAGCTTCATCACGATTCTGATGGTGGGTTACGCTTACGCAGTCAAAAAAGGCGCTTTGGATTTTAAAAGGTAACCTTTCTTTCCCGGAATCTTTTCGGGTTAATCCCGATTTGCCATGGTGACAACTCTGTCCCGATTCACCCAGGCAAAAAGCTGCGCGTGTGTCCGGCTCGGTTCTCTTTACCCCGCTAGACCAGAATGCGAACGTTAAGAGTCAACACGACATCAAGGCGACTCGTTTCTTTTTTGCCAAGGGAGGATTGGATCGTAGTCGGTTGGGTATTGGCTATCAAGATACTGCTGTTCTCTTTCGGCGCGAAGAGCTACGCAATCTTATGGGATAAGTACATAACGAGTCCACGCGAGTGGTTCGGAATATGGGATCAGTGGGATTTCGGATATTACGAGAAGATCGCAGAATTTGGGTACAGCGGGACTGACGGCTCCACGGCGTTTTACCCTCTGTTTCCTTGGTTGCTCCGTTTGGTTGCCTACTTCACTAAAAGTTACCTTGTGGCGGGACTCATGGTCTCTGGCTTCGCTTCTGTTGTCGCAGCGATTCTGCTGCGAAGACTCGTTCAGCTCGATTATCCGGCGAGCGTCGCAATGCGCAGCGTATGGTTCTTTCTTATTTTTCCGACGGCGTATTTTCTTCACGTTGGGTATAGCGAAAGCCTGTTTCTAACCCTGACATTGGCTTGTATCCTGGCAGCGCGTACCGAGCGATGGTGGTTGGCTGGAGCCCTTGGCTCGTTTTGTTGGATGACCCGTGCAGCAGGCGCCGTTCTCGTTCCCGCCCTTGCTGTGGAAGCAACGCAGCAATATTGGATCAGTCGCAAGTCTTGTAGCCACGGCCCTGTGGGCCGTCTCTCAGCCGACGTTGACCGGCTACAGGCCGGTGGCTACAGCGCGCGCCGTTCTGCTTGGAACTGGCGATGGCTTTGGATCGCGATCGTGCCCACTGGCTTTGCGGCATATTTGCTGATCAACTGCAGCGTGAGCGGAGATCCATTCGCCTTCCTGCAAACACGAAAGATGTCATTCGAACAATCATTCGCCTTACCGTCGGCGGGAATTCGCCAGGCGCTTTGGGCTCGCTACCCTACTCCGAATGAAGCAGAAATGGTGGGCGTACAGGAACTGTTTTTCGTAGCGCTGGGCTTTGTCTGTACTATCATTAGTTGGATCAAGCTGCGTCGGTTTATGCCACTTGGATGACTGGGTCCTGGATTCTTGCCGCGAGTGTTAACTTTTTTCGGAGCATGCCACGTTACACACTAACGATGTTCCCGATTTTCATTCTCTTCGCGCTGCTTGGCAGAAATCGATTTTGGGCCGGGGTCCTCACGGTCTGGTCACTATTGCTTTTCGCGTTGTTTGCCGCGCTATTTGCCCGTGGTGAATGGGCATTTTGAGATTTCCGAATGAAACCTCTAGGTGCGAGATTGCGGCCGCTCATCGTTTTTCATGGAATAGCAACCCAGATCGCTCTAAGCCGGCAAAGGACGGATGCGCGATGGCAAGAACTTCACCAGTTGTAGCCGGTTTGGCCGAGGAAGGTGCTGACGGCACTCCCCGATTTCTGCCGATCCTCCTTCTGTTGAGCGTCCTTCTTTGGTTCTACACCACGACCGGTGGACGACAGGTTTTTGCTAAGGAGATACTAGGCGGCGCCTACGATTCCCAAGCGGAACATTTTCTGCGAGGCAATGTAGACGTCGATGTAGAGGCCATCAGCCATGAAGCAATGATCGTGGACGGTAAAGTGCGCATGTACTTCGGACCCTTCCCGGCTTTCCTTCGGATTCCATTAAATTTCGTCTATCCGGTAGGATATGGAAAATGGTCACGAGTTTCGGGATTTTGCGCGGGTGTTATCGCACTGTTTGCCTTTGCCGGTCTTGTCGGCACAGCCTTGCGCTCTTCCTCACTTTCCTCACGATCCCGCAACTGGGTAGGAAACGCATGCATCGTCGGGTTCGCACTTGGCTCGCCCTTGCTCTTATTGCTTGGAAATCTTTCCATTTACGACGAGGCGATTATCTGGGGCTTGGCCTGGTCGCTGGCCGCGCTTTTTTTCGCTTTTCGCTCACGACAAGCCGAGGGCGCTGCTTTGACGCGTTCACTGCTGGGATTCTCCCTGTGCGCTGCAGGCGCTTTACTTTCCAGAGTCACTTTCGGAATGCCTTTCATCCTCATCGCCCTACTCCTTGCCCTACGGACAGGGCGAGAGAATCGAATACCTAATCTCACAGCACTCCTTCTCCCGCTTGGCGCTGCCCTCGTGTTTTATGTTTGGCTAAGCTACGCAAGATTTGGCAGCTTCGTTGGAGTAAACTATGACTATTACATCAACCCGGTTCACGGCAAATTCGCGCACAAATACGGCGTGTTCAGCCCGCGTCGTATCCCCTACAGTTTCGCTGACTACTTCAGCCTGCGCTTTCCCAGTCTAGAGCGTCAGCCGCCTTTCCTCGGGGCAGACCGCCATTCCTATGACTATCCTTCTCTTTTTTCCAACCCTGACAGTGAGGTATATCTCTCGCTCCTCTGGTCTTCCGGCTGGCTTGTTTTTGCCGGCATCATGGGAATCATATATCTCGTTCAACGCAAAGGAGCCGACCTCTTTGAGACGGGTGCCGCCGTGGCACTCCTTGCCCAATTTCTCTTAATCCTATCGTATTTCGTTCTCGCCCAACGTTATGCCGTCGATCTTTATCCTTTCCTGATCTTCTGTCTTGTTGTCTTTCTCGGTTCCGGTGGAGTCGTCTTAACACGCTCGCGTTACGTAATATTCGCTCTAGTTGCTCTCTCGGTTGTTATAAACTCGCTTACAACCGTCTCCTGGTTAGTTGATGCTGACCTAAACGTGCCCGCCGAAACGAGAGGCGCTTGGGAAAACTTTATAGGTCGACGTTCCTATGAGAAATGGAAGTGAGAATAGTCCGGTTAGTGCACCCGTCGTGGATACTCGCCGTCAAGTTCCCTTTGCTTTGACATTCCTTCGTCATTCGTCATTCGTGCTTCGTCATTACGATGGCATCGAAGAGTAACAGTATCCGCGAGTTTTCGATAGCGTCGGCCATATCGCTGTTTGCAGCGGTCGCCTTTTATTTCTCGACCAAGGCCACTCTGCACGATCTGGATTACACAAGTCAGATTGCTTCGGCTTTACTTCACGGACAGCTGGGTCTTCGAGAAAAACCACCTGACTGGCTTAACGAGATGATCCCGCAAGGAGACAGATATTACTCAGCCTTTCCGCTTGGAGCAGTGCTTAGCATGCTCCCGGTAGCCCTCCTGCAACAAGTGCAGTTAATCCACAGCTTTCCCGGACATGTGTTGGCAGCCCTGATTGCCGGCTTGTGCGTTTATTTCTTTTTTCAACTCGCGAAGGCATTCGGAGCCGATTACTCCAGCCCTGAAAGTCCCGCCGCTGCGGGATTAGCTCGCCGGATTATCTTGGCGCTGTTTCCGGTTTTTGGAACCTGGACATGGTGTAACCTCGGATTCGGTGGCGCGTGGCAAATCGCCCTTGGTTTAGCGTTGCTGGGACAAGCCGCTGCGCTCTATTTTACCTTGGCTCGGCCATCGCCCTTTGTTGCGGGAGCGTTCTTCGCCCTCGCTTTTGGCAATCGCACCGAGCTGCTCATCACGCTGCCTCTTTACCTATATTTTCTCTGGCACCATTTCAATGGGCAACAAGAAGCTGTAGGGCAGGCGCTTCGCCTGCCGGGCCCAGGCAACTCGAGCGGTTGCCCTACAATTTCTACATTGTCAGTGTCACATTCGCTGGGTCCGACTGGCGCAGCGGTCGGTTGGGACAAGTTCAAGAGTCAGTTTCGGGACAATACACCCATGCTCATCCGGTTCCTGAGCCTGCCAGCCATTCTCGCGCTGCTTACTGCGACGTATAACTTTGCGCGTTTCCATTCAATTTTCGATTTTGGCTACATCCACATTCCGGAAGTGCCGACGGAACCCTGGTATCAACACGGGTTGTTTTCGATCTATGCTATCCCGTGGAACATCTACACGATGCTGTTTCAAGGCTTTGAAAGTATCGATTACTTTCCTTACATTCGGCCGAACGGCTTTGGCTGCTCGATATTTCTTGCCAGCCCTTTCCTATGCCTTCTGTTTCGCCAGGGCGGACGATACAAAATAGTTGCCTGGGTAGCGATCGCACTTTTAACACTCGTGCTTTGGTTGCATGGAAATCCAGGCAGCTGGCAATTCTCCTATCGCTACGCCATGATTTTGATTCCCTGGATGTTCCTTCTGTTCACAGGCAATGGGCCGGCGAACATCTCTGTTCCTGAGACCTCGCTTTTCGTTGTGTCAGTCGCAATCAATGCGATAGCCACCTGGCAATTTCTCTGGACCGACCAAATCCAGCCTTAGGAATCCGAATGGATACGAATAAACGCCAATTGATACGAAGAGCAGTGGACCAAACAACGGGATGGATGGACTCGAACGCACTGTCAGAGTATCAAAGAACGCTGACGTTCGAAGAGCGTGTGTCGTATCAGCGAGCTATTGAGGAAGTTTATTGGCGTCACAGGATCTGGTCAAAGAAGCGGCCCTGATCCCAAGCCATCGCTCGATGCAGTGATGCTCAGGCGCAACTCGAAAAGAAAGTGGCAGACTATCTGCGGAACTCGCAGGCGTTGGAAAACTACTGGCAACGGCCGCCTGTTGACCTCTTCGGCGATCACTATCTGAACACTGGAGGAAAATACAACCCAATGTTTGACAGAACACATCAGGTGCCTAGGGTTCGCGCCTGTGCGGGCCGTTGAGGCAACAAGGGTTTGGATATGCTGGCTCTGATTTATCTGGCGCTGGCGATTTATCTTGGGGACCTCCTCTGCCGTCGGTTTTACCGGTTTGTATCTATTCCACACCGCTGGGCCGCAGCCGTGATCGTGGGGCTAGTGGTTAGCTCATGGTTTACTTACCTGGCCGGCTTGCTTTTCACTCGCGCGCAGCAGGCACTCTTATGGGGTAATCTGTTATTTTTTGTAACAGCAATCGCTGTACTGTGTTGGTCGATATGGAAACAAAAACTTACAGGGCACGCTCAGAGCGAGGCTGATATTCGCCCTGCGACAAATTTATACCTCCTCCGTCCCAGGGGTTCAAGCATAGCTGACTGGGTGCTAATTGCCGGATACCTGGTCCTTGTGTCCTGGATGATGTTCGCCTCTTTTAGCTCCAAGGCCGGCAAGCTGCACATCTCCAACCCCGAGTACAGCGACTTCGGACCGAACACTGCGATCATGCAGAGCTTCGCCGTAGGTCACAATTTTCCAACAGAATATCCACACTTCTCAGGCGACCGAATTCGCTACCACTTCCTCTTCTACTTCCAAGCTGGAAACTTGGAATTCCTTGGCCTCGACCCAACATGGAGCCTCAATCTGCTTAGCATCATTACATTAGTGGCGATGCTCATTCTTGTGATGGCGCTCGGCGAGGTTTTGTTTGATTCCCGTACAGTTGGGCGCGTCGGTTCTGCGCTCTTCTTCTCTTTCGGATCGCTCTCTTATGTTCCATTTCTTCACAAGCAAGGTTCAGCGCGTGCGGCCATCCAGGCAACCTTGCATCTGCGGGAATTTCTTCCTACCATTTTTCCGTATCGTGGCGATGCCTGGGGCGTGTGGTCGCAGGTGACTTTTCTTAACCAGAGGCACTTCGCGAGCGCCATTGGCGTCCTTCTGCTCGTGCTGATTTTTCTCGTGGTTAGCTATCGCACGATCTCGGGAAAGCAAACTAAATTACAGCCTTCTGCTGATCCGGTAACACCAGAGACAAGTCCATTCCTAAAAACTGCGCTGAACACACGCTCCGGTGATCCCACGCCGCCCGACAGTATTCCAGCAACAATAGCAGGGGCCGCTGAGGCCACGCCGCCCGAACCAAAGCGACGACTTGTGTCTTACGCGGAAACTCTTCGCGGCACAGTGCCAGGCTTTGTTTTCTCGGGCGCGCTACTGGGACTCCTACCAATGTGGAATAGCGCCCTATTTATCTCAGCTTTCCCAGTGCTGGCATTGTTGTTTATCTTGTGTCCACTTCGGCTGCAAATGCTGGCGCTCGCCGTGACTGCAGGAGTGATTGCTTTACCGCAGATGCTTTATTTGAGCAGTGGAAGCGGCAGGGCTGAAATGCCGCATCTCATTCACTGGGGCTATACAGTCGAGCAACCAACAGCCTGGAATGTTGCCAAGTACCTGGGATTCACCTTTGGTTTCAAGTGGCTGTTGATAGCGGTGGCACTGGTTTTCGCAACTGGGCTACAACGGCGGGTCTTTGTGGCGGTTTCCAGCCTCCTTCTGGTGGCTTTCTCCTTTCAGTTCACCATCGAGGTTCTCGCGAATCAAAAGTTTTTGCACATCTGGATGATTATCGCCAATCTATTTATCGCCTTTGCCCTGTGGCGACTATGGCATCTCTCACTGGGCGGGAGCACTCTGCCAGGAAAACTGACTGCGACTCTTCTCATTATTGGGATTATTCCAGGTGGCATAATTGATTTTTTCCCGATTCATAACACTGGGTGGAGCGAGGTTACTTATCGGAACGATCCGCTGATCGAGTGGCTCGGGAAAGAGACCAGGCCGCGCGATATCTTTCTAACAGACCGTTTCGTCACCCACCCAATATTGATGGCTGGGCGCCGCGTATTTTATGGCTGGCCTTACTACGGGTGGTCAGCCGGTTACGACGCACGTAAGCGCGACAAGGTTTATATAGACCTGTTCGAGAATAAGGACCCTTGGAAAGTGTTCCGACTTTTGAAAGAGAATGGCATCACTTACGTGGCCTTTGATAACGCAGTTCGGCATGCACAGTTCATTAAGCGACCGAATGAACAGGTTTATGCCACTTATTTTCCGAAAGTATTTGAGGACAAGCAAAACAGGTATAATTCGCTGACGATTTATAAAGTGCCCGAGTCACCGCCTCCCCAGCTCAGTTCCCTGCCTCAGAATGCTGCTAACATGTTTGAAGGCGGCAGGGGAACCGGAAAAGGAGAATTTGATTCGCCGCATGGAATCGCAACCGACAGCAAAGGGAATATCTTCGTAGCCGACACAAACAATGGGCGAATCGAAAAATTCTCACCGAGCGGTGTCTTTATCACAAGCCTTGGAATTAAAGGCACCGGCTATGGACAGTTAGGAGAACCCAATGGGATCGCCATCGACCGGGCCGGTAAGATCTACGTAGCAGACGCTTCCAATCACCGTGTGCAGAAACTGGCGCCCGACGGAACTCTCATTGACGAGTGGAAAGGCCCAGACCCTGGGTTCTACGGTCCACGAAGGATCGCTATTGGCCCTGATGACTCGATTTATGTTGTCGATCAGGGACGCACCCGGATCATCAAGTTCGATACGGATGGAAAAGTCCTCGCGACTTGGGGCACTAAAGGGAGTGGCGACGGACAGTTCGACGACCACACCTCGGTGGCGGTTGATCCGAAAACCAACAGAGTTTATGTGGCCGATCCACGTAACAAACGGATGCAGGTATTTGATTCAAACGGGAAATTTCTACGTAAGTGGCCAGTGCCCGAGTGGCAACGGCTATACGGCTTCGAGGATTTGGCCATAGATTCGAAGGCAGGCCGCCTCTACGCATCAAGTGCTAATCTGGACACAATTCTCGTTTTTGACTTGAACGGCAACAGAGTGGGAAGCTTGAGGCCGAAGCCGCCGGACAAACTCGACGGCCCATCGGCCTTGGTTCTGGTGGACCGGAAGCTTTATGTCCTATGCATGTCAGGTAATCACGTAAGCAAAATTGACTTGGGAGCAAGATACTAGCCAGCGCAGCGATCACGATTCCCGTTCCATCGATTCCGTAGAACGCACAGGTAATATGGAGCTATCTCAGAAGGAATGGAAGCTCCCCATCTCGAGAATTCTGCTACTCGGCTTCTCACTTATTAGTCTGGCAATTTGCGCCGTCGGCGGCACGGCTCACTATTTAAAATGGGCGTGGGGGGATCGCGCGCAGCCGATCGGCTGGCTACTTGGCATGCTATTCCTGTTACTCGCCTTTTCGCTGCAACCAAAGCAGGTCCCTGGACGGTTGAAGTCTTCAATAAATCCGAAAACAGTCCTTTTTCTCTTCTGGACCATCGTGTTTGTAGTTTCGCATCTATGGAATTTCAATTCTGCCCCTTGGAATGGAAACGGGCTTTTCGACGAGTCCGGTTGGGATCTGTGGTTCCTCAAGAGCTATGTAATTGGTCATCCATTTCAAGCGGCGTGGTTTCATCCTCCCATCTCCCGGGAAACCCTGTTTCATTACTACGTGTGGGGCTTTCTTCGCCTATTCGGATTCAACATCTTGTCTTATGAGGCAGCGCTGTTTGTCATTTGGTTTGCCACGTTTCTCTTCACGCTGCTGTTAGTCGATCTATTTTTTAGGTCCTACATTGTAACCTCGCTCACGGCGTTGATCTTTAACTTCCTTCCCTTTGCGTTCATCTACACTTTCGCCGGATACCGCTACCCGTTGGCGACTGCCTTGTGTGTGGCCTCCCTCTACTTCCTGCACCTGGGATTCAGAACTGCTTCTTCCTTTTGGCTAGCTCTGGGCGGCACCACCGCAGGGCTTTGCCTGGCCAGTTCAATATCTGGCAAGCAGTATCTGCTGGTTCTTGCGCTTTGTGCGCCGCTCTATGCTGCGGTTCATTGGAAGAGCTTAAAGCAAAGTGTCACATGGCGCTCGGTTTGCATAGTGACTTACAGTTTTGCAGCCGGTGCCACGCCAATACTGCTTTATATCGGCTTCAATCGCCAGGCTTACACATACTACGAATCCGGCTTTGTTCACGACTTCTGGCAGGCAATGTGGGCCGCTCACACACCACATCACCTGAACTATTATGTAAAGCAGCTTTGGGCCTGCTTTTTCAACGTGCCAGGCCCTCGCTTCTTTATTCCCGATACGTTGCCTATTCCCGTGCCTTACTACTTCTCCCTGGTCGCGGGTTTCGTTCTTGCACTGTGGCAAAAGCGTTTCGAAATCGCATTGCTGGCGACAATTCCTGTCGCTGGAGCTTTTGTCGCAACCTCCTATGAGAATCGGCTGCTTCTGGCAATCCCTTTCTGGGTGATCTTAATGGCGTTCACATTCGATGGTGTTTTAAGCCCGAAGCTGCACTTGGCATTTAGGATCCCCCTTTGGGGTGTGGCCGCGTGGGTCCTGCTCTCCGGAATGGTTCCATCACTCCAATACATCTATAACAAGACAAAGAATCCGTTGTCGATTCGCCATTATGCCCAGGAGGAAGTAGCTGTCTCAAGGTTCTTAAAAAATGTTGTTGCCGGAAGAGAACCTCCAAACCCCCCCAGGCTGGAACACGACGAGTTCAATCGCGTTGCAGGCATTCCCAATGCGCCTTATGACACATTGATCTGCCAAAGAGAGGCTTATTCGATTATTCATTTGTTTTTGCATGATTACGACGATGCCAAAATCCTCTCTTTTTGTTCCGACTTACCCTTTGGCTATGTCATGCCCGAGCGGGAGGTATGGAACGCAAACAAAAAGGCCGTTACCAGCTATGTTCCCGGCACTAAAGATCTGAAGTTGATCTGGGAAAGAGATCCAAAGACAGAGAGAATAATCAGAATGTTCCAATCCCTCGGCGACCTTGGAACCGAGCAATCCATTTCATATTCGTTTGCTGGAAGACAAAGGAGATTCTACATTCTAAACATTGGCAGCGGAAACATTCGCGAGTTTCAGGAACGCGTAAGGACATTGCCCAATACTCCCCTTTAACCATGCCGCGTTTTCCCCTTTTGAACCCTGGGTCGTCCGCTACAACGGGTCAGCCAACAGCAGTGACGTGGCTACAGCCATGGTGGTTGACGCTTCAGGAAACGTCTATGTGACGGGAAGCAGTCTCGATGAAGCAGTGACTTTTGACTACGCGACGATCAAGCATGACTCAACGGGACAAGAACAATGGGTCGGTCGGTACAATGGACTGGGGAATGATACGGATGTGGCGACAACCATTGCCGTCGATGCCTCAGGCAATGTGTATGTGACAGGAGTAAGGGCGGGTTCGGGAACAAACACGGATTACGGCACGATCAAGTATAACTCGTTCGGACTAGAACAATAGGCCGCTCGCCCAGATCTAGACCGAGGCCACTGCCTCGCCCTATCCCGCCGCGCTAAAAGGATCCAAGATTAGTGACTAACGAAACTTTCGTCTCCCGGCGGAGGTTCGATTGATTCCTCCACTAAATAGCGGGGCCGGGCTTTTACCTCTTCGTAAATCCGGGCCAGGTACTCACCGATGATGCCAAGGCTTATCATCAGGAAGCTCCCGATGATGAGCTCTAGCAAAATGACGGTAGCGAAACCACTGACCGCCTGGCCTGTCAGTTTCAGGTACAAGGTCTCTAATCCTAAAAGAACTGACAGGCCCAGGAAAATCACGCCTGCAAAGGTAACCAAGTGTAATGGGAAGGACGAGAATGCAGTTATTCCAACGAGAGCCAGTTTTAGCCGTTTCAACACAGACCAAGTCGATTGACCTGCGGAGCGTGGCACTACTTCAAAAGGAATCTGTACTGTAGTGAATCCCATCCAGACAGTCATCCCACGAAAGAATACGTTCCGCTCATGCATTTTTAACCACGCATCGACGGCCTTTCGATTCATCAGCTTAAAGTCCGATGCGCCTTTAAAATGAAATCCGGACAGTTTGTTCAGAATGAGATAAAAAAGCGCAGCACCAAGCTTGCTGGATAATGATTCGCGGCCTCGCTTGCGTTTAACTGCTTCCACAATGTCAGTTCCACTGGTCTGCCACAGGCGCACCATCTCGGGAATAAGGGACGGTGGGTGTTGGCCGTCGGCGTCCATCACGATTACTGCGTCGCCCCTAGCGCGCTCTAATCCTGCACACAACGCTGACTCTTTGCCGAAGTTCCGGCTCAGGCGCAGGGCGCGAATCGCCTGAGACGTTTTGGCTTCTCCTACTATCACACGCCAGGTGTCGTCAGGCGAACCGTCGTCAACAAGCACGAGTTCGTATGGCAGGTTGCACTGGCTAAGAGAGTTGCGGACTGCCACCAGAACGGCAGATAACTGAGAGCCTTCGCGAAACACGGGCATAACAACCGAGAGGAAGGGTTGGCTCGTTTGCGTGTTAGGCGCTTCTGACTCTTCCATAAGCAGCAACGGTAGTGGCTGGTACCCATACTATGAAGTGTGCAAGCCAAAGCGGTAGCTTGAAACCGAACTTAGCAGCGATCAAACCCAGTGGAAAGGCGTGGGGATAAGGCAATCTGCGAACGTCGCTCAGCCCGGCTCGACGCATCAATGAACTTAACGTTCCGTAGTCGAAGTAGAGGACATGCTCGGGAACCTTGAAAGATGGCCAGCGCCGGCCCATCACCTTTCTCAATACCCCCCCGATGTCGGGAGTAGCGAGAATAATATGGCCACCCGGTTTTGTGTGGCGGGCTAATCGCTTAACGAATGATAATGGCGCGTAAACGTGCTCGATCAGCTGCGTCCCAATTACACAATTAAATTTTGCTTGAGACGGAACTTGCTCAATGCCTCCAACAAATACTTCCGCGCCCGTCGCGCGCGCGATCTGTGCACCCTCGGGCGAGAAATCGGTCCCGACGTGACGTCCAAAGAACGAGCGGGCCTCGTCAAGCAGGTAACCATAACCGCAGCCGATCTCCAAAAGATCGCCACCAGTCAATCCGCGTTTAGCGAGGTTGTGCAGCAGGCGTTTAAACGTCGCCCGCAATGCAAATTCCTGGGCAGTGTAGCTGGTGTCCGCGTATCCGCATGCGCCGCCTTCATAGTACGATGATTCGCGATAGGCTTCCTGCATCGCACTCTCGATGAGCCGCGGGTAAAGATAATGGAACCCGCATTTCATGCAGCGCGCCACCCTGTAAGGGTCGTGCAGACGAAACGCAAACCGGCGCCGATCACTCTCGCATAGCGGGCACGCTGGATATTCGAGTTTCGCCGACACATCTGCGGTGGTTTCATGCAAACTCATCCGTCTCTACCATGTAAGCTCTGTTTGTAAGCTAGAGGAAGGATCGAAAACATTGATGTGCAAAACGTCGTCCATGCCCAAGATTTGCCCGTGGCATGTTAACGCTCATTCTTTCTTCCGACAATCTGAGAGGAACGCGTTCAGAGGTCCGCAGTCCGAGATCAGCTGTTTACGGCGCTCCCTTCGAATGGCGAGTCATTCGAATAGACGACGTGCCTTTCGAAGCGAGAATTCGCATTTGCCTTGTCGCACCAGAAACCTTCGTTACCACATGTGACAATTCGGTGACACTGCTTAGCATGAGTAACGGATTCGGACTTGCGCGCCTCATCAGAAACGCCTATTAGCTTTACCCTCATGGTTCATCATATCGTTCTCTATAAACTCAAATCCGAGGTCACGCCTGCTCGCGTGGAGGCGATGATGATGAATACGCGCATGCAGCTTCTGAAAATTCCCGAGGTCTTGAGCATCAAATGCGGGAAACGGATCGACCCCGAACTGCCGTGGCCTTTCTTTATCGCCATCGATTTTGAGTCGATGGACAAGTACGCAATTTTTCGCGAAGACCCTATTTTCGTGAAATTCATGGAGGAAGTGATCAAGCCGAACATCGACGATTCTCTGGATCTGGACTTTGAGATGGATCCGGGCAAGGACGTTCGCTTTTCGTAGCAAACAAACGAACGCATCCGGCGCGCCCGGCGGGTCCGAGCCGGACTGGCACAGCGCCCTACCATTGCTATTCCGTGCGGAGCGCGTAATCATCCGATTTCGATGCGGCTTGGCTATCTTTACTCGCGGTATCCAGTGCTTTCGCAGACGTTTTGCGACGCGGAGATGCTGGCGCTGGAACGACTCGGCTTCGAACTCGAGATCGGCTCGGTGTATCCGCCGCTTACGAGCCTGCGCCATGAGCATATCGCCGGTTTGCGCGCGCCCATTCATTACGCGCCGCCGCAAGAAATCTTAAAGATTTCAGAAAAGAATGCGAAAACGGACGGCAAATGGCCACGGGACCTGATTGACCGGCACGAGCAAAAATATGGCCCCAGTGTGAAGGCAGCGCAGCGAGCGCGCAACGCCCTCTACTTCGCGGACCATTTCAAACGCAGCGGCGTCGATCATGTTCATGTGCACTTCGCCAATCGAGCAGCGCACACCGCGATGTTCTTGAAAGAGATTTCAGGGATTCCATTCAGTATCACCGCGCACGGGCAGGATTTCATGAAAGATCTTGGCAATGACGATCTGTTGCGGGAAATCTGCACCGCTGCGGAGTTTGTTGCGGCCGAAACGGATTACAGCCGCGACCTGCTTCGCCAACACTGTCCGGATTCCGCCGCGAAAATTCAGCGTGTTTACAACGGGATCGACCTGACGCGTTTTCCGGGACCGCAAGACGAAACGGCGCACCCGGCGGATCCGAGCCGGACCGGCATAGCGCCTTACCATGTGCCGCGCATCATCAGCATCGGCCGATTGGTTGCGTTCAAGGGATTTGAGTACCTCATTGACGCTTGCGCGGACCTCGCGCGCCGAGACCTCAAGTTTACCTGCGAAATCATCGGCGATGGTCCGCTACGCGGTGATCTCGAAGAAAGGATTGAAAAGCTGAATCTGTCCGACCGGGTTCACCTGCTCGGCTCACTATCGCAGGGAGCGGTTCTCGAAAAGCTCCGGGCTGCTGATATTTTCGCTCTTGCTTCGGTGACAGACGTCCAAGGTGCCAGCGATGTTTTTCCAACCGTGATCATCGAGGCGATGGCGGCTGCGCGTTCGGTGGTGTCCACCCGGTTGGCTGGGATTCCCGAATCGGTCGTGGACGGCGAAACAGGCTTACTCGTTCCTCCTGAGGATACGATGGCGCTGGCCGAAGCATTAAGACAACTCATAGAAGACGCCAATTTACGATTGCATTATGGTCGCGCCGGGCGCGCGCGAATCGAACAACATTTCCGAATCGAGCACACCGTGGCGCCGCTTATCGAGCTTCTGCAGAAAACACCGGGCGCGTCGCAGGGAAAAGTGCTGCACAGAGGCGCGGCTACAGCGGAACTAGCGGGAGCGGGTAATCGGATCGCGTATCTGATCGACCGCTGGCCGGATAAAGATTTGCCACTCCTCGAACGCGAGCTGGAAGAGATGAAGCGTCGCAGCCTGGTAATCATTCCATTTGTCTGCGAGTTGGATACAACGGTTCGTGTTACCCAGAAGATGGAAAAAATCGCGCCACACCTGGAATTTTTGCCAGACCCAATGGTGATCGAGGCAGAATGGCGGGTGAATCCGGCTCTTGCACAAAAGTTGGAGGAAGAGCGGGCGCGGGAACAGCCACGAGCACCGGGCGGAATTTTTCTGCGTGAGGCGCGTTTTGCTCTCGCGTTGCGGGGACCACTATTGGAGAAAAAGGTCTCACATGTCCACGCAACAAGTTCCCGCGCCCTCGTGTGTGCGCTTATCTTGCGGCAAATCGCAAACGTAACCGTGAGCGCGACGATTGAGCCTCGGCCCGAATTGCCGCGAAATTGGATCGCGAGCGCACTACGCAAATGCAGAGGTGGTCGCTTGAGCAATCGCCGTTTGCTGCGCAATTGCGCCGAATCTTTCCTCTTCGATAAGGCGGCGCGCCATTCAGTTTGGACGACAACAGGTTTCTGGCAAACATGGGCTGACTCACTTTTGCGCTGGAGCTGCGGCGATCGAAAATCGAACATCGAAAATCGATAATGAACAAAAAGGCCATTCTTCTAGCTGGTGGCGCCGGGACTCGTCTCTTCCCGCTCACGAAGATCGTCTGCAAGCAACTTCTCCCAATTTACGATAAGCCGATGATCTGCTACCCGCTGGCTACGCTCATGCTTGGTGGCCTGCGCGAGGTGCTGATAATTTCCACACCGAAGGATTTGCCGATGCTGCGCGATTATCTGAACGACGGGGCGCATCTTGGCATTCGGATCGAATACGCAGAGCAACCAAAGCCCGAGGGAATTGCGCAAGCTTTGCTGATCGGCGCAAAATTCATCGCCGGCTGCGGCGCATCATTGATTCTGGGTGACAATATTTTCTATGGGAAACTCGATTTTTACCGGGATGCATTGGCCATCGAGCGTGGCGCCTGCATTTTTGGATATCAAGTGCGCGATCCGGAACGCTACGGCGTAGTCGAGTTCGACGCCTCTGGAAAGGCGATCAGCCTCGAGGAAAAACCGAAGCAACCGAAGAGTCACTTCGCGGTACCGGGGCTTTATGTCTATGACGAGCAGGTCGTGGAGCTATGTCGGACACTGCGTCCATCTGCGCGGGGCGAATTGGAGATCACGGATTTAAATTTGCTCTATCTCAAGGAAAACCAGCTACACGTGAAATTGCTCAGCCGCGGCATGGCTTGGCTCGATACTGGAACCACAACAACATTGCTCGAGGCAAGTAACTATATAGCGACGATTGAACACCGGCAGGGACTAAAAATCGCCTGTCTGGAAGAAGTGGCTCTTCGCGTGGGATTCATCACGGAGTCTCAACTCGCCGCTACCATCGATCGACTGCCAAAGGGCGAGTATCGAGATTATCTGCGAATGGTCTGCGACGAAGGCCCCAGTGCTGCGCCGGAGCCAGTAGGGTGATACGCTTCAGATGCCGCGCGTAAATTAGGGGCCTTCACCAAATCGGTAATAGCCCAGGGTTTTAACGCTGGGTCAATCGTGATATACCAATTCAAGTCCCGGCAGGGACGACAGAAATTATCCATTATGCATTCGTTCACGAGTTGTCTCGTTCATTGCGTCTGGAGCACAAAGAATCGCGAAACTTGCCTCACCCCGGATTTATGTGACCGCCTCTGGCCATACCTTGGCGGCATCGCAAGACAAAATCAGATGAAGACCCTCGCCATCGGCGGGGCCAGCGATCACGTCCACGTTCTGCTCTCCTTGCCAGCAACATTATCCGTTGCAAAAGCGATGCAGCTTCTGAAAGGGAATTCATCCAAATGGATTCGCGAAACATTTCCGAGAATGCATTCCTTTGCCTGACAGGAAGGGTATGGCGCATTCAGCCTTGGTATTTCGGGAGTGGACGCGACCGTGACCTACATTAACAATCAAGCGGAGCATCACCGGAAGCGATCTTTTCGCGAGGAGTTTGTAGCGATGCTTGCGAAGCATGATTTTGCGTACGAGGAATCGATGTATGACCGCCGAAAACGTGGCGCAAGCTTTCACTCTGAGATGTTGAAATTCGCAACCTTCAAAAATGCGACGTTCGCAAACTGACGCTGCACAGTTACTTTGGTTGCTCGCTCAGTAGATGATTTGTGTCCGCCAACAATTTCGTTACGGCGTCCGCTTCGGTTGCTTCGTAATAACCGCGAATCTCGCCGTGCCGATCTACCAGCACCATCCTAGTGCTGTGCACAGGAATTCCCTGTTCATCGCTGCCGTCTGAGACGGCAAGTTTGAAACCATCGTGCGAGAGTTTGTAAATCGTACTCTTTGGTCCTGTAAGGAAATCCCAGCGCGCGGGATCTGCTTGCAATTTCTCTGCGTAACCGTGCAGAACTTGGGGAGTATCTTTCTCCGGATCGACGCTAAACGAAACCAGATGCACGTCGGTCTTTTCCAACGGTTTTTGCAGTTCACTCATCCGGCTGCTGATCATCGGGCACGGCCCCGGGCATGTGGTGTAAATGAAATCAGCGATCCAGATCTTGCCAGCCAACTGCGCGGAGCCAAAGGGCTGCCCATTCTGATTGACCAGCTGAAAAGATGGTACCGTGCCATATGACGAAACGGTCCGTTGCCTGAGTGCGTTCACTTCGATATGACGCAGCCACAGCAAAAGGCCAAGCGTCACCAGGGGAATGAGAATCAAGGCAATCTTCCATGCGGTTCCGCCACGCGACGGCACCGTATGCGCGGTTGTGGAATTCACATTCATCACTGTGTTAACGCGTTAGCGTGTTCATGATTTTGTTAGAACAAGCGCAGCCAGCAACAGCGGAAGATAAACAATCGACATAATGAACAATGAGCGCGCGGCTCCTCTGGTGCGCAATTTCAAAAATCTCATCGCGACGGCGATAAACAGACCGCCAAGCACTAGCTCCATTGCGAGATATGCGAAAGTTACAATTCCTACAAAAGCAGGCAGGCCTCCCAACACCAGAAGTAGAATACAGAAAAACACGCTTTGACTGGCGCTGCGTTCGCCGCTGAAGTCATCGCTCGAAATCATGCGGAAACCCGCTCGCGAATAATCTTCGCGGTACATCCAGGCAATGGCGAAGAAATGCGGCAGTTGCCATAGCAAAAGAATTGCAAAAAGGCTCCACGCGCCGGCGTCGATTGCTCCCCGAGCCGCGGCCCAGCCAATCACTGGCGGGATCGCGCCCGGGATAGCGCCGACAACCGTGTTCGCCGTACTGGCGCGCTTGAGCGGCGTATAACCGAAAATGTAAATCGTGATCGTGATAACAGCGAGGACCGCGCTCAGCGCGTTGCAAGCCAGCGCAAGATAGCCAACCCCAAAGATCGAGAAGAAAAGGCCCAGCGCGAGTGCTTCGGCTGGTCGCATTCGGCCCGCCGGGACCGGGCGCATTCTTGTCCGATGCATGAGCGCGTCCGTCTTGCGTTCCCACCACTGATTAAGCGCGGCCGCCCCGGCGGCTGCGGCCGCTGTTCCAAACATCACGCGAAATAATGCGGCATAATCGACGGACGGTCCCGATCCGAGATAAAAACCGACCGCGGTAGTCAGTAAAACAAGCGACGTCAAGCGTGCTTTGACCAATTCGAGGAGATCAGCTACGAACCTCTTGCGCGCGAATGCCTGTTTCGCATTTTCGACTTCGAGCGCCGCGGTTTTCATGCAGGGATTGGTAGGGCGCTGTGCCTGTCCGGCTCGGACCCGCCGGGTGCGCCTTGCCGCGACACCGCCAAGAGTCGCCAGCAAATAGCCGAGATGCTCACCCCAAAAGATAGCATGATCGCGCCCACCGCGACATGCGTAGTCGCGATGTCGGCGGCTTTGTTGCTCCAAATTGTCCATGCGCCCAGCGTCAGCTGAACGAAAAGAAATGCGACCCACCACATCGACAATCTCTTGAGCGCGGGAACCTGACGCGCGTCTTTCCAAACGCGCGACCAAAACGCGATTACAGCGATTGCAATCAGCAGCGCGACAAAACGATGTATCATTTGCAGCCAAATTTGGAAAGCGTCTACGTCTGACAAGCCACGCCTATCGCGCCAGGCATTGATCTTTGCCAGTGCGGTCGCGCTCGTATCCGGAATCCACGCCCCGTTTGCGGTGGGAAAATCGAGAATCGCGAGATCGCGATGCTGATGGCGCATTGTTGCGCCCAGGGCAAGCTGCATATAAATCGCGAGCGTGATCGCGATGGCCAGTGTTCGAATCGGCGCGAGTTTTTTCGGGTCGATATTAATTTCCCGGACAGACCGCCAAAAGCTTGTAGTTACGATCGCGAGTACCACAAGCAAAGCGAGAAATGCTTGCGCAACACATGCGTGAAAGATGCCGATTTCATCCTTCAGCATCGTGACACGAAGGCCACCGAGAATTCCCTGTAAGATTACGCCGGCGAGCGCAATTACGCCGAGGTTGCGTACCCATTGCCGGCTTTCACTGCGCCAAAGCCAGATCGCCAGGATGATCGTCAGGAATCCAACTGCTGAGGCAATCAGGCGATGGGTGTGCTCGAATAAGATTCCCCCAACCCACTTTGAGACAGGAAACAGAAACATGTTGTAGCCGAAGGTGGTCGGCCAGTCCGGTACTGCGAGCCCAACATTTTTGCTCGTGACCATTCCGCCACTGCAAACGAGCAACAGTGCAGCTACGCAGATGAACCATGTGTAACGGTTCAGCCATTTATTGGAGCGGCGGTCTGTGACCGTCGTGCTTCGAAGCGGGGGTAGCGACACGGTCCTTAATAATACGCCCGACGACGGAGACGCGACAAATGTGGCGGTCACAGACACGCCGCTACAGAAAAGCGAGAACGTTATCGGCCCGGAGTCGGCGATGGTGAAGGCGACGAGGCGTTTTGCGCGCCACCGGCCAACTCGGCGCGTTCCTTTAGCCAGGCTTCATAATCCTGCGGTGTATCGACCACGAGGGTGCCTTTCATTCCGTAATGACCCAAACCACAAAGCTGACCGCAAATCACCTCGTCGGTTCCAGTCTTGATGGGAGTGAACCAGATCGGGATGAGTGAACCGGGGATTGCGTCGCCGGCGATCCGCATGCTTGGCAAAAAGAAATCGTGGATCACATCCTTTGAGGAAAGTTCGGCTATTACCGGGCGATTCACCGGCACATGAAGTTCGCCAGCCGTCACAATATCGTCTTTGCCGGCAGGATCATTCGGATCGAGGCCAAGCGGGTTTGAGTTGCTCTCAAAACTGATATCGCGCCGGCCAAATTGTCCATCCGCTCCCGGCAGGTGATAATTGAAACTGAACTGCTGCGCGACCACGTGGACAACTAGCGCTTCTTTGCCCGGCGGAAACTGATTCACGCGTTTCGCCCAAAGCGGAATCGCGAAGCCGAGGAGGAGCACAGCCTCGATCAGAACAACAGAAAATTCCAGATGCGTCGAGATGCCGCTCCTCACACCCAGATGATCCGCACCAGGCTGCCGGCGTTTCCGGAACCGAATCAGCACATAAATAAAAAATGCCGACCACCCAACAAAAAGCGCGCCCATGAACCAGTGGCAGAACTCCAGGATGTGATCAATTTGATATCCGTGCGAGGAAGCGTTGGGCGGCTGTCCCAGGAATTCATTAATCAGCGCGAGGCTACTCATATTTGCTCAGATCTTCCTCGGTAATCTCCTGGTACGGCTCTGCAGGCATGCGCCCATGCCGCCACAGATGAAAACTGAACGCACCGATCCCCCCGAGGACCGACATCACAGCGCCAAAAAGAAACCAGATCGCGACTGCCATATGCTCGGTCGATTTTCCATCCTTCGCGCCGTAGCAAAACGGACACGCCAGCGCCTGCCCAACAGGCGAAAAGATAAATAAAAGCAAACCCGACAGAATCTTCGTTTTCATGTGATAATCCGCAGCCGTTTCATTTTCCGATAGAACCAGACCCCATAAATGATCAGCGCCACGGCGGTCACAAACGATGCGATCGCGCCTGCGAGATAAATCGGCGCGCCTTCCACCAGATCGACCCAGACGCACCACAGTCCGACTCCCAGCGCAAGCAGCGTTGAAAATATGATGAAAACGATATGGAAGCCTTTAAGCGACATTTAACGGAAGATCGGGTAATCGTACCACGCCAATAAAATAAGCCAGAACATTCCCAGCACAAAAAATCCAGTGAAAATCAGAATGCGGTAAATGAGGCGCTTTTCCGCAGCCAGATGCATAAAAACCGCCGCCACGGCTCCGGCCTTGATCGTGGCCACCAGCATGGCAATGGCTATGTTGGCCTTGTCGGTACCGAAATGGACGTACGACAGCGCGACAGTGATCAACGTAAATGTGAGCAGGAGCGCGCCTACCATCAGATAACCTCTGACGTGCTTCTGTATGCCGTGCGCGTATTCCTCGTATTCCTTCGGGTCCTGCGAAATATCAGGTGGATTGTTCATGGCTTAGAGCAGATAAAAGAGCGGGAACACAAATATCCAGATCAAATCGACAAAGTGCCAAAAAAGGCCGCTTACCTCGACGCGATTCGCGAGGTGTTCCGGGTTGCGCTGATAAAGCTTTTTGCTGACGGGCAGCCACATGTAAATGAACACGAGCACTCCGCCCAGCACATGCAGTCCGTGGAGACCCGTAATGGTGAAATAACTGGCGAAATAGGCGCTGTGAGTTGGCAGAAACATCGTTGCACGCTGCACATCCGCCTTCTCGATCGTAGCGATTTTGTCAGTGACCGGCAGCGGTAAGAAATGCGGTCGATCCATTGCCGGATCGTCGGGATCGGCATTTACCGGATCGAGTGCGACTTCGTATTCCTTTGCATTTTGACTATGCAGGTGACCGGTGATTTCGATTCGCGGTTCGAGCCCCTTTTCAATGCGTCGCTGGTTGCCCAAATATTGTTCGTACTTTGCGAGCGCATCCGGTTTAATGTAAGCGCCGAAGTGCTCGAATTTCTGCGGCCATTCGTAAGCGAGTTTGACGGTCAAGAAAATCACCCCGCACGTGATCGTGGCCAGCATGTACCACCAATAAGCCCGATATCTCCTCATCTTTAGCGCCGCCCACGCCAGCACAACCGTGACCGAGGATATGATGAGAATAGCAGTATTCCCCATACCGACGGGGACGTTGAGCAGCCCGTGCGGCCACGTCCCCGGCGCTGCATCGATGCGCAAAAAAATGTAGGCGGAGAAAAGTCCGCCAAAGAGCATCACTTCCGACGCAAGAAAAAGCCAGATGCCGATCTTGGCGTTCCAAAGCCCGGTGTCGGGACGAGTCGAGACTGTGTACGGAATTTCCATCGCGTCGGACCTAAACCAGAACGGGTTCGGCCGGCGGCTTGCGACGAGTGCGCTCCGTCGGTTCCACCGGTTCATTTTGCATCGTGAAATCGCGTTCGCGCCCGGGAAGGCTGTACTCGTAGGGGCCGCGATAAGCTATGGGTGTGTGAACAAAATTTCCGTGCGGCGGGGGTGAAGGCGCAGTCCATTCCAGAGTGGTCGCTTCCCACGGATTGTCGTTCACCTTTTCGCCGTGTTTGATGCTCCAGAAGAAATTAATAATGAACGGGATTTGGGCGAGACCCATTATCCAGGCCGCCCATGAGATCGGCGTGTTCCACTGAAAGCCGGTCAATCCCCAAATGGTGTGCTCGTTCGCAACGCCCCATCCCTGTCCGCCGTCATACCAGCGGCGGTGCATCCCGGCCATTCCCTGCAAAAACATCGGCAGAAAAATCACGTTCATGCAGATCAGGGTCGGCCAGAAATGCACCTTGCCCCAGAAATCGTTCATCTTGCGGCCAGTCGCTTTCGGGAACCAGTAGTAGATGCCGGCGAAAAGTCCGAAGATTGTGCCCGGCGCGACGATGTAATGGAAATGCGCGATCACGTAGTAGGTGTCGTGCAAATAGAGGTCGGCCGAATTAAATGCCAACGGAATACCCGTAAGACCGCCAATTCCAAACATCGGCAGAAACGCTATGGTGAAAAGCATCGGCACATTGAAGCGAATGGAGCCGCCCCAAAGTGAAATGAAAAACGCGCTTAAGATGATCACGGATGGAATGGAGATTAGCAGCGTGGTCGTCTGGAAAAATGCGCTGACCGCCGTGCCCATGCCGGTGAGCCACATGTGATGCGCCCAGACAATGAACGACAAAAATCCGATCACCAACACGGAGAAGACCAGCGATTTATATCCCCACAGCGGCTTGCGTGAATTGTTTGCCAGGATTTCGCCCACAATGCCGAATGCGGGCAAAATCAGCACGTAAACCTCGGGGTGCCCGAGGAACCAGAACAAATGTTGCCACAAGAGCGGGCTGCCACCGCCGCTGATGGACACTGGCGCGCCATTCACAACCAGACCGCTCGGCAGGAAAAAGCTCGTATGCGCAACCCGATCCATCCATTGCATGATGATCGCAGCTTCCAGTGGCGGAAACGCCAGCAGCAACAGGAAGGCAGTGACGAACTGCGCCCACACGAAAAACGGCAGCCGCATCCAGGTCAGCCCCTTGGCGCGCAATTGAATGATGGTGGTGATGAAATTGATGGCGCCGAGCAACGACGACGTGATCAGAAAAACAAAGCCGGTCAGCCAAAGCGTCTGCCCGTTTAAAATCGGAAGATGCCCCGGGCCGGTGTCGGCGAAAGCTGCCAGCGGCGTATAGGAAGTCCAGCCGCTCTTCGCCGCGCCCCCTGGGACAAAGAAACTGATGAGCATGATGAGGCCGCCAACCGCAAACGCCCAAAAACTGGCCGCGTTCACTTTTGGGAAGGTCATGTCTGGTGCGCCGATCTGCAGCGGCACGACGAAGTTCCCAAAGGCGGCGAACGCCACCGGCACGACACCGGCAAAAATCATGATGGTGCCGTGCATCGCGCCTAACGAGTTGTAAAAATCGGGCGTCATTTTGCCGTCGGGCATCGAGCCGGGTCCGAAAATGTGTGGGAGCCATTTTCCGATTACCGGCAGCGCTTGGCCGGGATAAGCCAGTTGCCAGCGCATCAACATCATCAGGCAAAAGCCAAAGAACAGGAACGCGAGACCACAAAGACCGTATTGAATGCCGATCACTTTGTGGTCTGTGGAGAAAATATATTTTCGCCAAAAACCGAGCTCGTGATGCTCGTGTTCGTCAGCGTGTGAGTGTGGATCATGATGCGTTTCGACAGAAGCAGAAGAATCCATTTTCAAGAGAAAGTTATCATTTCAATATCTAGAGGGAAGCGCCGTTTGCAAAGCCGAAAAACATTTCCACCGACCAAAAAATGGCGCTACGCACCGGTGTTCCACCATTTCGACAAGCGCGCTTTTGGAATTTCCGGAATGGGGGCTTTGTCATAATGCGAGGTGTCGTTAAACAGAGTCAAGCGCGCGCGTGTCGGATCTCGAAAATCGACAATATTCAAGGCGGCCGGTTTCTGGTCGAGATTATCGCGATATCGCCGCGGATCGAATCCGAGCAACGAGCTCAGTAAAAGTCGGATTGTCGCCTTGTGAGATACAACCAGAATGTTTTCGCCGGGATGCTCGCGTACCAAATCGATCAACGCCGGCAAAGCGCGCGCCGTAACGGCCAGCCCGCTCTCCCCGCCCACCGGAGCGAATGTGTAGGGGTCCTTTTCCCATTCGGCCATTTCCTTCGGAAATTTTTGTTCCACTTCGCGCCGCTTCATCCCTTCCCAGTGACCGTGCGAGATTTCCCGGAAATCATCGCGTGTTTGCACCTGGAGATTGTGTGGCGCAGCGAGAATCCGCGCCGTCTCAACTGTCCGACCAAGCGGCGACGCGTAAACAGCAGTAATCTTTTCTTGACTTAGCCTCTCCGCCAGGCGCCGCGTTTGTTCGCGACCCTCGTTGGACAACTCGACGTTAGTCGCTCCCGCGAAACGATCCTCCGCGCTCAGAACTGTGGCGCCATGTCGCACCATGAAAACGCGCCTCGCTGTCGTCATCGGCCCAACTTGTCATGACGCAAATTTCATCAAAAGGCAATCGTCATGTCGAGCGAAGCCGAGACATCCCGTGAAGTTAGCCCTGAGTTGCGCTACGGGATTCCTCGACTTCGCTCGGAATGACGCGGTAGCTATCAACGCTACATTTGCTAAGTGGAAAAAGAATCCAAGCCGCGCTCCATCATTCACCTCGACATGGATTGCTTTTATGCCGCGATTGAGGTTCGCGACCGACCTTCATTGCGCGGTAAGCCGGTAGCCGTGGGGGGCGCGCGCGATCGGCGCGGCGTTTTGACCACGTGCAACTATGAAGCGCGCAAATTTGGAGTGCGTTCGGCGATGCCGACGTTCATGGCACTGCAGCGTTGCCCGAATCTGATCGTGCTGCCAACGCGGTTCGATGTTTATCGGCGCGAAGCGGCAGTTATTCGCGGGATCTTGTATCGATTCACGTCCCTGATCGAGCCCCTGTCGCTCGACGAAGCTTATCTCGATGTCAGCGCCCATCCGGGGGCGCCGGGACCGCTGGCGCAGGTCATCCGTGGGACAATCTTTCGGAAAACGAAGCTGACCTCATCGGCCGGAATTGGTCCCAACAAATTGATCGCGAAAATCGCCAGCGAAATGAACAAACCAAATGGCCAATTTGAAGTGAAACGGGAAGAGGTGCCGCGTTTCATGCAGCATCTGCGGGTTCGCAAAATCTGGGGAATCGGCGAGAAGACAGAGCGAAAACTCGAAGAGCTCAGCGTAAAAACATGCGGCGAGCTACTGTGCTTCTCGCGCCCGGAGCTTGTCGATCTTTTCGGCAAATTCGGTCTGGATCTCTACGATCTTTGCCGCGGCATCGATGACCGGCCGGTGGAACCGGATCGTCCACGCAAATCGCTAAGTACTGAAGAAACGTTTGCTGTCGATTTGACCACGCTCGAGCAGTGCGAAGAAAAGCTCGAGGAGCTCTTTCAGGATTTGATGGCTGATCTGGCGCAAAAGGAATCAAGCCGTGAGATCACAAAAATATTCGTAAAGCTAAAGTTCAGCGATTTCACGCGAACCACTGCCGAGCGCGCCGGCCTTGCACCTACGTTACCAGACTTCCGCGCTCTTCTCGACGAAGCATTTCGTCGTACCGGAAAACCGGTGCGACTGATCGGCGTCGGCGTTCGGTTTGGCGAAACGACACGGGAAAGCGCGCAACTGGATCTGCTGTAGTGGCGGCTGTGTCAGCAGCAAGGCGATCTTCTTTGCTCGCGACGACAGAGGTTCTGCAGTTTCTAAATCGCTTCGCGCGTGTGATATTGGCATGGTCGAAATGACTTCCGCGCAGGAAAGGAAAATCAGACAGACCGGTTGTGATGTTCGCTTCGATAATCTCGCGCGACAGCTCTATGCGACTGACGCTTCGATTTATCAGATCGAGCCGATCGGCGTGGCGTTTCCGAAAGGCGCACAGCAAGCAAGCGCGGTGATTCGCGCAGCCGCTGATGCCGGCGTCTCAGTCACGCCGCGTGGGGCCGGCACGAGCCTGGTGGGCAATGCGATTGGCGAAGGTTTGATTCTCGAGTTCTCACGGTACAACCGCCAGATCACTGACCTTGACCTCGAAAAACGCAGCGTGCGTGTCGGAGCAGGCGTTGTTCTCGATCAGCTCAACGATTTTCTAAGGCCGCATGGATTTTGTTTCGGCCCGGACGTAGCGACCAGTTCACGAGCAACGCTTGGCGGAATGATCGCGAACAATTCTTCAGGCGCGCGTTGCCCAATCTATGGGACAACCGCCGATCACGTGATCTCTTTGGAAGTCGTGATGGCCGACGGGCGCATCGAAAATATCGGCCGAATGCACGAATCGTTATGCGCGGAGCGAGCTGAAATCGAAAATCTCATTCGTGCACGAAGTGCGAAAATGGCGGAGCGGTGGCCGCCGGGTTTGATAAAACGCTGGCCGGGCTACGGCATTGAAAGGTTCCTGCGTACGCCAAATGATTTGACCAATATTCTAGCCGGCAGTGAGGGAACGCTTGCCGCGATTTTTTCTGCCGAGCTTAAAATTTCGCCGCTGCCGAGTGAGAAAGGCCTAGGTCTGATCTTTTTTTCCTCAGTGGATGAAGCGATGCAGGCCACGGTTGAACTTCTCGATCTTAAACCCGCCGCCATTGAGCACATCGATCGTCCTTTACTCGATCAAACCAAAGGCCAGCTCCATTTCCAGGCGGCGCGCGACTTGCTCGAACTCGACACAGATCCCTGCGAATCGATTTTGATCGTTGAGTTCTACGATGACGTCTCGGATCGGTTGTCGATCTTACAATCGAGAAAGATCGGACTGCGCACCAAAATTCTCATGGAGCCAACGCAGATGAATCTGGTTTGGTTGGTGCGTAAATCTGGCCTCTCACTTCTGACCGGTTGCATCGGTCCGGCAAAACCGGTCGCGTTTATCGAAGATGCTGCCGTTCGTCCGGCGCAGCTGCCGGAATACGTTCGCGGATTGCGATCGATCATGAAACCGCTTGGGCTGAAGGCCAGTTACTACGGTCACGCTGCCAGCGGACTTTTGCATGTCCGACCCGTGCTCGATTTGCACAGCGCAACTGATCTAAAAAAGTTTCGGCAAGTCGCAGATCAAACCTCCGCGCTGGTGCACCAATTCAAAGGTTCGCTCTCCGCCGAGCACGGCGTTGGCATTGCGCGCACCGAATACATGCGGGAGCAACTCGGCGATGAGCTGCTCGGAGTAATGCGTGAGATTAAGCGAACGTTCGATCCAAAAAACATTTTCAATCCGGGAAAAATTTTCGCCAATGGGTCCGAGCCGGACCGGCATCGACACAGAATCGACAATCATCTGCGCGAGAATTTCACGAGACCGTTGGAGCTTCCGTTCGAGCCAGTGCTCGCCTTCGCATTTAAAGATCATTCGTTCATTGGCAACTTGGAACAATGCAACGGCTGCGGCGGCTGCCTTAAGCACACCGGCATCATGTGCCCAACGTTTATGGCCACGCACGAAGAAGTCATGTCCACGCGCGGCCGCGCCAACATAATCCGCGCCGCGCTGCAACTGCGCGTCAATGGACACGATCCCCTGCATTCGGTGGAATTGGATGCCGCACTCAGCAATTGTCTCTCTTGCAAAGGCTGCACTCCCGAATGCCCGTCGAACGTGAATCTTGCGCTGCTCAAAGCGGAACTGACGTATGCCCGAATTCAGCGCGACGGTCTGCCGTTGCGTGAGCGGATTCTCAGCAACGTCGATTTGTTAGGTAAAATCGGCTGCGCGATGCCGTCGTTGGCAAATCGTATTCTAAATTACAGGCCCATCCGTATCGCGATGGAGAAGACAATTGGGCTATCCGCGAGACGTTCCCTCCCACATTATGCAAGCGAACGGTTCGACCGCTGGTTTGCAAAGCATGCTGTAGCCGGGGTCCGTGACCTCGGCCGCCCATCCGTGGTCACCGCCCGCTGCTACAGTGACACTCATAGAGCGCCGCCACAAAAGCGCGGCCCCGTGATTCTTTGGGATGACACGTTTGTGCGCTATCACGAGCCGCACATCGGAATTGCTGCGGTCAAGGTGCTCGAAGCGCTCGGGTTCGAGGTGTCACTTGTGAAAAATCGGCAGTGCTGCGGGCGACCGCCGTTCAGTCAGGGAAATCTCGATGCCGCATTAAAGCTCGGTAAGCACAACATCTCTCAACTATCATCTCTCCAGCCTTCGCTCGGCTACGGCCCGGCAAGCAACTCTCAACCGTCGGCCCCGCCGATTCTCTTCCTTGAGCCGTCCTGCTGGTCAATGTTCGTGGAAGATTATCGCGAGCTAGGAATCGAGAACGCTGAGAAAATAGCGAACCGCTGTTTTTTGTTCGAAAAATTTGTAGACGATTTGCTCGAGCAGCAACCGGGCGCGCTGCAATTCAAGCATTCGGAGGAGACCGTTGCGATCCATCCGCATTGCCACGTCAAATCGATCATGAACCCTGCTTTCATGGGCAGACTTGCGGAACGTTTGCTCGGCCGGAGAGCAACCGTGCTCGATACAGCCTGCTGCGGAATGGCAGGCGCGTTCGGAACGCTCGCCGAGAAATACGATCTCTCCCTCCAAGTCGCCCAGGATTTGATCGACAAGATCGACAACCAAGCGCGCGGGACAGAAATCATCGCTTCCGGAACAAGTTGCCGGCATCAAATTACTGACCTGATCCCGCAGTCACGCGGGACACGCCCAAGACATATGGCCGAATTGCTCGCCGAAGCGCTGCTGTAGTGGTCCGCCTGAGGCGGATGCCGGCTACAAATCGTGCGTGAAATGTGTCTAATATTGACTATGCAAGGCCACACCCTAGCCTCGGCTCCATGAATCCAGTCGTTGCATCCGATAAACTTAAGCGCACTGAAGTCTGGGCTGAGGATGATGAGTCAGTTCATTGGGCTGGCGCCTTTGCCATCTATGGGGGCCACGGCACAACGGCATCTTCCACGATCGTTTACGAGATCGAGCCTGGGAAACGGCTTGGCTGGCACACAGATGCTACCGAAGAGACGCAGTACATCATTGCCGGCACCGGGGAATTGCACATGGAAGATGGTAGCACCTACCGCGTCGGTCCCGGCAGTGTTTTTGCCATTCCGACGCCGGTAAAGCACGACCTCGTTAACGTCGGTAAAGAAACATTGCGTGCAGTCGCATTTTTCGCGGCAGCAATGTTCACCCAAAATTTCGACAACGTGATGATGCCACCAAAGAGCCACATCCTCGGCACACCGAATCGAGAGGGTTAGCGTCTTGTAAGGGATCTCGCTCGAGGATTATTGTCGATCGGTCAGGTCGGTCAGCTTTAGGCTATACGACTACTCGATGGTGTTTTGGACGTTCGTTCGCTAGGGCTACTATCGGTCGCGCAGACGGGGCTTAACGCATTCGCGACTGTCAGTTAAAGTCAGCTACAGTAGAAAGAGATTGTTCCAGCGGAGGCGCTCGTGGCCGTGAAACGAAATGTTTTGAAGAGCCAGTTACCGCTCGTGATCGTCGCGGCAACAGCAGTCTCATTGGCCATCGTTTATTTTGTTTACCAAGGCATCGCGCCTCCGAAATGCGACAGCATCTTTGAACAAACGACCGACCGGTTGCGCGGCAATCTTGAGTTCATCAAAATCAAAGGCGAACTCGCTCTCGGCCGAGAGAAGGTGCAGGAGTTGACCGAAGCTTCGCAAAAAGTCGCGCTTCACCTCAAGAGCTGTTGCATCGCCCAGCAAACCGGGAAGATAAGCGGCGATCAGTTCCAAGTGTGCATTAGTGGCGCAAAGGATTACGAGACTCACATCGTCCAGGTCGCAACGAACATTAAAGAGGTGAAAGCGGCAAAAGAGCAGGAGAAGCCTGAGCTCGCCAAGCAGAAAACGGAGCAAGCTAAGGAAGCGGCAGGTAAAGCAATCAGCGCCGAAAAGACTTTGGCCAACAGAACTGAGCCTCTTCCAACGGCTCCACCGGTGAAAGGTGGATCAGAGCATTCGGCAACCGCATCGGCAATCAAATTCGAGAAGAGTTCGGTGCCCGCAATCGTTGTCGAAAAGTTAAGCGGCCCAGCCAATGCTTTGGATGAGTTTCACATTGTAGAAGGTGGAACTGATCTCGGCGGCACGTATCGAGTAAAGTATCAACCAAAGCCAGATAGCACTCTCATTGTCGAACCGGGCACCTATGATGTCGTGGCGAGAACAAGCGGCGGGGGAACCTTCCTTTTACTCGGAAATGTCGAGGTAAAGGATGGCACGATAGCCAGGATCAATCCCAACGCGATCCTCGGCAGTATTGTCGTCGATCCGCTCACGCGGAAGAGATTTCCCGAAATCAAGGAAGTCATTGTCTTTGACGCGGGAACGACTGGACGCCGCCTGATTCGTCAACGCACGGAAAAGCCAGGAGTCGTGTTGCCGATCATTGCGGGCACTTACGATGTGGAATGCAAAACTGCCGACGGCAGTCAGTTCGTTCTCGTGAAAAACATTCCGGTGAGGGCACGCGAGTCCAAGCGCGTCGTGACGGATAATGAAATAGCCGGGTTCGTCGTCTATGAGCCAAAGGTGAGTGGTTTGGACGTAGAAGCAATTTACGCGCTTCGGGCTGGAACCAACGAGATCGCAGGAGAAAGCAAGCAATTTGGCAACCCAATCATGGTTTACGCTGGTGAGTCCTATGACATCGCTCTTAAACAGTCCGGCGGGCTCACACGAATCAAGAGTAACATGACGCTCAGGCGCGGCGCACTTACCGAGGTTCCCTAAGAGTAAGAGCCGAAAATTCTTTGGGTTTCTCTGGTAGGCACCAGCCTTTGTCGCATAAGGAGTGCCTTAACGAGTGCGATTGTGCCCTTCGCGCGCGCCTTATGGTTTGGGTGGTTCGCCTGGTTTTGCGGCTTCGCCGGGTTTGGGAGCTGCAACACCCGCAGGAGCGCCGCCCGGAAGATCTTCGTCGGCAGGGACTGCCAATATATCGGGTTCAGTGAATGAATTTGGATGATTGGCCAGTTCCTTGCGCAAGGCCGCAATTTGCTCGGCTGTCACCGGGCTGGCGTTGTTCCCCCACTCGCTGCGCTCGTATGTGAGGACGTCAGCAATTTTTTGGTCGGTCAATGTTTTGTCCCACGGTTGCATTACCGCGGCACCGAATTTTTGGCCTTTCACGGTGACTGGACCTTGCAAACCCTTCATGACAATCATCCCCGGGCGACGCGAGCCGCCGGTTGTAAACTCCGAACCAGCTAAAGGCGGATACTGGCCTGCCACGCCGAGGCCATTTGCCTGGTGGCATGTCTGACAGTTGGCCGCGAAAATCTTCTTGCCGCGATCGCGCGGCGAAAGTTCCGCCGCCTGTTGGGCGCCCTGCGGTCCGGCAGCTTTTTTCATCGTGGGCATTTCACCGCCGTATGGATCAAGCGCTTCACCGCTAAAATTTCCCGAGTAACGGCCGAGATAAGCGCCGCCAAAAAATACTGCCAGGCCGTACACTGCGATCAGCCAAATGGAAAGCGGTTCACGACCGACGCGCGGCTCGCGTTTCTCACGCTGCACCGCAGCGTGCACTTCCTGGACGTCAGCGAATTCGCTGTAATCCATCCCCTGGCTGGAACGCGGCTCCGGTGTTGGTGTGTTTTCGTTCATTTTGCTGGTTGGCCTCCGGGCGCTGGCGAAGGTGAAGCCGCTGCTGCCGCACCGGCCGACCTGACGTCTTTCAATGGATGCGATTGATTAAGCGACATCATGTATGCCACAAGACATTTCGCATCATAAGTTGGAACAATCTCCCATCCTTCACGCGGGGCGTCGGAGCCGGTAAGCTGCAACGCGTCCGAGGAACGGGCGTCAGTGATGCGGCGCGCTTGATAAAGAAAACGATAGGACGGCATGTTTGAATCGATGTTGATACTGCGCGGCGAATAAAGATGCACATGATGCCACGCAGCGGAGTACATTGATGGCAGGCCCGCCGTCTGCTCGGGCCACGGTGGGCCCGCTGAAGGTGGTGACGCAGCTGGAGTTGCCGCAGCGACTGCTCCTGGAGAAGGCGAAGCGATACCCGTGCTGGGACCCGCAGCTGCAGGCACCTTGGGCAAAGGCGAACTTGAAGAAACCGCTGGAGAGGCGCTCGCTGGCGCTTTCGCTGCCGGCGAACCGGGTGACGCAGCAGGAGCTACTCCAGGCGAGTTCGCCGGTGAAGGCGAACCCGCTGCTGGAGGCGGCGGACTAGAGACCGCCGCTCCTTGTGTTGGGGGGTAGCTCGCAGGTGGAGGACTTTCTTGTTCTGCCGGCGCACGGGTGCCGATATTGGCAAGGTCCTGGCCCATGCGCATCTTCCCTAGGAAAACGGGTCGTTCGAAAATGTAATCGCGAGGCGCACTGCGGCGATTACCCCATTTCCGCTCGATATCGGAGCCCGCATAATCGGCGCGCACCTGCTCGCTGTGACAATAGATACAGCCATTCGCCGCGTAAACGCGCGCGCCGCGCGTGACCATTCCCGATTGCGGCATCGGATAGATGTCTGTCCCTTCCTCGTCAGATTGAGGATTAAGGTGTCCGATTTGCCAATTGGGGATCAGTGTCAATCCTACCCAGGAGAACGCAAACGTCCCGAAGATGCCGAGGAAAAGAGGGGCGAGTCCTTTCATATGTGCGCTTCAGCACCTTCAGCTTCCACTGGGTTAAGAAATGTGGGCACGGTCGATTTACGGCCCAAGCCCAGCAGCATCAATCCAAAATGATACGCAAAAATGAAGTGCGACGCTGTCAGCAAAATGCCGGATAGGCTGCGCCCGCGCAGGTAAGGCAATATCGTTTCGACGCTCTCACTGAAAGCGAGTGAGGGATTTTCCATGTTTGCGCCTTGAAGAAAGCCGCCGGCGAGAAGCATCAGTGTCATCAGCCCAATGCCGTAGGCCGATGCCCAGAAATGCAGTTTGATCAACGACCCGTAGCGCCACTCGCGTCCAATCAGTCGCGGCACAATGTAATACATTGAGCCGAAAATCACCATCGTGAAAAATGCGTAAAGACCGAGATGCGAATACGCAACGCTTGCCTGAGTAAAATTTACGTAGCGGGCCACGGAGCGCAGCGAAATCAAGACACCTACCAAACTAAAGACCGTGTAAGACATCGCACCGAACACGGTAAAACGAAGCGTCGGGCTGTAACGCATGAGCGGAAAATAACCTTGCATCGTCATGTGATGATTAAGCCCCACGGTGGCGACCGGAATCAGCGTGAGGATCGTGGCCGCGATGCTGGCTGTGACCATCCAGGCTGGGAACGGTCCATCAACGAGGCGCTGCATCCCGGTCCAGCTCGAGAACAGTGCATAAGTCCAGAAGCCGATCGTCGCCAAATGATAACTGTACACCGGCCGACCGATCACTTTGGGAATCATGTAATAGGCAGTGCCG
>JBKPDP010000014.1:0-6152 GCA_046727935.1 Verrucomicrobiota bacterium | reverse complement strand
GAGCGAGGCTCGTTTTCGTACCATGGCCGACACCGCGCCGGTGATGATCTGGATGGCGGGCCCGGACAAACTCTGTAATTTTTTCAACAAACCCTGGTTGGAGTTTACTGGCCGTAGCTTGGAGCAGGAAATGGGAAATGGTTGGGCTGACGGCGTGCACCCGGATGACCTGCAAAGGTGTCTCAAGATTTACACTGAGGCATTCGATGCGCGCCAGCCGTTCGTTATGCAATACCGGCTGAGACGTCACGATGGTGAGTATCGCTGGATTTCGGACCAAGGCGTGGCGCGCTATGACGCACAACGAAATTTCGCCGGCTACATTGGATCGTGCGTGGACGTCACTGAATTAATAGATAAAGACGTGGCACTCAGAGAGAGCGAAGAACGGATGCGACTGGTTGCGGACGCAGTCAATTTGGGGATTTGGGAGTGGGACCTGAGCAAAGATGAGATCTGGGCCACCAATGCGCGACGCGCTCTTTTGGGATGGCCGACTTCGGGAAAAATCGGACTCGATGACTTTTTTGCACGGCTGCAGCCCGATGATCGCAATCGCATTCGACAAGTAATTGAGGAAGCCATCCACACGGGTAAAGATTACGATGCTGAGTATCGACTAGTTCTGCCGGACGGGATTATACGTTGGATGGCGGCGCGCGGAAGCGTGCATCTAGATTCCTATGGCAAGCCGTCGCGACTTCTAGGAATCAGCATAGACATCACCGCTCGAAAACAGGCGGAACTGGAAGCGGCCCAGCACCGCGAAGAGCTCGGCCATCTCAGCCGAGTGGCAGCGATGGGTGAATTAGCGGCATCCATTGCCCATGAACTGAATCAGCCGCTCTCGGGAATCACAAGTAATGCCAGCGCCGGGCAGCGCTTTATCGATCGCGGCAATGTCGATCTTGGCGAACTTCGCGACCTGTTCGGAGACATCATCGCTGATGGACGCCGCGCCGGCGACGTGATTCGCGGCCTTCAGGGGATGGTAAGAAAAGAAGTCCGAGCCCGGCAGCGAGTGAATCTGAACGATCTTGTAATAAACGTGGTCCGCATGGTAAATCCGAATGCAATGCTTCAATCCTGCCAGTTGGAGACTTTGCTTGAGCCGAATTTGCCGGAGATCGAAGCGGACGCGGTTCAACTGCAGCAGGTCTTGCTCAATCTGATTATCAATGCCTTTGACGCGATGAGCGACACACCGATTAACCACCGTAAAGTCGTGATCGTTACCGGGCGAAACGGTGACGGCTCTATTCGCACGAGCGTGCGCGATTACGGGTCCGGCATTCCCGAGGAGGCGCGGGAGCGTGTTTTCAAACAATTCTTCACGACGAAGACAAAAGGATTAGGAATGGGCCTCGCGATCGTACGTTCAATCATCGAATCACACGGTGGCACAATCGCGGCCGAGAATGTTGAGGACGGCGGCGCGCGGTTTCATTTTATTCTTCCGGCAAGCGCTGCGGCTTCGTCTATATGATCCCTCGAAACACCATGATCTTCGCGATCGACGACGACAAGTCGGTGCGAAAAGGTCTGATGCGATTGCTCCGCTCAGCCGGGTACAAGAGCGAAATTTTTGAGTCGGCATTGGATTTTCTCAAACGCGAGCCGCACGCCGGACCGGCATGTGTAATTGTCGATGTGCGGATGCCGGGTCTCAACGGGATGGATTTGCAGGAAACTTTGATTCAGCGTCACCGAGAGGAGCAGCTTATCTTTATTACCGGCCACGGCGACATCTCGATGTGTGCTCGGGCAATGAAAGCGGGCGCGGTAGATTTTCTTCCGAAACCGTTTCGAGATGACGAGTTGCTTCAATGTGTCGAGCGGGCTCTGATGAGGTCCGCGGAGCAGCGGCGGCGGAGCGCAGACAAAACCAAAGCCCATCAACTGGTTGATCTATTAACGCCGCGTGAGTTTGAAGTGATGCAGCTTGTTGTGACAGGCATGTTGAACAAGCAGATTGCTGGAGAACTTGGGACTGCGGAGAAGACAATAAAAGTTCATCGCGGTCGGATGATGCAGAAACTAGGCGTTGCTTCCGTTGCCGAACTTGTGCGTTTGGTCGAAAAAACGGGCATTGCTCCTTCAGCACGATATGAGACCAAGGTCTAATTTACGTTTGGCGAACACCGGGCGTAGCCTTAGTTCACTTTGGATAACCCAATTACCGATGTTGTCTGCCTGCTCGACGATGATCCGTCCGTACTGAAGGCGGTCGGCCGGTTGCTCTCTTCGGCCGGCTGGTGTGTGAAACAGTTTAGCGACCCGGAGGAGTTCTTGCTTTATGCCAAAATCCACCGAACCGCCGCGGCAGTAATTGATGTATGGATGCCGCTAATGAGCGGTCTGGAAGTTCAATCGCGGCTCCAGGAGCTGTCGCCTTCAACGCGAGTAATCGTCTTCACCGGGAAAGATGATCCGCGCGTTCGTTTGACGGCGTTGAATGCCGGAGCATCGGCATTCCTTACCAAACCTTTTGACGACGAAGAACTCCTCACGGCCGTTCGCCTCGCACTCACTCCCACTGGATGAGAATTTACTTCCCCAAGTACGACCCAGGCGTATTCCTGACCGCGAAACGAGATGCGCGATGGATCATCGCATTCATCATTATCTGTTTTCTCGCTGGTTTATGTGGAAGTTATCTTCTGGGAAATCATTTTGGCCTGTTGGCCATCATGCTGCTTGGCATCGTCGGCATTTTGTTAGGTGGAGCGGCGTATGCTTTGTTTAACTGGAACAAGGCCGCCGAAACGCCAAGAGGGCGCGTAAACAAAAGCGTGCCGCGAACTACATCGGGGTGGGATTATCGGCCCCGAGAAGCGATTCGGCGATACACAGGTGTCGACCGCCCACCCCCAGAGGTCGTGAGTGCAACATCGTCCGCGAGAAGTGAAAATGATTATGTCTGGTTCAACGCACTTGAATGTCCAGCTCATACCTTTATTGACGCCTCCCCCGACGTTCCAGGAGCTCATGACGAATGTGCTCTGGTCGCAGACCCTGACATCGTTTGCACCGAGGGCACGGTCGATGATGGAGTAGTTTGGACGTACGACTTAAGTCCTATAGACAATCAGACTGCCGTCGCTGAATGATGCCCCTAATGACAAGATTATCCATTTCAGCAGCAGTCTTGGTAGGACTTTTAACCGTCTCCCTGCAAGCGGGGGAGCCCGTCGCATACAAGGAGGTCGCCCCGCCGCCACCGCCACTTTACGGAACCGGTTTTTACGGGGCGATCGACATGGGCGCGAATATTTACCAGAACCGGGGCGACGACAGAACCTTTACAGACGATAATCCGAATTCACCTTTTTTCGGATATAGTCTTGAGGTGGACCCAAAAAATGACGTCGGCTTTTTCGGCGGACTCAAACTCGGTTACGTTTTTCTCAATGGCGTAGTTCGTCCGACTCTTGAAGGCGACTTCTTTTACAACGGATTCAGGGGTGGCGCTGACTTCACCTTAAGGGACCCGTTCGGTAACGTCTTGGCACAGCGCGACGTGACGACTTGGATCAATACGGGCGCGTTCATGGGGAACTTCATCTTGCGATTCGCACCTGGAAACCAAAGATTCCAGCCGTATGTCGGCGCGGGGGTCGGCATTTACTTTGCTGAGTCCGCCGGGACCGAAGTCGTAGATCCCGTAACTGGTAGAGTCCCTATCAACACTGGCGGGGGACAAAGTCACGCGGATTTGGCGTGGCAGATAGTTGCTGGCTCAGACTACTACTGGACCCCGAAGCTCAGCACCTTCCTTGAATATAAGTTCCTGAATTATACCAGCACCCAGATCGACACTAATCAAGATCGCGATCTGAAACAGCATTTGCTGGGTGCAGGTGTGCGGCTCCACTTCTAGACCTAGTAACGAATTTTCTTCTGATGGCTGGCCTTGGGCTCCAAGGCTCCAAGATCATGAGGATCGATTAATAACTAGTTATTTTTTTCTCGGATTTCGACGTCGGCGACATGAGATTAAAATGGTTCTTCTTTACAGGGGCTGTGTTGGTAGCGGCCGTCCTTTCGGCACCACCCCTTTTCGCCGGACCTGAGCCGTACACGACTTCCAAGGAAGCCGCGCCGCCAACAATCACACAAAGCGAACCCTGGCATTTTACGATTGCAGTGCCTGGTTGGATGCCGGGCTTGGACGGCACAACCGGATTCCGCGGGATCGACGCTGACGTGGATATCGACTTCGGCGAAATTCTGCGCCACCTCGATATGATCTTCGCGATGCGGGCCGAGGCAGACAAGGGTCCCTTCGGTATATACGGTGAGTTGATCTACATGAGTCTTTCTGACAGCGCCGACGTAAACGGACTGATTCAGAAAGTAGACGTGAGAGTGGATCAATACTTGGCTGACGGCGGGTTGAGCTGGCGGTTCATCAACCAACCGCGTTGGTCACTCGACCTGACAACCGGCTCGCATTACACGAACTTATACGAACGGCTCACTTTGCAGAGGGATACCGTCGCGATCGGTGAGGCGAGCGTACAATTCGTTGACAACATCAGCGCGGCTTTGCGTGACCGTCTGAATGCGGACATTTCCAACAGCGACTTTATTGCCAGGCTCAAGAACAAAATCCGCACAGACATCACCAACCGGATCGACAACTCGTTAGGCGGCGAACAACGCAGGCCAACTGTTCCCATCGCTCCGTTGGGTGGGCGTATACGAGAAGACATTGCTCAACGGGTTGAGCAGTTTGTCCAGCTAAAAAAAGCTGAGCTGCGGGCACGCGTAGATGCGCTCGTGGCGAGGGGCGTCGCCCGCCGGGCCGCTGTCGACAGAGTAGTAAATGCAGCAAAGGCGCGAATCGCGAATCAACTCGCATTTCGCCTGGATAAGGCGCTGAACCGAACTTTCGCACGAGACGAGTACTGGTTCGATCCATACATCGGACTCCGTGGCCGCTACAATTTTAATAAAGTGTTTTATACCGCTGCTCGGGGCGAGATCGGAGGTTTCGATGTTGGTTCTGAGTTGATGTGGGAAGTCGAGGGCGTGGTGGGGATCAACCTCACCCATTGCATCTTCACCGAGATCGGCTATCGAGCGCTTAGTGTCGACTACGACAACAACGGTTTTCTTTTCGACACCATCACTCACGGTCCGCAAATCACCACCGGAATTACCTTCTGAAGCGATTCGTTAGGAACTTATTATCAACAACCAGATACAACTATGAAGCCATTAAAACCTGTCCTCCTTTGCAGTGTCACAGCTGCATGTACAACACTCTTCGTCGCCTGCGCCACCACACAAACCAACACACAGAACAAAGAGAGCATACTGGTGGCTTCCGGGTTTAAGGTGATCACTCCCAAGACACCTACGCAGCAACAAAAGCTTCAGAACCTTGCGCCGGGCAAGGTAACCATGATTCAGAAAGGCGGGAAAACCTACTATATTTTCCCAGACCCAGCTAACAACCGCGCCTATGTTGGTAGACCTAAGGAATACCAGGCTTACCAGCAGCTCCGTGCCACAAATAAACTTGCCCAGGAGAACCTGGAAACTGCCGAGATGTACCAGGATGCGGAAATGCAGTGGAGTTTATGGGGCGGCTGGGGAGCGGGCTTCGGAGCATGGGGACCAATGGGAGGGCCGGGGCCGTATTAGAGAACGGTGCTTTAACCATTTAACATTGTAACGCTCCAACGCTTCAACGATGTAACCATGTAACGTTGTAACTTCTCTCTCTAATACAGCCATTGCCCTAAAGTCCTATAGCCACTCCCACGAGGTCCCGATAAATTTGCGCTTCTTGACGGGGATCAGAGAAGCAACCACCAACTACATCAGCACCTATGAAATCAGCAAAACAGATCTTTCTTAGCGGAATGCTCGCTTTCGCGGTGACGGCGATTGCGCCCTCCGCAAGAGCAGAAATTCAAACCACCGGCACGCCCGGCTCGCCAGGTGCCACGACCACCATTGACCGAAAACAACTCCCACCGCCTGATCCGAAATTCGGCGGTGTGATCAAAGATACCGCCACGGATTCCAAGCCATGGTGGCCGCCAACGGTGGTGCCACCCAAGGGCGCGCCCAACATCCTGCTCATCATGACGGATGACCAGGGCTATGGGGTCTGCAGCACCTTCGGCGGCGTGATCCCG
>JBKPDP010000013.1:0-66207 GCA_046727935.1 Verrucomicrobiota bacterium | reverse complement strand
GCCTGTAACAGATCCGTTTTCCGCGCCGGTCGGCTCGGTGCTCGTGTATGGGACCGCTCGTAGCGTCGGTCATGTCGAGATCCGCACCAGGGACGGTTTCGTCAGCGATTTCCGCTCGAAAATCCCATCGCGCCGTCCTCTCCTAGGCGTTTACGCGAAATTGTAATTTCCCGCCGACTTCGGAAGGAACGCCGACCGACGTTTTTCGCTAACCACGCACAGTTGCACAAATTTACGGGCTCGGTTGCTGGTCTCGGCGCCTCGCTGAGATGATCTTTTCCCTCTCTTAGTAACTCCTGATCAGGCGAGCCACTGCGATGAGCATTGACATGACGGGCCAAGCAGCGATCCCAGTAATCAGAACGAAGAAGAAGAGCTCGGCGATATAATCCCGACTTGTTTCTGCGCCCAAGAATTCACTGCTTAATTTGTGAAAGGTCGGCGCCTTCGTGAACGGCTGACCGGCGAAGGAACTCACTTGGGTCTCCGCAGTCGGACGATAGTTGTAATCCGTTGACGGAAAACTCTGGTGACTATGCCACGCGCGGTTGTCGCGACGCGAGCCGCGCTGCGTGTCACTAATTTGAGATGTTGGTTTCATAAATTTCTAAACTGTTAAGTGTGGTTCTCGAGTGCAGTTCGAGAGGACCGACGCAAAAACCCGCGCGTGGCGAGATTCGACCAGTGTGGTACCGCGAAGTGCGGGCTCCAACTTGGCGAAATCTAACGAGCCTTTATTCGCCGCACCCGCTCCGGCGGGCAGCGCGAATTGGCGCGTTGATCGTTTTCATCTGTATTTATGTACAGTCGTTTGCGCGCCTGTCCAGTAATGCGTCTCGGTCTCAGTCGTAAACGCCTCTCGCGCTGGTAGAAGCAATCCGATCTTTATTTTCAATTAACTATAGCCCCGGATGGTTCTGTGTGAGATCCCGGCCGGACAATTTGAAGCGTCATGAAGTGCGGATGCGCGCTCGTCCACGCCATCGCCTCTCGCTTTGTTTCAAAAAATCGGTCGACCACGATGGCCTTGAGTTGGCTCGCAGTCCGTCCGCATAGACGAGCCGCTTTGCGACTAACGACCGCCGCTCCGGTGTCGACCGCGGTGCAGGCACGATCCGGAAAGATCACTTTACTGCCGTACGGAATTCGCTTTGGATCGACGGCACAATGTCCGGCGCATAGTCGTCGGCCGGTACTGGCGTATTTAGGGCCCTCACCTGCCCAGTAACTGGTAACACGCGCCAGGATTGACTCTTCGCGCGCGAAAGCGGCTGATGCCAACGATAACAAAAATATGACTGTGTAAGATAGCTTCATGGTGTTCCGGCGTTGCTCCGATATTGTCGAGTCTCGGGTGGAGCATGCCATTCTCGATGCCGAAAGCCGCAGAATGCAGCTTTAACTTCGGATTCGGAACAGCCCCGGCGCGCTAGCCCTTAGGGACGCGGGACTTTTGACAACGACTCGATGTGGCGAGCCGGGCACTTTAATAGACAAGTTGGGCTGCTTGTCAATTGATCACATCATGGCGTCGGCGATCCGGACGACTTACCGGCGAGATAGTAGACGGCCAACATCCCTTCCCAACCATGGCGGAACTCCTATCCGCCTAACGAGATAGATCCTCAGGCCTCTGCTGGAAACGAATTTAAGGTTTCGCGGATGATTTGCCTTTGTGAGACATCGGCGTGACAGCGTCTCGCGCGGACTATACGGTGGGCGAGATGGACGTTGCCGATTGGGCATCATTGAGCGACGAGGAACTTCTCGAGCGCCGCATCTCCACGCTTGGCTTGCAGCTTAAGGGCACAACGCTCGAACCGCTCATCCGAAAGCTCTACGACGAACTGTCGGCGCGTGGATTGGTGTTTCATCCGCCAACTCATATCGGCGACGAATGGTTTGTGCCGATCGGCATCCCGGCGATTTTTATTCCGTTTTTTCTCGTGCATGACCGGCTGAGGGCCTTGGAGCGGACGATGATGCTTGAGGTCGAGGGAGGGACGCCGGAGTGGTTCATGAAGTTGATGCGACATGAAGCGGGTCACGCTTACATGTATGCGTACCGCCTTACTCGGAAGAAAAAATGGCAGGAGCTCTTCGGGCAAACTTCACGTGATGAAACGCCGGACAGTTACCGGCCGCGCCCGTTCAGCCGCAGCTACGTCATGCATCTCGAGGACTGGTACGCGCAGAGCCATCCCGACGAGGATTTCGCAGAGACTTTCGCGGTCTGGCTTACGCCCGATCTCGATTGGCGCAAGCGTTACGCGCGCTGGAGGGCGCTCCAAAAACTGGAATACGTCGATGAGTTAATGCGCTCGTTGGTGGGCATGCCACCAGTTCACATGCCCGAGTATCGCGTCGCCGATTACGATTGCTTGAACGTCAAACTCAAGACTTATTACGCGCGCAAGCGAAAGCTCTACGAAGATACGTATCCGGATTTCTACGACGCCGATTTGCGGCAGCTGTTCGCGGCACCGGCAGGAATCAAAGCGAGCGTGTATCTGCAACGGCGGCGGCGACGATTATTGAATGCCGTCTGCCAATGGACGAACGAGAATAAGTTCCGGGTGAACCAGCTTCTTGCCCGGCTGACACGCCGCTGCGACCAACTCGGGCTTCACGTGCTCAATGACGATCCCCAACAGGATTTTCGCGTCTCGGCTTTTATTACCACGCTCGTGATGAATTATCTTTTTACCGGTAAATTCAAGCGCACGAAATAACGTGAAGAAGAAACTGAAAGTTCTCGTGCTTTTCGACGGCACAAGTCCTACCACGCTCGATCAGGACTTCACCAAAGAAATGAAGACGAAGGACTGGAAGACTGAAGCGGATGTCATGGCTGCGCTCGGCGCGCTCGGTCACACGGCAGAGCACCTCGCCATCTACGATGATGTTGATCTTGTGCGCCAAAAACTGGAAACCTTCGCGCCTGACGTTCTTTTCAACCTGGTCGAACAGTTCAGGAACAACCCCGGATTCGATCAGAACATCGTTTCGTTTTTCGAAATGCAAGGTCTACCGTTTACCGGCTGCGGCTCGACTGGCCTTACGCTTTGCAAAGACAAAGGCATATCAAAAAAAATCCTGCATTATCACGGGATCCATGTGCCGCATTTCGTCGTCATTCCGCGCGGCCAGCGCATCGCGCGGCCGAAGCAGCTCAAGTTTCCAATCTTGGTAAAGCCGGTGAAGGAAGAAGCGTCCTACGGCATTTCGCAGGCGTCGTTGGTCGATACCGACGAGCAATTCCGCGAGCGGGTGGCTTTTATTCACGAGAAATACACCAGCGACGCTATTGCCGAGGAATACATCGATGGCCGCGAACTCTACGTGGGTTTGATGGGAAATTTGCGGCTGACAGTGTTTCCAATCCGCGAGCTGGTTTTCCGCGAAGTGCCGCCTAACGAGCCAAAGATTGCGACCTTCAAGGCGAAGTGGGACGAGGAGTACCGCAAACGCTGGGGATTGGAGAATCAGTTCGCCGAAGACCTTGATCCGCAGCTCGTCGCCCACATCCAAGAGACGTGCAAACGCATTTATCGTTTGCTCACCATCGACGGCTACGCGCGCATCGATCTGCGGCTTACATCGGCTAACGACGTTTACTTTATCGAGGCCAACCCGAATCCTATTCTCGCAGACGACGAGGACTTTGCGCTTTCAGCTGGAAAAGCGGGCTTGCCCTATGGGCAATTGATCGACCGGATCGCCCGGCAGGGGATGAAGACCGTTCGCGATTAGCTTCGAAAGTGTTCGGGCTTACAGCCACTTTTTTACGCGCGGCCAGAACTCTTGCACGTTAACCTTTAAATCGCGACAGAGATAAACGTGCGTCCGACGCTCGAAAGGCATTGCCCAGGGACTGCTCACAATTTGACCCAAATCTTCGACTGAAGCGAATTGCTGGCGCTCATCGTCGTCGTGTGTGTCGAGAACCAATAGAACTTCGCCAGTCCAATCCCGCGGTCCCCAGAGAAAATAATTCTGATGCCCGGAAATCGCCGGTGGCAACCCAAACTTGGGACCAAAGAAATCAATTGCACCAGCTTCGCCGTAGTTTTGGCAGAAAATGGCAGCGCGTTTCTCGTCTTCGGGACGCAAGTGATGATAAACGTGCGCGACTGATGCGACCATTTCTTCCCAGCCAAATTGGTCCGCGAAAATCTGGGGAAGCGGAGCGGTATGCGACGTTTCAGTGCGCGGCAGTTGCAGGCCAATGGTTCGCATGTACGCGACAAGTTTGGCGGGCGCCAAAATCGGCACGGCCAATGGCGCAAGTAGCGCGCCGGTCGCGAGGATAAGGACGAGCAATCCCGGTTTGAACCATTTCAATCGGTTAGCAAAAACGCGCTCTGCGGCCACGCTTCCCGCTGCAAAGAGCATCGGATACGCGGGCGCGAGGTAGTAGCTTTTGCCATGTAAAATGATGAACTCGGCGAGCATGGCCAGATAGATGATTCCGAGCGCTCGGTAGCGTCGGCCGTCGCGCGAACCGAACAACCAGATTAACCCGGAGAGCCATAGCAGAAGTGTTCCCGGATTCATGAAAACAACCTGCTGCACGACGAATTGAGCTGGGCTGAGAGCGACGTTTTTGTCGCTGTGAGCAATATTGCTCAGCAGCTCGTCCGTGGGCCAATGATGTCGCGCTTGCCATAGAATGTTCGGCAAGGCGATGGCAAACGTAATCAGGCCACCAAACCAAATCCATTTTTCGGCGAAATGACGGCGCTCCGGCGTGAGCACCAGTGCAACGAAAATCCCAGCGGCGAAAAATGCCGTGGAATGTTTGTTTTCGAGACCGAGTCCCAGCAACACGCCGAACCAAAGCCATAAGCTCGGTGAGCCACCGTTGATAATCCGAACCAGCAGATAAATGCATCCCATCCAGAACAGCGGCTCAAACGCGTTCATGGAGAAAAAATTGCCGACAGCCAAATTGAACAGCGCACAGAGCGAGCCCGCGCAGCTGAGCGCAATTGCCCATCCTCGTCCGCCAAGTTCACGTGCGATCAAACCAGTAATTGCAACTGTCGCCGCGCCTGCTAGCCCTGGAAAAAGGCGAATCGCAAGCAGTGAGTTGCCAAGGAGAACTTCATTCAGTAGTAGCAGCAGGATCGACAACGGAGGTTGGTCGACGTATCCGAAAGCGAGGTGCCGCCCGCAGGCGATGTAGTAGAGCTCGTCGCGAAAATAACCATAGCGCCCATTTGTTAAGAGATGGACGAGGAGCGCTACCGCGCTGAAGAAAATTATTAGAATGGGTTCGGCGGCGGAGCGCTTTTGGGTCGCTGCTGTTGGAAGTGGGTGGCGCATGGATCAAGGAATTTTTGGGCTAGGCAGACTCGGTTCCGCGCAGTGTCACGTAACGGTTTACTCATTACAATCCTGTGGAGCGCTGCCTGTCCCGCAAAAAAAAGTGCCGGGTGCACGCGGTCCTTTTCGGCTAAGCTGAGATATGAGCGTGCAAGTTTATGGATGCAATCATGTGGCCATCGAAGTGGACGACATCGAAAAGGCGGTGGCGTTTTACAAGGACGTTTTCAATCTCGAACAGATGCGTGGCGGCGAAGGCGATGCCTTTTTCAAATTGGGCGAGCATCAGTTCCTCGCAATTTTCGAGGTGGAAAAGGTGCAAGCGGCAAATCTTCGCCATTTCGGGATCATGGTTCGCGACGAAGCGCAGATTGGTGAGATTCGCAAGAAGCTCACGGAAAAATATAAGCTCAAACTGATGCCACCATTTCGCTGCGATTTTCGTGATCCGTGGGGCAACCGCATCCAGGTTGTTGATCTTCACGATGAATCGCTCGTCTGGCTTTTGCCATATGGCGAAGTCCAGAAGGCCGGCATCAAATTCGACACGAAATAGTCGATGCAGCTCGTTCTGAAGAGCTGCACGATTCGCCCGTGGCGAGTGGATGACGCGGAGTCACTCGCGAAGCACGCGAACAACCGAAAAGTCTGGCTCGCGCTGCGCGATCTTTTTCCGCATCCCTACACCATCGATGACGCACATGAGTTTTTGCGAACGGCGACGACTGCGCAGCCGGTGACAAATTTTTGCATCGAGGTAAGCGGCGCGGCTGTTGGCGGTATCGGCATTCGGCCCGGGCGCGACGTGCATAGTCATACGGCGGAACTAGGCTACTGGCTCGGCGAGAAGTTTTGGGGACGAGGCATCATGACTGAGGCAGTTGTGGCTTTCACGGATTTCTGCTTCAAAAATCTTCCGCTCCGTCGAATTTACGCAGAGCCGTTCGCAAACAATCCAGCTTCGGCGCGTGTGCTGGAAAAGGCCGATTTCATTTTCGAAGCGCGCCTCAAGAACAACGTCATCAAAGACGGAGGGCTTCTTGATTCGCTGCTCTACGCCAGAACGAAGTAGCACTAAACAGCTGGTCAATTGCACGACAGCAGCAAAACGCATAGAGGGAAAATCGATGATTAGAACGTACGGGCTCACACACATTGCGCTCGCGGTGAAGAATGCTAAACAATCGTTCGAGTTTTACCGGAAACTCTTCGGCGTGATTAAAGTTTACGACCAAGACGGCTGGATTCAGGCGCAAACGCCCGGGGCGCGAGATATTCTTGTCTTCGATGAAAGCGCACCGCGAACCGGCAAAGTAGGCGGCGTTGCGCATTTTGGTTTTCGTCTTGTCAATCCAAAAGACATTAACGCGGCTGCCAGAGCAGTCACGGCGGCGGGCGGAGAGATTCTGGACAAGGGCGAGTTTTGCCCGGGTGAACCGTATTTGTTTTTCAAAGATTTAGATGGTTACGAGGTTGAGATTGCATTTGAGCTACCGACGGCAGTGGATCCCAAGCGAAAGAAGTGATGATTTCATTTATCGTCCCAGCCTACAACGAAGAGCTTGAGCTTTCCTCAACACTTGCGGCGATTCGGGCTGCGGCATCTGGTGCGGCTCAGCCGGTCGAAATCATCGTAGTTGATGATGCGTCGACAGATGCGACGCCAGAAATCGCCGAGCAAGCTGGCGGCCGAGTCGTTTCAATTCATCGACGTCAGATCGCGGCCGCGCGAAACGCTGGCGCACGCGCGGCACGGGGCGAATACCTGTTCTTCGTTGATGCCGATACGCGAATTAGCCGATCGCATGTCACTGAAGCGATCGCTGCATTGGAAGCCGGTTTCGCCGGCGGGAGCGCGCGCGTGTCGCTGGATGGAATGATTCCTATTTGGGGGCGCGTTCTGTTGCATGCGTTTGGCACACTTTATTTTGGGCTCAATCTCGGGGCAGGCGCTTTTCTTTTTACTACGCGACGCAAGTTCCAAGCAATTGGGGGTTTCGATGAGCAATACTTTGCCGGCGAAGAGGTTTATTTTAGTCTCGCATTAAGAAAACTGGGGCGCTTCAAGGTGCTGCGCGAACCGATTGTCACGTCAGGGCGGAAATTGCGGATGTACCCAGCTAAACAGTTTCTACGAAATTTCTTTGGCGTAATCGTCGGCGGACCTCGCGCGGTGCGCTCACGCGTGAAACTGCGTCTGTGGTACGACGGCAAACGCGAAAAAGAGCTGGTTGCGAATGGCACCAATGCCGCAGGACCCGAATAGATGTGCGGTTGCTAAAATGAGGTCTTCGTCTAGATTAGCAGCTTTGTTATGGCAGAGAGCAACCAAACGTTGGGTCTTAAGGAGTTCCAACTGCATGAGAAAGATACTGGCAGCGCGGATGTGCAGGTCGCACTTCTCACCCGCCGGATCGAGCATTTGACCGAACACCTCAAGATCAACCGCAAAGATCACTCCTCACGACGCGGCCTGCTTAAGATGGTCGCGCAACGTCGGAGTTTGCTCGATTATTTGAGTAAAACAAAAGCCGATCGTTACAAAAAGCTGATCGACAAATTAAACCTACGCAAATAACGCGGGTCATTGGTTTCGTGTCCAACCGTTTGAACTGCTCGAAGCCGGAAGTAAATTAACTATAGAATAGAAACAGCAATCCAGGCGCAGTGATCACCTTGGATTTTAGGTTTTAGTTTCGGATCGTGGAGCTCGCCGCTGCGAGCAATCCTCGTACGGGTTTAAAACCTACAGTCAGGGTGACCGGCCTGGAACTTGCACATCCAGGAAAAGTAAAATGCAAAAAAAGGTCACGGCCCAAATTGGGGCCACTCCAATCTCAATCGAAACTGGTAAAATCGCCAGACTCGCCGACGGCGCGGTCGTCGTCAGCTGCGGCGACACCATGGTGCTGGCCAGCGCTGTCTCGGCTACGACAATCAAGGAGGGCCAGGATTATTTCCCGCTCACGGTCGATTATCGCGAAAAAGCGGCGGCAGTGGGAAAATTTCCGGGCGGCTACTTCAAGCGTGAAGGTCGTCCCACGGAAAAGGAAACGCTCACTTCACGCATGATCGATCGCCCTCTGCGGCCACTCTTTCCGCAAGGATATTTTTACGACACGCAGATCATTTCGATTTTGCTTAGTGCCGATGGCGAAAATGATCCCGACATTCTGGCGATCAACGGCGCATCTGCCGCGCTGTGTGTTTCGGATATTCCGTTTGCCGGTCCAATCGGTGCCGTGCGCGTCGGCCGCGTGAAAGGCGAGTTCGTCACAAATCCGACGCACACGCAGCGTGCCGAGAGCGACCTCGATCTTGTTTATGTGGGCACCGAAAATGATGTAATCATGATCGAGGGCTCGGCCAGGGAACTGCCGGAAGCCGAGTTCGTCAAAGCGCTCGAGTTCGCGCACGGGCACGCGGGCGAGATGATTCGGGTTCAAAAGGAATTGGCTGCGATGGTGGGCAAGCCCAAGCGCGAGTCGCAGTTGCTCCAGGTGAACCAGGAGTTGCTCGATATCGCCTACCGGGTTGCGGGCGACCGGATCGAAGAGGCGCTTTACACCGAAGGAAAGACAGCACGTGCTAAGGCGATCGATGCATTGCGTGAGGAAGTGAAGACTGCGATCCTGGAAAAACATCCAGAGGCTGATCCCTTTGCGATCTCTCAGGCATTCGATTACGTCCAAAAAAAGGCGTTTCGCGTCAGCATTCTAGAAAAGCAGAAACGCGTCGATGGTCGCGGCTACCAGGATTTACGGTCGATCAGTTGCGAAGTTAGCGTTCTTCCGCGTGCGCATGGCTCGGCTATTTTCCAGCGTGGGGAAACCCAGGCGATCGCGCTCGCCACGCTGGCGCCGATCGAGGAAGCGCAGATGCTTGATGCTTACGGCGGCGGGGAACAATCGAAACGTTTTATTCTGCACTACAATTTTCCGCCCTTTAGCGTAGGCGAAACGGGACGGACGGGCGGACCTGGTCGACGCGAGATCGGTCATGGCGCGCTGGCGGAGCGTTCGCTGGAACCGGTTGTGCCAAATGAAAACGATTTTCGCTACGCAATCCGAATCTCGAGCGAAATCATGGAATCAAACGGATCGACATCCATGGCGAGCGTATGCGCGGGAATGCTTGCACTCATGGATGCGGGTGTGCCGATGAAAACGCCGGTTGCCGGAATCTCGATCGGGCTCGTGACTGAGTCTGGCGATGGTCAATCCGGCTCAGGCGTAAAACGCTACGAATTGCTGACCGACATCATTGGTTCCGAGGATCATTTTGGTGACATGGATTTCAAGCTTTGCGGAACGGATGCCGGCGTCACCGGTTTTCAACTCGACCTGAAGCTCCCTGGTGTCAGCCACAAGATCATGGCAGAAGCGATCCAACGCGCGAAAGAGGCGCGCACGAAGATTCTCGATTTCATGCGCGGCGCACTGGACAAGCCACGGCCGGAATTGTCGAAGTACGCACCACGGATCGAGACAATTAAGATTAACCCGGAGAAGATCGGGGCGCTTATTGGTCCCGGCGGCAAGACGATCAAGGGAATTGTCGCGGAGACGGGCGCGGAAATTAATATTGAGGACGATGGATCGGTGCACATCTACGCCACCAGCGGCGAAAGCATGGCGCGAGCGAAGGAAATTATCGGCGGTATGACGCGTGAAATCGAGATCGGCCAGACATATCAGGGACGCGTAGTCTCGACGAAGGAATTCGGCGCGTTTGTCGAAGTTTTCCCGGGTAAAGATGGCCTAGTGCACATCTCCGAGCTCGCGGATTTTCGAGTGAAGCGGACTGAAGACGTTGCGAAAGTTGGCGACATCATTTGGGTCAAGTGCATCGGCATTGACGACAAAGGTCGCGTAAAACTCTCGCGCAAAGCCGCGCTAAAAGAACGCGCTGAAAAGGAAACCGGACAGGCCGCGTAACAAGTACTACTGGGTCACGTAAGTTGACTTGAATGATCAACGAACTCTGTCCGAGGTCCTCGCGCTACTGGGGATGACGGGTCCAGGCTGCGATCATTGTCGCCTGCAACCAGGCCTGACGGTGGATTGATCGAGAGAGCAATTTTCCCGGCGCAAACGGCCTGGTTGCGCTACATTTCGGGAACCAGGTGCCAACCATGATTACCCCCACGCGACTGTCCTATGGCGTCCTCGTTGCCACGATTATTCTTGCAGGTCTTCTGCACCTTGGTGTGCCGCTACTGGTCGTCCTGTTTTCCTACTTTGCGTTGCGCCAGCTTTATTTTCTTACGAAAAGAAAATGGCTGGCTTTGATCTTGTTTGGCGTTGTTGTGGCCGGGATTGCCACGGCATCGGTATTTCTTATGCGTGCGGCCATTCTGGCGCTGCCGGATGTGGCTGACACCTCCATTCCCTCAGCCAGCGCTTGGGCACAGAAACGCCAGATCGAGTTACCGTTCACCGATTTTGAAAGTCTCAGACAGGTCGTCATCGACGCGCTTGGGCAGGAGGCGCATTACCTGCGAAACGTCGCTAATGTTGCCAGAAGCACGACGACGGCGCTGGCTTTCTGCGTGCTTGGAATCGTCGCAGCTGGGAGCCTTTTTTTCAAAACTGGCCTTGACCCTTACCGGGGAACGCATCGCGTGAAGAACAACCTTTACTCGATTTGCTGCGATGAAGTGTCCACGCGATTCCGCGATTTCTATCGCAGCTTCGCCACCGTCATGGGCGCACAGATCATGATCTCGTTTATCAACACGGTATTGACGGCGATTTTTCTCTTCGCTGTTGGCCTGCCGCACGCGTCACTGCTCATTGCCGTCACGTTTCTTTGCGGTCTTGTGCCAATCGTCGGCAACTTGGTCAGCAATACGATCATTGTCTTCGTCGCGTTGACCGTGTCCTTGAAATTGGCGATTGGGGCTCTGGTGTTTCTGGTGGCGATTCACAAGCTTGAGTATTTGCTAAACAGCAAAATCATCGGAGACCGGATTCGGAACCCCGTATGGCTGACCTTGATCGCGTTGATCATTGGCGAGCGGCTCATGGGGATCCCCGGTTTGATCCTTGCGCCAGTCGTACTGAATTATCTACGCGTGGAAATGCTGACTGTCGAAGTGCGGCCGATGCAAGAAAAAGTTGAGTTGGTTGAATCGCCTGCTCGCGGAAGCTTTCGGAGTTAAACCGACGAAGAGCCTCCCCGTGTGTCGGTGTAATCTTCTTAATTATTCGACGTTGCGACGTACATTATGAAAGCCGGTTTTCTTGAGAAACTAATCGAGCGACTCGGGCGCATTGGGCCGGAAGAAGTTCAAAACTACTTTTTGCGCCTGGCCCAGGAGAAAGGTTTTTTGGAAACCGTTTTCAATGCGATCCATGAAGGCATCGTTGTGACCGATTCAAACGGTCGCGTCACCTATTTGAACGATGCGGCATGCAAATTGTTTGGACTGGAAGCGGCAGATGCTATCGGCAAACGGCTCGACGAACGTGTTCGCGGACTCGATTGGGAATCGCTTACCCAAAGCGGCGGACCGCTTAGCCGTGACATGGAGGTTTTTTATCCAGAAAATCGCTTCATCAATTTTTACATCGTGCCGTTGATGATCGAGCATCGTGAAGCAGCGGACGTAGCCACGCCCCTGCGGGGCGTCAGAGAAGAGACGGGCCGCAGTCCCGTGGCTATAGCGGGACAGGTCGGACACGTCATGATCCTGCGTGACATCACTGAGAGCCGACGCACAGCCCAACAAACCATCGAGTCAGAGCGCTTGAATGCGCTTACGTTGCTGGCAGCAGGCGTGGCGCACGAAATTGGCAATCCGCTGAACTCGCTGCATATCCATTTACAATTAATGGAGCGCCAGGCGCGAGAGCTGGATGGCAATGCGAAGGCAGAACTTCAGCAGTCGATTGATGTCGCCCGCTCCGAAGTCCGCCGGCTCGATTCCATTGTCACGCAGTTCCTGCGGGCGATCCGGCCTTCGCAGCCGCGGCTCCATCCGGAGAATGTGAACACGCTCGTTGAGGAAGCCGTGCGCTTTTTCACTCCCGAAATTCAAGACCGCGACATAGTAGTCGAACAGGAACTGCGCGCGGATCTGCCTTTCCTTCACCTGGATCGTGAGCAGATGAAGCAGGCGTTTTATAACGTGATCAAGAACAGTCTGGAGGCCATGAGGCGCCATGGCACGTTGCGCATTCGCACCGATCTGGACGACACGCATGTCATAGTCAGTTTCGTTGATACCGGTGGGGGTATGTCGGCAGAGAACTTGAGTCGTGTATTCGAGCCTTATTTTACAACCAAACCGTCTGGTACCGGGCTTGGATTGTTAATCGTCCGTCGAATTGTGCGCGAGCATGGCGGGGAACTCTCCATCGGGAGCAGCCAGGGCGAAGGGCTCACGCTTATGATTCGATTGCCATACGTCGAGAAGCGCATTCGAATGTTGGAAGCGGGAGAAAGCAAAACGGCACTTCAAGAAACCGTTACGCCTTGAGTGTGCGCAACACGCTGTTAATCGCCGCCAAATGTTCGCCTGAGCCAGCCTTCGAACTGACGAAACAGGAGCTGCAGATACGCGCCGGGCGATTCCTTGAAGAGCGCGATAATACGGGGACTCAGATCTTGTTTGGGCTGATCGATCGTGCCTGATAGATGTACCGTCGTCCAGAGATAACCGCCCTGCTGATGGCTGAAAATTTCTTCTGGGTTCGGCAGCCAATCCAGATGGGGGCGGCTGATCCCGACTTGAATTGTGCCTCGTAGAGTGCGGCGATCGATCAAGATCGCTCCCTCGACCCGGAATTTCCCTTTCTCTTCAAGTGCAATGTCTTTGATTTCAATGCTGGGATACCGCCATGTAAAATTGAGCGACCAATCAGTTAGCTCCAGATGCTCGAATGATGTTTCACGCGTGAGCTCCGTGAGTTTTTCCAGAAACGGAAGGTTGTCCGCCCGTCCGTCTAGTACACGCAACGCCCCTTCGCCTGATGAATCTTCCAGTTTCGGAGTAGCTCCCGTCCAATGGACGCTACCGGAAGCTCTGCCATTCAAATGCTCTTTCCATTTCTCTAGAAGCCAGCCGCGTATCGGCACGCGCTCGAGGTTCGCGCTAAAATCGACGCTCCTGTCTTTTCCGATGGCGACCGTTCCTTTACCGCCAAGACTTCCTTCACCTCTTTCATCGGGAGCGAGGTCAATATCGTAAAGCGTAAGGAGCGTTTTTGTAATGAGAACGTTGGCGCGGCGCAGATAAAGCTCGGGAAGCAGTGCCATCTTCAATTTGCCGCCAGTTGCCGTGTAATCGAAGTCTCGGCCGTGAGGAGTGATGAGCAGTTGCGTGTCGAAAAAACCTGCTCGCCCGCCGCGGAATCGCCATGTCACATCGACGCTTTTCGCTTCAATTCGCTCGAGGTAAACGCGGTTTGGCAAAAAAAACGCGAACCACGGTTTCGACGTGACCTGCTCAGGTCTCGCTTCATAGATCTGGATTTCGACCTCGCCTGATTCGACGTGAATATCGCTGAACCTCCATTGGCGTATAAACACGCCCCATGGATCAAACCTGGCAGTGATTCCGTGAGCATCGACGAATTTCAGCGCTCGCTCGCCGTTGCTTGCCTGAAAGCTTTCGGCTTGGGCCGTCAACGGGCTCGTTCGGCGGATCGGAGAGTAATGTCCGGTTCGAAAATGCAGACCCTTCGCGGTCTCGTTTTCCATGGCGACGCGAAACGCATCACCTTCAATGTAATGAGTGGCCAAGGGACTGAAAAAAGCGATCGTCCCAGTCGCAGCAACGATAACGACAAGAATCGCAATCGCTGCAGCGCAAATCAGTAGTTTTCGTCGCAACGGCGCAAGGTTACAAAATTACATCGTTACAAAGTTATAACGAAGATCCCTTGTAACTTTTTAAGCCTTTTATCCAATCACTGGGATTTGCCCGTCATTCCGAGTTGCGCAAAAAGAAATGCGTAAATGTCGGCCAACTGCTTTATGCGCTCGTTTAGAGCAGTGCCAATGCCGTGACCAGCACTGGAGCTCGTCCGCAATAGAATCGGATTCTCGGATTTGTTCGCTTCATCCAGTCGCGCGACCATTTTGCGGGAATGATACGGCGCAACTCGCCCGTCGTTCGCGCCGGTGATCATCAGAATCGAAGGATATTTCGTTCCATCGACAACGTGATGGTATGGCGAATACGCATAAAGCGCCTTGAATTGCTCCGGGTTGTTGACGGTGCCGAATTCGGTCACGTTGAACGCGCCATTTGGCGCGAGCTCCACGCGCAGCATATCGTAAATCCCCACCTGGGATACGACCGCCCGCATCAGATCGGGATGCTGGGTGATCATTGCGCCCATCAGGAGGCCGCCATTGCTTCCCCCCTGGATCGCCAACTTTTCCGGGCGCGTGTACTTCTCTTTGATCAAATATTCGGCCGCAGCGGCGAAGTCGTCGAACACGGTTTGTTTTTTCGTAAGATTGCCGGCCTTGTGCCAGTTTTCACCGAACTCGCCACCGCCTCGAATATTTGCCACTACATACACGCCGCCGTGATCGAACCAAAGCCGACGCGTGAATTCAAAATTCGGCGACATGCTGATTCCGTAGCCGCCGTAACCGTAAAGCAATGTCGGGTTCTGCCCGTCCCGTTTCATTCCTTTGCGGAAAATGATGTTGAGCGGGATTTTCGTGCCGTCCTTTGAGGTTGCGAACTCGCGCGTCACTTCGATATCGGAGAATGAGACGGGCGACGTGCTGCGCAGCGCCGTTTTCACAGGCTCGGTTTTTTCCTTGGCACAATGGAACCAGGCCGCCGCTTCCGTATAACTCTGGTCGCGAAACAAAAGGGAGCCGTCCTCCAGGGCGGCCATTTCCTGCACAAAAGATATTTTTGGAATCGGAATGATTGTTTCGCCTTTGCCGTCCAGTCCGAAGCGGCGAATTTGAGACGGACCACCAAGCAAATCGCCAGTAAAGAGAGCGTCGGCTGTGGGTACGATTTGTTGGATAACTGGCTCGCCAGTTGGAACGATTTCAACGGCTTTGCTTAATTCCGGCGTCTCGAGCGGCAGACGGAGAACTTTTCCGCGTGGCGCGGCGTTGCGCGAAAGAAGATACAGCGCGTTATCGCGTCCGAGCCGGGCAGCCTTGATTTGATCGCTGAATTTTGTGAGCTGCTTCCAAGTTCCGTCTGGCCCGAGCAGATAATGCGCAAAATCGCCGCCATCGCCGTTCGCAACGGAGGCGAGAATGTATCGGCTGTCGCGCGAACCTTCTAAAACGATCTCTGCGATGCGCGGAAAGTCTTTTCCGATAGAGTACGTATCCTCCGCGTCGGGCGTACCCAGCTTGTGAAAATAGACCTGCTGATAAAAGTTTAGGTCAGCTTCGGGCCGCTCACCTTTCCTGGGAAACCGTGTGTAATAAATCCCGGTGCCGTCGGCGTTCCATGCTGCGCTGCCGCCCGCCGTCGGATATTGGACGTGGGCGATCGTATCCGGCAGCACTTTGCCAGTGGCGGTCGCGTAAAAGTGAAGCGTGCCATCTTCACTTCCACCTTTGGAGAGCGACAGAGCGACATATTTGCCATCCAATGACGGAACAAACCAATCGATCGCCGTTGTGCCTTTGGCGTCCAGCACGTTCGGGTCCAGCACAATTTTTTCCGATTTGAGGTCATCCGCCGAAGCAAGCGTCACCAACAGTTGCTGTTGCTTTGGCGGCTGGAATTTCATCATGAACAACAGTCCAGGCCGCGAGACGAGCGAGGAATAACTGGGCGAAGTTTTTGCGTACCACTCCGTTAATTGCTTTTCTATCGCCGCCCGATCCGGCCACTGATCGATATATTGCCGAGCCCGCTGATTCTGCGCGTCCGACCAAGCTTTCACGTCCGGCTCATCGTCGTTTTCGAGCCATTGATACGGATCTTCCACCGTCGCTCCCTGATATTTGGTTGATACAGGCTTCTTGGGAGTTTCTGGTGCGGGTTCGGCAGCGGGCAAACCAAGCAACGCCAGCGAACTAAGAGCGCTAACTACAAACAGGAAACGATTGGTTATCAACACGTGAAGATTAAAAGAAGAAATCCGAATTCATGACAAATGACTGAGCTCGACTAGCGACCATTCGTTATTCGGGTTTCTCGCTTCTTTCATCATTTGTCACTCGTGCTTCGTCATTTTTTCCATTGGTCTCTTCTTCGAATCCAGTTGGCCGTCGTGCACCTTCCGGGATCGAAACAGCGTATTTCGGATCTTTAACCTGCTTGCGGACGGCTACGAAGAGTTTCGTGATTCCCGTCAAGCTTATACGATTAGCAATGAAAGACGGGATAAAGCCACCGGTGTCGGTGTAAATGGAATAGGTGGCGCGAGTCTTGATCGCGCCATCGGGCTCAAGCAGCCATTTGCCCTCGCAAATTTTTACGCGCACGACGCCTTTCCTTTCTGGCGGCCCGAGTTCATTGGAAGGGGACCAATGACTCGTGAAAGCCAAACCATCAGTGACGGGCCACGATTTCTTCCAGACGCGCAATGTGTAATCGCGGTCTGCGCAAATTTTTGGTGAAAGCCTCTGATACCCAACGATTGAATCGCCGTCCCGTCTGATTAGCCGGCACTCGGTCATGTATGGCATGAACTTTGGGTAGTTCTCAAAGTCGTCGATCACTGCGCACACGGTAGAAGTGGGCGCCTCAATTGGGCCGACAGCTTTGAACTCTTTGAGCGGCGAACCCGGACGCAGCCGGCTGTAGATCGCAACGTCTCTTTCTCGAGCAGACAGTTTCCAGTCATCGCCGGTGTTCGCGGACTCTTCAGCAGCGAAAGCGGTTGGGCAACCAGCGAGAAAAATGGACATCAGACCGTGTAAAATTCGCTGGAGCATCGGCGAGGATACACGGCTTCTATCACCAGCGCCACAGATACTGGATGCTAGATTCTTGATAGTGGATAAAAATCTAGCAGCTACGATCTAGCATCGCCAATGAACCTACAACCAACCGTCCTCATAGTTGATGACGAGAAGCATACTCGCGACGGCCTGCGCCGTTTGCTTGAGAACGATTACGATGTGTATGTCGCTCCGGATATTGCGGGCGCCATCAATGTGCTGGATCGCGAGCAGATCGATGTCCTTCTCACTGACCTGCGTCTCGGCAGCGAAGATGGAATGACCTTGATCGATCGCGCGCTGAAAATGCCGCGTCCGCCTGTCTGCATCATGATGACGGCCTACGGCTCGGTCGATGTCGCTGTGGAAGCGATGAAACGCGGCGCCTACGATTTCGTGACCAAGCCGCTCAATCTCGATAAAGTTGAGTTGCTGATCGCGCGCGCGGTGCAAGGCCGCAAACTCGAGCAGGAAAATCGCGCTCTCCGGCAACAAGTGGATGAACGTTACGGCCTCGAGAACATTTGGGGAGACTCGGCAGCGTTGCATGAAGTGCTCGACACGATTCGGCAGGTTGCGCCCTCATCGGCCAATGTGCTGATCGAAGGCGAGAGCGGGACGGGCAAGGAATTGGCTGCACACGCCATCCATAATTTGAGTCGCCGCAACAAAGCCAAATTTGTGGCGGTGCATTGCGCGGCGCTTTCTCCACAACTTCTGGAGAGCGAGTTATTCGGTCACGAGAAAGGCGCGTTCACAGGCGCATATGAACGGCGTATCGGCCGGTTCGAGCAGGCCAACGGTGGCACGATTTTCCTCGACGAAGTGGCGGAGATCGACCCAAGCACTCAGGTCAAATTGCTGCGCGTCATGAGCGAGGACCGCGCATTTGAGCGAGTTGGCGGCAATCAAACGTTGCACGCAGATGTGCGACTGATTGCGGCTACGAATAAAAATCTCGAACGACTCGTACGCGAAGGAAAATTCCGCGACGATCTTTATTTTCGCCTCAACGTGGTGCGCATTACGATGCCGCCGTTGCGCGAACGAAAGGAAGACATCCCGATCCTGGTCCGGGGATTTTTGCGTCACTTTTGCCAGCTAAACGAGAAGCCTCTTGTCGATCTGACGCCCGATGCGATGAACGCGCTGCTGACTTATGACTGGCCGGGTAACGTTCGCGAGTTGCGCACTGCGATCGAACATGGCGTCGTGATGGCCACCGGGCCAAAGATTACGTTGCGCGATTTGCCAATGGCCGTGCGACAGGCCGCTAGGGCAAAGTTGCCAGGCGGAGTTTCAGCTCAGGCTTTCGGTGAAAAGACGAGTCCGCTCGATCTACACGAGACGGAAAAAAAATTGATTGCTCAGGCGCTAGCGGCCACGAATGGCAACGTGACTGCCGCAGCCAAAAAACTCGGAATCAGCCGCCGCACCCTGCATCGAAAGATCAACGAAATGAATGCTGCGAAAGCGGAAGCGGAAATCAAGGATGATGGAGAATAGCCTTTTCGGGTGTTGCGACCATCGCTTCCAACGTAGCACGGCGCTCATAGTTATCCCGCACAATTGGTACGGAGGTTATTTTGGCGCAAGAGAACCAACGATTTTTTCGAAGCGTGGGTCGCCGCGCAACGGGTCCCAAAACGACAGGAGCTTCAATTGACCATAGCTGATGGGGCTTGGGCGATTGGTCACCGTGGCAAGCTGCTCGCAGGCGAGATCCTTGTCGTCCACCCACGCAGCAATTACCGCCAGATACTTGACTATTTCAGCGCCACCGACTGCATCCTTTTCCATGGGAAGGAGCTCAACTGCGCGCCAGCCTTCGCGAAGCGCCTCTTGTTTCCGGTCGAGACTTGCGTCTATCAAACCAAGCACGCAAAACGCGGGACCGTAATTCGGTTCGACCCCAATCATTTTCTCCTGCTCCAGTCGTGCCGTGGTAAACGTCGACCGCGCTTTGGGGTCGTCTTTTGCCATACGAGCGATAAGCGCTTCTACAAATGGACGACTGAAAACGATATTTTCGTTGGCCAAAGTGATCGGGTTCTCGCCTGAGGCGATTAAAGCGTCTCTTGCTCCAGCGGCATCGCGTTCGGCCAACGCGCAAAAGAGCCAGTAGTTAACGATACTTTGTGTAGCTCCGGGATTTGTTGCCCTGATTTCATCGATCAATTGATGCAAAGGCCGCGTATCGGCTTTCCAATCCAGTTCGACGAATGCGCGTGCTGCTTTTATCTCGAGATTGTCCGGTTCAATGGTCGATATGCGGTTCAACAAGGACTCGGTTTCGGCATAGCGCCGGAGAAGCTGGTAACTCAACGCAAGCTGCTCCAGGGTAAAAATATTGCGCGGATCGAGATCAGCTGCTCGTTGCAGATTTCGTATGGCCTCTTCCCATCGGCCCTGACGCCTCTGGATGTAGCCTTCTAGCTCAAAAACCCGGGGATCATTTGGCAGAGTCTGGGCAGCAGCCTCCAGTTCCGCCAGAGCGCCACCATAATCAAGGTATCCCCGATAGAGATTTTCCGCGTTTGCGAGGTGAGTTTCTCCTGCATCTGGAAAAAGGCGTGCTGTCGCCTGGACGGCCGCGTCCGCCATTGCAAGACGCGCGGGAGTACGGTCGTTACCAAGAAAGTACAAAAGGTCGTGAGCGTGTGCGAGCTGACAGTACGCCTCGAAAAATGCGGGATCACGCACAACGGCCTGATTCAGAAGGTTGACTGCCTGCAGCAAATTCGCGTCTCCGGTGGCGCTAAAGATCGGCGTCGAAAGAAGGTTCCTAGCCTGCGCGTAGAGATCAAAGGCAGTGAGATCATCGGTCGGCTTGCGCGCAATTGCCATTTTCTCAGCAGTTGAAACTTTGACGCGCAGTTGCTCGGCGACTTTTTGCGCGATCTGGGTCGGAATCGCAAATGCCTCTTTCAAATCCCGATCGTATCCGTTCGCCCAGACTCCCGTGTCGGTGCGAGTGTCCACCAACTGCGCGTTGACATGCACCTTAGCGCCAGAACGCCTCGCGGTTCCTTCGAGCACATGTGAAACGCCAAGTGCGTGCCCGATCTGACGCAAATCCCGTTTTCCGCGATATTGCATGACGCTGGTCCGGCTGATCACCTTGAGATCGGCGATCTTTGCCAACTTGGTCAAAATGTCATCCTGGACTCCGTCAGCAAAAAAGGCGCCGTCTTTGTCATCGCTCAGATTTTCAAATGGAAGGACGGCGATTCCGGCGGGTATCCCGCGAAGTGATTCGCGTTGCCAGATCATCACGCCTAGACCTGCTGCGAGGACAACTGACAACATGATTAGGGCAGCAATCGTTGGATTTCGTCGCACCCATTTGCGAGAGCGTATGAAAAATCCACTGCGTTTCGCGCGGATTGGTTCGTGCCTTAGCCAGCGTTCAAGGTCTTCGGCCAGCGCCAGAGCCGACGAATAGCGGTAAGGCGGATTTTTGTCGAGGCACTTCAAGCAGATATCGGAAAGGTCGCGATCTATTTTCCGGTTCCACGAACGCGGTTGCCGCGGCTCTGAATCCAGCAGCAGCCGGATCGTTTCGTAGGTTGTTCCTCCGGCAAAAGGCGGATGGCCAGTAAGCAGTTCGTAGAGAACCGCGCCAAGTCCATAGACATCTGTGGCACTGCTGACGGCCGCGTTGTTACCTACTGCCTGTTCCGGCGCCATGTAACTAGGCGTCCCCATCACCTCCATCGAGCCCGTGACAGTGCTCCCGTGTTCGACTAATCGGGCCAGGCCAAAATCGGTCAGGTGTGGTTCGCCGTTGGCGTCCAACAGAATATTTCCTGGCTTGATGTCTCGATGCAGAATGCCGTGTTGGTGTGCGTAGTGCGCGGTGCGGGCGACTTTCGCGATGAGCTCTGCTGCCTGCCGAACCGATATCGGCCCGCCACTGACTACTTCGTCGAGATGATCTCCTTCGACGAACCGCATGCTGAAGTAGTACGTGCCGTCGCGCTCGCCGACTTCATAGATCGGAACGATCCCCGGATGATTTAGTTTCGCCGCTGCTTCCGCTTCCCGCCGAAGGCGTTTTAAGTGCGCGTCAGTCACAAACTGACCAATGCCAATGATTTTTACCGCGACTGTGCGGCTGAGACTCCTCTGCCAGGCGCGGAATACTACGCCTTGACCGCCGCGACCGACCTCCTCCAGCAACTGGTAATCGCCAAATTCTTTGGGCGTCTCCGCTTGGGGCTGTCCTCTTTCACCATGCGACTCGGAATTCCCATCCACGCTGCGATGAAAGTAAAAAGTCGCCCCAATCTCAAGCTTCATTGGCGAGGCGAGGTCCGCGAGCCCGGCATCGCAGGATCTCCGCTTTCCATCCACCTCTTGTTGATAGAAAATTTTGCCGTTTACGAATCAGCTTTCGAGCGTTTCAATTACGCCGTGACCGAACAGAAGAAGATTTTTGGAACCGACGGCGTGCGCGGTGTTGCAAACGTGGAACCGATCACTGCCGAGACCGCGCTGAAGCTGGGACGCGCAGCCGCTTACGTTTTCGCGCAACTAAATCCACGCAGATCGCCCGCCGGCGCGCGGCCCAAGATCGTGCTTTATCTGTTTACGGAACTCGAAGTGGTCGGCTTAGTGACATCCGTAGGTCAAAATGGCATTGTGTGCCTAGTGACGCCACCGGGCACGCTTATTAACCTTAACGATTGTTAAGGTTCCAGCAGCCACACGGGCGGCTATAGCGTCCTTGGGTAATGCTCCGGCCAAAATTCTCTGCTGCGCGTTAAATGTATCGACTGCAAACGATTTGCCCGCTCGGTAGCATACCAACATATCCCGCCCACACGTCACATCGCCGGGGATTCGTCGCACGCGCTCGACGCTATCGGTCATTGCCCGCTCCCGCATTGCAATCTCGCTGTTAAAACTGCGATCGAACACCAGGCGTACGGGTTGAAAGTGTTTTGACGCGAGAAGCCCCACGCACACGGCGAGTAATAGAATTGCCTGAGCGTGTTCCGATCGAAGAGAGCGCGCGACGGGCCATAGCGAAATTTGTGTAAACGCCAGACCAAGTCCCATCGCGACGGCTATGACCAGATCAAATCCCGCATTGATATCCACTCCGGTACCACCTTTCTCCAGGAAATATGACCCTAGCGCAATTGCGATGAGCGAACTGCAGAGTTGAACGCTGAGATCACGCCGGCGAGCCCAAGCATTGTACAGGCAAGCGACTAAAGCGACGGCCCCCCATTCTAAGTCTTCAAAAATGCGAAGGGATTTTCTCAACGAATAATGCCTGGGGGACAGGATGTTCAAAAAGAAATTTCGGCCAAACAACGCATAACAAATTGCGGTACCCATTACTATGGCGATCGCCGCAACGCAGAAACACTTCACGGCTTCGCGGCGCCGGTGTAGACCAAGCCAAAGAAAAGCAGTCACCGGCATGGCAATGATGTTGTGCTTAACAAAGCCGGCTAAAGCCATAACGAAGACGGGCCCGGCATATCCACGGTCATTCGATCTAGCGATCAGAAATCCCAGAAAACCGAAGGCCATGATAGCTTCGCTGAGGAGTTGTGGCTCGTTCATTCCGACGCGGGACGTGAAAAATCGGCTCATTGTCGCTACAAAGAATGCCGCGCTAATTCTGGCTGCCACGGCACTTCCGCCGAGCCGTCTAACGCTCAAGGCGATCGCTGTCGCGATCGCGACCACTGCAACCAGGGACAACAACCGGCCGGCTAACACCGGATCACCTAGAAGCCGCCCAACTAAACCCACGATGTAAAAGGATAATGGCGGATAATTGTTGGTGATCAGTTGACCGGCAGATGGATAGAGCGGCATCTTACCCATCGCAGCATCAGCAAAATAAGCATTCCAACCCTCGTTGTTTTCAATTTCGACGTTCAGAAAGGCGCGATAAACGGGCCATGCAAAAGACCACGTGGCTATGATATAAAGCGTCCACTCTATTACACTGAGATACCGCGGATCGTCGGCTTTCGTCGTCACTAGCAGCAAATTGCTTTCACTTAATCACAGTTTTATACAAGCCGGTTGATACTGTCCTATCCGGAGGATTGATTCATTTTGCGCTTGCCGCTAACCGCCTGCTGAAGCCAAAGGGCCAGTGGGTGAGCAACTATTCCACGACCGATAGGCGATCGCCACTTTGTAAACGTTGCGCCGCTTGACCTCGCTGAGGAAGTTGGCGGCATTCACCTATTCGAGATAAACAACAGCGACGCTCGCATCCGGGAAACTCGCGCGCGTCGCGCAGCCATTTCAAATTGTCGCCGAAATAGAGCCGATTCATAATATGGATACTTGTCGATCTAATCCGCCAGTGCCAGCAGATGCCGTCCATTTAAGCACGACGGCTGGTGAGCCGTCGCTCCAATGCTTCCAAAATTTGCCGTTTACGAACTGAGTTTTGAGCGTTTCAATTACGCTGTGATCCAACAGAAGAAAATTTTTGGAACCGATGGCGTGCGCGGTGTCGCGAACGTCGAACCGGTCACGGCCGAGACGGCGCTGAAACTCGGACGCGCAGCGGCATACGTGTTTGCGCAATTGAATCCGCGCAGGACGCCTGCGGGCGCGCGGCCAAAAATCGTGCTAGGCAAAGACACGCGTCTTTCCGGTTACATGCTGGAGAACGCGCTCGTCGCCGGAATCACGTCGCTTGGAGTCGATGTTCTTGTTATCGGGCCGTTGCCTACGCCGGGCGTCGCATACATCACGCGATCACTGCGCGCCGATGCCGGCATTGTCCTTTCGGCTTCGCATAATCCTTATCAAGACAACGGCATCAAATTTTTCCGGCACGACGGTTACAAGCTGGATGATCAGATCGAGGAAAAAATCGAGCAGCTAGTGTTTGCGGGCGAAATCGATTCGATTCGGCCAACTGCCAACAAAATCGGACGCGCGACGCGCATCGATGATGCGCTCGGTCGCTACGTTGAATTTGCCAAGGCGAGTTTTCCGCGTGGAATGTCGCTCGAGGAAATGCGAGTGGCGGTAGATGTCGCAAATGGCGCCGCTTACAAATCGACGCCGTGTGTTTTGCGCGAACTGGGTGCGGACATCGCCGTGGCGCATAACCAGCCCAATGGCATGAACATCAACGACGGCTGCGGCAGCATTCATCCCGAAGAAATCCAGCGTATCGTCCAGATGAGCGGCGCGGATGTGGGCATTACGCACGATGGCGATGCCGATCGGGTGCTTCTTTGCGACGAAAACGGCGAGATTGTAGATGGCGATGAGGTTCTCGCCATCGCGGCCCTGGACCTTTTGGAGGCTGGCCGGCTGGAGCAAAACACAGTGGTGGCCACCGTGATGAGCAATTTTGGCCTCGATGAGACGCTCGCCGGGCGTGGCGGAACAGTGGTGCGGACGAAAGTCGGCGACCGCTATGTGATCGAAGAAATGGTGCAGCAAAAACTCAACCTCGGCGGCGAACAAAGCGGTCACGTCATCTTCCGTGATTTCACCACCACAGGCGATGGCATCATCAGCGCGCTGCAGATTCTGTGCATCATGCACAAGAGAGGCCAGCCGTTAAGTAAGTTGAAGGCATGTTTGGAAAAATATCCGCAGGCCCAACGCAATTTGCTGGTGAAAGAAAAGCGTCCCCTGGCCGAGTTGAACACAGTGATGAAGCTAGTAAACGAAGCTGAAAAAGAGCTCTCCGGCAAAGGTCGCGTGCTCCTGCGTTATTCGGGTACCGAGCCAAAGATTCGTCTGCTCATTGAAGGTCGTGAGCTCGAGAAGATCGACAAACAGGCGGACCGAATCGCAGATGCAATACAAAGCGCGATCGGAGCGTAGAAAACACACGACACATGACTTTGTCCGGAGTTATTGAAGCGCTTCTATTTAGCGCGCAGAGACCGGTTTCGGTCCGTGAACTGACGGAGGCCATCAAGGGAGCCGGCGCGGAAGATGAATCCCGCGACCGCGGGGCCAATGAGTTTGCGCGAGTAAGTGAAGCAGAGGTTGCCGCCGCACTCGAACAATTGAAAATCGAGTATATCGAGCAACAGCGAGCATTTCAGCTTAGCGAAAAGGCGGACGGCTGGCAGCTGGCTACCGATCCGAAGTACGCCCAGTGGGTGCGTCAGCTTTTTCCGGCCCCAAAACCGGCTCGGTTGAGTGCGCCAGCACTCGAGACGCTCGCGATCATTGCATATCGCCAACCTATCACGCGCGCAGATGTCGAAGCAGTTCGTGGCGTGAACATTGATGGCGTGCTGCAAACATTAATGGAGCGCGGTCTGGTTAAAATCGCGGGTCGCGCCGAAATCCCCGGGCGCCCGCTCCTTTATGAAACCACGCAGTTTTTCCTGGATCATTTTGGGTTGCGGAATCTTGACGAATTGCCAAATGTCGAAGAGTTGCGCACGCGCCATTTGCCAAAGGCGCGTGCTGTAGCCGGAATCGGTGATGTCGGCGCGCCGAGGTCACCGCCCCCGGCTACAGCGTCGGAATAACGCGCGTAGGCAGTTCAGTCGGGGTAGCGTCCCAAGCGACGGTTGTGCGTCCATCTCCATCGAGTACAAAATGCGACGTGATTTTCAGAATTTACAGAGCAAGCCACCCGATCATTTGGCTTTTACTTCTGACGTCAACGTGCGCATTGGCGGAAATTCGCGCTACTGATTGCGCCCGCGCTGCAAAATATTCTGAGAGCAAACGCGGTGTCTCCCTGCTGGTCATACAAAATGGCCGGACGATTTTTGAGCATTATGCCAATGGCGGATCGGCGCGGGAAAGATGGCCGATCTTCAGCGGAACAAAAAGCTTTTGGGGGATCGCCGCACTCGCTGCAGTGCGCGACGGATTGTTCAAGCTGGACGATCCCGTTTCGGACACGATCACGGAATGGAGGAGCGACCCGCGCAAATCGCAGATCAAAATCCAGGAGTTGCTCAACCAGACCGACGGCATTGAAGGCGCTTCGCGTCTTCAGCGCGCGTCGATCCGTGATCGCAATGGCATGGCGATTCGATTATCGGCCGTTGCTGAACCCGGCTCAGCTTTTATCTACGGCCCGAGTCATCTACAAGTCCTTTCCGAGTTACTGCGCCGAAAACTAAAAGGGCGCGACGTAATCAGCTACTTCGAAGGACGTGTGTCGAACCGGCTTGGACTGGGTCGGCTCAACTACAAAAAAGACGCTCGCGGCAATCCGCTTCCCGCAACAGGATTTGACCTGACTGCCCGGGAATGGGCGCGACTGGGCGAGCTAATCCTCGGGCAAGGTAGTTATCACGGGCGACAAATTGTTCCAGCAGCTCTGTTGCGAGAGGCGTTTGCTGGTTCGCGGGCAAACCCGTCGTACGGCCTGACATTTTGGTTAAATCAACAGGCACCAGGCGGACATGAGGCAGACATGGAACGAATGCTCGACTTATGGTGGCAGAACGCGCAATGGACAAATGTTTGCGTCTGCAGGGACGCACCGGCAGATATGGTCGTGGCACTTGGCTCGGGCTATCAGCGCTTGTTCGTTATTCCTTCGCTAGAGACGATCGTTGTGCGGCAGGGATCAAGCGCAAAATTTTCTGATGCACACTTCCTGCGGCTGGTGCTAGGTCGCATCCAGTAAATCGGTATGCAGGATTGACTTACTCCTTCGTCTGGCAAACGATCAGGCTAGTATGAACCAGCACTCGGGGGATGAGCAGGCGCTCATTAAGATTCAGCACGACTGGGCGGAAGCGCGCATGAAAGGAGATAGCTCGTACACGAGGCGCCTGGAGTCGGAAAATTGCACGGTTGTCTGGCCTGACGGCAGCATCGCGAACAAACGGGAAGATTTAGAAAGCATGACCGGCGACATCGTTTTCACCGAATTCAAAATCGATGATTTACAAGTGCGTTTGTACGGAGACACCGGAATCGTCGTGGGCCAGGGCACGATCAAGGCGCACAAGGGAAAGCAAAATCTTCTCGGCGGAAGATTCGTCTGGACGGATACATTTATAAAACAGCAGGGCGCATGGAAGGTGGTCGCATCACAAGTAACCCCGGTCTTAAAGAAATAATCGTTAACGATCCTCGATATTCCTATGAACAAATTCACGATGGGTTGTGGGGTGCTACTCGCAATCCTGCTTTTTATTGTCGTCATTGCGGCCCTCGCATTGGGCGGTAGTTACAATCGTCTCGTCCGTTTGCAGCAAACCGTCGATCAAAGCTGGGCGCAGGTGCAAAACGTCTATCAGCGGCGCGCAGATTTGATTCCGAATCTCGTGAACACGGTTTCCGGCGCGGCGAATTTCGAGAAATCAACTCTTGTCGAAGTAACAAATGCGCGGGCCAGCGTCGGCCGTGTGCAAACGCAAGTCGATCCCAACAAAGCGCCGACTGATGCGGCGCAACTCGAGAAATTCCAGGCTGCACAAGGGGCGTTGAGCAACGCGCTCTCGCGTCTGCTCGTGGTCGTGGAGCGTTACCCAGAGTTAAAAGCTAATCAGAATTTTGTTGGTCTGCAGGCGCAATTGGAAGGAACAGAGAACCGGATCTCAGTCGAGCGCGGTAACTTCAACACTGCGGTGCAGAACTACAACGTTGCAGTGCGCAGTTTCCCGACCAACTTGATTGCGGGGATGCTCGGTTTTCCGCCGCGACCATTTTTTACAGCGCAAGCGGGCGCGGAGAAACCGCCACCTGTGCAATTTAATTTTGGCCCCGCGCCGACGCCAGGCGGGAATTTAAATCAGGGCCCCGCGCCGACGCCAGCGACTGCTACGTCGCCATAAGGTGATTCTCAATCTTGCTGTAGCGGCGGGCGTGCCCGCTACGCCGAAGCTTGGCGAAGGCGGGTCGCCCACGATCCGGCGGCCGACACGGTTGCCACTACAAATCTTGCGTGGCAAACGAGTGGCACTTTGCACAGCGGCAATCGCCGCGTTGCTGGGAATGCACTCCGAAGCTGCGGAAGTCATTCCGCCGAAACCGGACCGGTATTTCAACGATTACGCCGGCGTTGTTTCAAAGGAAGCTGCCTTGCGTTTTAACGAGCAACTTGCACAATTTGAACGCGAAACATCGGACCAAGTCGTGGTCGCCGTCTTCCCGAAGATGCAGAGCGACTCCGAGATCGCAGATTACACGCAGCGTGTCGCTCAGGCGTGGGGCGTTGGTCAAAAGGAACGTCGCAATGGCGTCGTCCTTTTCGTGTTCATTCAGGACCGCAAAATGTTTATCCAGGTCGGGTACGGCTTGGAAGGCGCGCTGCCCGACATCACCGCGTTCGATATCACCGAATACAAAATCAAACCCCATTTTCGCAATCGCGATTACGAAGGCGGAATCGCAGTGGGAATCGATTCGATCTTTAAGGCGATTAGGGGAGAGTACAAGGGCTCGGGAAAAACCGTTGCAGAAGAACATCGTGGTGGTGGCGCTATCGGTCCCTTTTATTTCGTCTTTTTCTTTATCGTATTTGTTGTGGTGTTAAGCGCGATTTCAGTGTTGATGCGCCCGCTGAGTGGTTATGGTTATTCTTCGCGACGCGGTGGTCCCATATTTTTCCCGGGTGCTGGCGGCGGTGGAGGTTGGTCTTCGGGAAATGGCGGCGGCGATGGGTTTAGCGGGTTCAGTGGCGGCGGCGGGAGTTTCGGCGGCGGAGGCGCAGGATCGAGTTGGTAGCAAGATGCGAACCAGGGAATTTCTTAGCAAGCTTGAGCATGACCGCATCGTCCAAGCGATTCGAGATGCTGAATCAAAGAGCTCGGGCGAGATTCGCGTTTATATCCAGCGCGGCAAACTGACGGTCGATCCGCTGATCGTTGCGCAGAAGAAATTTCAACGGCTCGGAATGTACAAGACCCGTGAGCGCAATGCGGTGCTGATTTTCGTAGCGCCGCGAGCGCACAAATTCGCGGTTGTCGGCGACAAAGCGATTCATGAGAAATGCGGCGAGGAATTCTGGCGGCGTATTGTGGAAGGAATGCGCGCGCATTTTCAAAGCCAGAAATTCAGTCGCGCTATCGTCGAGGCGATTGAGGAAATCGGCAAACTGCTGGCCGCGCATTTTCCGAGAACATCGACCTCGACCAATGAATTGCCTGATCAGATTATTGAAGGGTAATTGGTAGGGACGGACCGCCGGGCCGTCCGTCCCATGGGAAGTGGCGCGCCCGGCGGTCGCGCCCTACCACCAAATGCCCCTTGCAAAATGGCGGATTTGGTTTTAATTGCAACCTCGCAGCGAGTTTTGAAATTACGCCGTTGGTCCCTGGGTCTCCGTCGCTAGACGTGAAACCGCACTCGCCAGGGGGAACCCGGCGAAGAGAAGGAATTTCGATTTAAGATTTTCGAATTTTGATTGTCCGCCCGTTCTCGGTCTTCAATCGCCAATCGAAAGTCGACATTCGAAAATATAAGATGCCAATCCGTTACGGTCGTTTTGAAATGCCGAAGACTCTCGTTAAAGACGAGAGCACAGCCACCGATACCTACGCCAAATTTACTGCTGAGCCGTTCGAAGCCGGCTATGGGCACACCGTTGGGAATTCCCTTCGGCGTGTCCTACTTTCCTCTCTGGAAGGCGCGGCCATTACCGCAGCAAAAATCACAGGCGCGCAGCATGAGTTCGCCACGCTCGCAGGCGTGGTGGAGGACGTGACCGACATCGTTCTCAACCTCAAGAAAGTGAAATTTAAAGCCGACGATCATGAGCCGAGAAAACTTTCCCTTATTGTAAACAAGGAGGGCGAAGTGACCGCCGGCGACATTCAGGTGGTGCAAGGCTACGAAGTGCTCAATCCCAAGCAGATCATCTGCACCTTGGACAGGAAACACAAATTTGACGCTGAGCTCGATGTGCGTGTCGGCCGCGGTTTTGCCACAGCTGAGGAAAACAAGCGTCCCGATCAGCCGATCGGTCTCATCCCGATCGATTCCATCTTTTCGCCTGTCACACGCGTGAAGTACGCGGTCGAAAACACCCGTGTCGGTCAGCGCACGGACTACGACAAGCTCATTCTTGAAATCTGGACAGACGGCCGCTTGACGCCGGACGACGCGTTGCTCCAGGCCTCAGCCATTTTGCGGCACCACCTCGACGTGTTCGTGAACTTTAACGAAGAGGTAATCGAGTTCGACCAGACACCAGCTGGCGTAAGCGAAGAAAATCTGAAGCTCAAGAAACTGCTCAACATGAGCGTCAACGAAATCGAGCTCAGCGTGCGCGCCGCGAATTGCCTAAATAATGCGAACATCACCACGGTAGGCCAGCTTGCCCAAAAGACCGAAGCCGAAATGCTCAAGTATCGTAATTTCGGCAAGAAATCGTTGAACGAAATTAAGGACAAACTGCAACAGCTTGGTCTGAGTCTGGGCATGAAATTTGAGCCCGGGCTCTTGGATGTTCCGGTGAGCGGCGATGGCGCCGGCCCGAGCGGAGCGGCTGGCGAAGAATAAGCCTCGGCTCGAGAATCAGATTCGCCGCGTCATGAGACATCAAAAAAAGACGGTCAAACTGGGTCGCACAGCTGAGCACCGTAAAGCGCTGCTGGCTAATCAGATTTGCTCCTTGATCGAGCATCAACGCATCAAGACTACTCTGGCCAAGGCGAAAGCAGTTCGTCCGCTCGCGGAACGGATGGTTACGCTCGGAAAAAATGGTTCGGTTCACGCGCGTCGCACCGCTCTGGCGACACTGCGCCAAAAGAGTGCGGTGAAAAAATTGTTCGACGACATCGCGCCGAGATCGGCGGAGCGCAATGGTGGATACACGCGCATTGTGAAGCTTGGCCAGCGTAAGAGTGATTCCGCTCCGATGGCATTCATCGAATGGGTTGATATGGCAGCGGTGATCGAGGAAAAGCCGGCGGAAGAGAAAAAAGCGAAGCGGAAAGAAGCTGAACCCAAGCCAAAGAAAGTAGAACCAGAGATCGCGACACCGAAAGAGGAGGAGCTGCAGGCTGCGAAAGAAGAGAAACCCGCCGAAGCGCCGGCCCCGGCGGAAGAACCGAAACCGAAGAAACGACGCTGGTTCGGCCGGAAGTCAGACACCGAGCAGTAGGATTCGATCCGGGATTCGAGGCCAGCTTTCCAACAATGTATCGAGGTCGGCCAAGTCTTGAGGCGGACAAACTGCGCCCACGCAGACACAGCTCACGCCACGGGAGTTTAGTAATTCGAGAAACTCTCTCAAGTCTTTGCTCAGGCGCATGGTTTAACAGTTCAAGCAACATCTGCAGCCGTTCATTGCTCGATTGTCTTTTGTAAAAATCGCGGTCCGCTTTTTCAGCCTCGGCGAAACTGCAAAATTTCTTTACCGTCTTTTCCAAGACGACAATATAAACTTGGCAGCGACTCTTTCCGAGCGAATTTGATCGAAACCGGATGACTCCGAATCCCTACCTGTTCATCGTCATTTTCATTGGTGTAGCGTTGGTCTTTCCATTGATTCCGCTCGGCCTCGCTTGGCTGTGGCGGCGAATTTTTCAACCGCCGAAACCAGGCCCGCAGAAAAACGCGATTTACGAATGCGGCGTCGAATCGCTTGGTGAAGCACAAATCCAGTTCCACTCGCAGTACTATTTGTATGCGATCATATTCCTAATATTTGATGTGGAAGCGATCTTTCTGGTGCCATTCGCAGTGGCCTTTACCGGTTTGCCTGTCGGTGCGTTCGTCGCGATATTGGTTTTCCTGTTGCTCCTGATTGAAGGGCTCGTTTGGGCTTGGAGTAAAGGGTGTTTGCAATGGGAACAATAAAGCGTTGAACGGTCAAGGCGTTAGAGCGGAGCAATGAGCGAAGAAATCGACGAGGTCTTGCGCAGGGAACTGCAGCAACAGGGAGTCTGGGTGACTTCGATGCAGGAGCTTTACAACTGGGGACGCAAGAACTCGATCTGGCCGCTCCAGTTCGGACTCGCTTGTTGCGCCATTGAGATGATTGCGACCGCGGCGTCGCGCTATGACATCGCGCGCTTTGGCGGAGAAGTTTTTCGGCCATCGCCGCGCCAGGCGGATTTGATGATTGTCGCAGGCACGGTGACAAAAAAAATGGCGCCACAAATCGTGCGTCTTTACAATCAAATGGCTGATCCGAAATACGTGATTGCAATGGGTGCGTGCGCCATTTCCGGCGGCCCATTTAAGCAGGGCTACAACGTCCTTAAGGGAATCGACCGTTACATCCCGGTTGACGTTTATATTCCCGGTTGTCCTCCCAGACCGGAGGCTTTGCTGCACGCGTTCATGGAACTTCAGCGCAAAATCGACACTCAAAAGTTAACTGGCGAGAAAAAGGCCGAGCACCTTACCGCCGCGCAACCCAGTGAGTTTCCTGTGCCGGCCTTTGGCAAGCACGATCTGGAGCCGTCGGCAAACCCTGACGTTTTTCACCCGCCAAAACTCGAGCGCGTCTGATCGTGGAGTCGTTAGAGCAAATCAAGGCGCGGATCGAAGCCGCCGTGCCGGAAGCGAAGGTCGATATTGTTATCAACAGCAGCCCGTCCCAGCAGCATTCGCTCAAAATCGACAATGAACATGCGCGTGATGTAGCGAAGTTTCTGCGCGATGATCCTGCGCTGCGCCTGGATTTTTGTTCCAATGTAACCGGCGTCGATTGGCTGGATCGCACCGTAAAGAAAACAGTGAAGGTGAAAAAAGTCGTCGATGGAGAGGAAAAGGAAGTCGCTGAAACGACGGAGGAAAAAATTTCCGGCTACCTCGAAGCCGTTTATCACCTTTACTCGATGATGCACAAACACGGACCGGTTATCATTCGAATGCGGACGGCAGATCGCGCAGAGGGTGCCCGGCTGCCGGCGCTCACTCCGATCTGGCGGAGCGCGGAATTTCAGGAGCGCGAGATTTTTGACCTCTACGGAGTCCGGTTCGACGGCCATCCCGATTTGCGCCGGATCTTGATGTGGGACGAGTTCGAAGATCATCCAATGCGCAAGGATTATCGGGAACCGGACGATTACGAGTACGAACCAACACCGCATGACGATGTGCTGGAGAAAGCGAAGCAACATTACACGCCGCGACCGCAGGAAGAGGAATTAAGACCTTCCTGACCTTTCATGTTGAGCCCTTCGACTTCGCTCAGGACAGGCTCCGCGAAACATCTCTGGCTATTTGCGAAGCCAAGAACCTCAGCAATCAATCAGAGATCCTTCGTCGTCTTTGCGATTCAGGATGACAATTTGAAATGAGCGCGACGATCGAAACACTCGAAGCGATGGAGCGGCCGCCGGTGAGCATGGGCTCGCGACTTGAGGGCGAGCTACTCGAAGTTTCGATGGGGCCGCAACATCCGTCCACGCACGGCGTATTCCGGATGAACGTCGCGCTCGAGGGCGAGATCGTGCGCAAGCTCAAGCCGGTCTTTGGATATCTGCATCGCAATCATGAAAAGATTGGCGAGAATGCAAGCTATCTGGGGTCGATGCCGTACACCGATCGGCTCGATTATTTTTGCTCGATGACCAATAACTGGGCCTATGCGCTCAGCGTGGAAAAACTGGCCGGCATCGAAGTTCCCGAGCGTGCTGAATATCTTCGCGTTATTCTTGCGGAATTGACGCGCCTCCAGAATCACGCGTCGCTGCTGGGATTTTTGCTTAACGATATGGGCGCCTGGGGGACACCGCTCATGTACGCGTTCCGCGAGCGTGAAAAAATTCTCGATCTGTTCGAATCGCTGTCGGGTTCGCGCATGATGTGCGATTACATGCGCTTCGGCGGCTGTCGCGTTGATGCCAGTCCCGAGTGGCTCGCGCGTGCGAAGAAAATTGTCGACGTTTTTCCGCGCTTTGTTGACGAGCTGGAACAATTGATTGTCGGCAATGAAGTGGTGATCGCCCGGACGCAGAACGTTGGGAAACTCTCGCCTGAACTCGCGATTAGTACAGGTATCACCGGTCCGATGCTTCGCGCCTGTGGCGTGAATTACGATCTACGAAAAGTGGACGGCTATGGATTCTATCCACGCTTCAAATTCCGGATCCCGTTAGGCGAACACGGCGACACTTATGATCGCTTGATGATGCGCGTGCTGGAGATGCGTGAGAGCGTCGGGATTTTGAAACAGGCATTCCAACAAGTTCCCGCTGGTCCAGTCATCAATCCAAAAGTGAAAATCCGAGCGTTTCGGCCGCCGGTTGGCGAAGCTTATGGGCGCATTGAAGGGCCCAAAGGCGAGCTCGGTTTTTATTTGATCAGCGACGGCGGACCGAACCCGCATCGTTACCGGGTGCGTCCGCCGAGTTTCATCAATCTGACGGTACTTGAAGATCTCTGCCTCGGCCACACTGTCGCCGATGTGATGGTAATTCTCGGCAGTATAGATATCGTTATGGGCGAAGTGGATCGCTAACGCGAAAGGTTCATGATCGGCTTGGGCATACTAAAAGGGATGGCGGTCACGGCGCGGAACTTTGTCGGCAGTTATTTCGACAAAGAGCGCTTGATCACGGTGCAATATCCAGAGGAGCGGGATCCGTTGCCGGAGAATTACCGCAATTTTCCGTTCCTTGTTTACGATGGAGACGATCCAAACGCAGGCTTGCGCTGTGTGGCGTGCAAGATCTGCGAGAAGGAATGCCCGCCACAATGTATTTACATCGTCAAAAGCGAAGACAAGAAGCCAGATTACATGGGGAAACCGCAGTTTTATCCGGCGGTTTTCGACATCGATATATCGGTCTGTATGAGCTGCCAGATTTGCGTCGAAGTTTGCCCGTTTGAGGCGATCAAGATGGACAAGGACTTCGAGCTTAGCCGGCGCGAACGTTTCGATGCGTTGCTGATGCGCAAGGACGATCTGGCAAAGTCCAACGACTATTATCATCGGATCTCTCCAACCGATTCGGCTGAAGTCGATGCGAAGCTAGCCGCCGCAGCTGAGGCTGCCGCGAAAAAGAAAGCTTCTGTGCCCGCTGCAGCGAAGTCTGCTACCCCTGCCATGTCGCCCGCTTCAGGCGGGCCGGCGCCATCTCGCGCTTCATCGTAGGCGAAGGTGTCGACTTGCGCGAGTCCGCCAATTGGACGGACCGAGCCTGGGAGTCCACCGATGACCGCGCATGTCGCCGCTTCGGGGACCACTGCGCCATTTACAATCGCTATTCGAAAATTTACAATCCGAAATCGAATTGCCAGGGTGGCGAAATTGGCAGACGCGCCAGACTTAGGATTGCGAAATCGTCGGTTTCAGAACGTTCCTTTTCGTTTCAAAAGACAATCGATTTACGAGGGGAAAACGCGATTTTCACTAACGAACAGCCGGTTTGCGAACGGCGAGTAGAAAGAGGCTCATTCTAGCACAAATTCTAGTACAGACGCGCCAGACTTTAGTACATTTGACATCGAGTTGCGCATTCGAAACCCGTTTTGTGCTAGATTGTACTAGAGTCATTTTCGACGCCAGACTTCGCCTCGTGCTGGGTCTCCACTTGCGACTGTCGCGGCTGAAGATGCCGCAATCGGAGACGGCTTACTCCAGAACAAAAGCACAAAGTTGTGATCTGACGTACGCTAACAGCGTCCGCTGCGAGAAAGGAAACACCGAGCGGAGCCCCGCAAGATAAATCTTGACAAGGTTCAGCGACTTCCTTAAGGAATTTTTCTGATTACGTCATCCGACGTTTCAGTACATCTTCGGCCGAGCTGAGAAGCCCGAGGGCGCTGAACTTTCGCTGGACCGCCGCTTAACGCGATCCCCAATTCAGCTGGAACTCCGAGCCGAGCGAGTGAGTCCATTATTGGAGAATTTTCACACCACCTCCGCTCTCGGTTCCGAGCGGAACTGGATTGCAATCACAATTTAAACCGATATCGGCGCTTATGACTCCCGCACGGCTTCGAGACCTGACGGCAGCGAGTCCGGTGATTCGAGTGACGATCGTGTGCGGACCGAAGACGAATGTTTTGGCGGACTCAATCGAGGGGTTGCTCGCGGAAGCCAAGGGTTTCACTTTCTCACGAATCGAGTGTCAGTTGGAATCGGGTATCAGGCCGGACGCGGGCAGCCTGGGCAATGCCGATGTAGTCGTAGCCACGCTGGGTGCTTTTCAAGCAACAAACACCGGTCTTTTTCTTGCCTCGCTCCAACGTGCTTTTCCATATCGGTCAGTGCTGGTGACTACAACAGATCCGGATACGTTCGATTTCTTCCGAGTGCTCGAGATGGGCGCTTCGGATTTTCTGCTGCCTCCATTGCGGCGTTCCGAATTGTTACCGCGGCTCATGCGCCAGACGCGAGTCATGCGCTGCGGCGATGCGCTCCTGCGAAAACTCAAAGAAGATATCGGGCTAAAACACATCATTGGCGAAAGTCCCGCGTTTCTTGACAAAGTCCTGTGCGTACCGCGATTCGCACGATGCGACGCAACGGTGCTGATCTCGGGAGAATCGGGTACCGGCAAGGAACTCTTTGCGCGTGCCATTCACTATCTCAGTGCGCGCGCGGACCGGCCGTTCGTTCCGGTGAATTGCGGTGCGCTTCCAGAAAACCTCGTGGAAAGCGAGATCTTCGGCCATAAACGTGGCGCGTTCACAGGCGCCGCGTCCGATCGCGCGGGGCTGATCCGCGAGGCCGAAGGCGGCACGCTGTTTTTGGACGAGATCGACTGGCTAACGCCCCAAGCCCAGGTGAAGCTGCTCCGCTTCCTGCAGGACGGAGAATACCGTCCCGTCGGCTCGGAGCAGATTCGCCATGCAAATATCCGGGTCGTCGCGGCAGCAAACGCCGACTTTAGTCAGATAGTCCGCGACGGGAAATTCCGCGATGATTTATTCTATCGGTTGAACGTACTTTCGCTCACCCTTCCACCGCTTCGCGAACGCCGCGGCGATATCATCCTGCTTACGCAGGACTTTCTCGAAAAGAAGGCTGCGATCACGGGCGGGCCCCCGAAAAAACTCTCGCTTGCCGCGCTCAACCGCTTGGTCTGTCATTCGTGGCCCGGTAACGTGCGCGAACTCCAAAATGTCCTGACGCGCGCCATCATTCTTTCCGAAAGGGACTCGATCGAGCCGTCGGATCTTGACGTGCCGGACGACAGCCTTAGCGAGCAAGAGCAGTCGTTCCAAGTGCTGAAATCCCGGGCAATTCAGCGATTTGAGCATGACTTTCTCGCGACGATTCTGCATGCACACGATGGAAACATCACTCGCGCTGCGTTCGCGGCGAGGAAAAACCGCCGGGCGTTTTGGGAACTCTTGCGCAAACACGGCCTACTTGCCCGCGCGAGACGCGATTGAGCCTCGCTCATACGAGGTAGCGGTGCCAGCTGCCTTCTTAGGTCAGAAACTATTTGGCATGCGAAAGTACTGTCGGAGCGCGGACAAAATTGTCCTCGCGTACGCACACAGGGTTTCCACAAAACCGACTCCGCATATCACTGACACGGTATGACGAAATTGTCCTCGCGAGCGCTCTCGAATCCAATTCCGAGTGCGTTTTGGGCACCGACAGAGAGCTGCTTGAGCGAGCGCATTTTCAGAGGAGGAATTGAAGCTCGCCACAGCTGTACAATTCATGTTGCGCGCGCAACAGCGGAAACTACAGGCACGTCGATTGCTACAAAGGGACGACTAACGTCCCCAATGTGTGCTCAACGAGACTTTGCTTCCACCTCCGGCGCCAGAAATTCTCGATTATCTTGCCAGGCATCCGGATGCGCAGGATACCATCGACGGCATCCTTCATTGGTGGGTGCTCGACGCATGCGTCAAAAAATGGGCGCCGACAATTGCAGAGACCGTCGCGCAACTCGTCGAACAAGGTTTTCTCGAACAAAAGCGATCTGCGGATGGCAAAATATTTTACCACGTCTCCCCGCATTATCTCGCGAGGCTTCAGCAACGGCCACCACGAAACTCTACTCCTGACCCAACCCCGTAAATCCATCTAACAAGAAAGGACAATCATGCCCGCCACGTTGACCTATCCCGGAGTCTATATCGAAGAAATCCCCAGCGGCGTACGGACGATCACCGGTGTGGCGACGTCGATCACGGCCTTCCTCGGCAAGGCGCTTCGAGGTCTGACCGACGAACCTGTCACCATCACCGGCTTCGGCGATTTTGAGCGCATCTTCGGCGGGCTGAGCCGCGACTTCACGCTCGGTTATGCTGTGCGCGATTTCTTCGTCAATGGAGGCAGCCAGGCCATCATCGTACGGCTCTACAAACCCGCGGCGAGCAAAGCCTCGAAGGCAGTTTTCGAAGTCCCGAACCTGGCGCTCGAAGCGGCGTCCGAAGGCGCGTGGGGAATGCAGGCGCGCGCGCGGGTGGACAAGAAACCGGTCAGCGATCCGAATCTGGTGGCTGTGGCGGGAAGGCTCGGGGTGTTGCCGGCCGACCTCTTCGATTTAACTGTGCGCGACGGCGGGACTGGAGTAATCGAAACCTTTCTCAATCTCACCACCAAGGAGAGCGCCCGTCGCGCCGATCGTGTGCTGAAGACCGAATCGAGCCTTGTCCGCGTGGCCGGCAGTGTCGCCTTGCCATCCGCCACAAGCCCGGCCGCGCATTCCGGCGCGCTCACCGACGCCGATGTCTGGACTAACAACACCAAGTCCACGCCGGCAAAGACCACGCCGGCAACAGCTGAGGCTGTGGATAGCGCCCCGCTCGATTCGGCGGCCTACAAAGGCAGCCCATCAGCCAAGACCGGCTTGTATCAGCTCGAAAAGGCCGATCTCTTCAATTTGCTCTGCATCCTTCCCGATGCGTGTGGCGGCGATACGCCGGACGATGTTTATCAGGAGGCGCTTGGTTACTGCGCCAAACGCCGCGCCATGCTGGTCGTAGATCCAAAGAATGCCTGGTCCGTGAGCACCGTGGCAGCCGGTATGAGCGGCATGAACCTCAACGGAGACGCGGCTCGCAACGCAGCAATCTATTTCCCGCGCATCAAGCAGGCCGACCCCAAGCTCGACGGTCAGATCGAGACGTTTGTGCCCTGTGGCATGATCGCCGGAGTGATGGCGCGCACCGATGCGCAACGCGGCGTATGGAAAGCGCCCGCCGGCATTGACGCCTCACTCAATGGAGTAGTGGGATTGCAAGTCGAGATGACCGACGCTGAGAACGGTCTGCTCAATCCGCTCGGCATTAATTGCCTGCGCGCCTTTCCCATATTCGGTCGCGTGGTGTGGGGCTCGCGCACAATGCGCGGCGCGGACGCGGCCGCTGACGAATACAAATACGTCGCGGTACGGCGGACGGCGCTCTTCATCGAGGAGTCGCTCTATCGTGGGACGCAGTGGGTGGTCTTCGAGCCTAATGACGAGCCGCTCTGGGCGCAGATCCGTCTCAACATCGGCGCCTTCATGCAGGGCCTCTTCCGGCAGGGCGCGTTTCAGGGCAAAACCCCACGAGAAGCTTATTTCGTCAAATGCGACAGCGAGACCACCACCCAGAACGACATCAACCTCGGCATCGTCAACATCCTGGTCGGATTTGCGCCACTCAAACCAGCCGAATTTGTTGTCATCAAGATCCAGCAACTGGCCGGACAAATCGAAACCTAAACCGAGGACATTCCCTATGGCTCAATTTAGTGTTAATCCACAACGCTTCGACCCATACAAAAACTTCAAGTTCCGGGTGAAATGGGACGGCAAATACGTTGCCGGCGTCAGCAAATGCAGCGCGCTCAAGCGCACGACCGAGGTCGTCAAACACCGCGAAGGTGGAGACCCGAGTAGTAGCCGCAAATCCCCGGGCCGTACCGAGTACGACGCAATCACTCTTGATCGCGGCGTGACGCACGACCCCGAGTTTGAAAAATGGGCAAACAAAGTCTGGAACTTCGGCTCCGGATTGGGCGCGGAAGTTTCACTCAAGGATTTTCGTAAAGATATCATCCTCGACGTCTACAATGAGGCCGGTCAGCTCGCGATCAGCTACAAAGTCTTCCGCTGCTGGGTTTCAGAATTCCAGGCAATGGCCGACCTCGATTCGAACGCGAACGCGGTTCTCATCCAGCACATCAAGCTGGAAAACGAAGGCTTTGAGCGCGACGCTGAGACGCCCGAACCGAGCGAACAGACGCTCACATGATGACTGGTTATGCGCGCGTTATCGACCGTGGAACTCATGACGGTCTGGGAACTCGCACTAGATCAACCTGCGGGTCAACGCGCTCTAGCGCTGCTCGCGGCCTGCGCGGATGACACACCGTCCGATCAACTTGCTCAACTCAGCATCGGGCAGCGCGACGAACGTTTGCTAGCGCTGCGCGAGCGGACATTCGGTGCGCAACTGGCGGCCGTTGCCGCCTGCCCAGCGTGTGGTGAAGCTTTGGAATTCGAAATTAACGCCGCCGATATTCGAGTCGGTCCAATCTCCGACCCAATCGAGACAATTGAGCTGGAACGTGCGGGTTACGGATTACGATTCAGGCTGCCAAATAGCCTCGACGTCACGAGACTCGATCCGAACGCAGACGATCAAACGAATCGACAACATTTATTGAAGCGATGCGTTCTTAGTGCGCAGCGGACGGGTGCGAATATCTCCGCGGACGAGCTACCGTCTGAAGTTGTTGCCGCGATTGTCGGACGCATGGCGGAGGCCGATCCACAGGCGGACGTGCAACTGCTCTTGAGTTGCCCGCACTGCCGGCACCATTGGGCGGCTGCCTTCGACATCGTCTCGTTTTTTTGGGAAGAGATTCAAGCCTGGGCGGTACGGCTGTTACGCGAAGTTCACGAGCTTGCCTCGGCTTATGGTTGGCGAGAAACGGAGATTTTGGCGCTCAGCTCGTGGCGGCGCGAAGCCTACCTCGAAATGGTCCGTGCATGAGCGATTACCTCACTAATCTCGCTGCGCGTGCCCATGGAACCAGTGCGGCCGTTCGTCCGCGAGTGCCGTCGGCCTTTGAGGACGCTCCACTGATCGCTTCCTTCGAGACGACCACGCCGCCGATGAAGCAAAATCAAATCGTTCATTCCCGGCCGGCGCATCCCGTTGCCGAACGATTGCCCGCGATGCCCGCGCTTGGAGCGCCACCGCCAATCTCGGCAAAAACCCGTAGTGCGCCAACGGAAAAACCTGTGCTTGAGCAGCTGCCGCCGCATTCATCAAGAGAACCTTCTTCCGTCGAACCACATCAAGCGAGCGAAGCAGTTGTCAGCGATCGCTCGCTGCCGCGCATGGTTGCTGTCAAACGGACGGCCCCACTAAAGAATCCAGCGCGGGATGTTTCCAACGACTCACCTCCGCTGGCGGCACCTTCAACCTTCGGAGCCGCGCGCTCAGATGTCCGTCCCATCATACACGTGCGCAAGACACCTTTGCCGAATCCCGTGACAGTTCCGCTGCGCCTACGACCAGTGCCGACAGTGGCAAGGCCCTCTACGGCAACCTCGCCGCCGCCGATTCACGTCACCATCGGCCGGGTGGAAGTACGCGCGATTCTGCCGACGCCGCAATCCCCTCGCTCCGCTCCGCCGCCCGCGCCGAAGTTGTCGCTGGATGATTATCTCAAGCAACGCAATGGAGGAGGGCGATGAGTAATTTTCTGGCCATCGCCACCGTGACCGCGACCCTCCAGCGCGAGCTTCACGACGCTGCCAATGCTGCGGTCAACGGCGCGACAGCCACTGCCATGCGGCCTGATGGGGCGACAAGCGGCACACCGCCGACAGGCGTTAACATTTTTCTCTACCAGGTAACGCCAAATGGCGCACTGCGAAATGCCGATTTGCCCAGCCGCAGCGCCGATGGAACGATTGTGCGGCGGCCCCGGACTGCGTTGGATCTCCATTACCTCCTCAGTTTCTATGGCGATGAAAGCAAGTTGGAGCCGCAGCGCTTGCTCGGGGGCATCACCCGGCGGTTGAACTCGGGCCCAATCCTCACGGACAAAATGATCAACGACATGCTCAGCGACGCGGCTTTTGTGTTCCTTGCCGGCTCGGACCTCGCCGACGAAACAGAGGCGGTGCGATTCACGCCGCTGGGATTGTCGCTCGAAGAGCTTTCAAAACTTTGGTCGGTCTTCTTCCAAATTCCATACGCCCTCTCGGTCGCTTATCAGGCGTCGGTCGTGTTCATCGAAGGTAGCGAGAGGCCCGCGGCGAGTTTACCAGTGCGCGAGCGCAGCATCACCGTCCTTCCGTTTCGGTCTCCGACCATTGAGGACGTTTTGTCCGACGTCGGGCCAAATTTGCCGATCCTAGCGGGCAGCACGCTCACTGTCCGCGGGCGGCAACTGCGCGGCGATGTCACGCGGGTATTGATCAGCGGGGACGAACGCACGCCCCAGCCGCAAGACGTGAGTGATGAGGAAATCAAGATCGCTCTGCCTTCCGGGCTACGCGCCGGGATCAACAGCGTTCAAGTCGTGCACAAGCTCATGCTCGGCATCCCACCGGCCGAGCATCGCGGGTTCGAATCGAACGTCGCGCCCTTTGTGCTCGCGCCAAAGATCACGAATATCACCGCTAGCGCGAGCAGCTTCATAATCGACGTTGATCCGATGTTACGGGCTTCGCAACGCGTCGTGCTGGCGTTAAACAACGTGACGACCGGCGCCTCGTACACCTTTTCTCTTAAACCCCTAACCGGCGATGTCGCGCAGGTGACCTTCCCGGTTTCAGGACTCGATCCCGGACCGTACTTTGTGCGAGTGCAAGTGGACGGCGCCGAATCCTCGCTGCTCGATCTGAATCCAGTGAGCCCGACTTTCAAGCAGCTCATCCCCCCGCAAGTGACGATTCCATGAACACCAACTGGCACGAAGCCAATCAGCGCTCTTTAATGGCCGCGCTGGCAACTGTACGCGCCGCCTTGGAGCGTCACGTTGGACAGAGGCAGGGCAAAGACGCGGTGGAAACACCCGCAGAAACACTGCAATCGTCTGAGCAAGAGCGACCCGATGCGGCCTGTACCAACTCGGCATTGGACAGTCTGTGCGCGGCATTTCGATTGTCGTCATTCGAGCGGGCAGTGCTCCTGTTGTGCGCCGGGATCGAATTGGATTCGACGTTCGCGGCCCAATGCACCGCCGCACAAGGCAACGCCAGGCGGGTCTACCCAACTTTCAGTCTCGCCCTCGCGGCCTTACCCGGAGCGCATTGGAGCGCCCTTTCGCCTTCCGCGCCTTTGCGGCGCTGGCGGCTCATTGAATTGACCAGCAATGAAGGCCTAGTCTCCGCCCCACTCCGGATCGACGAACGCGTCCTGCATTTCCTGACCGGCGTCAATTGCTTGGATGACCGATTGCAGGGGCTGATCGAGCCAATCTCTGAGCCGGGAGAACTGGCGCCTTCGCAAATGGCTGTCGCCGAGCGCATCCCGGAACTCTTGAGACGCGCGCCCGCCGATGTCGAATTGCCGATCATCCAACTGTGCGGGCTTGGTCACGGCGGAGACCGTACGCTAGCAGCAATAGCCTGTCGCGAACTCGGGCTGCGCTTGCACAGTCTCAGAGACGCGGACATCCCCTCGTCAGCTGCAGAACGGGAATTGCTGGCCCGGCTTTGGGAGCGCGAAGCCATGCTCAGCAACAGCGCATTATTGGTGGACGCCAACGAGACGGATGTTGCTGATTGCACGCGAACACTTTTGCCCTTTCTCGAAAACGTACGGGGAGTCTTATTGGTGAGCCGGCGAGATCCTCTGCGTCCGTCGCATCGGCATATCGTTCGCTTCGACGTAAAGAAGCCAACTTCTGTCGAACAACAGGCGCTTTGGCAGCAAGCCCTAGGCGAAGATTTTCCGCGGCTCAACGGACAGATTGAGAACGTAGTGTCGCAGTTTAGCTTCGCCCCGCACGGCATCCAGGCGGCCTGCATTGAATTGCGCTCCCGCCCAGACGATAAGAGAGACCTCGGCGCCAAACTTTGGGAGGCGTCACGTGTGCAGTCTCGCACACGGGTCGGCGATTTAGCCCAGCGGATCGAACCGGCGGCCACATGGGAGGATTTGGTGCTGCCCGAAGCGCAATTTCGGATTCTGCGGGAGATTGCCACTCACGTCCGGCAGCGGGCGAAAGTTTACGAAACGTGGGGGTTCGCGGCCAAAGGCGTGCGCGGGCTTGGTATCAGCGCGTTGTTTGCCGGCGCCAGCAGCGGGACCGGCAAGACGATGGCAGCGGAGGTGCTGGCGAGTGAATTACGTTTGGATCTTTACCGCATCGACCTGTCGTCCGTGGTCAGCAAATACATAGGCGAAACTGAAAAGAATCTGCGGCGCGTTTTCGACGCAGCCGAGGAAGGCGGGGCGATCCTGCTCTTCGACGAAGCCGACGCACTCTTCGGCAAGCGCAGCGAAGTCAAAGACAGCCACGACCGCTACGCCAATATCGAAGTCAGCTATCTGCTGCAGAGGATGGAAGCGTATCGCGGACTGGCGATCTTGACCACCAACAGAAAGGAATCGCTGGACCCGGCCTTTCTCCGGCGCCTCCGCTTCGTCGTGCAATTCCCATTTCCAGATGCGGCGCAACGCGCTGAAATCTGGCGGCGGATTTTTCCAGCCAACACACCGACCGACGGGCTTGATCTGCCAAAGCTTTCCCGGTTGAACGTTGCGGGGGGCAACATCCGGAACGTCGCCATGAACGCCGCGTTCCTCGCCGCCGAGGCATGTGAACCGGTGCGCATGAAACATCTCCTGCGCGCTGCTCGGAGCGAATACACCAAGCTCGAAAAGCCGTTAACCGAATCCGAAATCGGAGGGTGGGCATGAACTCTCAACTCGCAACGCTCAACCCTCAACCTGCTGTCCGACTACATATCGAGCGGTTGGTGGTGGATCAGTCCCTCGTTTCATCGGGAAGAGGAGATCAGTTACAAGCCGCCATTGAGACCGAACTGACGCAACTCATGTACGAACGAGGCCTGACCGCGCTTGCGAGCAGCGCTCTTTACAGTCTGCCCACTCGGAATATGCATCTTGCGAAGCAATCCCGCCCGGCTCAACTCGGTCGGCAAATTGCGCGAACCGTTTACGCCGCGCTCGGCTCGGAGAACTCCTCACCTGTCGCACCGGATAGAAAGGGGAGCCTGGATTGATGTTAGCGCATGCAGCAACCTCAGCGACAGCGCGGTCAAAAACTGCGTCCAGTTTCACTCCGGCAGGCAGCGGCCTGCTGCAACGCAAATGTGCTTGCGGCGGCACGCCCGGTCCCACCGGCGAATGCGAGGAATGCCGCAAGAAGAGACTGCAACGCAAAACTAATCAGCGATCAACTCGCAACGCCGAACCGTCTGTTGTTCCACCAATCGTCCATGATGTGCTGCGCTCGCCCGGCCAGCCGCTCGACGCCGAGACGCGCGGGTTCATGGAGCCGCGCTTTGGGCATGACTTCAGCCGAGTGCGGGTGCATACCGATGCTAAGGCGGCTGAATCGGCCCGGGCGGTGCATGCGCTGGCGTATACGATGGGTCAAGAGGTTGTCTTTGGCGCGGGCCAATACAGACCAGAGACTGCACAGGGCAGAAGGTTGCTGGCCCATGAGTTGACGCACACCATGCAGCAGGAACGGGATGTTTCGAACCCGCCTTACTCCTTTGCGTTCGGTGCTGCCGGCGACGCTTACGAGCTTGAAGCAGATGGGGCAGCCGAGAAGCTGGCATTCGGGAGAAATCTTGCAGCACGGTTAACTACAACTCGACGCGCTATCCAACGCGCCTGCGGGCCAGATGAAGTTGAGAAGAAGCTTTCGACTGCCCGTAGCGACTGCGTAGGTGTGGAGGGTGACATAGTTGGTGAGCACTATCTTTTTAGAGTTAACTGCGACGACTTTCGACCTGGCCAGGAGGCACTTCTGCGAGCTTTTGCCGCGACTCTATCGGCCGGAGGCTCAGTGAAAATTCACGGATTCGCCAGCATAGAAGGGGGAAGTAAATTCAACGACGATCTTTCATGCTTACGCGCAATCAAGGTTCAGCAAGTACTGAACGATGTCCTAGCTCCTTTAGGCATTTACGTCAGCTACAATCTCTTCAAACATGGGGCAACAGCAGGCGATCGAGAAGAGCGACGCAGTGCTTACATTGATTGGCTCCCGGCAGGGCCGGAGCCTAGTCCCGCTCCAAAACCAACACCGCCTTCAGTTCCCGCTTGCACACCCGCTGCCGGGATTCCGAATACTGTCTGTTCTGCATATGCTGCTCATTCGTCGTGGCTTCCTCTTGCGTACGTCCGCAATGCCACCTGCGCCTGTAACACCACGCCCAACCTTCCCGAATACAGTTGCATCCGGAAGTTCTTGCAGGATCGCGTGGCAGCCGCGCCGCCGCCGTTGAAAACGCTGGCGGCCTCGAAAAAATATCTCGAGGCGAGCATTAATCCATTGGATTTGCTAGAATATAAGAAATTCGTTTTAGCCAATCTGACGCCGGTCATCTACAAAGATCACGTCGACGCCTATCGCGGTTGCTGCTGCCCGTCGGGTCCCGCTCCTTATCCCGCTTGGGAAGCGGTGACGACGATTCCGTCACCGAGCTGTGATCTCGTCGGAGAATCAATTAAATATGCCGGTTCGTGCCATGGCACTCCGGGAAAATGGTGAGACGCCAGAGCCCACTCATTCACTCCACAATGAATAGCCGAACCCAAACACCAAAGAGAGCCGCTGTTACACCCGCAATGGGAATTACACGAGCCCACGTCGGCCTCCTGCAACGCAAGTGCGGCGGCGGCACGCCCGGTCCAAGCGGTGAGTGCGAAGCAAGTCGCAGGAAAAGGCTGCAGCGCGCAATCAATCATCAATCAACTCTCAACCCTCATCATTCCGAAGCGCCTCCCATCGTCCAGGAAGTCCTACGCTCGTCCGGCCAGCCGCTCGACGCGGCCACCCGCGCCTTCATGGAGCCGCGGTTCGGACACGATTTCAGTCAGGTGCGTATCCATACTGACGCTCGTGCCGCAGAGTCGGCACGCGCAGTGAATGCGCTGGCGTACACGGTGGGGCAAGATGTGGTATTTGCAGTCAACCGATACTCGCCCTGCACGGCTGACGGTCAGAAACTTTTAGCACACGAGTTAGTCCATACCATGCAGCAGACAAGCGGATCCGTCCAGTGCGCCACGGGTGTCAGTCAGCTGGGCCACAGAGAAGAGCGTGAGGCTGACCGCGTTGCGGATCAGGTTATGCAGGTGAATAATCCAGATCTGACCCGCACTGGCTGGCCACACGTGGGACAGATAAATCGCGTGAGGGTCAGCTCTGACGAGCCGCTCATCCAGCGGCAAGCTTTGGCGGGTGATCAAGATCAGGGTTTGCCCAGTGATGAGAGCGAAGAAGGGATCGAGGTTGGTGATCTTATGATGTTGCTGCCGCGGCAGCATATCCTCATGCAGCCACTTGAGGTTCCTAGTGCGGGTCAAGGTGGTGGCGCTGCGATACTTCAGCGCCAACAAGGAGGCGCAGGTGCAACCACCTGCGATAATCCGACGACCATGCGCAAAGTGACAAGCGGCAAATTCGAAGGCAGCAAGACGCTGGATGATTATTATCCCGACCTTGTCGGGAAGGGCTTCTGGGATAAGAACGACGCTGCAGGGCCGTTTGACAACGGGACGCGAGCCGGCTCAGCTCTCCAATTCATCGGCGAATATCCCAGTCCGTGCGCCGGCAACGGAAGCCAGTTTACCTTTAGTCAAGCCACGACGATCGTCCGCGCGAGAGCAGACGGCAAAAAACTCATGGAAGGCGGAAAACCGTTCGAAGGTCAGACCATCGACGACATCAAGCGAAGTGGACGCGATCAGAGCAAAGCGCCGTTTCGGCAGACGTTCGATTTCGCCGTCAGCATTCCTGATGCAATCTCCGGCATTCCCTACTCGACGCTGAAGACCTATGAGTTCGACGTTAAGTCAACTGTGAAACTTTCGGGAGTCGGTGGGGCCAAATCCGTGGACTGGGGCATCGTCACGGAAGCGAAAGGTGGAAAAGTTACGAAAAACATCTTGCGCTAGTCAATAGATAGGCAGCAATGGCGAACGAAACAGATCAAGAGACCATTAAGCGGCTCATCGACTCGTTTGCGGGCCAGGAACCTCCTCTTTGGATGCAGGGCACGCCCCTTCTTGCAGACACAGAGGCCACGGAATCGCTCGTGCGTATGGGCCATACAGCCGTCCCCGCGCTGGTGAATGCGCTCGACGCGCAGAATCCCAAGATTGTAATGTATGCGGCCTTCTGCCTGGGCTTGATAGGCGATCGCTCAGCACTGGCTGCGTTGGAGCGGACAAAGGGAAAATACGCTGCGATTGAGCCGAAAGGGCAATATGGCTTCGGCGTGATCAGCACAGTCAACCGCGCACTGGATAACCTCTTAGCCCGGGAGCAATGATGACCATGGTTCGTTTAGCTGCCGCATCGCATGAGAGAAATTCGATTCCTCTACCCACTAGTTCGTTGCTGAAAGGCAGGCCCAGCAACAGTGCGGCGATGATCGCAAGGGTTCCGCCGACAAGGAGCGGCTTGCTTCAGCGCAAGCGCGCCTATGGCGGCAGCCCCGGGCCAAGTGGCGAGTGCGAAGAGTGCCGCAAGAAACGGCTGTCACTTCAGCGCAAAACTCAGCGTGCAGGAGCTGACTCTCAACACTCAACATTCAACACTCAACAGGGTTCCGATGTTCCTCCCATCGTTCAGGATGTATTGCGCTCGCCTGGCCAGCCGCTTGACTCAACGACTCGCGCCTTCATGGAGCCGCGCTTCGGTCACGACTTTAGCAAAGTGCGCGTGCATACGGATGCGAAGGCGGCAGAGTCGGCACGCGCGGTGAATGCGCTGGCGTACACGGTCGGGCGCGATGTGGCGTTCGGAGCGGGGCGGTATGCTCCCGGAACACTCGGAGGTAATAGACTACTAGCGCACGAGTTGGTCCATGTGGTGCAGCAGGATCAGGGCGGTGGCGGACATGGAGCAGAGTCAAGGGCAGATGCCCTCGCACAGCGAATCGTTGATGGTGAGTCGGTGACATCTAGCATGATAGGTGGTGCAGCGCGCGGCTTGTACGCTCAGACCGATCAAGAGCAGGAACCCCGCAGGATGCAGATGACCGAACCGGTCCTTAGCTTGGATTGGGAGTTCCTCGCCCAATTTGGCTTATTCCCATCAATGCCACCACTTGCTCAACCTGGCACATTCCAATTGACGCCTCCCTCGCTGCGCGCGCCTTCGCCAGCCCCGCCTAGCTTGGGGCTCCCTTCGCTCACGCCGCCCTCAACCACGCCACCCGGGTTGATACCGCCGACACCAACTAGACCATCGAGCGCCACGACACCTGAGGCGCCTTCACGTCTTCCGATCATAACCAGTGGTCAATTCAGCCTCGGGCTGCGGCTTGGCTTTCCGGAAGCCGAGGTCCGCGAGATTCCAGGGGCGCCCGAGCCGGCCTTGAAAGGATCATTGCGTCGCGCGGAGATTATTTCTCAGACTTTATCCGGGAAGATTCCGACAGGGTGGGAAGCCATAGACAAGTCCAAGCTCGCGAGCGCAGTCTGGGGCATTTTCTCGACAAATATCGCTCCCGATCTCGCACGGCGTATCAGCAGTGGACTTTCAACTCCTATCGGACCGGGGCGAACTTCATATGAACTCGACCTGCTTATCCTAGGCGACTTTAGCGGTGGCGGGATTTCTTTTACAGTTCGCCATTAATTACTAGAGACAAAAAATACCATGTCCACTTTTCCCGGCTTGTCCCGCCTGCTCAAACGCGGGATTGTATTATTCGATCCGGAAACGGCGGCGGTGCGGCAAACCATTTCGCTGCAATACAATCCCGACACGCTTACGCGCACTTTGCAGGTGAAAGGCGTGGGCGCCGATTGCGGCGGTGGAGACCGATCCGAAATTCTGCGACTGAAAGGGCCGCCGGTCGAGACGATCAAGCTCGATGCGAAGATCGATGCGACGGATCAGCTGGAATTCCCCGATCAAAATCCGAACGCGGGCCAGCTTGGAATTCATCCGCAATTGGCGGAAGGAGGGGCGGCATGACAACAAAAATGCAATCTTGCGTGAGAGCGGCAATCACACCGATTCCATCTTTCACGCCCGTACCAAATTGCCTTCTCCAGCGCAAGTGCGCCTGCGGCGGCACGCCGGGTATAGACGGCGAGTGCGTGGCATGCCGGAAGAAGCGGCTGGGCTTAGAGCGTCGTGCCACTGCGCAATCGGAGGCTGCCGAAGCGCGTTCGCCCGGCCAACCGCTCGACCCAGGCACGCGCGCCTTCATGGAGCCTCGTTTCGGCCACGCCTTCAGTCGAGTGCGCGTGCATACGAATGCTCGGGCAGCGGACTCTGCCCGAGTGGTCAATGCGCTGGCATACACGGTTGGCCCGGACATCGCATTTGCACCAGGTAATTACGCCCCGGGAACACGCGCGGGACAAAGCCTGCTGGCACACGAGTTGACCCACGTGGTTCAGCAGGCCGGAGTTGCTCGGGCATCAGACATCTTGCAGCGTGCCAGCACTGACGATGAAAGCAGCGCCACTGAAATCGAGGCGCGGCAAATGGAACAGGCTGTGACATCGAGTGAAGGCAGCGGAACGCCATTTGGGGAGCCTAATGTGGGATCGGAAACACTGGAACAGCCGGAGGAGATGGTTGGTACAGCTGCTTGTCCAATCACCGCGATATTCTTGTCAACCGTTGCAGGGCCACAAAAGGCGGGATGCCTGGTCGCTCAAGGCATGTTTGGCGCATCCAAGCTCGCACATTTTAGGATTGCTGGCGCGACGCCAGGAGCAAGCCTGACAATCTCAGAGAAATTCACGGCAGTCGATGACCCTTACAATGCAATTGGATTGATCCAGCCGGCCACGTACACCGCCACGAACGGGACGTTTGATGATTGCTACAAGCTTGAATCGAAAAACCAGTTGCCATCGGACTTCGTGCTCAAAGTCGAACAGAATCATCTCTTTAATGGCCAGATCATCAGCAAGAACCATATTACCTACAGAGCGGACAGCGTATCTTTCTGCCATTTTGATCGACTACCGGGCAAGTGCGATTTCGGAGCGCGTTGCAAGCTATGACCCGATCGGAAAGAGAATAACCCATGAGCACCTTTCCCGGTTCACCGCGGCTGTTAAAAGGTGGCATCGTGCTGATCGATCCCGACACCGGCGCCGTCCAGCGCGTAATTGCGCTGCAATATAATCCCGACACGCTGACGCGCAGTTTGCAGGTGCAGGCGGTGGGCGCGGGTGGCCAGGACCGCTCGGAAGCGCTGCGGATCAAGGCGCCGCCAACTGAGACGATCAAACTCGATGCGGAGATCGACGCGACCGATCAGCTCGAGTTTCCGGACCAGAATCCGAACGCCGCGCAACTTGGGATTCATCCGCAGTTAGCGGCGCTGGAAACTATTGTCTATCCAACTAGCGGTCAGCTTCAGTCTAACAACACTCTCGCGCAGTCGGGCACGTTGGAGATCATCCCGATGCAGTCGGCTCTGACGCTTTTTATCTGGAGCAAGAACCGGATCATCCCGGTGCGCCTAACGGATTTCAGCATCACCGAGGAAGCATTTGACCCTGCGCTGAATCCGATCCGCGCCAAGATCAGCCTCGGGATGCGCGTCTTGAGCGTGAACGATGTTGGCTTCGATGCGAAGGCCGGAAGTCTCTACATGATTTACCAGCAGCAAAAAGAACGTCTCGCCGGTGTCGCGCCGGCCGGCGCGTTTGCGAACCTCGGCATCCAAGGAATCACGTGATGAAATTCGAACTCCGAAATCCGAAGCTCGAAACAATTTTCAAAGCTCGAAATGCCGAATTTTGGATTTCGGATTTGTTTCGGGTTTCGACATTCGAATTTCGGATTTTCCCCTGCTATGAGTGATCAACTTCAGGCACTTCTTCAGCAAACGGGCAGTGTAGCGCCGGTCTTTCCAGCCACGAGCCGTTACAACAAGACGCCACTGGCTAGCCTAACGATGGCTGACGGTACCGAGATCGCCTATCTCCGGCGGCGCTTCGTCCCGCCGCCGGAGAATTTTGCTCTGTTGCAGGAGCACACCGTGACGGAAGGCGAGCGGCTCGATCATATCGCTGCAAAATATCTCGGCGATCCCGAACAATTCTGGCGTCTCTGCGACGCCAACGGCGCAGTCCGGCCTAACGAACTGCTCGAACCGGTCGGGCGCGGCATTCGCGTCACGTTGCCGGAAGGAATCCCAGGACAACCAGATGCTTAAAGGACTTTATCTCACGTTGCTGGTTGGGCCAGTGATCCCGGTGCCAGTTCCCAAAGTGGTAATGGAAGCGCTGACCAGCGTCACTGTCAAAACCGATACCGCAGGGACTAGCGGTTTTGACTTGTCCTTCACGTTGAGCAATCGATCTCCGCTCCACACGATTTTCCTCTTGGCCGCCGGAGATACACCGTTGCTGCGCGTCATCCTGATCGTGACCGTCAACGGCTCGCCGCAGGTTATGATGGATGGAGTGACGACGATGGTACAAGTCACTCCAGGAAGCGCCGGCCAATCCACGCTCACGGTCACGGGCGAGGACCTGACCAAATTAATGGATTCGAACTTGATCGACTTCAGCGGCATTCCTTATCCCGCCATGCCAGCCGAAGCGCGCGTGGCATTGATCATCGCCAAGTATGCCTTGTTCGGAATGATCCCGCTGGTGATTCCGAGTTTTTTTCCCGATGTGCCGATTCCCATCGAGCGTATGCCCACTCACCAAGGGAGCGACTTGCAGTATGTCCGGCAGCTTGCTTCGCAAGTGGGTTATGTCTTTTACATCGATCCGGGCCCGGTGCCCGGCACGAACACTGCCTACTGGGGACCAGAAATTAAAGTCGGCCCGCCGCAACCCGCGCTCAACCTGGACATGGATGCGCACACCAATGTCGAGTCGCTTAGTTTCAATTTCAAAACGGCGGAAAAAGTTCTGCCGATCGTGTTCATTCAAAACGCGCTCACCAAAGCACCGATTCCGATTCCCATTCCCGACATTAATCCCTTACAGCCGCCGTTAGGCGTCTCGGGCTTGGTTCCGACTCGTGTCGAAGTTCTGCGCGACACCGCGAAGCTTTCGCCAATGGCGGCTATCAGTCGCGGGTTAGCTACGGCATCAAAGTCTGCCGACGCCGTGACCGGCACGGGCACGCTGGACGTGTTGCGCTATGGTCGACTGCTCAAGGCACGGCAACTCGTCGGCGTGCGCGGTGCCGGGATGGCCTTCGACGGACTTTACTTTGTCCAGAGCGTTACCAGCACGATCAAGCGCGGCGAATTGAAACAAAATTTCACACTCACACGAAACGGCCTCATTTCCATCACCCCGAAAGTTCCCGTATGAGCGACAAGAGATATTTCGGCAAGTATCGCGGCATGGTGATCAATAACGTTGACCCAATGCAGATGGGCCGATTGATGGTGCAGGTGCCTGACATCTCGGGTCTTGTCCCCTCCACATGGGCGATGCCGTGTTTCCCAGTTACAGGCAAGCAGATGGGCCTTTGGGTTCTGCCGATCATCGGCTCTGGGGTTTGGGTGGAGTTTGAGCAAGGCGATCCGGATTATCCGATCTGGGTTGGCTGCTTTCCCGGTTCGGTTGCAGATGTGCCCGCGTTGGCCTTGGCGGGCAATCCTGTCAGCCCAAGCATTGTGCTCCAAACCGGCCTGCAGAATACACTCATGATCAGCGACGCGCCCGGCCCGGCTGGCGGCATCCTGCTCAAGACCACGACCGGCGCGCTCATTTCGATCAACGACGTCGGTATCACCATTTCCAATGGCAAAGGCGCAATCATCACCATGATGGGGCCTACGACCGACATCAACGCCAGCGCCCTAACGATCATTTGAAATGAAAATCCAAAATCCGAATATCGAAGCTCGAAACAAATCCAAAGCACAAAGGTCGAAATTCGAAAATCGAGCATTGGAATTTGTTTCGGATTTCGGATTTCGGATTTCGAAATTTCCCTAAATATGCCCGGACCGATTGTACACGTTGGCGCGGTCGTAACCTGCATGCACGCGGGGCAGGCGCAGCCGACGGCGCCATTCCCGCGCGTGACGGTGAGCGGACAGCCGATTGTTACTCTAATGACGCCGTATGTCGTCGCCGGCTGCGCGCTCGCGAGTGTCCCAAGCCCGCCGTGCGTGAGCGCGCAATGGGTCGTCGGCGCGACGCGTGTTTTCGCCGGCGGCGCGCCGGTCATTACGCAAACAAGTCAGGCAGTCTGTGTCCCAACCGGTCAAGGCCTGCTCGTGCTCACAGCTCAGCCGCGCGTCATCGCGACATGAACATCGATTTTCCCTATCACTTCGACACCCGCGGGCGCAGCGCCGACGTGGATTACGACGCGCACATTCGCGACCTGATCGAGCAGGTGCTTTTTACCGCGCCGGGCGAGCGCGTGAACCGGCCTGATTTCGGTAGCGGACTGCTGCAGCTCGTCTTTGCACCGAATAGCGCCGAGCTCGCTGCCACTACCCAATACCTCGTCCAAGGTTCGCTCCAGCAATACCTCGGTGATTTGATCCAGGTCGATGCGGTCGATGTCACGAGCGAAGATGCCACACTGCGCGTCTCTTTGCGCTATGTCGTTAGGCGAACGCAGACTCTGCAAACCGCCGAGTTCACTAAAGGAGTTGCGACGGCATGAGCGATTCCGCTTTCCTCCACGCGCAACCGTTCCCGCAGCTCTATTTTTGCTGCGATGAACGCCGGCGCGATTCGGTCCGCGGCACGACGCTCAATGGAATCGACTACCTCGAAGTAATCGATCTCGACGCCGCGACCGACGCTGATCGGCAGCGCTTTTTGCGCGTCCATTTCGTCAATAACATCAAGCCGGCCTCGTTAGGCGCGGACAATGTGACGATCAGCGGAGGCGAACGCATCCGGCCTATCGTGATCCTCGATGCCACCATTGGCACCGGCAACGACGCGGATGTGTTGACGGTCGAGGTTGAACAGCCGGGCGACTATTCCATCTACACGCTCTCGCTAGTCAGCGGAAGCACCGATCCCTTCCCGCCTAAGGGCATCGACCCGCGGCTCGCCTGGGTCGAGTTTTCCTTTAAGGTCGAGTGCGCATCGGATTTCGATTGCGCGTCGAAGCGCATCTGTCCGCCCGAGCCGCGCCCGCAGCCGGAGATCAATTATCTAGCCAAAGATTACGCCAGTTTCCGCAAGCTCATCCTCGATCGGATGGCGCTGGTTTTGCCGGATTGGCGCGAACGCAATCCCGCTGATCTTGGCATCACCCTGGTCGAGTTACTGGCGTACGCCGGCGATTATCTTAGCTACCAACAAGACGCGGTCGCGACCGAAGCTTACCTCGGTTCGGCGCGGAAACGAGTTTCGTTGCGGCGACATGCGCGACTCGTCGATTACTTTGTCCACGACGGCACAAATGCGCGCGTCTGGGTGCAACTCACGACCGAAGCCGATAACGTCGTCGTTCCGACAGGGCGGCAGATTCTCAGCCAACTCGATCGCACGCCGGCGCGGATCGAACCGGCTTCAGCCATGCTCGACGAGGCCTTGCGCCAGCATCCCACTGTGTTTGAAACGATCCACCCCATCACGCTTTACGCCGCGCATAACGCGATGCCCTTTTACACCTGGGGCGACCGCGAATGTTGTCTCCCGAAGGGCGCGACGCACGCCACCCTAGCGGGCCACTTCCCGAATCTCTTCCCGAATCCGCCGGGCGATGCAGTCCTCATTTTCGAAGAACAGCGCGGGCCGTTGACTGGCGAAGAAGAAGACGCCGATCGCACCCGGCGCTGCGCCCTGCGCCTGACAAGCGTGCGCGCTTTTGATGAAACCAGTCAGCCACTGACTGATCCCCTAACGAATGCGCAGATCACAAGCATCGAGTGGATGGCGGAGGATGCGCTGCCGTTTCCGTTCTGTCTCTCCGGCTTCACCGACGAAGAGCATGGCGCGAAGTTTCGCGACGATTTGAGCGTTGCCCGCGGTAACATTGTTCTGGCCGATCACGGCCTGACGATCGCAAACGAATCGTTAGGCATGGTGCCAGAGGCGCTCATTCTTTTGCCGCCCGATCCGAGCGCCGATCGTTGTGATCGACCGCCGCCGCGTTTCGCCCGACCGCGGTTTCGGCCGTCGTTGCTAAAAAAACCGTTGACTCAATCGTCCGGCTACGATGCGACGCTGCCCGCCAGTGCGAGTCTGGTTGTTGATCCAGCGGAGGCGCTGCCTTCGATCTTTCTCTCCAGTGAGCTCGGCACAGACACCGCGACCTGGCTGCCGCAGCGCGATTTGTTAGGCAGCGCGGCGGATAAGGCCGAGTTCGTGGTCGAAATCGAGAACGACGGGACGGCTTTCATCCGCTTTGGCGATAATGAATACGGCCAGGAGCCGGAACCGGGAACGGAGTTTACCGCCACTTATCGTGCAGGCAACGGTGCGGCCGGCAATGTTGGCGCGGAAACGCTGGCGCACATCGTGAGCAACGACTCGGCGATCCTTGGCGTGCGTAATCCGCTTCCGGCGGCGGGCGGAAACGATCCGGAGACGATGGCGGACATCCGCCGCGATGCCCCCCAAGCTTTTCGCACACAAAAACGCGCGGTCACCCAGGCCGATTATGCCCACACGGCCGAGCTTGATCGCTCGATTCAACGCGCAGCGGCGACCTTCCGTTGGACTGGCAGTTGGCACACTGTCTTCATCACCGTTGATCGTTTCGACGGTCTTCCCCTAACGAGTGATTTCGAAGGACAACTGCGTCAGGAGATCGAGCCTTACCGCATGGCGGCGCATGACCTCGAGATCGATACACCACGCTACGTCTCGCTCGAAATCGCGATGTTCGTTTGCGTGAAGCCCGATTATTTCCGCAGCGACGTGCGCGCCGCCTTACTTGACGTTTTCAGCAGCCGCACATTCGCGGATGGCCGGAAGGGACTGTTCCAGCCTGACTTTTTCACCTTTGGCCAGACGGTGTACCTGAGCAAACTCTACGCCGCCGCCCAGGCCGTGGCTGGCGTGGCTTCGGTAGAGATCACCACGTTCCAACGCCAGGGTTTGCCGGAAACCAGCGGCCTAACGAATGGCTTCCTCGTCATGAATCGCCTCGAGATCGCGCGCCTGGATAACGATCCCAATTTCGCCGAACGCGGCATCTTCAAATTGGAACTGGGAGGAGGCAGATAATGCCGACGCAGCTCAACGACTGCGGTTGTTGCGAAGGCATCACGGCGATTGTGCCCAAGCTGCTGGAAGATCGGCCGGGTCTCTCGCAAGTGCGCTATCGCATCGGCCTGCACGGCGATTTTTTGGTCAGCGCGCTCGCCGCGCTCTCTGACCCGCAGTTCGCAGTGCTGCGCAGCCTAACGACACGAGATCCGGATGATTTCACAATCGCGTTGCTCGACGGCTGGGCCACGCTCGCCGATGTCCTGACCTTTTATCAGGAACGAATCGCGAACGAATTCTGGCTCCGAACCGCGTCTGAGCGTGACTCGATCCTGCGCTTGGCCCAGCTCATCGGTTATCGGTTGAGGCCCGGCGTCGCTGCGGAAACGCCGCTCAGTTTTCTTCTCGACGAAACGCCCGGCGCGCCAACTGGAGTGACAGTCGAGATCGGCAGCAAAGTGCAGAGCGTTCCCGGCGCTGGCGAAAAGCCGCAGACCTTCGAGACGATCGAAGAACTCGACGCGCGGGTGCAGTGGAACGCGTTGAAACCGGCCCTCACCACGCCGCCCGTGATCGCCCCTGGCATAAAGAGTCTGTATTTAAAAGGAACGGCCACCGACCTCAACGTGGGCGACGCGATCTTAATAGTCGGCGATGAACGCGCCCAACATCCTAATGTTCATCCCGATCAAGAGCGTTGGGATTTCCGTGTGCTGCTAACCGTCACGCCAGACCCAAAGAATAACCGCACAGAGGCCACCTGGGAGAAGGTTCTCGGCAAACCCCCGATTTTACCCGCGGCGCAGAATATAAAAATCTACGCGTTGCGACAACGGGCCGCACTCTTCGGTCACAACGCGCCGGATCCCGCGCTCATGAATCCTCCGAAACCCACTCCGCCGGGATATATCAGCGGCGATCATTTCGATCTGGATAACGCGTACTCGAAGATCGTCGCAGGAAGCTGGATTGCCCTGACGAATAGTGCTGGATACGTCGAGCTTTACCGTGCCGTCACCGTCTCTTTCCTGTCCGTCGCAGCGTTTGGACTCAGCGGCAAGGTCACTCGGATCTTCCCGGACACCACCGAGAATTTTCCTCTTTACGCGATTCGAGAAACGCTCGTGCACGCGCAGAGCGAACTCCTCGAAATGACAAGTGGGCCGCTCCTCGCGCCCGCTGCCGGCTCAATTGCGAGCGCCCTCACGCGGGATCCTGATTTGCTCGCGCCAATCGAAGGGTCGACCATCGATCTGGATCGCCTTGTTCCAGCACTCGAGCCGGGCCGCAAAGTGATGATCACCGGCAAACTGCTGCGTGTTCGCGTCGCGGCCGCTTCACTCATACTCACTTCAGCCGATGGCTCGCAGACCGCGACGGTCGCAAAAGATGATTCTCTCACGTTAACCGCACGGCCAACCCTGCTACCCAACGATTTCGCCAAGTTTACTCTGCGCACTGACGAAGGTTTCGAAGGCGCGGTCACCACCGATCGAGGGAATTTGATTTTGACCGCGGCGGGAGAAAACGACGCGACGATTAGCGAGGTGGCGGTAGTCCATGAATGCAGTGGTGAGCCCAGCGTACTTACTTTGGAAAATCCGCCGCTCGCACATCTTTTCGACCGCGCGACTGTGACGATCGCGGCAAATGTGGCCGATGCTACGCACGGCGAAACGGTCACCGAAGTGCTCGGGAGCGGCGATGGCTCGCAGCCGAACCAGGTCTTCGTGCTCAAGCAAACGCCGCTCACTTATGTGCGCTCGATCAAGCCCGGCGGCGCGGAATCAACCCTGCAGATTCGAGTGAGCGATCTGCTCTGGCATGAGGCGTCTACGCTCTTCGAACGCAAATCGCGCGACCGCCTTTTCACTACTGAGCTCGCTGATGATGGAACTGTAACTGTTCGATTCGGCGACGGAATTCGCGGCGCGCGCTTGCCCTCGGGACAGAACAATGTGAAGGCCACTTACCGCAAAGGCATCGGCCTGAATGGTCTCGTTAGGGCAGAACAACTCAGCACGCTGCTGACGCGTCCGCCCGGCTTGAAGTCCGCGATAAACTCGCTCGCGGCCGAGGGCGCCGATGATCCGGAGTCGTTTGCTAACGCGCAGCAGAACGCGCCCCTGACCGTGCTCACGCTCGATCGTGTAGTGTCATTGGAAGATTACGAAAACTTCAGCCGCGCTTACGCCGGGATCGCTAAAGCATTGGCTACTTGGACGTGGGACGGACGAACGCGCGGCATCTTCATCACAGTCGCCGGTCCGCTCGGCGCCGAAGTCTCCGATACGGTCGCGCAGGATTTGATAATAGCGATTCACGACGCGGGGGATCCATTCGTGCCGATTCGGGTGGCGTCCTATGTGGACGCGCACTTCAAGGTCGCGGGCAAAATCAAGATCGACCCGGACTACGAGCCCGAGAAAGTTATAAGCGCGGCGGGCGACGCCTTGCGCGACGCATTCTCGTTTGCCAATCGCGGCTTCGGGCAACCGGTCGTGCTGAGCGAAGTGATCGCGCTCATTCAGGCAGTGGCGGGCGTGGTCGCGGTCGATATCGATAGTCTTTATCGCACTGGCGAACCGGTGAAATTGAACACCCGCCTCGAAGCGGATTTGCCTAACGGCGGCGGCGATCCGGCGTCGTTAGGCGCCGCGGAATTACTAACCCTCGATCCGGCGCCTTTCGAGCTGGAGGTGATGCCATGAGCTACGACCCGGACAAGCTCTACAATCTCCTCCCGGCGGTGCATCGCATTCGCGACGTCGAGCAGGGCGAGCCGCTCCGGCAATTGCTCGCCCTCATCACCCAGCAGGTCGGGATTCTGGAGGAGGATCTCGAGCAACTCTACGACAACGAGTTTATCGAAACCTGCGCGCCCTGGGTGCTGCCGTATATCGGCGATTTAATTGGCTACCGCTCGGTCCATCCGATCCGCCCCGATCAGGTGGCGCCGCGGGCGGAAGTGGCGAACACAATTGGTTATCGCCGGCGCAAAGGCACCGCGTGTGTGCTCGAGCAACTGGCGCGCGATGTAACCGAGTGGGACGCACGCGCGGTCGAATTTTTCCAGCTGCTCGCGTGGACGCAGTTCATGAATCACATTCGCCTAACGACCTTCTACGCACCCGATCTGCGACAATGGGAACCACTCGAGCGGCTCGGCAGGGCGTTTGAAACCACCGCGCACACCGTCGATGTGCGCCACATCGAGCGGGGTGAAGGGAAATACAACATCCCAAACATTGGGATCTTCTTCTGGCGATTGAATGCGTTTCGCCTGAGCAATTCTCCGTCCGTGCGAGTGGACGATCATCGTTTTCTTTTCAGTCCGTTAGGCGCGAATATGCCGCTCTTCACCCGGCCGCAAACGGAAAAGTCGATCACGCATCTGGCCGAGCCGATCAACGTTCCGGAGCCAATCAGCCGGCGCGTGCTCGATTCTTCTCTCGCTTCCTATTACGGAGCGGACCTGAGCATTTTCATCGAAAACACCGTGATCGGTGACGTGGCTGCTTGCAATTTATCGGATGCGGATCCGAGCGGAACCACGTGGGCGCACACGCCGCCGAATGCGCCTGTGGCGATCGATCCTGTACTGGGGCGGATTTCGTTTCGCGATGCACAGGCCGAGCCGCCACGGGTGGTCTTTCATTATGGCTTCAGCGCCGCGATGGGCGGGGGCCAATACGAGCGGTCGCAGACGTTTGATGCCGCGATCGCGCCGATCGATGTCGTCGCTTCCCCGGGCCCGATCCAACCTGTGTTAGACGGACGCACTGCTGGCGGAGTGGTCGAACTGAGCGACAGCGGACGCTTTGAAGAAACGCCGGCGATCACGCTCGATCCAGGTGTGCGGTTCGAATTTCGCGCGGCGAACGAACATCGCCCGACACTGATCGTGGCCGGCCCGCTCGACATTACTGGCGGAGCGGATGCCGAGGTGACATTGAACGGATTGCTGATCGGAGGCGGTCACATCCGGATTCTGAGCGCGCTCGGCGACGCATTGCGCAAGGTCCGTCTCGTCCATTGCACGCTGGTGCCGGGCTTGTCGTTAGGCATCGATGGCGCTCCTGGCACACCCGGCGCGCCTTCGCTTGTTATTGAGCATACTGAAAGCCCGCTCGAAATCGAGATAGACCACTGCATTCTCGGCCCGATCCACGCTCCGTCTAACGCCACCGTCCTGATTCGCCACAGCATCGTGGATGCGAACAGCGATACAGCGGTGGCGTATGCCGGCCTCCTCGACGACATCGCGGGCGGCACGGTTTCAGTGGTGAACAGCACTATCATCGGGACGATTCACACCGAACTGCTGAAGCTTGCCTCGAACAGCATTTTCCTTTCGCGCACCGAAGATGGGACCGCGCCGGTGCGCTCGAAGCGCCGCCAGACAGGCTGTGTGCGCTCCTGCTGGCTGCCACTCGAAGCGCGGGTCCCGCGCCGTTATCGTTGCCAGCCCGATCTCGAGATCGCGGAACAAGTCGCGGCGGCGATCAAGAAATCCGGGAACAACACAATCAGCGACGCGGATCGCCAAGCGATCATCGATGCGGTCGTCGTTAGGCTGGTGCCGGCTTTCACTTCGCTCCGCTACGCCGATCCCGGCTACTGCCAGTTGCGCATTTCGGCGCCGGAACAAATCCGCGCCGGTGCCGACGACGAGGCGGAGATGGGGGCATTCCACGATCTTTTTCAACCGCAACGCGAGAGCAACGTGCGTGTACGACTCCGCGAATATCTCCGCTTCGGTCTCGAGGCGGGAGTCTTTTACGAAACCTAACGAACACCAAGAATCCTTATGAGCTCAGACATCAGCCGGCAGCGTTTTAATCCCGCGAACAATTTCAACAGCGTGCTCATGCAGCAGGGCCGCGTCCAACTCGATGCGGATTGGAATGAATGGAATGAAATTCTCGACCGACGTTGGCGCTCGGAAACGATCGACATCATCGGACGCTGCGTCGTGCCGCGCAAGACCCCCAAGACCCCCGACGACGGGTTCGCGATCGCGGTGAGCGGCGGCAATCTAACGATCGGCCGAGGACGCATCTACGTCGATGGTTTGCAGGCGGAGAATCATGGCACGGGCGATTTGGAATTCGACAGCATCCTCGCCGAATCGCGCGGGCTCGATCCGGTTCCATACGAGAAGCAGCCGTACCTTCCCAACGCACCTGCGCTCCCGGACGCGGACGGACCGCATCTGGTTTATGTCGACGTCTGGGAACGCGAAGTCACTTCGGTCGAAAATCCCGACCTGGTTGAAAATGCGATCGGGGTGGACACCACCTCGCGCCTGCAAACGGTCTGGCAGGTGCGCGTTTTGCCTAACGTTGGCACGGCCGCGAGGTGTGCTACGCCCGATGATCAACTACCTGGCTGGCTCGACATCATCGCGCCGTCCGCCGGCCGCCTAACGACCGCGGCAGTCGGGGTCGCGACCCCGGATGATCCCTGCCAAATTGCGCCGAGCGGTGGATACCGCGGGCTGGAGAATCGAACCTACCGGGTCGAAATCCATGACGCCGGCGCAGTGGGGACGGCAACCTTCAAATGGTCGCGCGACAACGCCTCAGTCGCGACTGGCATTAGCCATATCGACGCCGACATAATCCTGACCGTCGATCGTGTCGCTTGGGATTCGGAGCGCCGTTTCAGCGGCGGCGATTGGGTCGAGATCACGGATGATTGGCGGGAATTTTCCGGCCAGGCCGGTGAAATCCGGCGCATCAAAACCGTCGTAGACGAGAGCCGCGCGATCACACTCGACACCGCCCTAACGAGTGGTCTTTTTGGCGCGAGCGACGAAGAGCTGGCCGCGCGGCACACGCGGATCAAACGGTGGGACCAAACAGGCATTGTTAAGGACAGCGCTGGCAACACTTTTGTCGATCTCGACGCCGTTGGCGGGCCTGGTGTCATCGACGTGCCCGATGCCGGCACTTCGCTCATTTTAGAAGACGGCGTGGAGGTTACTTTCACGACCGATCCTGATGGCGGCGCCTTCCATTCCGACGATTACTGGATTTTTGTGGCGCGCACCGCTGATGCCTCGGTCGAAAAACTCGACGCCGCGCCGCCGCGCGGTGTACATCATCATTATTGCCAGCTCGCGCTGGTCATTTTTCCCGATACGATGCAGGAAGATTGCCGCATCTTCTGGCCGCCGTTGTTTGGAGGAGAAGTGGAGAGCTGTGATTGCACGATCTGCGTCACCGCCGACCAACACAATCAAGGCACCCGCACCATCCAGGCCGCCGTCAGCGAAATTCTCAAGAGCGGCGGCCCAGGAGGCGGCGGCACGATTTGCCTCGGCCCGGGCTCTTTTATTCTGAGGGAACCGGTGAAGCTGGCCGGCGCGTTCGGCGTGCGCATTCGCGGGCAGGGCGCGGCGACGGTCGTTATTCAGCCGCCGTCCGACGCCGCGTTTATTATCACTGGGTTACAAACTGAGTCAGGAATTCACGCGTCGCAATGGTGCACATTGGACTACCTAACCATCCAAACGCCCGCCACGACCGAAGCGCCCGCCATTCGGCTGAGCAATTCCATTGGCACCACGATCGAACGGGTGATCGTCAGCTCGCCCACAGTTATCCGCCCGCCCGGTGAAGAGCCCCCCCCGACTGGGGCGCTGGCGGGAGTACTGCTGGAACCCGGCCTTCTGTACGTGACAAAAATTCGCGACAATTTTTTGGGGGGGACACAGTTTGGGGTACTCTCCCGCCCAGTGAGTGAAGAACACCCACTCATGCTTTTTGGGTTTTATTGCGAGGGCAACTTGATGGCATGCAGCGACACCGGCATTCAGCTGAGCTTTTTGAGTTATTACTTCGATACGCTGCTGGCGCGCAATCTCATTCTCGAAACCGGCGTCGCCGGGATCTCTGCGGACGGAGATGCTATTTCGGAATTGGAAATCACCGGCAATACGATCACCCCGAAGGAAGGGGACGGCATTGTGGTTGCGACCGGTCAGGCGCGCATCAGCGACAATCGAGTCGTCAATTTCGGCAAAGACACACAAAATGGCATCCGACTCGGCGGGGGGCAGTTCGTCGTTAGGGGAAATCGGCTCCAGGGTTTGCGCGGCAACGGACTCATGATCGAGCACGCGCTCACTTCGGCGGTTGTGGAGCGCAACGTCTTTGATGCGGTCGAGGGAAACGGACTCATTATGCAACCCGACACCAGAGCCGACAGCATGAAGGTGGTCGGCAACGAGTTGATAAATATCGCAGTCAGCGATACTACGAACGACGGGGGGGCAGAGATCGCGGGCATCTACCTGAGTAACGTAGACGAAGGCGCCGTTTCGGATAACGCGATCAGCACGCTCGGCACTAACTCGCCGCTCGCTGCTGTCATCGCCGGCGTGCGGGTGGACAACAGCCTCGACGTCCTTATCAGTAATAATACCATCACGAACATCGCCCCGGCCGCCGCCTTCGTGAATCCCGCCGCCGGCATTTTGGTTAACGGCCCGATTGTGAATATTGAAATTGCCGATAACTTCATTCGCCGGCAGATCGTGCCTAACGACAATGACTTTTCACCTTGGGAGGCGATTCGTATTCTTGGAATGGGGACGACAGGTTTTATCAAGCACTTTGCCGCTTTCAACGAGCTTTCGCCTCTCGGCAAGGTGAATGCGATCAACACCTTCGCGGCCGCCGCTATTCCGCAGATTCTACAGGCCGGGATTACGAGTAACTCAATGCATGGTTATGGTCGCGGCCCACTGATTGAGGTCTTGGTACCGGGCAGTTGCCGGTTCAGCGACAATTATGGCTCAGGATTGGACGAGAAGGTCGACATTGCGGTGGCGCTGACGGCGCAAAGCATTGTCGCGTCAGCCAACCGGGTAGAGTGCGCTCGGAATACAAAGGCATTAAACCTTACAACGGCGAACGAGGCCGCGTTCACCGTTCTTGGCAACATCGTAGGCGGATCGATAGTTGTGAACGACGCCGCGCTGCCCGCCCCCTGGCAACCACTGAACGTTTTTGGCGCCTAACCAATTTGAGGACTACTATCTGGAGGAAACCGATGAACATCGCACAACTAAAAGGTGAAAAGACGGTCAAGACCCTGGCAAAGCGCCTGCTCGCCGAGCCGACGAAACGCACACCAAAGACTAGGCAAGCCGAAATGGAAGCGGCGCTGCTCCGCCTGAATCCGCATCTCAACAAAATTCGCGATCTCGAAAAGGGGACGCCCATTTTGGTTCCGGAAGAGTTCGACCTCGCGGCCGATGAATCAGTCAAGCCGTTGCGCGGCATGGCCGAAGCGCTGTTCCGGCAGAGTGAGCACGCCATCACGAAACTGCGTGCCAGGCTGAAGGAGCAGATCGCGCAGTCTGAGGAGCGGCGCGAGCGAGTGGAAAGCTGGTTGAAAAGCGAACAGGCGAAGGAATTTCTGCGCCGCGTCCCGGAGCTGAAGGAAGTCTTCGCCAGCGCCGCCGCCGCCGCAAAAGCGCTGCCGAAAGAGCAGGCCGCAGCAGTCGCCGCGAGGACAAAAGCGCTCGAAAAACTGCAGTCGCAACTGGCGAGTTTTCGGCGCGCGTCCAGCAAATAGTGGAGTAAACTCGAACCTAGAAGGAGAACTCATATGAAGATAGCGATCGATCCAGAATATAGAATGAACAACACTGGCCCAGGCAAATTCCGACTCCGGAGCCGAAGCAGCGGGTTTTCCTGAAGCGGACATAGCCCTCGATTACGGACTGCAGCTTCAGAAAACATTTCAGGCAAACGATATTCCGGTATTCATGACACGCGCTGATAACGCCGAGAAAGCCCCAGTCGGTCAGCGCGCAGGTCGTGCCGAGAAAGCGGGCTGCACGCATTACATCGCATTGCACCTGAATGACTCGGACGACTC
>JBKPDP010000012.1:0-42222 GCA_046727935.1 Verrucomicrobiota bacterium | reverse complement strand
TGCGATTGCGTGCTGCTGGTAAGCCGGCCAAAGTTGCTCTGACGGCCACAATGCGAAAACTCCTGATCGTGCTCAACAGTGCTCTGAAACCGGATCTAAGTTATGCTTGAAATCAAGACAGTTACTAACCGCTAGCCGCTGCGCGTTTACATTTAAGATGACTAAACCACTTTCACTTCGAGCGAAGCTCGCCGACTGTAGCGGTAGCTCATCTTGTTCTCGTTAGGCGAAGATCGCGCGTGAAATGACTATCGACGAGTTTCGAAAGATGGCGCTGGAAATTCCCAGGGCCGTGGAGCGGTCGCACATGCATCACCCCGATTTCCGTCTTGCGGGGAAAATTTTCGCGTCACTGGGTATCCCCGACAAAAACTGGGGCATGGTGAAGCTCACGCCAGAGCAGCAGCGCATATTCGTTGAGAAAGCACCCGAGATTTTCAAACCGTGTAGGGGCGCCTGGGGCCGTCAAGGTTACACGAATGTTTATTTTCCTTCGGCGAAAGCAAAGATTGTGCGCGCTGCGCTCGATGCGGCAGCAAAGAATGTCGTTTCACATCGGCCCGAGAAGAGCAGATCGAGCCGGCGCAGTCGACAGCTTTAAACGCGCAGTCATAGCCAGCCACTACAATGCCGTTTGGGAAAAAGCGTTCTCGAAAGTCGGCTGAAACGGGCCGGGATCGGTTTCGCCGATTCGAAATCGGGGACTGATTTCGAACTGAGTGGCGCAATGGATTTCGAGATCCACTTTGCCGCGCTTTTCCAAGGACGCGCGCACTGTCTCCAGCGCTAACTCAGGGGTGTTGCAGTCCCGACTGAGATGTCCGAGAACGACGCGCTCGATTTTCCCCGGCAACAATTCCTCAATCACGCCTGCCGCCGCTGTGTTCGACAGATGACCATGCCGTGATTGGATTCGCTGTTTCACCGGCCACGGCCGATGGGTATCGTTCTGTAAAAGTTTTTCGTCGTGATTGGTCTCGATCACAAGCGTTTGCACCTGGCGCAAGCGTTCGACGATCATTTTGGTCACGTAACCGAGGTCGGTGATGAAGCCCAGAGCGCCTGAGCCGGCATAAAAGGCGAACCCAAGCGGATCAACAGCGTCATGCGGGACGGGGAACGTTTGCACCGTGACATCGCAAATCGAAAATTCTGCGCCGGTCGCAAAGATTCGCCAGTTACGATGTCGCTCGAATGAGCTGTCGCAGCGAACTGCTTCTGCCGTCAACGCATTGCAATAAATCGGCACATCAAATTTGCGGCAAAGAACTTCAAGACCGCAGATGTGATCGCCATGCTCATGCGTGAGAATGACGCCGTCGACCTGCGCCGGTGTGACGCCACATTGTTCCAGACGCAATACCAATTGCCGCGCGCTCAGCCCCCCATCGACGAGAATCTTGCAATGATCGGTTGCGACCAGCGCGCTGTTTCCGGCGCTCCCGCTGCCGAGCATGGTCAAGCTGAACACGGGTCTCAAGGTAGCCTCGTTGCCTCAGTTTGCGCAAACGGAAACAGACAAGAATGCAACAATTCTCGGTTTGCTCGACATAACGCCCCGGCAGAATTAAGTTCCGCTGCTTGAGGACACGGCTTCTTATTTGCCTCGCCGCGGCTATCCTCCTCGCGCCGCATTTGTCGCGAGCGGATACCGAGGACCTGGATTTCAAGCAATGGGGGCTACTTTCAATTCAGGACGGCGGGCGGCGCAAACCGATGGACACGTTTGCAAAAGAAACGCTGATCCGGATCACCGGACGGTCGACATATACAGACAAGACAGGACGAACATGGCGTCCGAACGATTTCGTATTGTCGGCCTTGGTCGAGACGCACGATTGGAAGAACGAGCCAATGGTGCTGATATCCTCGGGCCAGTTAGTCGAGCAGCTCGGGCTCGATAAGACGCAGCGGCGATTTTCGTTTGCGCAACTAACCGGATCGACCGAACTGCAGCGCCTTGCCACCGAGGCGCAGGCGCTCAAGCGCGCAGAGAAACCGGTGACCCGCGTTCAGCAGGAAGCACTCAGTGTAAGCGATCGGCTTACACTTCTTGCTCATGTAATGATTGGAAGCGCATTGCTGATCGTCCCTGCGCCGGCCAACGAAACAGACCCATGGGTCGAGCCATCAGGATGGTCGAGGTATTATTCCGACGCGCAGTTCGCGCCTATCCAGACTCAATTGCAAGCCGTTGCCACAGGTTACGTCAACGGCGATGCATTTAACTTCAGCCGCGCTGCGAATCAGCTTCGCGAAAATCTGCGCGCGCTGAGTCCATCTATTTATCCGCGAGATCGCCAATTACGGCTCGAATATTTCTATAATCATTTCGAGGCTTTCTATCGGGCCATCTGGTGTTACGGAATCGCGCTCGTAATTCTCATCGCGGCACACTTGCGTGCGCGCGGACGCGTGCTGCAAAACATCGGCGTCGCAATGGGACTCCTCGGTCTCGCCTTTCAGGCGGCTGGGATTGTGATGCGTTGCATGATCGGCGGCCGGCCGCCGGTAACGAATATGTATGAATCGATCATCTGGGTTTCGTTCGCGGTCTCATTTTTCGGGATGATCTTTTTTGCGCGTTATCGGGCGCTCATCTATTTGCTGGCGGCGTTACCGGTCACACTCATCGCGTTGTTGCTCGTACATCAAATGCCCATTGCCATGCCCTCGAGCATTGATCCGTTGGTCCCAGTGTTGCGCGATAACTTTTGGCTCACCGTTCATGTGCTAACCATCACGCTGAGTTACGCGGCTTTCGCGCTGGCAATGGGTTTCGGGCATATTCTACTCTGGCGATACGCGCGGAATCCTGCAGCCGCACGCGCGGACGCGCCGATGCATTTCTGGCTTTATCGCGTGCTTCAGTTGGGCGTCCTTTTGCTTGCCGCAGGAACAATCCTCGGTGGAGTCTGGGCAAATTATTCCTGGGGCAGATTCTGGGGTTGGGATCCAAAGGAGACATGGGCATTGATTGCATTGCTTTGTTACATCCTCGCGTTGCACGGCCGGCTGGCAGGGTGGTGGACGCAATTCGGACTGGCAGTCGCGAGCGTGGTTTGTTTCCTTGCTGTGCTAATGGCTTGGTACGGTGTGAACTTTGTGCTGGGCAAAGGTCTGCACAGCTACGGCTTCGGCATCGGTGGCGAGACTTACGTGGCGATATTCGTTGTTCTCGATCTTTTGTTCGTCGCGTTTGCGATCTGGCGATACCGAAGGAGCGCAAGCGCTCGCGTTGCGCCGGGCGAGATTAGAGCCGAACGAGCCGCAGTGTAGCTATTGCCGGAATCCACAAATTGGATCGCTTCAGTGCATGCACTCGATTAACGTTTTCTCCGACTTCAGAAATAAGAAAGGAGTAGAAACCTCATGCCCCTAACCCGCCGTAATTTTCTCGTCAGTGGTTCACTGTCCCTCGCTGCCGGCGCGCTATCACCGCTTCTTGTCCAGGCTGCGAAAAGCAAGGCTAGCGCGCCACTCGACTTCAAAGATTGGGAATCAGTGCGCCGGGAGTTTGAACTGGCTCCGGATTACATCCATCTCGCCTTGTTCTTTCTAGCGTCTCACCCCAGATCGGTGCGACAGGCGATCGAGCAGTACCGGGAGAAAATAGATGCAAATCCGTTGGTTGCCGTTGAGACGGCGATGTTCGAACCGATCGGCGGTGGCACTCCACTGGAGGTTTGCCGTGCCATCGCCAACTACATCGGCGGCGATCAGCAGGACATCGCGCTTACCCAGAATACTACAACTGGCCTGGCGCTTCTCTACCACGGGCTGCCGTTGCGTGAAGGCGATGAGATCCTGACGACTACGCACGACCACTACGTGCATCACGAATCCATTCGACTGGCCACCGGGCGCTGCGGCGCGATCTGGCGCAAGATTCCGCTTTTTGATTCCTACACCTCGATTTCGAAGGATGAAATCGCGGAACGCGTTCGCAAGGCAATCGGACCAAAGACGCGAGCTGTGGGCGTGACATGGGTCCACTCCAGCAGCGGTGTGCGCCTCCCGATCGCGCGTATCGCCGAAAGCGTTGCGGAAGCGAATCGCGGTCGCGAAGAGAAGGATCGTGTGCTGCTGATTGTTGACGGAGTCCACGGGTTGGGAGTGGAAGACCCAAAGATCACCGCTCTTGGATGCGACGCGTTTGCGGCGGGCACGCATAAATGGATGTTTGGGCCCCGCGGCACAGGATTCGTTTGGGCAAAACCCGCAGTTTGGCAGAGGATGCGCCCGGTGATTCCGACATTTACTTCGCCGGATATCTTCGAAGCCTGGGAACAGGAACATGAACCGCAGACTCGGCCGCGTGCGGCCTGGTTTTCACCAGGCGGTTTTCAGGCTTTCGAACATTATTTTGCGTTGCCGGCTGCCGTTCGTTTTCATCAGAACATCGGGCCTGCCCGAATCACGGCGCGCATACACGAATTGAACGGTCAAATGAAGGAAGGGCTTGCGCGAATGCCGGACGTTCAACTCTACACGCCGCGTGACGAGAATCTTTCCGCCGGAATCGTTTGCTTTGATGTAAAGGGGATGAAGCCCGAGCAAGTGGCGAAGCGCCTTCTGGATCAACGCATTGTCGCTTCAACGACTCCTTATCGCGTTTCCTATGCGCGCGTGGCGTGCAGTGTCGTCAATACTCCGCAAGAGGTGGACACCGTCCTTCGCGTAATTCGCAACCTGACTTAGGCGGCCGGGGTCACCGCCGCTGCTACAGTGTCGCCGTAAGCGCGTTGATAAATTCGCGCGGAGTTTGGGCATGCAGCAGCGCCGATCGCGTCGGGTCGTCTCTTACGAGTCGGACGAGCGTCCCAACGCAAATCAAATAATCATTCACTAACCGTTCCGGCACGCCGATTACAAAAATCAAACGGGCGCGCACTCCGTTGTGGCCGAATGGAATCCCGGCACGGCTGCGTCCAATGCCAACGATTATTTCGTCAACCAAGTCCGTGCGGGCATGAGGGAATGCGACACCGTTTTCGACTACGCTGGGATGCGTCTTCTCGCGCGCGAGCACTTGTTCGAAAAAAGCCTCAGGGTTGTTGATCTTTCCGTTTTGCGCGAGCAACTGAATAATCTCGCGCAGCGCGTTTGGCACTTTTCGGGAGCGCAACCGCAGGATCACCTGGTTTTCGTCGAGAAGATCAGTTAGCGCGATAGCCATTGGGTGTAGAGAGATTTATTGGATTATCCGGCAAAGCCAGTTATCCAATAGATTGTAGGGCAAGCGCATCGCTTGCCACACTGTAAAAGATCGTGGCAACTGAAAACACAGCGTTAGCAGAGAACGAGGAGAGGACCATCTCTTTCCAAAGGAGCATTTACGATCCGGGCTATGTCAATGCGATGTCGCATTTTTATCGCGGCGAAATGGGCCGGATCATGGTGTGGCGGCAGCGGCTGGATGTGACGTCAAACTGGGCGATCACCAGCACCACCGCCATCATTACGATCGCGTTCTCCACTCGTGAAGTGCCTCACATTATTTTCTTCTTCAACCTCGCCATTGTCTGGGTACTGCTTTGGATCGAAGCGCGTCGTTACCGTTTTTACGATGCCTTTCGCGCGCGCGTCCGGATGCTCGAAGCGCATTTTCTTGTTCCCATGGTGATGGAAAATCGCGAGATGCTCCAGGGCGAATGGAAAAAACTCGTCTGCGAAGATTTGATATTGCCCTGCTTCAAGATCAGCAAACTGGAAGCGGTTGGGCGCCGCCTGAAACGCAATTACATCTTCATTTTTATTCTAATCTTAATGGCGTGGTTCACGAAGATATTTTTACATGCCAGTGAGCCGATTAACGATTTCGTTTCATTTTATCATGCCTTGCGCATCGGGCACATCCCATCCTGGCTGGTGGCGCTGATTTTTACCGGCACGTTTGTCACCGTGATTTCTATTACGATTTACGTCAGCAAGAAATCGTCCGGAGAAATCTCCGAGTTCGGCACGCACCGTTCGCTGTGGCGGATTTGATGGTAGGGCGCGACCGCCGGGCGCGCCTTCAAACTTCAACACGATATGACCCCCAACACCAGCGATCAGCAATCAACCTCGAACTTCGCGCAGCTTTGCGACATTGTCGCGAAGCTTCGCTCTCCCGACGGCTGTCCCTGGGATCGCGAGCAAACCCATGAATCCTTGTTGCCCGCCTTGATCGAGGAGGCATACGAAGTGGCCGGGGCGGTGCGCACCAAGGATAGCGCAAATTTTCGCGAAGAACTCGGCGATCTGCTGCTACTGATCGTGATGCATGCCGAAATCGCACGCGAATCCGAGCGGTTCGACATCAATGGCGTTCTCAAGGATGTCACGGAGAAACTGATCCGGCGTCACCCACATGTCTTCGGCAAGAGCGATGCGCGCGACAGCGATGCGGTGCTAAAACAATGGGAATCGATCAAGCGCGTTGAGAGAACGGGTAGACCTGCCCAAAATGCCGGTGATGCAGGCGGGCACTATCTGGATGATTTGCCTGGGGCGCTTCCTGCCCTGATGCGCGCGCAAAAAGCGCAGTCGAAAGTTGCCCGTGTCAATTTCGACTGGACCGAAGTGCGCGACGTGATCGCAAAGGTTGAAGAAGAAATTCAGGAATTAAAACAGGCCGTCCTGGAGCAAGATCGGAAATCGATCGAAGACGAAGTAGGCGATTTGCTCTTCGCAGTCGTCAATCTCGCACGTAAATGCAAACTCGATGCAGAAACCGCGTTACAAGCCGCGACTGACAAATTCGTCGCCCGTTTCAATCGATTAGAGGACGAACTGCAATCGCGCGGGAAGCGACTCGGTGATGTCGATCTCGTGGAAATGGACGAGATCTGGAATGAGATCAAGAAAATGTCCAACGTTGAGCGTTGAGCGTTGGGCGTTTGCTTCTACTTTGGCTTCAGCGATAATTGGGGTTCCGATGAATCTTCTGATCAACCTTTCCCTAGTATTTTTCGTGCTCGTGGCGCTGCTCATGGTGCTGGTGATTCTGATGCAACGCCCAAAGAGCGAAGGCCTGGGCGCCGCATTTGGTGGGGGGGTCACGGAAAACATTTTCGGCGCGCAAACGACGAACGTGCTGGTGAAGTTTACGACTTGGCTGGCTGGCATTTTCTTCGCGCTTACCTTTGGATTGTCGATTTTGTATGCGCATCGAGGCACCGGTGGAGAGAGCGCGTTCCGGCGTGAGCTGATGAAACAGCAAGCCGCACCGGCGACTTCTCCCACCCCGGCCACAGCTCAACCTTCGCCTGTTTCTTCTCCAGCGAATTCCCCAACTCAGGCTTCTCCTGTTTCTTCTCAGGCGCCCACGGCGCAACCAACAGCGAACCCGTAAGGCGGGCGTTTCGCTGAAGCGAACAAAAAGACGGCTGCCCAGCCGCCTTACCTTTCCTCGGCGGCTTGAAAGCCGCCGCTCCTTAGTGCTCCTCGGCGAAATTTCCCGAATTGTCACCTCTCCGTCATCAAGCTGTAACAATCCGTTTCTAGCTTGCATCGCATTTATCGGAAACCTCAGACACCGAAGAAAATCATCACAACAAAGGAGAAACGAATGCGGACTAGAAAACTCGTCTTAAGAGCAGTAGGCGGCAGCCTCGCTGCGGTTATTTCACTAGCGGCGCAGCCGCTGAGAGCTCAGGCATCCGATGCGGAGCGGCTCCAAAAACTCGAACAGGCCGTCAGCCAGTTGCAGAAGCGCAATGCTGAGCTTGAACAGGAGGTTGCGGGATTAAAGAAGCGCACGGCATGGACGCCCGTGCTTGGGCCGGAGGGCAAAACCAAGACGGAGGTGACCAGCGAAGGAAAGACATACGTCGAGAAACTCGTCCCCGATTTGAGCGGTGCCGAAAAATGGAAATTGTTCCCAGCAATCACCGAATTGGAGCTCTTCGGTGACCTGCGTCTGCGGTACGAATATCGCGGTGGCAGACTGCCCGACCACTTTCAGTTCGGTCAGGATAACGCAAATGACTGGCAGGAGCGCGAGCGTGAACGTTATCGTCTTCGCATCGGATTGCGCGGCACGCTGCTTGATGACTGGTTCTTCGGCGTCCGCTTGGAGACAAGCGCGAGCGCACGTTCAACGAACGTCACTTTCGGTGCCGACACATCGAGCACCTCGCCCGGTGGTGGCGGACCATTCGCAAAGGGCGACGACGGCGTCTTCGTCGGCCAGGCATATGGAGGTTACAAGGGGTTCCCTGGCTTTACGTTCACTGGCGGCCGAATGCCGAATCCGTTCGTCAATACGCGAATGGTGTGGGATGACGACATCAATCCGGAAGGCTTGGCTGAGCAGTGGAAACATACGTTCACCATTGGTAGCGGAGCAGCAGCGCCGGTGTCCTACAGCAAGGACGGGAAAAATGTAGCGCCGCCGCCGCCTCCGGAACCGTTGGTGAAAATCGACGTCTTCGCGAACTTTGGTCAGTTTGTTTATGACGATTCTAACCCGACAAATCCAATTGGCCCACGTCCGACAACGACGCAGCCAATAGGCGGTGAGACTCAGCTCACACCGGACACCAATGCATTCATGCTCGGCTGGCAGGTCGGAGCGAAGTTTGATTTTCCGCACATCGTGTACTTTCAGCTCGCACCAACCCTGTACAACTACACCGGCAACGGCAACACGTTTAACGTCCATTTCTCAGGCGATCCGGGTGGCAATCAAACGGGTATTAACAGTCTTTTGGTTTTCGACATCCCTGCCGAGATCGGCTGGAAAGTTGGGAAAATTCCCATGCGGATCTTTGGGGATTTCGCAACGAATTTCGAAGCGGACGATCGTGCCACGGCCGCAGGGCACCCAGACAAGGACGGCCAACGCTACGCTTATCAAGCTGGTCTCGGTATTGGTCAGCTAAAGAGGAAGCACGATTGGCAGATCGAAGGCTATTGGCAACACCAAGAACAATTCTCGCTGGATCCGAACCTGATCGATTCAGACCTATTCAACAGCCAGCTGAATCAGCAAGGCGTCGTCGTGCGAGCCGGATACATGCTGGCTGATGCAGTAGTCTTCGACCTCACCTACTCGTATGCCTGGCGTATCAACGGCCGCCTCGGCACAGGGGGAGTTGGCGACATAACCATCAATCCGCTCGACCAATATCAACTATTCCAGGCGAATCTAAGTTTTAAATTCTAGCAGGTTAGTTAATCAAAGCCCGCCGGGAAAGCGCTCTCCGGCGGGCTTTTCGCCCACAGCGATCTCTCTCTGAAGCGCATGAGACAAAAACATAAATCAAAGAAGAAAAAGCAGCGGGAAGCCTCTCCCGTGACAATGCTAACAGAAGAGCTGGCTGCACTTAGGCGTGACTTGCGCAGGACGATTCGGGCCTACGCGACGCGGTTGGAGCTTGATCTGGCAGAAAGCGCAGCGGCAGTTGATCTGTCGAAACGGACAGAGAGTTTGTCGCGTGAACGACTGCACGATATTCGCGATCTGACGATCATGCTGCGCAAGCGCAAACTGAAACCGGAAAAAGGCCGGCGCAAAGATGTACGCAAGATCGATTCGCTTATTCGCGATCTGCATTCGGTCATCTATCCCAATGCATTGCCAACGCATTGAGGACAACGCGTTCCACCTTTGACTTGCAACGGCTCTCGTTTTGCCACACAAACGTAACAGTAATTCTTTTGCAGCAGCGCTGGTTAATTCTTACGGTTGCTGCTGACCGGGAATGCAGGCGTTCACCTTTCCCCGAAGGGATTCAACGCGGATTTTTACGGCCCAACAGCGTTTCTCATTCGGGAAATGGCCGGAGCAACTGCCGGCGCCGCGGCGTTATCGCACTGGCTGGATCTCCGACACGCATCTGGGCACGCGCGGCTGCAACGCGACAGCGCTGCTCGATTTTCTTCGCGAGAACGACTTCGACACTCTCTACATTGTAGGCGATCTGATCGATATCTGGTCATTGCGCCGCGGAATTTATTGGCCGCAGCAACATAACGACGTCATCCAAAAAATATTGCGCAAAGCCCGCAAGGGCACCCACGTGATTTATATTCCGGGAAATCACGATGAACTGGTAGCAAGCTTCCTGGGCGCTTACGGGAACATCGACATCAAAGAGAATGTCATTCACGTGACCGCTTGTGGGGAACGCATTTTGATCATTCACGGCCATGAACTCGACGCAGTCGTGCAAAATGTGAAGTGGCTGGCGTTCGCCGGCGACCTTGGTTATCAGTTTCTTCTTTCCCTTAATCCGCTCATCAATTTCGTACGGCGCCGCTTCGGTCTGGGATACTGGTCGCTTAGCGCGTATGCAAAGCGGCGCGTGAAGGATGCCGTCAGCTTTATCGGCAAATTCGAAGCCGCCGTGGCGCATTATGCGGAACGCTATCATGTGGATGCCGTCCTATGCGGCCACATCCATAGTCCAGCGATTCGGGAGTTCGGCAACGTCACATATTACAACTGCGGTGACTGGGTGGAGAGCTGCTCGGCATTGGTCGAAGGTGATGATGGCATCATTGCAATGGTGAATTTCGATCCGTTCTCAGCGAGCCGGCCAGCCAACACTGGAACCGTCGAGCCAGCCCGGCCCAGGCAGAAACTGCTGACCGCAGCAGATTAGCTTAAACGTTTTCTAGATCGCTGATTATCGCTGTTACTGGATCGTCACGCGCTTTTGACAATTCGTAACCTGACGCATTGCAATACCGATCGAATGTTCAACCATGAACGTGATTACAGTGAGGAGAACGGTTTTCCACGGATTGCCAAAGGAAGCATCCGTGAAAAGAATAGTAATCAACGGAAGATAAAAAAAACCTCGATCACCCGTGGGTCGTTCCGCGAATTAGCGCGCGCCTACTTCGCGAGAGAAAACAGTTTGGAGTTTGCACTCGAGGCGCTGTTTTTTGCGATAATCGTGGCAATCTCCGCATGGCCAATGCTTGCCGCTGCAGGCGCATTGCACGAATTTTTCCGCGCGTTGGCGTGAGCGTTGAGGTGGATCGGCTTCCCCTGAAGACGATGGGGATCGCCCGAAGACGCCAGTTGATCCCCGTTAACGCGTCGCTGGGTCTAAAAATTCGGCAGCAGAGCCGCTACTCCCAACGCGTTGAAGACAACGCGTTCCACCTGAATTTCTTCTCCAACCCGAAAATCTCGACAGCAAGCTCGCCGCGTTTAGCATGTTGGCCTTGTGCAAAAAAATTCTCGAGCAGCAAATAATCGGGAAATTGAGCGCAAATTTTTGCTTAAGCGGCTGCCCGATAAACTGAAGGGCTCGCGGTGCCACATTATCGAGCAAGGTTATCTGGCGAGTGAATCCGCAGGCAGACAGGTCCGTCTCCGCAAAAAAGGCAAGACCGCATCGCTGACTTTCAAGGTGGGCCGCGGCGCCCACCGGGAAGAACGCGAGATCAGGCTCAGTCCAAAACAGTTCGCCGCGCTTTGGCCAGGGACCGCCGGGAGAAGATTGCGCAAGGTGCGCTGCGAAATTCCCTGGAAAAATCTAGTCATTGAGATTGATATTTATCAGGGGAGACATGCCGGTCTCGTGGTGGCGGAGGTGGAATTCCCCGACCGCGCCACCTGCCGCAGATTCAAGCCGCCTTCCTTTTTTGGACGAGAAGTGACTGGGGAAAAACGTTACAGCAACGTGCGATTGGCTAACGAGTAAGCAGAGAATTCTATGGGCTTCCGTTTGAAATTACGTGAACCGTTGGCCGATGGGCTGAAAAGAGTGTTCCGAGAACAGATCGAGTCCGCTCTCGAGTTGTGCCGGCACCCGGCAAGGCAACGCGGCGTCACGGTGCACGAAGTGCGCAAACATCTTAAAAAACTGCGCGCGGCGATGCGCCTTGCCATTCCCGCAGTTGGCAAGAACCGGCACACGCGTGAGGATCGCTGCGTGCGCAAAATCGGACGGCTTGTTTCGGACTTGCGCGATGCGCAAGTGCGGCTGCAAACACTCATTCAATTGAGAGATGAAACCGCGAAGGGCAGAGAAAACCACTTTCCGCGCATCGAAGAATTATTGTCACTGGAACGGGAAAGTTTTTCGGCGGCATTCGCCGGGTGGCAGAAACAAGCGATCCCGCAGTTGGAACGCGTGGAAGCGCGTTTGTTGAAATGGCCGCTGGAGGATTTGACTTGGAAGCAAGTTTGCGGCGCAGTCGCCAAGATCTACAAGCGCGGCCAACGCGGGCTCGCAAAAACGATTAACGATCCGGATCCAGAAAAATTACATGCCTGGCGCAAACGGGTGAAAGATCTCTGGTATCAGCTGCGCATTTTGCAGCCGCTCAACCGCGTGGTCCTGACAGAGATGGCTCACGACGCGGAAGTTTTAGGCGAATTACTGGGGCGCGAGCACGATTTGGATTTTCTTTGGGTGCGTCTGGAGACGGAAAGCGGCGATGAAGCGCTGCGCGATGAACTGGCACAACTCGAGAAGCTAATCCGTAAACGAGGCAAACGATTGCGCACGAATGCCCTCGAACTTGGGCGACGCTTCTACGCCGAGCCTGTGAAGGCCTTCGCCAAGCGCATCTCCATATTTGTCGGCAAACGGATATGAGAGAGGTTGATTACCGATCTTGGTAGCAGTCGAGGTACTTGATTCCGGACCCGGTGTTGAAAACGACCACGCGTTGAGCGGTACCAATTTTGCCTGCGGAACGGAGTGACTTGAAAGCCGCGAAACAGGCAGCGGCTTCGGGAGCAACGAAGAGGCCTTCGCTCGATCCCACTTCCCGCGCGACCTGGATCATTTCTTTATCATCAACGGCAATGGCGCCGCCGTTCGACTGACGAAGGATGTTCAGGATCAGAAAATCACCGATCGCTTTTGGAACGCGCAGACCAGAGGCGATTGTGCGCGCCTCGGGAAATTCCGCGGCGGTTTTTTCTCCAGCTTCGAACGCGCGAACGATTGGCGCGCAACCACTGGCTTGCACCGCGAACATCCGAGGGCGATTTGCCCCGATCCAGCCGAGCGCCCCCATTTCATCGAATGCTTTCCACATTCCAATGAGACCGGTGCCGCCACCGGTCGGATACAAAATTACGTCTGGCAATTGCCAGTTGAATTGTTCCGCTAACTCGTAGCCGAGCGTCTTTTTTCCCTCGACTCGATACGGCTCTTTGAGCGTGGACATCTCGAACCAGCCTTCTTTCGTTTTACGCCGCGCGATCTCAGCACCACAATCCGTGATTAGTCCGTCGATCAATGTCACATGAGCGCCCAACTCACGACACTCGATAATGTTTGCCCGCGGCGTATCGCGCGGCATGAAGATGTGCGCTTCCAGACCGGCCCGAGCTGCGTAGGCAGCAAGCGCTCCGCCGGCATTACCGGCGCTGGGGACGGCCAGCTTTCTCGCTCCGAGATGTTTTGCCATGGACACGGCAACACTCATCCCGCGCGCCTTGAAACTCTGCGTTGGATTTGGCGATTCGTCCTTGATCCAGAGATCGATGTCGCCACCAAATTTTTGTGCGCGCAATAGTGGTGTTCCGCCCTCGCCTAACGAGACCGGCTCGACTTCACCTGGCAACGGCAACACTTCGCGGTAACGCCATAATGATTTCTCGCGTGTCGCCAGTGTCGCGCGCTTCAGCATCCGACTCGCAGCGGTGAGATCAACAATCGCAAAGAGCGGTTTGTGGCAGGCAAGACAAAGATTCTGCAGGCACGACCACGGATGCTGAAGCCCGCACCCGGTACATTCAAGGTGTGTCAGAAACATTAGGCAATAAAGCGTATCTGTGGCGTAGCAGTGAACAAGCGTTGTAGTGTGCGCTGTCCTCAGCAAATGCTTCTCACGCCTTGGAAAGTCCGCGAGAACAGCGGACGCTACAGCACATTTGCGGCATGTGTTAGATTTGTGGGGATGGATTTGATGACGCTGACTGAAATTCGCCGGGCGGCGCAGAACGGTGCCGTGTCGGCCCGAGTGCATGTACAGGTGGAAAGCGCAGCGCCCAGGCTCACGCGCGAACAACAGCCGTACTGCGAGCTCACTCTTGCTGATGCGTGCGATCGGATGACGCTGCGTGTCTGGAGCGATCATCCGGCCTACAAAACTTGCAGCGCGCTCTCCGGGGAGGAATTCATAGAGCTTACTGCGGAGTTTCACACGCATTCGCAATACGGACTCGAAGCACGCAAATGGACGGTGCGACCGCTCACCGACCAGGAAAAAAGCGAGTTGCTCCAAGGTCCCGCGGATTTGCGCGCCAAGCAGAACGCGGACTGGGAGTTTATCCAGAAAACGATCCAGACAATTACCGATCCGCGTCTGCGCTCCCTATGCGAAGGGTTCTTAAAAGAATGGGGCGACCGGTTTCGTCGCACGGCTGCTGCGAGGAATTATCATCACGCGCGTCGCGGCGGACTGGTCGAGCACACTGCGCAAATGATGCGGGTCGCAAAGGAAGTCGCGCCGCTTTATCCGCAATTGAACCTCGATCTTCTGCTTGCTGGGATTCTCTTTCATGATTCCGGGAAACTTTGGGAGAACGCTCTTCCCGAAAACGGGTTCGTCATGAATTTTGATGAGCGGGGCGAGTTGATAGGGCACATCTCAATCGGCCTTGAACTGGTGAACGCATTGTGGAGACGATTAAGCGGGGAAAATGCCGAGACGTGGAAAACTCTCATGCCCGCCTCGGAAGACGTTCGCCTGCATCTTTTGCACTTGATCGGCGCGCACCACGGCGAGATGGAATTTGGTTCGCCGGTCGCGCCGAAAACGCCGGAAGCAATGGCGCTGCATTACATCGACAATCTCGACGCCCGTCTCGAAATGTTCGCGGCGGGTTATACGACTGCCAAACCGCTGGCTGCACGCATCTTTGATCGCGTGCGGCCATTGCCGGGAAATTTGGTGAAGTCGCTCGACAAGTTTCAGCAATCCTCAACCGCCCGCAAAGAAGAGAATCGACTCTTGTGAGAGCTACTTCGCCAGGTCGCGGAACCAGTGCAACGCAATCGAAGTTTGTGCGTCATTAACCTCATGGCCGCCACGGAACGTTCCTATCCGAACTCGATTAAAACCAGCTCGCTTGATCGAACCCGCGACATCGTATTGTTGTTCCAAGGTTGCGATTCTATCATCGTGCCCAGCAGCGACGTAAATTGGCGTCTTAAGGAAATCAGCGCCTGGCTGGGCCCTGGCGTATCCTGAGCTAAGGTAGTCTTGATTCACGCCGGTCAGGTAAATGCCGGTGATGCGACAACCGTCTCGCGCGAGTACAGGGGCGATAGACCCAGCGCCTTTTGCCCCTCCGGAGAAACCTGCGCATGCCATAGGCCACTTCTGCGAACCGGTAAAACTGCGATGAAGCGCGTCGATGGCAGCGAGAGTCATGGCTAGACGCCATGCAGCGGTGTCGTTCCGCGCATGTTGTGGACCATCGCCCGCCAGCAGCACCCAATCCTCGGCAAGTCCGACCCTCCGATAAAAATCGCGCAAATCATCTCGATTCTGACGTTTAAAGTCGCTTGTGGAACAAATTACCAAGACGGGCCAGCTTTTACCCGGATCAAAATTCGCAGGCGTCGCCAGCACGGCGACTGCGTAGGGCGGAACGGGATTGCCGCCTTGCGCGGCGTATGATTTTTCCTGCGTACTCAGCGGAACATTAGCCTGGACGGTTGAACCCGGAGAAAAACTATTACCGGCGAAATTGAGAGAAGCTTGGGCTGCGTCCACGCCGGATGTTGTTACGACGTTGAGGATGACGAGAACCAGCGCAACTAAGATTAACCTTTTCAAGAAATTGTTATCCTGTATCACATGTGGCAAACTCACAAATTCCAGTCCGCAAATTTCTTTAAGGCCAGTTTCGTCGGCAATCGGCTGAAAGGTGGGCTCGTCAAGCTTGACCTGAGTGATGACATTGTAGTGCTTCCAAGCGCCGCTTCGCCTCAGCGAGATAAGTCTCGTCGATTTCAAACCCGATAAATCTCTTTACGCCACAGCGTTGGGCGGCGACGGCGGAATTTCCGATGCCCAGAAACGGATCGAGCATTGTGCAGCCACGTGAAACCCCGCGGAGCTTGATACACCATTCGGCGAGTTGAACAGGAAACGTCGCCGGATGCGGTCGTTCTCTCTCGCGGCTCTGAATTGTTTCGTAGGGTACGAACCACGTGTTGCCGCGACAGCGTAGATCATTTCCACGAGTGTGCGACCAGCGTGCGATGTTGCTTTTGTCCTGATATGGAACGCCGAGGGCAAGCCGATCGATTTCAACTCGTCGGGACTTCGTAAAATGAAAGATGTACTCGTGACAATCGTTAAGAAACCGCTTCGAATTGATTGGCTTGAAATGACCGTGCGACTTGAGATCGCCCTTTCGATCTTCAATTGTGATCGACTTGATCCAGTGAATCGTGTTCTGCAAGACAAATCCACCGGAGGCGGACGTTAGCTCGATTACAATTTCATGCGGCAGCATCGGATTCGATGGCGCGGAGCCGACGTTCAGAAAAAAAGACCCGTTCAATCTTAGAAGTCTTCGAATTTGTGCTGCCCACTTGCAGCACCATCGCAAATACGATTGGCGACCCTGGCAGTCGGAATATTTTCCGTAGCTGATTCCCAGATTGTACGGCGGGGAGGTCACCACAAGATCGACACTTTTATTTGTCAACCGCGACATTCCCTTGAGGCAATCTTGCTGGCGAAGATCGAACCGAGTCATTGACAGTAAAAGTGTGGCGCAATCGCTAAGATTCGTACAGTCAAAAGTGGGTGCGCGTTTTTGCCCCCCAGATCGACACTCGCACGTTTGCGCGAATTCGTTTATTCTCTATCGATGTCGGACAAGCCTTCGAAATTGAAGATCGCTGATCGCGAATTCACCTCGCGTTTGCTGGTTGGCACAGGGAAATTCGCGTCCAACGAGCTGATGCGCGACGCGCTTATTGCCAGCGGCACGGAGCTGGTGACCGTGGCACTGCGACGCGCCGACATTTCAGGCAACCACGATCCGTTTGCGAACATTCTCGATTTTATCGATCCGAAACGTTTTCTTCTCTTGCCCAATACGAGCGGTGCGCGCAACGCGGACGAAGCCGTGCGCCTTGCGCGGCTAGCGGCGGGTGCAGGCTTGCCGAAATGGATCAAGCTCGAGATTCACCCGGACCCGCGTTATTTGCTGCCCGATCCGGTGGAGACCCTGGCAGCCGCTGAAATTCTGGTCAGGGAGGGATTCACGGTCCTGCCATACATCAATGCGGACCCGGTTCTAGCGAAACGATTACAGGACATCGGGACCGCAACGGTGATGCCGCTCGGTTCGCCAATCGGCAGCAATCGCGGCATCGAGGCGCGTCCGCAAATCGAGATCATTATCGAACAAGCTACTGTGCCGGTAGTCGTTGATGCCGGGCTAGGTGTGCCAAGTCACGCCGCTGAAGCGATGGAGATGGGCGCCGATGCGGTTCTGGTTAATACCGCAATCGCAATTGCTTCCGATCCGATTCGCATGGCCAAAGCGTTTAAAAAGGCCATTGAGGCAGGTCGCGAAGCACGCGAAATCGGATTAGCCGAAAGACTGGACGTCGCGGCAGCGACGAGTCCGTTGACAGGCTTTCTCAATAAACCTCAACCGTATTAGCCCAACGAATATGCGTTTAAAGGAATAAATATTCGGCCGAATTGTCGTTAGATCGCGACGCTCGAGATGAAGGATCTGCTGCTGGATGTCCGTTATGCGCTGCGCGTGCTTTGGAAGTCTCCCGCGTTCACCCTCGTAGCTTTAGTCACCCTGATGCTGGGCATCGGGGCAAACGTCGTTGTCTTCGGAGTAATGAATGCGGTCCTGCTGCACCCGCTGGAAGTGAGCGACCCGCAGAATCTCTACCAGCTTCGTCTCGGGGAATGGACGAGCGGCAAACTGCTAACGACGTCTTACCCCGCATTTCAAGATCTTCGGGAGCGAAACACGACCTTCAGCGACATGGCCGGATTTTACGGATTCTGTCAGGCCCGACTGAGCTGGGGGAACTCGGTGAAGAATGTCTACGGTTATGCGGTGACCGGCAATTATTTCGAAATGCTCGGGGTGCAACCAGAAGTCGGTCGGTTCATCCAGGCAATCGACGAGCACGGTCCGAATTCAGCGCCGTACGTGGTATTGAGCGATCATCTTTGGCGAAGCGCATTTAACGCCGATCCGCGTGTGATCGGAACAACCGTCCGGCTCAATAAAGATTCGTTCACGGTGGTCGGGATTGCACCGGCGCGGTTCCATGGCACGGAGCAATTCGTCTGGCCGGACTACTTCATCCCGATCGTGAATTATTTCGATTCAAATTATCTGCAGAACCGGACGGGCAGACTTTTGACTGTGTTGGGTCGTCTGAAGCCTGGCGTAACGCCGCAGCAAGCGACGGAAAATCTGAGCGCGATCGCGGCTCAATTGGCCAAAGAGTATCCAAAGACCAACACCGGAGTGTCGCTGCGGTTGATTCGCCCAGGACTTTACGCGGACGACGGCGACGTGATTCGCGGATTTCTTTACAGCGTTACCGGGTTGGCTCTGCTGGTGTTGGTGGCGGCGTGCGCCAATTTGGCCAGCCTGTTTGCCGCGCGCACGGCAGATCGCAGCCGGGAACTAGCGATGCGTGTCGCCCTGGGTGCGAGTCGTTGGCGACTCGTTAGGCAACTGATGACCGAAGCGGTGGTGTTGTCGATCTTAGGCGGAGCCGCGGGACTTGTGATCGCAAGTCTACTATTGGGTGCGCTGAGCCGGTGGCAATCGTCGTATGGCCACCTGGTAGCCGGTGTCGATGCGCCCGTTTATCTGGCAACTCTAACTTTCACCGCGGTCAGCGCGCTGCTTTTTGGAATAATTCCGGCGAGAAACGTGTGGCAAAACAGTCCGTTGCAGGCAATGAAAAGCGGACCCGCAGATTCAATTACGCTGCGCCGATTTACGCTGCGCGACTTGTTGTTAGGCGCACAAATTGCCATTTGCATGCTGTTGGTAACCGCATCGCTCGTCGCGGCGCGTGGCATGGTGCGCATGTTGCACGCTCCACTCGGCTTTCAGCCGCATGGTGTGATGCTGGCCGACATCGACTTCAGCCTGGTGGAAGGAGACAACGTGCCGCTAGAAAAAAAGAAGGTGATGCTTGAAGCGGTGCGAAGCATTCCCGGTGTGACGGCGGCGGGGACGTTGAGCAAGTCCCCTTTTACCGGTGGGATTCGCGGTATTCCGGTTTTCCCGCCTGGGACGACAGAGTTCTCGCTGAAAAATTCCGTGCTCGCGCCTTACGGGTTTACGATCTCGCCCGGCTACCTTGAGGCTGCTCGCACTCGCCTCCTGAATGGTCGGGACTTTTCATGGCGTGACACCATAAAGACCCCGCAGGTCGCCATCGTTAACCAAACTTTTTCTCGGAAGATGTGGGGCGAATCGCCGGCGATTGGACAACGCTTTATTTTCCTGGACCGCTTGCGCGAAGTCGTGGGCGTGGTCGAGGACGGCAAATATCATGAAATGACGGAGTCGCCCCAGCCGGCGGTGTATCTGCCGTTATCGCAAAACGAGCAGAGCCGGCTGACGTTCGTGGTGCGATCGCAGCGGTCACAGAACGAAACGGCGGCGGCACTCGAACGCACGCTAACTGACCTCGAACCAAATGCGCAGGTCACAGTGCAGAGCTGGCCGGATACCATAGCGGGTACGCTTTTCCCGGCGCGAGCGGCCGCCGTAGCACTGGGCGTCATGGGCTTGCTGGCGGCGATGCTAGCGGTCACGGGCATCTTCGGCATGGCAGCCTACAACGTGAGCCGGCGGATGAAGGAGCTGGGCATCCGCGTGGCCTTGGGCGCGCGCGCACGAAGCACGTGATGAGCGCAGCGGTGGGGCGGCCAATCGTGTTGCTTGGGGTCGGATCGTTGGTTGGGCTGCTGTTCGGCGTCTTCGCCAGCCAATTACTCGGACAGATTGTGTATCAGGCGAATCCGCGGGATCTCGTGGTCGTGGGCGGCGCGGTGCTAACGATGGCGCTGTTGGGGATTGCAGCGTCTGCCATTCCAGCCCTGCGAGCGCTTGCTGTCGATCCATCCAAACTCATGCGGGAAGAGTGAGACAGGCTGCTCCATAACCCCAGCTTGATGCTGACTGTCTACAATGTCGTCTCGCTTACGAGCGTTTCCCGATGCCTAATGCCGCGCCTCGTCTCCTTCTGTAATCGTTTCAAGCGACTCGACAAGGCGGCCTTTGCCGCCGAATTCATCCGATCGATAAACAGAATTCCACTCAGATGATCCCCTTCATGCTGGATCGCCCGTGCAAGGAATCCGCTCGCTTCAATTTCGATCGTGCCGCCTTCCAAAGTTTCAGCGCGCACGATGACTGACTTCGCCCGTTCGATATCGCCGGTGATTTCCGGAAAACTCAAGCAACCTTCTACTCCGACCTCGGTCTCGCCGCGAAGCTCGATTCTCGGATTAATCAGCACCAGCGGCATTGCAGTCTTCGGCTCGGCGTCTTTGCCATCCAACTTCAGTGTGCTTGGCCGATCCTCAACCCGAGAAACATCGAGCACGGTCAGTTGTAAAACTTCGCCAACCTGCTGCGCTGCCAGGCCTACGCCATTCGCCGCATGCATTGTCTCAATCATGTTTGCCGCCAGTTCGCGAATCCGATCGTCTATGCTCTCGATCGGTTTGCCTTTGACACGGAGGATCGGGTCGCCGTACTCCAAGATCGGCAGGATCATTTCTCTTCCCGGGTAAACGCCGGCAAATTTCTCACGCCTGCCAGCTTCAGCGCGTCCATGACTTTGATAATCGTGCCGAAGGAGGCTTTCTTGTCGGCTTGGAGCGCAAGCGTTGACTTCCGGCCCTCCGGCAGATTGCGCACGGCGCCTTCCAGTTCATCCACGCCCATGGCTCGTCCATCCAGTTTGATCTCGTCATTTTGATCAATGCTTACGATAGCGTGTTCAAGCTCGGCGGGCTGTTTTTTTGCCGTTTTGGATTCGGGCAGATTAATCTGAACTTCCGGCTGGTCTCTCTTAAAAGTCGTCGAGACCACAAAAAAGATCAGCAGGATGATGAGAATATCGACGAGCGAAACGATGATAATGACCGGCGCTCTTCGTTTTCGTACTGCAAACTTCATGATGCGAGATGAGCCGCGCGTTTCACGCTATCGGCGTCGAAATCGGCATGGAGCTGGCGGCGGATGCTTTTGCCGGCGCGAATTCGCGCGAAGATCGCCCGTAATAGCATTTGTTAATCAATTCGAGAACCAGTGTTTCCATCTCCACTGACATCACTTCCACTTTTCTCGAAAAATAAGTGAACCCGACTAGCGTCGGTACAGCGATCGAAAGCCCAAAAACTGTCGCATTCAATGCTTCGGCGATTCCGAGCGCGATCTGGCGTGTATCCGATGCGCCTGAGCTCAATCCGAGATTAGAAAAAACATGGACCAGCCCCGAAACTGCGCCGATCAGGCCGAGTAGTGGCGCAATGCCTACAATGACTTCGAGAATGATAAGACCTTTTTCCAGACGCACCATCTCGTGACGGGCACGTGTTTGAACCACTTCCACGTTTTCCGAGCGTGGGCCGCGCAAATGTTGCAACGCCACCCGAGCGATTCGCGCTAGTGACGAACCATCATGGTGCACGATACGCGAGAGCCGCTCAGGGCTTTCACCTGGGGTCAAACGTTCTATTTCGTTCTCGATCAGAAGCGGCATGACCTTGCTGCGCCGCAAAGCGAGGCCGCGCAAAATCATTATTGTCACCGAGACAATCGAACAAGCCAGTAGCGGCCACATGAAAAGGCCGCCCTTTGCAAAGAATCCAAACACGGTATTCACGGTTTCCGGAGTTTCGATAGTTATCGCAGCAACGATCATCGGTTCGGAAAGATCGTGAACGGAATTTCCATCGGTAACCCATCGGCAGGCACCGTAGTCGCTAAGTCATCTGGCATGGGAGGCAATTGCGCGTCCTGAATCGATTGAATACAAACGTTTGCCAATGTCTCGTTTGATGTGTTTTCAACGACCTTGAGATTCTTCACGTGTCCGCTTCGGTCCACCATAAAGACCACGCGGGTCGTGCCGATGCTGATTAAATCAATTTGCCGATCGACAAACGCATACCAGCGCGAACCAATCGCGTCCAAAAGAAACTTCTGATAACGACCGAGCGGCGTGCCTAGTGCGTTAACGGAAGAAACACCGCGGTTTGTAATTCGGCCGGAGATGCGCGTCCGCTCTTTAAAAGCCCGATATGCAGATCGCGCTTGCGGCGATGCGACCGAGGGTTCGACTGCCGGAGTAGGCTTCGCAGTGAGCATCGCAAATTGCTCCGCCGCCGTAACCGGAGCTGGTTGCACTTGCGGTGCCACCGACGGGTTCGGATTTTCCTGTGGCGCTGCACTTGGTTGTGGCTGCGCCCCCTTTGTTTCCAAGGAGTGCTGATGTGTCTCAAAATCCATAAATGGCCGGTCTTTACCGGTCTGTGACGGCAACGGCGCTTCGCCAGTAGCGCCAAGCTCACTTGCGGCAATAGAATTGGCGTTCGATTCAAAGGTTTTCTCTTGGGGCGGCTCGACTGATTTTTTCGATTCATCCGTTTCTATGAACGCGGAATTCTTTGAAGCCGGCGAAAGATCGACAAACGTGAGTTCAGCCGGCTTGTCCTCAACGGGAGTCGTCGGCGAGAAAACGCCGCCAAAGGCAGCAAGGAAGAACGCTACGAGCAGGTGAATGAGAATCGCCGCGAGTAACGCCAACAAAACCGTTCGCGTCTCATATTCGTGATCCCGAAAGCTTTCGGGGTTGCCCGGCTGGGCGAACATAATGTCAGCCGTTGTCATGAGAGAGGTTTCTCAGTGGTAAGGAAAAATTAGGCTCAGGGCTTTCTCAGCTTAAGGCTGAAACATTATCTCAGCCCAGAGGCGCTGACAAATTGCGCCGGAGGTTAGGCTTCCAGCCTGACCCGCCAGGCGGGCATCTTGCCAGCCTTCTCTCTCGACAGGGTGGCAGCCTGCCTTCCCTGAAGCCACTCGCGCTTTTTCTTCTTGTCATTCCGAGCGGAGCGAAGCGCAGTCGAGGAATCTCTCGCTACCCGTCGCTTCGGCGAGACCATTCGCGCACGATGAAACAGGTACTGCTGCGCGTAGCCGCCGTGTTCGCCAAAATAGGTTTCGGAAAATTCGCGCAGCTGCAGGGTCGTGACCTTTTTCTTCCGCGGGAAATATTGTTGTTTCAAAGTTCTCTCGATCCAGACGTCGATTGGAAAAGCGCGCAGGCGTTCGTAAGCAAAGAGCATTACACAGTTAGCAACCTTCGCTCCCACGCCGGGCAATGCGCACAGTTTTTCTCCAAGATCGCTGTCGGGCAGAGCTGACCATGCTTCCAGATTCGCTTTGCCTGAGCTGACGAGTCGCGCAGTCGCGAGGAGGTTTCTGGCGCGATAGCCTAGTGCGCATTCGCGCAAATCATTCTCAGAAGCTCGGGCAATTCGCCGTGCTGATGGAAACGTGTAAACCACATGATCGCCAACCTTTCGTTGGTCACCAAAGCGGCGCCGAAGCGCCAGCGAAATCTGACGAATATGCACCACCTGTTTCATCGACGAACAGATGAACGTGGCAAGACATTCCCATTTCGGCTGGCGAATGATTCGCAAGCCACGACAAAAGAACCGTGCCGCGTTCATTACAGGATCGTCGGGAAAGGACGCAGAGATTTCTGCGAGCGGATGATCGAGCGCGAAATAAGTTGCAATAAGTCTGGGGAGCGGTCGCCGCGACGACTTGGGCGGCGTTGCGCCGCGCCGAACTTTCAAGACGTTTCGCTCCTGCTCTGTGTACACCGGCAAATCGCCGATCGTTCCAACAAATCCATTGCCAACTTTTGCCCAATGAAAGACTTGGCCGGAACCGAGGGTCGTCGCCAGGTCGAAATCGGGCGCGGGGATTTTGGTAAACTTCATTGGGATCTCTATCAAGTATCTAGCTTCTACTATCGATTACGAGCAAGAGCACGAGCACGACCAGCGAGGAGAGACTCGAAGAATCTGTGTTTCATCTGTGTCCAACTGTGGCTAAGTAAGCGCCGACATGGACGGCCGGCTTGCGATCGATAGCACGGTTTTGCTGCTCTATTTCGTTCTCATTATCGCCGTCGGCCTCTACATGGGGCGCAAGGAGGAAAATCTCAAGGACTTCGCGCTCGGCGGGCGGCGAATGCCGTGGTGGGCGGTGCTCGCATCGCTTATCGCCGCGGAAACAACCGCGGCCACTTTCTTTGGGACACCCGGAGAGGGATTCACCTTCCGCAACTACACCTATCTGCAACTGGCGATCGGCACGATTCTCGCGCGCATTCTCGTCAGCTACATTTTCATCAAGCCGTACTACGACTACAAAGTTTACTCCATCTACGAATACCTTACTGCTAGGTTTGGCGTGCCAACGAAAAATGCCGCGTCCGCGGTGTTCATAATTACGCGACTGCTTGCTTCCGGCGCGCGCTTGTATTTCGCCGCCATCGCCCTGGCGCTCGCCTACGAAATGATTAGCGGTACTCGGCCGAATCAAACGCAAACCTTAGTGATCTACGTCAGCGCGTGCATAGCGATCGTGATCCTAACCGCGATTTACACGACACTTGGCGGCATTAAAGCCGTGATCTGGACCGACTTGATTCAAGCCTCAATCATGATCGGCAGCGCTCTCGTCGCGCTCGCACTGCTCTACTCTGCTATTCCCGGAGGCTGGAACGAAATCGTGCAACGGCGCGGCGGTTTTCATCTTGACGATTTTATCACCACCGGCCTTGATCCAGCAAAGCACGGCTGGCAAAAAATCGTCAGCATGTTTGCGATCGATTACACCATCTTCGCTGGCCTTTTCGGATCCACGTTTATCACTATGGGTACCCACGGCACTGATCAGGACTTTGTACAGCGAATGCTGACTGCGCCGGATGTACGGCGCAGCCGCCGTTCGCTTATTCTTTCGGGACTCGCAGACGTTCCGATCGCGTTCACGTTTCTCAGCATTGGCTTATTGCTCTGGGTCTACTACCAAGCGCATCCCGATCCGACGCTGCCGAAAACGACCAATGAAACATTTTGTCACTTCATCTTATATGAAATGCCAGTCGGCATTCGCGGACTTCTGATTGCTGGGATTTTCGCGACGGCCATGGGCTCGCTCAGTACCGCGCTAAATGCCCTCGCCACAAGTTTCACACGCGATTGGTACGAGCCCTACGTCAACCGCAACGCTACAACTGAACAAAGTCTGCGGGCGGTCCGCTGGGCCACGGTCTGGTTCGCTCTCCTAATGATTGTAGTTGCCTCGACCACTTCCTATCTCGTTATTGTGCATCCCAATGTGCGAATTATCCCGATTGCGCTCGGAATCTTCGGTTACACGTATGGGTCACTGCTCGGAGTATTTCTTTGCGGAATTTTTACCAAACGCCGCGGCAATAATCGGGGCAACATCATTGCCATGATCATCGGTTTCATCGTGGTGGCGATCTTGAGTGGATTACCTAATGGCATTGCCAGCATTTTCGGAACGCAGCTCTATGCTCAGCCGAGCTGGTTGCCAGTGCTCGTGTTTCCCTGGTGGATTTGCTTCGGCACCATCGTCACCTTTTGCGTGGCGATCTTGTTCAAGAGTGCCCGCGACCATCGCTCGCCAGCGGTCTGATGCTATTTAGAGTTGACCGACCCGGCATCGCTGGGATTCTTTTCAGGCAATCTTCAATTACTCAAATCCCATGCCGCACGTCGTCACTGAGAAATGCAACGGATGCAAGTTCACTGACTGTGTAGAAGTCTGCCCCGTCGCGTGCTTCTACGAAATGGAGAACCAGGTGGTCATTCACCCGGAGGACTGCATTGATTGCATGGCATGTGTAGACGTATGTCCCGTGCATGCCATCTATGCGGAGGCGGACCTTCCGCCGGAGTTCACGAAAGATATTGAATTCAACGCGACCCAGGCTCACCAGATAAAGGACTCGGGCGTGGAAGCGATCACAGTGAAAAAGGACGCTCTACCGGGCGCAGCGGAGCGAAAAAAGGCTCTGGGTTATTGACCCTCGAAAGCGCCTGGCGGTCATGCACGACCTGCTGCTGGATATTCGTTATGCACTTCGCGTCCTTTGGAAGTCGCCCATGTTCGCGCTCGTGGTGTTAGTCACCCTGATGCTGGGGATTGGGGCAAACGTCGTCGTCTTCGGAATAGTGAATGCGGCCCTGTTGCACCCGCTCGATGTGAGCGACCCGCAGAATCTCTACCAGCTTCGTCTCAAGCCGTGGACGAGCTTCAAACTACTGACTACGTCATATCCTGCGTATGAAGACTTAAGGCGGCGGAACACCACCTTCAGCGGGATGGCTGGCTTTGATGGATTTGCTCAGGCGACCTTGAGGTGGGGTAATACGGTGAAAAGTGTCACCGGCTATGCGGTCACCGGCAATTATTTCGATCTGCTGGGGGTGCAACCGGAAGTTGGACGGTTCATCCACGAGGCGGACGAGCATGGACCGAATTCAGCGCCCTATGTGGTGTTAAGTAATAATCTATGGCGAAGCGTATTTAACGCCGATCCGAGTGTAGTCGGGGCCACCGTGCGGCTCGATAAAGATCCGTACACGGTAATCGGCGTGGCGCCGGCGCAGTTCCACGGCACGGAGCAATTTGACTGGCCCGACTACTGGATACCCTTCGTGAACTGGGGGCAGCAATTCTTGCAAAACCGGACGTCCATCACGGTGACGGTGCTTGGCCGACTGAAGCCAGGCGTGGCGCCCCAACAGGCGGCGGAGAATCTGAGTGCGATCGCGGCTCAGTTGGCAAAGGAGTATCCACAAACGGACACGGGAATGCCGCTGCGGCTGGTCCGGCCCGGACTCTACGCGGACGACGGTGACGTTATTCGCGGATTTCTTTACAGCGTGACAGGGCTGGCTCTGCTGGTGTTGGTGGCCGCATGCGCCAATCTGGCCAGCCTGTTTGCAGCGCGCGCGTCGGATCGCAGCCGAGAGCTGGCGCTTCGCGTCGCGCTTGGTGCGAGCCGTTGGCGACTCGTTAGGCAACTAATGACTGAGGCGCTGGTCGTGTCGCTGATAGGCGGAACCGCGGGGTTGGTGACCGCGAGCCTGCTGCTCGGTGTGCTGAACCGATGGGATTCGCCCTATGGTCATCTCGCAGTCAATGTCGATGCGCGTGTCTACTTCGTCGCACTGATCTTTACTCTGACCAGCGCGTTGTTTTTTGGAATAGTTCCGGCGCGCCACGCATGGCAGAGCAGTCCGTTGCATGCGATGAAGAGCGGGCTGGTGGATTCAATGCCGCTGCGCCGGTTCACCTCGCGGGACCTGTTGCTGGGCGCACAAATTGCAATCTGCATGCTGCTGGTAACGGCCTCGCTTGTCGCCGTGCGCGGCATGTTGCGCATGCTGCACGCTCCACTGGGCTTCCAACCGCAAGGCGTGATGTTGGCCGAGACGGACCTGAGCCTGGTGGAACCGGGCGGCGACGTGCCACTCGAGAGAAAGAAAGCAATGATTGAAGCGGTGCGGAACATCCCTGGTGTGGCGGCGGTGGGCACGGTGAACCGAGTGCCTTTTACGGGCGGTCTGCGTGGGGTTCCGATTTTCCAGCCAGGGACGACCGAGTTCACCCTGAACAATTCTGTCCTGGCGCCCTACGTGTTTACCATATCGCCGGGATACCTAGAGGCTGCTGGTACTCGGCTTCTCGGTGGACGGGATTTCTCATGGCAGGACACCACCCAAACGCCCTATGTGGCGATCGTGAACGAGACCTTCGCACGCAAGATGTGGGGCGCCACATCGGCGATAGGACAGCGTTTCATCGTACGGGGCCACCTGACCGAAGTCGTGGGCGTGGTGGAGGATGGCAAATACCACAACATGCAAGAGTCGCAGCAGCCAGTGGCGTATCTGTCACTCTCGCAAAATGAGCCGAGCTACATGATTTTCGTCGCGCGATCGCAGCAGCCACAAAATGAGATGGCGGCCACGCTTGAACGCACCCTGAACAGCCTAGAGCCGAATGCGCGAATCAAGGTGCAGAGCTGGCTTGAGTCGCTAGGGGGGCTGAATGCGCTGTTCCCGGCCCGGGCAGCGACCATAGCGCTCTGTGTCATGGGCCTGTTGGCGGCGATGCTGGCGGTGACGGGCATCTTCGGCATGGCGGCGTACAACGTGAGCCGCCGGATGAAGGAGCTCGGCATCCGCGTGGCGTTGGGCGCGCGCACGAAACACGTGATGAGCACAGCTGTGGGGCGACCAATCGTATTGCTTGTGATCGGGTCGTTGCTAGGGCTTCTGTTAGGCGTCCTCGCCAGTCGCGTGCTGGGGCACATCGTGTATCAGGCGAATCCGCGGGATCCCGTAGTCTTGGGTGGCGCGGTGCTAACAATGGCGCTGCTGGGGATTGCCGCGTCTGCTATTCCGGCCCTGCGAGCGCTTGCTGTCGATCCATCCAAACTCCTGCGGGAAGAGTGAGACAGGTGAAGGCTTCACGTCAGCGGCCATCTGGAGTAAAACGGCCCTCGACGAACATGCTGGCAATTATTCGTGCTTCTTGTTGCTGGCGAGCCTGATTCCTAAATCGCGCAACTGTCTTGGATCGACTTCGGCAGGTGAGTTGCTCATCAGGTCCATGCCCCGATTATTTTTCGGGAATGCGATCACGTCGCGGATGCTCTGTTCGCCGGTGATGAGCATGATCAGCCGGTCGAGTCCGAGTGCGATTCCGCCGTGGGGCGGCGCACCAAGATGCAGTGCACGCAGCAAGTGGCCAAACTGCACTTGCCGATTTTCCGGGCTGATGCCGAGAGCCTCGAACATCTTGTCTTGCAACTCCGGCTCGTAAATTCGCATGCTGCCGCCACCGATCTCGACACCATTGAGCACGACGTCGTACGCCTCGGCCCGAACGTCTGGGAATTTCTTTTTGTCAAACAAAGGCATGTCCTCCGCTTTCGGCCGCGTAAAGGGATGATGCATGGCGTTCCATTTGTTTTCTTCCGGGCTCCATTCAAACAGCGGAAAATCTGTAACCCAGAGGAAATCCCAGATTTCGGCAACAGGCGTAAGCTTTTGCCTTTCCGCGATGCGCAACCGCAACCGTCCAAGAACTTCACATGCGATTTCCCATTTGTCCGCAGCGAAGAACACACAATCGCCTTCTTCGATGTTCAGCTTCGATTGCAACGCCGTTTTCTCCGCCTCCGCGAAAAATTTCACGATGGGGGATTTCCATTCGCCGTTCTCGATCTTGATAAAGGCGAGCCCTTTTGCGCCGTACAACTTCGCGATTTCGGTTAATTCATCGGCTTGCCCAATTGTGATTCCGGCAAAGCCTTTGGCGTTAATCGCTTTCACCACACCGCCCGCATCCAGCGCGTTACGAAAAACTTTGAAGCTACTCTGGCAAAAAATTTCTCCAAGATCAATAAGCTCCATCTCAAAACGGCGATCCGGCTTATCGCTGCCATATCGGCTGACCGCTTCGCGATAGGTGAGCCGGTCGAATGGTGTTCTGATCTCCTTGCGCGTCGCCTTCCAGATCGCGGCGAGCATTCCTTCCGTAACCGCGAAAATGTCGTCCGGCGTTACGAACGATGCTTCAATATCGATTTGCGTAAATTCCGGTTGCCGGTCCGCTCGCAAATCTTCGTCGCGAAAACATTTTGCGATCTGAAAATATTTCTCCACGCCTGCGACCATCAGCAGTTGTTTGTATTGTTGAGGCGCCTGCGGCAACGCATAAAATTTCCCGGGCGTGATTCGACTGGGCACTAAAAAATCGCGCGCCCCTTCAGGGGTGCTCTTGGAAAGAATCGGCGTCTCAACCTCGAGGTACCCTTGGCTGTCGAGATAATCGCGCGTCGCCTTTGCCGCGATGTGTCGCAATCGCAGATTGCGCGTTAAGCGGGGGCGCCGCAAATCATAGTATCGGTAGGTCATCCGCAGATCTTCGTTGTGCGGCTCGGCGTCGATCGGGAACGGCAAATCGTCCGTCCGATTCAGAATCTTCAACTCGCTCGGAATGACCTCGATATCGCCCGTGGCGAGGTTCGGATTTTCCGTGCCCGGCAGCCGCGCAGCGACACGACCGGAAACCTGGATCACGTCTTCGCTGCGCAACGTATGAGCCTCCTTCGCAAGCTGTGCATGTTCCTCCGGCCGAAACACGATCTGCGTCAGTCCTTCGCGATCGCGAAGATCAATAAAAATTACCCCGCCATGATCGCGCGTCACATTTATCCAACCGGCGAGCGCCACTTGCTTACCGATGTCATCTTTGCGAAGCGAATTGCAGTTGTGCGTGCGATACATGCGATCCCCAAGAGTACCGCGTCATTGTGAGCGAAGCGAAGAATCTCGCAAGCGATTACGGAACGGTCGAACAATGCTGACCGATTCAAAGGAGCTCTGTCAGGTAACCGATCAATTCGTCGCTGGGCACAAGTTCCTGCTGCGCCGTCGCCATATTCTTGATTTTGATCTGCGGCCATTCATCTCCAAACAATACTGCGACGCGCGCGCCGAGCTGCTCGGCGGTTTGGAATTGCCTGCTGATCTTTTCACTCGTCAGTGGATAATCCACCCGATAACCGTGGTCGCGCACTTGTTGAATTTGTTTAAGCGCATCAGCGCGGCGCTCTTCCTTAGCGATCACGATGTAGATGTCAATCTTTCGGTTGGCCGCGATTGCTTCCTCCATTTTCTGGCGCACGTCGGCTGTTTCATCGATTAACTCGCCAAGCACGACGTCGCCCATCGCGAAACCGAGCGCCGGCATCGAGACCGCGCCATCGCTCAGTTGCGCGATTAAATTGTCGTAACGCCCACCGCCGGCTATGGCGCGAAATTTCCCGGCGCGGTCGAACACCTCAAATACAATGCCCGTATAATAGGCCAGCCCGCGCACAATGCCGACATCGATGGAGACGAAATCGGCCAATCCGCGCTCGCGAAGGCCACCGACAACTCTATCGAGCTTCTCGCTTTTTCCGGCGCTCTTTAAGATCGCAAAGATTGGCTCGGCGAGCTTGCCAAGTTTTTCCGCTGTTTTCTCGCGCGGCTCACGTCCAGATTTATCGATTGCCTGCAACAATTCATCCCATCGATCCGGCGAAACACCGTTTTCGCGGAGAAAATCGCTCCAGAAATCCCGGTCGCTGATTCGTACAACGAAATCTTTTTCGGTAAAGCCAAACGCGCGCAGGATATCGATACAGAGCGCCACCAGTTCGATATCGGCGGTAAGCTCCGCCTCGCCGATAATGTCACAATTGAGCTGGAAATGTTCGCGGAGACGGCCGCGCTGCTGTTTTTCATAACGGAAAAACTGGCCGATTGAGAACCATTTGAGCGGCTTTTTAAATTCGCGCGCGTGCGCGGCCACTACGCGAGCAAGCGTCGGCGTGAGCTCGGGACGCAGGGCGACTTCGCGCTCGCCCTTGTCGGTAAAGTTGAAAAGTTGATCGACGATTTCTGTGCCGCTCTTTTTTTTGTACAGCTCGGTCGGTTCGAGAACGGGGCCGTCCCACTCTACAAAGCTGTAGCGTCGCGCGACTTCGCGCCACCGAGCAAAGATATAATTCCTCGCTGCGCAATCGTCGGGCAAGAAATCGCGAAAACCGGGTAAACCCTGCATAAAGGTCGCGTTACGTTGTTGGAGTGCAAGAAAACGGATCACCCCGGTAGATGCGACCACGGGAGGCGGAATTTACGATATCAGGGCGTAGCTGAAAAAGCTCCGGCGCTAAGCGTCCGGAGAGATGCAGAATGGAGAACATGTATTCAATCAAAGCAGAGAGATAAATATGAAACAAACGAGATTAGTGAAAATGTTGGCAGCTGGAGTGGCTTTTGCGACCGCGGTGGCAACAGCGCTGGCGCAGGAGACTACAACAACTACCACGACAGCGGACCCGGTAACTGGTACAACAACGACTCAGGCGACAACAACCACCGGTACCGGCACGATCGTGACATACACGCCGGATTCGGATTATTTTATGTTCCGAACAGCGCCGACTGCGGCTCCAACGCGCTATTACTACACAAGAGACACGGCTATTGTGGATCCGGAAGGTCACACCGTAAGTTGGTCCGCCGTTCGCCCAGATATGCCAGCAACAATCTATTACACGACAGTTGGTGATCGGGTACTTGTACGCAAGGTCGTGTTAAGCCAACCGGCCAGAGTGTACAAGCACGAGGAGACAACAACTACGACAACGACAAAGCCGTAAGGCGAATAGTCGTTCCGGTAAGAATCAAAAGCGCTCGCGGAAGTTCCCGCGAGCGCTTTTTCATGATCGGTGGAAGGAGCGGTTTTCAGCTACCCGCTTCGCGCGTAGATTCGCAGCCGGATGGCTGCATCAAGAAAAGAGAAACCGGATTTGCAGAAGAAGGTGCACGAAGTGCCGCACAAGCCCGGTGTATACCTGATGCGCGATCGATTTAACCGCGTGATTTACGTCGGCAAAGCGCGAGATCTGCGGAAACGTGTAGGTTCATATTTTCTGCCGTCAAAGTTGGCGCAAGCCGATTTGAAGACGCGCGCCATGCTGGACGCTACATGGGATTTCGAAACGCATACGGTCCGCAGCGAAGCGGAATCAGTTTTACTCGAAGGCAAACTAATCAAGGAATACCGGCCGCGTTACAACGTGTCCTTCCGTGACGATAAGCGGTTCCTCCTGGTTAGGGTCGATATGTCCGAGGAGTGGCCGCGTTTTCGCCTGGCCCGATTCAAAAAGGACGATGGCAGCCGCTACTTCGGTCCATACGCACATGCTGGGGCGCTGCGGCAGACACTGAATTTCATGCGCAAGAAATTTGGGGTACTGACATTTGGCCGCGGCTCGCCCACAGAGCGCGAGTTGAAATCTGCAACGTATCAGGTGCCCGTACGTTTGAGCGAAATCAGTGCCGAGCAATACCGCGACCGCGTTTTGCAAGCCTGTGAATTTTTGGAAGGAAAATCGAGGGAAATGATCGCGGCGTTGGAAGGGGAAATGCAAAAGGCGGCCAAGAAAATGGATTTCGAGAAGGCGGCTGAACTACGCAATATGATCGAGGATTTGCGCAGCACGACAAGGCCGATGCGGCGATTTACCCGTGGCAGCTTGCCAAGCGCAATTGATCCGATGGCGGATGTGTGCGCGTTGGCCGATGCATTGCAACTGCCGCACGTGCCGCGCGTGATGGAATGTTTCGACATCTCAAATATTTCCACCACGCACGTTGTTGCTTCGATGGTTTGTTTCCGGGACGGCATACCGGACAAGGACAATTACCGTCGCTATCGGGTGCGAACCGTCGAAGGACAGGACGATTTCGCCAGCATGGCGGAAGTCGTCCGGCGCAGGTATTCGCGGGTTCTGCTGGAAGCGCGTGAGGCGAACCTCGAGACGGCAGAGTTTTCGCAGGAGAATGCAATGGACGCGCTGGCGCGAATCTCGCGTCATCCTGAGCTAAGTCGAGGGACCCCGCTGAAAGATGCACAGGTAATTTCGCGGGATTCCTCGACTCCGCTGCGCTCCACTCGGAATGACGAAAGCTTTATTGCAGTTCGCCTCCCGGATTTGATCATAGTCGATGGAGGAAAGGGGCAACTCTCTTCCGCGTGCCGTGAATTGCAGCGATTAGGTTTGCACGATCTTCCCATCATCGGTTTGGCCAAGGAACACGAAGAGATTTACCGGCCGGGCCGGGCCCTCCCATTGCAGCTTCCGATGGATTCCGGCGCTTTGCGATTGCTCCAACGCATTCGCGACGAGGCCCATCGCTTCGCCAACGCATATCACCAATTGCTCATGAAAAAGCGCGTCGGCGAAAGCATTCTTGACGATTGCCCCGGTGTAAGTCAGAACCGCAAGAATTTACTGCTGCGAAGGTTCGGCTCGGTGAATCGCCTGCGTAAAGCGACGGTGGAGGAAATCGCCTCCACGGAAGGAATTGGCCGAAAGCTGGCCGAAGAACTGCATCACTTCCTGCAAAGCCATTGATTTATCCACAGATTTGAAACTCGCTCGCTTCCCAGCTCGCTCGCCGCTACCGTCGCGACTTTGCCTTCTATGTCGCTGATCCCATCAGCTCCATTGAAACTCGCTCGCTTCCCAGCTCGCTCGCCGCTACCGTCGCGACTTTGCCTTCTATGTCGCTGATCCCATCAGCTCCATTTGCAGATTCACTTTTTCGAATGAGGTCACTCTGGGGAACTTCGGGCGGTTTGTGGATCGTGTTTTCGATCCTGGCAATGCCGGCTGCGTTGCTGGCCCAGGCGCTGGCGCCATCTGCTGTGCCAGGCATAACCACATCTCCACAAGCTGAAGAGGAAACAATTGTGCCTACATTTGAGACGCAAAAACTCGCGCGTACTTACATCCTCGATGTTCCGGCGCCACGTGGTCAGATCACAGACCGCAACGGCGAGCCGCTCGCGCAAAATCGGCTCAGCTACAATCTCGCCATCAATTTCCCTACGCCTCTTGATTTTTCCGATGCGCAGATACTCAGCTTCGCCAGGGAAAAGATCGACAGGACCGCCAGGCTCATTGGTCGCAAACTCAAGATTTCCGACGATGCGATTCTTCGCCACTACCACAACAGGGGAATCATGCCGATGGAGATCGCGCAGAATCTTAGCCAGTTGGAGTACGACCAGATCAAAAATGGTCCGCCGCCTGGGGTGATTGTGCGCCCGATCTACGTGCGCGTTTATCCGAACGGAAAAGTGGCCGGGCAAATTATCGGTTATACCGGCAAGACCGGGCGAAATCCCGACGGCATCGTTGATAATCACGAGACGCTCTGGCCTGAAACCGAGGGACGCGAAGGACTCGAGCAAACGTTTAACGAAATGCTCACTGGCAAGCATGGCGAATACAAGCTCACGTTTGATAAAGATGGTCGGAAGACCTCCGAGAAACTAATTACTCCGCCTGAGCCCGGGTACAACGTGGTCACCACGCTTGATTTGCGTCTTCAGCAACTCGCTGAAAAGGCGCTGGAAGCAAAAGCAAAACGCGGCGCGATCGTCATTATCGACCCAAATAAGGGCGACATTCTCGCATTGGCCTCCTGGCCTACTTACGATCCAAATCTGTTTGTCCCATCGATCTCGGCTGAACAACTCAAAATCTTGCAGAACGATCCAGACATTCCGCTTTTGCCGCGAGCGTATCGTTCGTCTTATCCGCCGGGATCGACCTTCAAAATTGCCGTTGGAATTGCCGCGCTTGAAAGCCGTGCCGTCCAGCCGGATGATCGATATGAATGCGTTCCGTCAATTCAGATTGGCAACGTCACTTTCCACAATTGGAAAAAGGGTGATCGGGGCGCGTTGAACTTTGTGCAGGCGCTCACCGAATCGTGCGACACATGGTTTTATCAGGTGGGAATCAGAACCGGCGCGCAAGCCATCATCGATTGGGCGTTACAATTAGGCTTCGGCACGAAGTGCGGCATCCCTTTGCGCGGCGAAGCGGAAGGCCGCGTTCCAAATGATGAATACATGAAGGCAACGCACGGTCGCAGGCTGCTCAACGGCGATATCGCAAACATGTCGATTGGCCAGGGAGACACACAAGTCACCCCGTTGCAGATGGCCCAGGCCATAGGCGTCGTGGCAAATGGCGGCACATTGTACCAAACGCGACTGGTTCAACAGGTGCAGACGTTCGATAACCAAATAGTTACTGCCTATCAAGTGCGAGCTAAGAGAACGTTAAACCTGTCCTCCGAGACGCTGGACGAATTGCACACGGGAATGATTGATGTTGTGAACGGTTCAGGCGGCACTGCGCATCAAGCCAGCCTCGACAACATCGAAGTCGCCGGAAAAACTGGGACCGCGCAATGGGGACCAAAAAACAAAGAGCGTACAGCCGCGTGGTTCGCCGGATTTTTGCCGGCCGATCAACCGCGATATGCGTTCGCAGCTCTTTACGAGGGTGATGTCGGCAGCAAAGTCCATGGTGGCTCTGCGGCTGCCCCCATGATTGCCGATATTTTCAAAGAAATTTACAGAGGCGAAAAGGTAGTCAACCAGCGGCAACGTCGCGCTCGTGAACAGCCAGAAATTCGCCGCGCCGAACCGGTAGAGGAGGAGGACGAATCGGATTAGGCTGTAGCAGCGGTCTATGACCGCCGAGCTGTAGCCGAGGGCGCAGACCTTGTCGATTTCGATAGAGGAGCCGCGGTCGCCCGCCCGCGGCAACAGATCACGCGGCCGCAGTCTCTTTCGGAAGCTCCATCGTGCCCATGGTCATCCTGAACGAAGCGAAGGATCTCTCGCAAAAAGAGTGGTCACACTCATTGGCCTGTGTGTGTTTATGGCTCCGATTGTGAGGTCCCTCACTGCGTTCGGGATGACTCCGTTTTGGGCTGGTCCCCGCGATTCGTTAGGCGGCGGCGGTCTCCTTCGGCAGCTCCATCGTGCCCTTGAACTTCGGCGGTTCTTCTTCGATCCCGAAATTCTCAGAATTCAGTTCGTCGATCTTCGTCATGTCATCGCTGGTAAGCGGCGGACAATCCGGTGCCTTGGCGAATTCAACGAGCTGTTCTTCGTTGTAAATGTTCGGCAGGGTAGAAGCCACGCGATAGTCGGCTAGCAACCATTGCAATGCCGCTTGCCCGAGCGTGCGCTCGGAATTTTCAAGGAACCGCAGTTTTTCAACCTTCTTAATTCCGTTGAGCAACCAACTGCGAGGACGATGGCTGCGATGATCGGTTGGCGGAAAGGTCGTCTCCGCAGTGTATTTTCCCTCAAGCATTCCGGACGAATGCGTGACCCGGATAAGAAACATCGTGTCCTTGCCGGCGTCGGTGGCCGCATCATGAATAGTGTGCCCGGGATGTTGTTCGAGCATATTGTAAATGTGTTGCACACTTGCGACGTCTCGTTCGCGAATACAATTCACACCCTCGTACAACCAGCCAATCGCCGGTCCGAGCGCGATGCCGTAATAACGAATCTTTCCACCGGATTTTAATTTCTCGAGGGTCTTCCAAAGCGCGTCATCATAGACCTGTTCCATTCGGATGTTGTGCAGTTGCAGAAGATCAATCCGGTCCGTTTTCAGGCGCTCGAGCGCTGCGTCCGTTGCGCGCATCACCGCTTCCGGTGAAAAGTCCTGCGGAATTTCGCGCTGACCGCGTCCGCGCGCTTCGCCGTAGTGCACAAAATCGTAACCGACCTTGGTCGCGACCACGATTTCATCCCGCTGGTTCGGGAACGCCTTCGCGATCAACTCTTCGCTCAATCCGTTTCCGTAAGTATCAGCGGCATCGAACAACGTGACACCGAGGTCGAACGCCTTGTGCATCAGTGCGACCGCTTCGCCTTCGGTAAAATTTCCCCACCAACCGGTGGAAATCGTCCACAGACCGAAACCCACTTCGCTGACGGTCAGATCCGTGTTCTTGTAAGTGCGAGACCGCATCAGCCGCAACATAAACGTTCAACACACAACGCTCAACAATCCAACGTTCAATCCCGAGGCGGTGAAGCGTCGACTCGCCTTCAAGTTGAAGCCGAAAGCTGAAAGTTAAACGTTGGTTGCTTGGAATGCCGCACTCACGGCTCGAACGTGAGATGCGGCTCGACGCTCCTCAGCGTCAGTCCAACGGCTGGAAGTAGTGCTTCAGAAGATAGTGGGCGACCTTGTTGCCCATCACGGCACCCTGCGTATCGGCGGTGCGGAAGTGGATGCCAGCCCACACTCGAGCATCGATGACTTCCTTGAGCGCGTCCGAGAACCGCTCAAAGGTTCGCGTCGTACAGGATTTGTTGCTGAACGCGCTGCAGGCGATCCTGTCAGTGCCGAAGAAGTTCTGGAGCGTGTACACGAATGCACCGGTGTTGCAGGTGTGCCCCGAGGGATGGTCGGGGAAGGGCGGTGTGAAGAGCGGCGGCGGATGACAGACGGGTGTCGCTGGGTCGAACAGCGGCAGCCATGTCGGGTCGGCCTCGGTGGCCGGGTTGCCGTCGGTGTCAGCCTCACGAATCGCCGTGATTGGGCGCCAGAACTGCCAGTAGTACTTGTCGTTCCAGCAGCCAATGGAGGCGTCGGCTGCCGCTAGGGTTTCCATCGCAAACAGGCGGGCGCTGTCGACGATATTCAAGTTTTGACTGGCCGCGAGCGCGCGGAATATCCGGTGCCACAACGCGTGGGCATGGTCCTGCCAGAAGATCGCAGCATCGGTCTGGTCCGGCGTTCGGGTTATGCTCGTGAGCGAGCCCAGCTCCTTGACCTCGTTGAAGTCCTCCGCGTATTCGGCACTGGTGAGCGCGTTCGGCCCGTCGGTGCGCAGCATCTCTGCGCTCGGGACGATGAACGGCCGCACGTTGCCGACCCATGGCGCAGGGTCGTTCGCGAAGTTCGGCGGCGTTCGACGCCAAATACCCGGGGCTGGCGGATACAGCGTCGGCGGCGGTCCGAAGCGACCGTCGTTCTGCCGGTCGGTGAGCATTGCCCTGGCCGTCGCCTCCCCGATAAGGATTCCCGCAGCCCGCGATCCGGGCGGGTTGTCAGGCAAGCTCGCTATGTATGTGTCGTAGATCGGCTGCAGCGTTGGCTGCTGCGATGGGAACAGGCCGGGAAGATCAGCAAAGCCTACGAGTACACGGAACGCGGCCGCCGCAGTGCCAGCTTCTTTCGAGTCCGTCGGATTTGAAGGAGGCTGCGCGAGATACGGCCGATGACCACGGTCGATCGCGTTGACCGCGTCATAGACCGCGCCTTGCACCATCGCAAAGCTCAGCGCCGACACTGGCGGCGGCTGCCCTGCAGTCACGACAATCGCGTCCGACGCAATCTCGTCCCAGTATGTCACGGCGTCCGCGCGCGCGAAGGTGGGCCACGCGAGTGCGACGAGCGCCGGTGCGACAAAGAGCGGTAGAAGTTTCATTGTTTTGAAGTGAGTCAGTGGATTCATTGTTTTTCCTTTCTTTTTTTGGTCTCGTAGTTGGATTCCATTGGGATAAGGCGAGAAAGAGCGATCAAAGTGATCATCTGAATTGAGATTTTTTCGGACACGCTTTCGGCGTGCAGGAACTGTTTGGGCTTGGTAGCGTATGAAGAGCAGGTTATGGATACGCCTTCGGTCTCTCAGCAGAGAGTGACCGACCTCCTAGAGCGCTGGGGTCACGGGGACGACGCTGCCCTCGCGGAATTAACTCCGCTCGTCTATGAGGAGCTCCGACGCCTTGCCCATCGTCAAATGGGTGCAGAACGTACCGATCACACACTGCAGACGACCGCGCTCGTCAACGAGGCTTATCTGCGCCTAGTGGACCAAGCCAATCCACGCTGGCAAAACCGCGCGCACTTCTTCGCTATGGCCGCCTGCGCGATGCGCCGAATCCTGGTTAGCTATGCCAGGAGTCAGCGATCTCAAAAACGTGGCGGCGGCGCGCTCAAGATGGAATTGGACGAAGCAGCGCTCGTCTCACCGGAGGAATCAAAGGAAATTATTTACCTCCACGAGGCACTGGAAAGACTGGCCACACTCGACTCAAGAAAAGCTCAAGTCGTCGAGCTAAAATATTTTGGCGGCCTCAATTATGACGAGATGGCAGAAGTGCTCAAGATTTCACCGGTGACGGTGAGGCGCGACTGGAGATTTGCCAAGGCATGGCTGTACACGGAATTGCATAGCGGCACCTGACAGACACGAATTTCACGAATTCACACGGACTGCCAGACACGAATTTTCACTAATTCAAATCAAATCTCAGAAACACGAATCTCACTAATTCACACCAATGGGTTTTAGGTTGTTCTAGCCCTGTGAAATTCGTGATAGTTCGTGTAAATTCGTGTCCCGCTCTCGAATTTGTTTAATTCGTGTCTATGACGCCGGCGCGGTTCCAAACGATTGAGGAAATCTTCCTTGCCGCGCTGGAACAAGAGCCGGAGCAACTCAGCGCGTTCCTGGATACGGCCTGCGAAGGCGATGAGGTTTTGCGGCGTGAAGTTGAAGCGCTTCTGGCTTCAGATCAACGAGCGGGCCGGTTTATAGAAAGGTCAACTGTTGGTCTGGCGACCAGGATTATTCAAAATCAGCAAGTTCATTCGCTCGTCGGCCAGAAGATTGGTCACTACAAAATTTCTGAAGCGATAGGCACCGGCGGAATGGGCGAGGTGTACTTGGCCACCGACGTTATTGCTGGTCGCAAAGCCGCGCTCAAACTGCTGCCCTTGCGTTTTACGGGAGATGCCACGCGCTTGAAACGGTTTCAACAAGAAGCGCACGCGGTGGTTGGGCTCAATCATCCAAACATCCTGACCGTTTACGAGATTGGCGAGGATCACTCGATTCACTACATAGCCAGCGAGCTGATCGAAGGCGAGACGCTGCGTCAACGTCTGATGTGCGGGCCGATGGAGTTGAGTGAAGCTGTTGACATCGCCATCCAAGTGGCGAGTGCGCTCGCCGCCGCCCACCACGCGGGAATTGTTCATCGCGACATCAAACCGGAGAACATTATGCTTCGGCCGGACGGGTACGTGAAAGTGCTCGACTTGGGGATTGCAAAGCTTGCCGAACAGGAAGTGCCGGCAATGATGCCGAGAGACGAAGCGCTGTTGCTGGTTGAGACCAATCTTGGCGCCGTACTGGGAACCGTTCGGTACATGTCGCCCGAGCAGGCTTGCGGCGCGCCAGTTGATAAAACCACTGACATCTCGAGTCTCGGCGTGGTGCTTTACGAAATGGTAACCGGGCATGCGCCATTCACCGGCGACACGCCAAAAGAGGTGATGTCTTCAATTCTTGAGAAAGAGCCACCGCCGCTCACCCGTTACGTCGCACACGCGGTCACTGAGCTTCAGCAGATCATCAGCAAAACGCTGCGCAAAGATCGCGCGCAACGCTATCACAGCGCGCACGAACTGCTTCAAGCACTCAAAGATCTTCGTCACAAATTGGAAGTCGAGGCTGAGTTGCAACGCTCCACTGCAGCTCCTTCATGGCTACACAGAAAACCGGCTCTCGCCGCTCTGGTGCTTGGATTGTTAGTAGCTGCCATGGCCCTGGCACTTCCATTCTACTGGCACCGCAACCTAACGACGAGCTCACCACCTGAAAAAAGTATCGCGGTGCTTCCGTTTGAAAACTTAAGCCGCGATCCGGATAACGCCTATTTTGCGGACGGCATTCAGGAGGAAATCCTGACGCGGCTGGCCAGCATCGCAGATTTGAAAGTAATTTCGCGCACTTCCACGCAGCGCTATCAAAGCAATCCAAGGAATCTCCGCGAAATCGCGAAGCAGCTTGGTGTAGCGAACATCCTTGAGGGCAGTGTCCAAAAAGCGGCGGACCAGGTGCGGGTCAATGTCAAGTTGGTTAACGCGCAAACTAGTTCCCATCTCTGGGCAGACTCCTACGACCGGAAGTTGACTGACATCTTTGGCGTCGAGAGCGAGATTGCTAAAGGAATCGCCGAGTCGTTGCAAGCGAAGTTGACCGGCCGTGAGGAGCAAGCGTTAGCAGTTAAACCGACAAACAATCCAGAGGCTTACGATGCGTACCTGCGCGGCCTGGCTTTTGAAGGACGCAGCTCCTCCTCCTACACCTCCTACTCTCCCGATCTCGTAGGGCAAGCCGCCGGTTTTTTCGAGCGGGCGGTGCAGCTCGATCCGAATTTTGCGCTTGCTTGGGCGCGGCTTTCTCGTGTGAACGCGCATCTCTACTTTTCCGGCGGGCTCCAGAGTACTTCTGCGCAGCGCGATACAGCGAAGCATGCTTTGGACAAAGCGCAGAAACTGGAGCCGAACTCGCCCGAAACCCTGCTCGCTCTGGGTTATTATCAATATTACGTGCTGGGTGATTACGGGCTCGCCAAGAGTACGTTCCGGCTCGTTAGCAAGATGTTACCGAGTAGCAGCGAGGTCCTATATGCCCTCGGCCGAGTTGCCCGACGCGAGGGAAACTGGGATGAAAGCCTCGCCTACTTCGAACAAGCCCTCACCTTAGAGCCACGGTACGTGGAGTTACTCATGGAGTTGGCAGAGACTTACGGCATAGTTCGACAATTCCCCGCGGCGCTAAAGCTCTATGATCGAGTGCTGGACATTAAGCCAAACGATTTGATTGTGATGGCGGAAAAGGCCAGCATTTATCAGGCTCAGGGTAACCTGCAAGAAGCCGCTACGTTTCTGTCCGAAATAAACGAGCAGA
>JBKPDP010000011.1:0-44771 GCA_046727935.1 Verrucomicrobiota bacterium | reverse complement strand
CGAGTCGATCACAACCGGTACGGCGTCGTTGTTTACCGTTGTCACCCCCCGAATGTGACCGATAAAGCAACTGTTGCTCACGTTCCCACCGCCGCTGGCGATGCAAACAACGCCACTGGCCGTCGTGATAAGCCCGCCGGCGATCTCGCCCAAGATGGTATTGTTGCTGCCGGTGGTGAGGCCAAAGCCCGCACCCTCACCAATCGCCACATTAAAGCTGCCTTCGGTGTTGCCAGACATCGCGCTCGAACCGACGGCCGTGTTGTTGGTGCCGATCGTGTTTGAAACAAGGGCGAACGCGCCATTAGCCGTGTTGCCGCCGGCACTGGTGCTCAAAAGCGCCCCAGCGCCAGTCGCCGTGTTCCGGTTTGCGGCGACGCTGCTAAGGAGCGTCCCCGCGCCGACACCCGTATTGAAGTTGCCTTCTGTGTTGCTGAGGAGTGAAAACACACCAACTGCAGTGTTGTAAGTACCGGTAGTGAGGCTCAAAAGGGCATTCGTCCCTTCCGCCGTGTTGCCACCGGGATAGCCTCCGTCCGGCGCCGGAACAACCGCTTGCGCACTTGGCAAAAGCCCAAAGCAGGCAATCACGGAGAGGATGGTTATGCATATGATTTCCCGATTTTTCATGATTTAATTTTCTTTCGTTGTTTTTGGCCTTTCCTGATTTATCCCTGCCGCGCCGCCTGCTCGCGAAATTACTTTCGGAGTGGCCCCGCACCCGCGGGGCAAAGGCGGCCCATGACGTCTCATTTCTGGCCGTTTACTCATTTCCTTCGCAAAGCGTTTTGCCAAAAATGCGGATGACGTGTCAAGAGAAAAAGCTATAAGGAAGAACACCCACACGCTCTCTGTCACTTACTCGCTTCTCAACAGAGTGACGGGAAGTCTATGACCAGGGCGAGCGCTGAACGAAAAAGCCGCCAAGCGGAAAGCGTGGCGGCTTCTTTGCTGTAGCCAAGATCGGCTTGTCACGCCGTAGCCCAGCAGTGGGAGGCGAAGGCGGATGATCTCGGCCCGCCCCGAAAGCTTTCGGGGCGGGTACAGAATCAGTTACTTGTCGGCGACCGTTTGCGGTGCAGCCTTGTTAAGTTCAAGCTGCGCGCTCACCTTCTGGATTTGCACGGCCTGCTCTTTGAGCTGGGCCGTGAGGACCTCCATCCCTTTGTGTTGCTGAGCGACTGTTGACTTCAACTCCGCAATGTTTGCTTGCTGTTCCTCGACTTTCTTGTGCTCTTTGAGGAACTCGTTGAGCAACATCGCGTTCACCTGGTCGTAGCGCACCGTATAGATCTCACCGTTCTTATCGCGGACGATGAGATCTGGATTTACTTCGGCTACTTCCTCAGCGATCAAGCCAAATTGCGACCTGTTTGTCTTATCGGTTTTGTAGTGGAACGTCACCGGTTTAAGCGCCAGGATCGCTTCGCTGGCTTGGTCCATTGGTTTGATGTCCTTCTTGAACTTCTGCGAGGAACTGGCCGTCCCGAGCTGGCCGGCGGAATCGATCACCACAGTGATGGCATCGGCGAGATCCGTTGTCACGTCCCGAATGTTGCCGATAAAGCAAGTGTCGGGGCTGTTTGCTCCCGGGTGACCGATGGCAATCACGTTAGTGGCCGAGGTGACTGCGGAGCCGGCTCCATTGCCCAAAGCGGTGTTGAAACCGGCGACGGCATTTTGGAGCGCATTAGCACCTACAGCCGTGTTTGCGCCACCAATTATGTCGGATCCAAGCGCGTTAAAACCGATTGCTGTGTTGTCGGTACCGATGGTAACAAGGTGGGCCGCACCAGAACCCACAGCTGTGTTTTCGCTGGTGGAGTTGTTCTGGAGCGCTATGAAGCCAATGGCCGTGTTCGTGGCGCCGTGGAGGTTGGCACTGAGCGCCAGGACACCCATGGCCGTGTTCCCGCCGCCATCTTGAGTGCTGTTCATCGCGCCGCCACCGACGGCCGTGTTGAAAACACCGGTCGTATTGCTAGTGAGCGCAAAACCACCGATGCCTGTGTTGCCGCTACTGGTGTTAACCTCCAGCGCCGCCGCTCCAACGGCCGTGTTATTGGCGCCGTCGGTGTTGGAAAAGAGGGCGAACGCTCCATTGGCCGTGTTGAAGCTACCAGTGGTATTGCTAAAAAGTGCCCCCGCGCCAGTGGCCGTATTTTGGTCTGCGGTATTGGCAAACAACGCTCCGGCGCCGACAGCGGTGCAGAAGCTACCATCGCTGATGCTCAGGAGTGAGTATATGCCAACTCCTGTATTGTAAATGCCGCTGGTAAGGCTCAAAAGCGAACTCGTCCCTTCCGCGGTGTTGCCCCCGGGATAACCTCCGTCGGGTGCCGGGACAACCGCTTGCGTCATTGGGCAAAGCGCAAAGCTGCCAAGCGCAAGGAGACTGAGAACCCAGCCGCGCCGTAAAAGCGAGGACGGGTTTAGATGATTTATTAATAATTTTTGAGGTGTCATGTTTTTTTCCTTTTCTCCCCGGCGTTTGTTTTATGTGTGCTCCGAAAACCTTCGGAGCTAACCATCCCTGAAAGAGGCAGGGAAAGGCTGCCGAGGATAAAAGCCTTCTCTATCTCATCCGGGTTTCATTTGCCCTGTAACCCTTTGCCCTTGATCCCGCAGACCCTGTCACGCCGAAGCCTCGACGAAGATGGGAGCGGAACCGCGGGCGTAAGCTTTCAAAAAACTTTCCCCATTCGCCTAAGCAAACCCCCTCGCGTAGCGTTTTGTCAAAAAACCCGACGGTCTGTCAAGAAGAAAAGTCAGAGGAACGTAGGCGGAGTAACCCGCGGCCTCGAAGTTCTGGCTGCTGAATCTGTGTGTAAATCTGCCGAATATGTTGATAATATCCCCTGGTGCAAAAGATGATGAAAGCCGTGGTGAAGGCCAAGGCCGAGCCGGGGTTGTGGCTCGAGGAAGTTCCTGTTCCTGAAGTCCGCGGCGACGACGTGCTTATTCGGGTTTTGAAAACGTCGATCTGCGGAACCGATGTTCACATTTACAACTGGGACGCGTGGGCACAGAAAACCATTCCTGTGCCGATGACAATCGGTCATGAGTTTGTGGGCGTTGTAGATGATGTGGGTGATCATGTGAAAGGATTTGCCAAGGGCGATCTCGTGGTAGGCGAGGGACACATCACGTGCGGGCATTGTCGGAATTGCCTCGCGGGGCGGCGTCATCTTTGTCCGAATACGCAAGGCGTGGGCGTGAATCGCCCCGGCGCGTGGGCGGAATTCGTAGCGATTCCACAGGACAACTGCTGGCACGCAGACCCCTCGATTTCGCTTGATGTGCTTTCCTGTTTCGATCCGTTGGGCAACGCCGTGCACACCGCGCTCTCGTTCGATCTCGTCGGTGAAGATGTGCTCATTACGGGCGCGGGACCGATCGGCTGCATGGCCATTCCGATCTGCAAACGTGCCGGCGCACGTCACGTCGTGATCACGGATGTGAATCCGTATCGGCTCGATCTCGCCAGAAAAACAGGCGCCGATCTCGCGTTGGATGTCCGCACGGAAAAAGTCGCCGATGCGATGCAAAAGCTCGGGATGAAAGAAGGATTCGATGTCGCGCTGGAAATGTCCGGTAATCCGAAAGCGTTCTCTGACATTTTGCCGAACATGTTTCACGGCGGGAAGATTGCGCTCCTCGGCATCATGCCGGGCAGCGCCGCGATTGATTGGAACGCCGTTGTGTTTAGTGCGCTTACCATTAAAGGAATTTACGGCCGAGAAATGTATGAGACCTGGTACAAAATGACCGCAATGATCCAAAGCGGCCTCGACATCTCACCGGTCATCACGCATCGCTTCCCCTACACGCAATTCAAGGAAGCCATCGAGCTGATGAAATCAGGCAACTCCGGCAAGATCGTGCTCGATTGGAGCAATTTGTCGTCCTGAGCGCAGTCGAAAGATCTCTGAGTCTCTATTCCCGACACCGCTGACCGCACTATCTCAGTGCGGCCGCTTCTTCTTCGCGGCCTTCGAGCTCGAGGACCATCCGTTTAATGTGCCTGTAATCCTGGTGCCGACGAAGAAACTGCAAACTTTCCTGCGGATCGCCCCATTGCAGAATTTGGATGGTTTCCTGACGCGCGCCCCATGAATTCATTTCGCGTTGGTTCGGCATGTAAAGATCAATCGTGTTTCGTCCGGCGAGCGCCCAGCCGTAATCTTCTACGCGATAGATCTGCCCGGTGGAGAGCAGCCGGAAGGATGTGCCAACCGGCCAGCGCGACCAATCAGCTGCAGCGCTGCCGATGCGCGGTTTAGAGACCACAACGGCGCGCTTCACGCTGCGGGTTGTTTTAGTCCCGCGTTTCGTGGTGCGCGTGACCGTTCGCGTTTCTTTCATCGAGAATGGTTGGAGCTGTGGCGAATACGAAGCAGTCTCATTCACCGGGACAGCGCGCGGCGCTTCATCATCAACGGGAATCGCGCGCCGGGCTACTTCAGCTCGATGGATCGGCGGACCCGCCGCATGGAGTTCTCCGCCAAGTGCGTTGTGATTGCTGTAAGCGCGATGGTCCGCCTCCGTGTGCGTGTACGCTGTCGTACGCACATGTTGAAAGTCCGTTTTCGCCAGTGGCGGCTCATATGGAGGCAGAGCATGCCGAGTCGTGCCGCAGCCGCTGAGGAGAACGATGGCGATAAATGCCGCGAGGACGGCTAGAGCAAGATTACGACGCTCAGCGTAGGTCAAGGCGAACCACCGGCAGACTTATTAACAGTTATTCACAGGGCCTGCAAGCTGTTTTTACTTGTGTTGCAGCCGCCGCGCTGTGTCGAAGCCTTGGTGCAGCAGCGACCCGACACGATGACGCAGCGCCGTCGCTACACGGCTAACTTGTTTCAGATTCGATTTTGTCTGTCCGGTTAAATCTGAGGAATGACTCGCGAATTCTCATTCGCTCGCCCTCTGGGCTCCCGTCCATGTCGCTCGCTTCCCAGCGGCCCATTCTGCAGGCTGTGGATTTGTACGCTTTGTTTCCTTCTTCCTCTGTCAAAACTGTGTAATCTGTGCAGATATCTATGGTCGCTGAATTTGGAAACCAGATTTCTCAAACCCTCGAAGAAATCAAATCGCAAGGTCTCTTTAAAACCGAGCGTGTCATTACAAGTCCGCAGGACGCGCACATCGCTATCACCGGGGGCAAACGGGTGCTCAACATGTGTGCAAACAATTATCTTGGGCTTGCTGATCATCCCGCGCTGATTGCGGCCGCGAAAGAGGCGCTCGGGACACACGGCTTTGGAATGGCGAGCGTGCGCTTCATTTGTGGCACGCAGGACATTCACAAGGAGCTTGAAGCCGCGCTCACGAAATTTCTCGGCACCGAAGATACGATCCTTTATCCCTCGTGTTTCGACGCAAACGGCGGTTTGTTCGAAACGCTACTCACCGACAAGGACGCGGTCATCAGTGACGAACTCAATCACGCCAGTATCATCGACGGCATCCGTCTCTGCAAAGCGCAACGGTTTCGTTACAAGCACAGCGATATGACCGATCTCGAGGCGCAATTACAGGCCGCCAAGGATGCACGCTTCCGATTGATCGCCACGGACGGCTGTTTCTCAATGGACGGAACCATCGCGAATTTGGCAGCGATTTGCGAGCTCGCAGAAAAATACAATGCGCTCACCATGATCGACGACGCACATGCGACCGGATTTCTCGGCAAGACTGGGCGCGGCACGCACGAATATCGCGGTGTAATGGGCAAGATCGACATCATCACTGGCACACTTGGCAAGGCCCTCGGGGGAGCCAGCGGCGGATTTACCAGTGGGCGCAAAGAAATTGTCGATCTGTTACGGCAACGCTCGCGTCCCTATTTGTTTTCCAACACAATCGCGCCGCCGGTGGTTGCTGCGTCGCTGAAAGCCTTGGAACTGCTCACTGCATCAACTGAACTGCGCGATAAGCTCGAAGAAAACACAAAAGATTTTCGCACTGCGTTGACGGAACGCGGCCTGACCATCAAGCCCGGGGTGCATCCGATTGTACCGATCATGATTGGTGACGCAGCCAAGTCTCAAAAGTTCTCTGCGCGAATGCTCGAGAAAGGCGTTTATGTCGTTGGCTTTTTTTATCCGGTCGTGCCGCATGGCACTGCGCGTGTTCGCACGCAGGTTTCCGCTGCGCATTCGCGCGAAGATCTGGAATTCGCCGTGAATGCATTCGCAGAAACGAACGAAGAATTGAAATAGCGGTAGAGACAGCCGTGCCGGCTGTGAACCAAACATTGCGGGCGACACGCCCGCCGCTACAGAAGGTTCGTTCGAATAGAGGTGGCGCGCGCCAATGTGCGGGGCAGATTAGGTTGTGCACAAGACTTCGGCGAGCACTGTGGATTGGAAGGCGCTTCGCGAAGATTTCCCAATTCTGCGCGAACAGGCACATGGCCATCCTCTGATCTACTTCGACAGCGCGGCGACCTCCCAGAAGCCGTTGGCTGTGCTCGAGGCGCTTCGAAATTTTTATGAGCACGAGAATGCAAATGTCCATCGTGGACTGCATACTTTGAGCTCGCGAGCGACAGAAGCCTACGAAAAATCGCGGAAGCGCGTTGCAGAATACATCGGCGCAGCGAGCGCAGACGAAATCATCTTCACGCGCGGAACCACGGAGAGCATCAATCTTGTGGCCCAGGCATGGGGCGGAAGATTTATTCGCGAAGGAGACGTGATCCTGCTGACGGAAATGGAGCACCACAGCAATCTTGTGCCGTGGCAGTTGTTGGCCGAACGAACCGGAGCACGCCTGCGCTTTGTTCCGGTTCTCGATGACGGGACTTTGGACCTCGAACTGCTTCCTGCATTACTTACGCGGGACGTGAAGCTGTTTGCCTTTACACACATTTCGAATTCTCTGGGCACAATTAATCCCGTGGCGGAGCTGTGCGCGAAAGCGCGCGCGGTGGACGCGCTCACGCTAGTGGATGCGGCACAGAGCGCGGGACATTTGCCAATTAATGTCCAGGAGTTGGGCTGTGATTTTCTGGCGTTGTCCGGACACAAGATGTGTGGACCGACCGGCATCGGAGTACTCTATGGACGGAGAGAGATTCTCGATTCGATGCCGCCGTGGCATGGCGGCGGCGAAATGATCGTGAGCGTTGCTTTGGAAAAGAGTGCGTTTAAGAAGGCGCCACATCGGTTTGAGGCTGGCACGCCAAACATCGCCGGCGCCATCGGCCTGGCCGCGGCGATTGATTACGTTGATCGAATCGGGCGCACAGCAATCTTCGAACACGACTCGCAACTAGCGCGCTATGCAGCGGATCGTCTCAGCGAATTACCGGGGACGCATGTTTTCGGACCAGCCGAAGAGCGCGGTGCTCTGGTTGGATTTGTGATGGACGCGGCCCATCCCCACGATCTAACCACGTTCGCCGACCGGTATGGACTCGCATTGCGCGGCGGACATCATTGTAACCAGCCACTGATGCGGCGGTTTGGTGTATCCGGCACAACGCGCGCCAGCTTTTATTTCTACAATACGAAGGAAGAAATCGATCGGATGATCGAAATCCTTCGCGACGCCGTGCGTTTCTTTTCATGATCCCGGAAATCGAAGAGCTTTATCAGGAAGTCATTCTCGATCATTCGCGCCGGCCGCGGAATTTCGGAGAGTTACCGGATGCCGCGGTTCTAGTGCATGGAGATAACCCGGCATGCGGCGATGAGATTCATCTCGCCGTTAAATTCGGTGCGAACGGTGGCTTGGAAGACATTAAGTTCACGGGGCGCGGATGCGCCATTAGCCAAGCGTCAGCGTCATTGATGACGATGAAACTGAAAGGGAAAAGTCACGGGGAAGCGATGGAAATGCTCCGCGCTTTCCACGATCTGGTGACAAATGATGCAGGGGAAGCGCTCAAAGTGCTGGGCGATCTCCGTGTGATGAAGGGAGTACGAAATTTTCCGCAGCGAGTCAAATGCGCGATGCTTCCATGGCGGGCAGCGGAGCAAGCGTTTGAGCAGCGTGCCGGCGAAGCAACGGTTTCAACGGAGCCGATGTAATCGCGCGCGAGGAACGTATGCTTTACATGGTCATTGAACGTTTCAAAGACGCGCCTGCCATTTATCGGCGCCTGCGCGAAAAGGGCCGGATGATGCCCGACGAGCTTGAATACGTTTCGAGCTGGATTGACGTTGACCTGAAAACCTGCTGGCAACTGATGCGCTGTGAAGACAAATCGTTTTTCCAGCGTTGGACCGACAATTGGAAAGATTTGATGGACTTCGAAATCGTTCCTGTTCGCACATCCGCCGAAGTGCGTGAAATGATGGAAGGACAACTATAGTGGAAGCCGGTGGCTTCCCATCGGAACGCTAACAGCGTCCCTTACAGAGCAATCTGCGCTGGGCCCAAAATCTGCGCACTACCCCTCGTGCAGGGCGATGCTGGCGCCAACCCAGGTTTTGTCGATGTTGAAATCGACACCCATCATTTTGCCCTGACTCATTCGCACAAGGTTGTTTACCAGAGTAGGATCGCGATCTTTGTCCGGCCAAAGAAACATCATTCGAATTTCGGCCTTCGATTTCTGGCCATCGACCGTTGGGACAAACGCGGCGTAATCGACTTTCCTCTGCAAGATCCATTCGTGCGGATTTTCCAGTTCGGCGATTTTTTTGCGCGTCAGCTCCATGTCCACGCCGTGACCGGCAAATGAATAAAGCGGTTTCAAAACGTAATTATCGATATTTTCGCTGGCTGGAAATTGATCCGAAAAAAACGTTAGCGAAGTATGTTCCGTTTCCAAAAACGGCAACGAATGTTTGCTGATTCGAAAATACCAGTTCGGATGGCCGACCCATGTGACGTCAAGATCATCTTGAAAGCGAAATGGAAGATTCAAGTCGGGCCGGCGAATTAGCTCATCGAAAATCACGCGATTATAAATACGCTCGATGCGCACTTCACGTCCGTCGCAATCGTAAAATAATTGGCGGCCGCGCTTCTTGATTTTCGTAACGCAAACCGGGCGAACACCAAGAAGTGTTTTCGTTGCGGCGAAATCGATCCGCGTTTTTTGCTTTTCGGGCTCGATCTCCAGCAGGACAACATTTTCTGGAGCCGAATCGGCAATGATAGTGCGTCTTAACAAATCGAGATATGCGTCGTCTTTGATTCCACCGAACGACGAGGTCCAGTTGCGCGGAATCACCGCATACGCCTTGCGAATGCAGTCGAGCAGCAGCAACTGAAAACCGAACAGGCTCGGGAAGGCTTGCAATTCAATCAATCGCGGGACGAGCCGGTTTCCGTCGTTACAAATCGCGAAATCAACCACAAGGAAATTTGGATGTGCTGATTCGTTTGGGACTTCTAAACCTCTGGGAACCGCCGCAGCCGCGTGCCGTGCGAATTCCGGCGTACGCGTAAGATGGACGATCGCGTTTGCCGCACGCGTGACTTCATCGGTGAAATCGCGCGTTAAAAAAATCGGTGTTTCTGAAATTCGGAAATCCGACGGCCATCTTTCGCTCTCGTTCACGCAACGCACCAGCACCGCGTATTTCTCTGGCGTGAAGTCTGCATTGAATCGGGAACGCAGTTGCGGATCCACAGTGAGAAATCCGCGGCGCGCTATTCGCCGTTCGGCTGGTCGGTCAGGCTGTTGATGTGGAGAGGGTCTAGAACCGCGGTGGCACCGTCGTCGGCGACGAGGATCACACGGTTACCGCGCGGCGTGATGAATGCGTAATCTACCGTCGGAACCGAATAGTCATGTCCATCTGACGTGCGGATAACAAACGGAACGAAGGGAACGCGATCGAGCCGTTCACGGACATCAGCAATCATACGGGAATTATACCAGAAACTTCCCGCCCCGCATCACTTGCTCGCCGTCGAACCAGATGTCGAAATCGCGGCCAACGCAATCGATGTGTGTTTTGGAAACCCAGTTGGCACCGGTGTGCTCTGCGTAGGGATGACCAAAAGCGATGTGGACACCGGGAATTTTTTCATCCTGTAAAATGTGGCCTATGATATGTGTGCACGCGGTGTTGGTGCCGATGGCAAACTCACCAACGCGGTTACTGTTTTCGTCCGTGCTGGTGTAAGCGCGAAATTCGTCGCGCAAATCCTTGTTCTCCGACTCCAGAGAGCGAATCCGATTATTTTCGACTTCGATGGTAAGCGGGTTGGATTCGAGGTCGCCAAAACGTTCGCAGAGATAGTCGCCCACCACGCCGTCGACTACGAAAACGCCGTTGGTGTTCATCGGCGCGGTGAAAATTTCGCCGCCGGGCAAGTTGCCCCATTTGTCGCGCGTGATGATGCCGCTGGTTTTGAGCCATCTCAATTTCGGGGAAAGCTCGGCCTCGAATTCGGTGCCGTGCGGTGTCTTGCAGATGATCCGTTCGGCTTTGCGGGCACGTTCGACAAGGCGCTCACTCAGGTCGTCCACTTTCACAAAATCGGCGCGCATACCTTCGAGCATGATTTGTCGGTTAATGTTCACCATGTGACCGTGTCGGATTTTGTGGTTGTTGACGACACTGGTCATTTGCGTCCGGGCAGAAAGCTCGCCTGTCTGCGTTTGAGCAGCGAAGATCGACACCTGCGAACGGGCCAGATCGTCCAAGATAATCTCCGGCATGAATTTCAGCGGACGGCGCGCATGATGCTCCAGCACAAACAGGCTGTAATCCGAACCGACTCGCTCCACTTCCGTTTGGAGTGCCGCCGCGATCTCGCGCGTCGCGATGTCTGTGATGATCGTGATCCGCTCCTGTGGCTTTAATCGAAGGCAGACATTGATCGCGTTGCGCGCACCGGGGATTAACTCCGGATCGATTGGATGAAGATGCGCGCGTTCGGGCATATAAAAGTTTTCAGAATTACGCTGAAATCAGGGGCAGGCAAATCTTCTCTTCCCTGCGTTGACATTGATGGCACCGAAACACAACAACTTGCCGTTAATTACAATACACACAGATGGCGAGTTTTCGACGAAGAGAGTGTGTAACTTTATTGAATTTACTTTACATCAGCATCGTAAAGCAATGATCTTCCCGGCGCGCGCTGTGAAATTCCGAATTCAATCGCTGACTTACTTTGGGGCTGTCCTCGTGATCTTTGCAGCGTGGACCAGGCCGGCTCTTGGCGACCAACAGCAACCGACCTTTTCATTCCAAGTGCAAAAGAGTGACCTTCCGAAGGCCGAGAAACTGGCCAACGAACTCGCGGCACTTTCGCCAAGAGTGAATCATGACGAAGCAAAGCTGCTAGCAGACTGCGCGTTCGCCACCGTAAGCAAGCTCAGGCGAGAATATCGCATGTTTGGGACGCCGATTTTCAATAACTTCCTCATTTACCACGGCCTGAGGAAACGCGGCTACTGTTACCAATGGTCTGAGGATCTGCTCATCGCCCTCGACGCGTTGCGACTCAAGAGCCTCGACCTGCACTGGGGCGAATATGATCCAGGCACGTGGCGCGAGAACAACTGCATCGTTGTGACTGCCAAAGGCCAGCCATTCAAGCGTGGGATCATGCTGGAGTGCTGGCGGCATCTAGGGCACCTCTACTTTGGTCCGGTTGTCTCCGATTGGGAGACCTATACCGAGAACAGCTCCTACGCACAGTTAGTCCGCACCAAAGCAGCAGGCTCGAAGGGTTCTGAGCGTAACCATCACGTCGCTCTCCAAACCGGAGTCGTAGAGCGTGGCAAAACCCACGACTAATGTCTCGTTACTACTAATAACCGAAGTGCTTCCCAGAAAAATGCTTGCGCAGAATGCGCCGCTGTAACAAGGTCGGGAGCGCGATGAACAGGTTTGTCCGTTCCGACAATTGTGGCCGTGCCGTTGTCGCGGGATTTGTTTTCGCAGCATTTTTCTGGGCACTGGCGCTGGGCGCTTCACCGCAATTGCACCAGCGCGTACATCCGGATGCGAACCGAGGCGACCACAGTTGCGCGGTCACGCTAATCGTATCAGGCACCTATGATCATGCGGCGGCGCCACTGCTGATCAGCGCCCCCCAATTGGGAACTGGCTTCTCCGAGATTCCGGCGCTCAGTTCCACCTGGGTTCAGCCGCTCATCCTCAAGGCGCACGTTTTCGCGCACGCGCCGCCCGCGCTCGGTTAAGTACGCTGCTGAGCCGCGTTCTCGCGGAGCGTTAAGAGTCAATCACTTCGTTTGAGTCGCGGCGCGGTTTTGTGCAGACGCCGCCCCTTTTCACCTGGCTTCACGCAGATCGTGAATGCCGCAACAAATCACAACTTTGAAAACAACTTATTTGAAAAACACTTCAATGAAAAAATTTCTGATCGCATTCGGCGCATTCGCTTGGCTTGCGCGCGTAGCGACGGCTCAGGAAGCAACCTCAGCCGCAGCAAATCCCGCTGCTTCGCCGAGTCCAGCCCCCGCCGGTACTCCCGGAACAGCCACGGTTGAACAGGTCGTCGTCACATCCCAGGAACTCGACATCTCGCGCGAGGCGATTGTGCCGAGTCTCGGTGCAACGCGCTACACAGTCGGACCGGACCGTCTTGACTCACAGGCACAGGGCGAGAACGCCCCATTTAACCAGACGATGTTGCGTTTTCCTGGTGTCGCGCAGGATTCGTTCGGGCAGCTTCATGTCCGCGGCGAACATGCAAATTTGCAATACCGCATCGACGACGTGCTTCTTCCGGAAAGTATTCCGGGTTTTGGTCAGGTACTGGAGACCCGCTTCGCCGACAACATTTCGCTCATCACCGGCGCGCTGCCAGCGCAATTTGGATTTCGCAACACTGGAGTTGTCGATATTCACACGAAGAGCGGCGCCGTTTTCCAACAGGGCGACGCATCTGTCTATGGCGGAAGTTTTGACACCATTATGCCGAGTCTTGAGTACGGCGGTATAGCGGGGAAACTGAATTATTACGTCACCGGAAGTTATCTGCACGACGGCATCGGGATCGAGAATCCGACGCGCAGCGCCAATCCGATCCACGACGACACCGATCAATATAGAATGTTTGGGTATTCGTCGTACATCATCGACGACACCAGCCGATTCGTTCTGCTAACCAGCGGCTACCACGGTGATTTCGAAATTCCGAATAATCCCGGGCAAACGCCACAGTTCACCGACATGGGAAGATCGACATTCAACTCGGCCAAGCTCGATGAGACCCAGGTCGAGCAGGATGCGTATGCCATCCTCGCCTATCAAAAGAAGATTGACGATTTCAATATACAGGCGTCGGTTTTCACACTTTATAGTTCGGTCCTGTTTCGGCCTGATAATGTCGGCGATCTCATTTTCAACGGCGTCGCTTCACGCGTCGATCGCGACATTTTCTCGAATGGGACCGCGTTGGACGCAAGCTACAAAATCAACGATCAACACACGCTGCGCGGCGGTTTCTTTTTCACAGAGCAGCACGCCACGGTCGGAACGGCGACACTGGTTTTCCCGGTCGACGCCAATGGCAATCAAACTAGCGACATTCCGCTGCGTATCGTGGATAACAGCGGCAAGTACGGCTATCTCTACGGGTTTTATTTGCAGGATGAATGGAAGCCTTTTGAACAGCTCACGATTAATTTCGGCGGCCGTTTCGACATCGTGGACGCATTCGCGCACGAGAACCAGCTCAGTCCACGGATCAACATAGTCTACGAACCGTTCAAAGGAACTACACTTCACGCCGGTTACGCGCGCTATTTCACGCCACCGCCGTTGGAAAATGTGGACCAGAGCACTATCGCCAAGTTTGCCGGCACGACGAATGAATCAGCCATTACCAAAGATTCCCCTGTGAAATCGGAGCGCGCGCATTATTTCGACGCGGGTGTCACCCAAAAAATCGCCGAAGGATTCAACATAGGTCTCGATGGTTTTTATAAGAGCGCACATTCGGTATTGGATGAAGGCCAGTTCGGTGAAGCGCTTATCCTTTCGTCGTTCAACTATAAGCGTGGCGAAATTTACGGCGGCGAATTCACAGCGAACTATGATAAGGGCGGATTCTCCGCCTATCTGAACGCAGCCTATGAATGGGCTCGCGGAACCAATGTCAGCTCCGCACAATTTTTATTCGATCCGGATGAGTTCGCGTACATCAAGAAGAACTGGGTCTTCCTCGACCATGATCAGCGTTTCACCGGCTCCGCCGGCGTTTCCTACACCTGGAACGATTGGAGACTGGCCATCGACGGACTTTATGGAAATGGATTGCGCCGAGGCTTTGCCAACACTCAAAAGAACCATCCATACGAGACATTCAACGTCAGCCTGTCGCGCAGGATCAAGATCACAGAGAAGACCGCTCTCAAAATCCGGTTCGATGTCGTAAACATTCTCGATAAAATCTACGAACTACGCGACGGAAGCGGCATCGGAGTCGGCGCGCCGCAATTTGGGCAGCGGCGCGGTTTCTACGGCACGGTCGCCTATGAGTTTTGAGTGGCCAAGTAATGGAGAGTCGGCGCCGAGAGTGCGGTTTGCGCCTCGAGACAAGCTCTGCCTACGCAGTCAGGTAATATGATACGCCCTCTTCTTTTCGCAGGAACACTCCTTCTTGTTCTGCCGGAAGTTGCCGGCGCGCAAAACACGGTCGCTACACCGCCTGCGGCATTGCCCACTGCAAATGTCACAGCGAAGATCACCTTCACGGACGTAAACGTCGATGGGCCGTACATCGCAATGACCTTTGATGACGGCCCGCACGCAACCAACACAGCGAAGCTGCTTGAGATCGCTGCGAAGAGACACATTAAGCTTACATTCTTTGTCCTCGGTGAATGCGTTGAACGCAACCCGACGGTTCTCCAACGCGAGGTCGCAGAAGGACACGAAGTCGGCAATCACTCCTGGTCGCACCCCAATCTTGCGAAGCTTTCAGACGACGCTGTCCGCAATCAGCTGCAAAAAACCGAAGACCTCATCGTCAAGACGGCAGGCGTCAAACCGAAGCTGATGCGCCCGCCCTACGGCGAACTAACGAAACGGCAGCGCATATGGGTGAATCACGACTTCGGCTACAAAGTGATCTTGTGGGACGTTGATCCGCTCGATTGGAAGCGGCCGGGCCCAGACGTCGTTGCGCGCCGCATTATCGCGGGCACACGTCCCGGCTCGATTATCTTGTCGCACGACATCCATCCGCCAACGATTGACGCCATGCCCCAAGTTTTCGATGCCCTCCTCGCGAAAGGATTCAAATTCGTGACAGTCTCCGAGCTGCTCGCCATGAACAAGGGCGGCGAGCGATCGGAACCGGTGAATTCTCCCGAGCCACGGCCCAGTCCGCAACATCGCCTCGCACCGGCAACTGTGACTGTGCCGGCAGTTGCGCCCACGAAGTCGCTGGTTCCCGCCGTTTCGCCCAGTAAGCAAAATTGATAAGATTTACGAGTTGCGCGGTGGCAGCGGGCATGTGGGACTTGGCGCCTTACAATTCGGTCAGTGGCGCGGGCTCTACGGCGCGGTCGCTTACGATTTTTAAAGAGAACATCTCCTAATCGCGATAGTCTTACCTGATGCATCGGACTGATCATTCCCGTTTCCGGAAGGCGCATGATTTTGTTCCGGATTTTTCGCATGCGGAACGGCGCACCCGAATTGTGATCAGTGTTACCGCCGCGATGATGGTCGTGGAGATCGCCGTTGGGCTGATGTCGCACTCGATGGCGTTGCTCGCCGATGGCTGGCACATGAGCACGCATGTCCTCGCATTTCTGATAACCGCCGTGGCTTATCATTTCGCACGAACTCAAGCCGGCAACACGCGCTTCAGTTTCGGCACGGGGAAGATTGGCGTGCTCGGGGGTTTTACCAGTGCCGTGGTGCTCTCGATCGTGGCGTTTCTGATGGCCGGCGAATCGGTGCATCGGTTGTTTGTGCCGCTGGAAATTCATTTTAACGAGGCGATCGGCATCGGTTGTGTCGGATTGCTGGTAAATCTGGGTTGCGCAGTGTTGCTTGCGGATCATCATCACGAAAGCGGCGGTGGCAGCTCTCATCACGAAGATCTGAATCTGCGCGCGGCGTACCTGCATGTCCTCGCCGATGCGTTCACTTCGGTCCTGGCTATTACGGCGCTAACCGGTGGTAAATTCTTCGGCTGGGCATGGCTCGATCCCGTGGTGGGACTTGTTGGTAGCGGCGTCGTTTTTTCGTGGGCTTACACGCTACTACGTGATACGAGCGGCATCTTGCTGGATCGCACTCCGGCATCCTCGGATTTGCCTGATGAAATTCGTCGCGCAGTTGAGAGCGATGGCGATTCGCTCGTGACGGATTTGCACGTTTGGCAAGTCGGCATCGGAAAATATGCAGCGATGATCTCTGTGGTGGCGCACGAGCCGAAGAGCTGCGAGTCCTATCGGGCGTTGCTCAGGGGGCATCATGAACTGGTTCACGTCACGATTGAGACGCAACATTGCCGCGAAGACCACGCACCGGCACGGCCCTGAATGGTTAACGCACTCTGGCAAGTCGTTGCGGCCTATGTTTTCGCCCTTGCCGGCGGCGGGATTAGCACGTCACTCCACCTGGAGCACAAGCCACTCTGCGCGCTGATCAGCTTCGCAGCCGGAACGCTGCTGGGCGTAACGCTCTTTGCAATTGTGCCCGAAAGCTTGAGCTACAGCCGCGCTGGGCCAGTCGTTGCGGCGGCAGCTACCGGCTACCTATTGTTTTTCTTCATCAGCAAACATGTCCATCATGTCTGCCCTGCTTGTGCTGCCAGTCATTTCGACGCCGATGCAACGCGGCATTTCAGCGAAATCGCAACAGCGCTGATCGTTGCATTGGCAATTCACAGCACAACCGATGGTCTGGCCCTGGGGATTCAAGAGGAAGCGCCTTCAATGGACGCCACAAAATGGTCACTGTTTTCCGCTCTCTGCATTCACAAAGTTCCTGAAGGTCTCGCGCTGGGCAGCCTTTTGATCGGCGCGGGATTGCGACGCTCGGCTGCGCTCGGGTGGGTTGCGGCCGTAGAAGCAACTACGCTCGTCGGTGGCGCCATTGGCATGTTGTGGCTGGCGAAGGTTTCGACGTTTTGGCTTGGCTTGATCATGGCGCATGTCGGCGGCGGATTTCTCTATCTGGCCACGCACGCTGTTGTTGGAGAAATGCTCAAGCATGGCAAAAAGCTTGTGCTGACGAGCTTTTCGGCCGGGATAGCATTGATCGCTGTTCTGAATATCGGATTGAGGATAGTTGGGTAGTGCGTTGCGCTTCGCACAGCGAAGCGGCTACAGTGATTCGTGCATTTTTTTCATTATCGCGACGGGCATCTCTACTGCGAGGATGTCGATCTTGTCCGCGTCGCGGAGGAACTCGGCACGCCGACTTATGTTTACAGCGCGGGAACAATTCTCGATCACTACGCGCGCCTGGATACTGCGCTTCAGTCTCTGGATCACCTGATCTGTTACGCAGTCAAGGCAAACTCAAATCGCGCGATTCTGAAGTTGCTTGTCGATGCAGGCGCGGGCTTCGACATCGTTTCCGGTGGCGAGCTTTACCGTGCGCTCGCGGCTGGTAGCGAGGCAGCCAAATGCACCTTCGCCGGTGTGGGCAAGTCGCGAGAGGAAATTGAATACGCCCTCGAGCAGCGCGTTTACAGCTTCAATGTCGAAAGCGAAGGGGAGCTGGAACGTATCGATTACATCGCAGGTGCAAAACAAACATGTGCCCCGATCGCATTACGCGTGAATCCCGATGTCGATCCGCATACGCACGAGTACATTTCAACCGGATCCCGCGAAAACAAATTCGGGATTGCGCTGGATTACATCGCCGCCGTTTACGAGCGGGCTGCCAAAATGCGCAATGTCGAGATTGTTGGCGTGCAAATGCACATCGGCTCCCAAATCACAGAGGCAAAGCCCTTCGCGAGCGCGATCAGGAAAGTGGCGCCCATCGTGCGCGATTTGAAATTAAGATACGGAATCAGGTTCTTCAGCATCGGTGGCGGCATGGGGATTGTTTACCGGCGCGCACTCGAGAGCGGATCAGGCAAATGGTGGCATGATCACGGCTGCGAAGCGTCAGCATTCAGCCTCAGCGACTATGCTGAGGCAATTGTTCCAGCGTTGCGGGAGCTCGACGTTCGCATCCTGGTGGAGCCGGGTCGCTTTCTTGTTGGCAACGCCGGCGTGTTGCTGACTCGTGTGCGTTACGTCAAAAAATCGGGCTCGAAGAACTTCGCCATTGTCGATGCGGGCATGAACGATCTGATTCGACCTGCGCTCTATCAAAGTTATCACGAGATCGTGCCGGTCATTGAGCCGAGCACGATTACGAGCAGGAGCACGACTAAGAATAAGAGCGGAGAAAAGATCGATGTTGTCGGGCCGGTGTGCGAATCGGGTGATTTCTTTGCGCTGGACCGGGAAATGCCCGAACTGCATGAAGGCGATCTGCTAGCAATCATGAGCGCCGGCGCGTACGGATTTGTAATGGCTTCAAATTACAATTCGCGCCCGCTGCCTGCGGAAGCGCTGGTTCGCGGCGATAAGTTCGCGCTGATTCGCAAACGGCAAACGTGGGAAGATCTCGTGCGCGAGGAGGTCAAAACCAGTTGGTCGTAGCCGGTATCACTGATGCCGGCTGGCCGCGGTCAGCGCCCGCGGCTACAGCGCCACTTGCACAATTTCGCGCCCCGCATAAATAATCCCCTCGCTAGCCATGATGAAACGCCTCTTGCTCGTTTGCACGTTGTCGATGTTTGCGCTCGGGGCGAAAGCGGCCTCGCCAGCATCAGGCGAATATATTCTGCTTGTCGGCGGGCCATCCATGTATCAGTGGGAAAAGTACAAGACTTATCCGCACGATCATTGGTGGGCGAACTTTATTAGGGCTGCGCGCCTGCGCACCGAACAATTACGAGCCGAACTCGGGCCGGACGCGAAGATCACATGGCTCGTTTACAGGCAGGGTTATGAGGACCGCGCCAAACAGGAACATCAGGATCTGATTAGCCTGATCCAATCCGTGCGCGACAAATTTAATCTCAACCTGGTTTGGTTTAACCCAGGCTCTGCGGTAATCGAGTACCTAAACAACGGCCAGCCGCGAGACTCGGTGAAAATTATCGGCTTTGAATATTTCGGGCACTCGAACCGGGCATGTTTCATGTTCGATTATAGCAACAACATCGACAGCGCTTGCAAATCCTGGCTGCACGAAAGCGAACTGAACAAGATCAATCGCCGCGATTTCGCCCGCCACGCCTATGCCAAGAGTTGGGGCTGTCATACCGGTGAAAGCATGTCGAAAAAATGGTACGCCGCCACCGGCGTGCGGATGATCGGTGCAGTCGGCAAGACGCAATACATGATGGAAGAGTTGCCTGTCCTTGTTTCGCAGACAGACAAGTGGGTCAATTGATTTTCGATTGCCGATTTTCGATTGGCGATTGTTATCTTGTCATTCCGAGCGAATTCGAGGAATCTCTCGAAACTATTTTCAACTGACAATTCTCCTCGGGAATCATGAACTTCCGGGAATTATCCGCCCTCTATCATCGGCCGTTGTTTGACCTGATTTCGCAAAGCCGGGTCGTTCATCTCCAGCATTGGCGTGGCGAAGAAGTGCAGCGGTGCAGTTTGCTTAGCATCAAGACTGGCGGCTGCAGCGAAGACTGCGCTTATTGCGCGCAGTCCGCTCATTATTCCACCGGCGTCGAGCGCGAAGATTTACTATCTTTGGAAAATGTCATGACTGCCGCTCAGCGGGCGCGCTCACAAGGCGCGACCAGGTTTTGCATGGGCGCAGCGTGGCGCGGCGTACGCGACGGCTCGGAAAAATTTGAGCGCGTGCTCGAGATTGTCCGACAAGTAAGCCGGCTCGGCATGGAAGTATGTGTCACGCTCGGTGAGATCGGTTCAGCGGAAGCGCGCAAACTCAAAGCCGCTGGAGTTACTGCCTACAACCATAACATCGACACTTCGCCCGAGTTTTATCCGGAAATTGTGAGCACACACACGTTTCAGGACCGGCTCGACACCATCGCCGCTGTGCAGGAAAGCGGCATGTCGGTTTGTTGTGGCGGGATCATCGGCATGGGGGAAACAGAGACCGACCGACTGCGAATGCTGGAGGTTTTGAGCAACTTCGATCCGCCTCCGGAAAGCGTGCCGATCAATTGTTTAATGGCGATGCCGGGCACGCCGCTCGCCGATCAACCGCCACCAGATATTTTTGAGCTGGTTCGTCTGATCGCGGTAACACGAATCGCGCTTCCAAAAGCGCGAGTCCGTCTGGCGGCGGGGCGCACCAGGCTTTCGCGCGAAGGCCAGGCGCTCTGTTTTTTCGCTGGCGCGAATTCAATCTTTTACGGCGCCAAACTTCTTACGGCGAAAAATCCAGCAGCCGATGTGGATGTTGCTCTCTTGCGCGAACTCGGACTACACCATGAGCAATTGAAGACTTCCTAGCCGGTCAAGTGAGGCGGCGGCTGGTAAACCGTTGTCCGCGTTGTTGAAATTTGAATCGACACCAGCGCGCCGATTTGAGATCAATGTGTCGGGCTTGATGGGCTAAACAAGAACCTCAACAGAAAGAAATTATGAACTGGAAAAAATTCTTCATCGCATTTATCGCAGCGTTTGTTTTCCTCTTTGTGTTTGGCTTCCTTTGGTACGGGATGCTAATGCACGGCGCGCATCAAGAAGTGCCAACCCTTTTGCGACCCGAGGCAGAGTTTAAGGATCATTTCTCGTGGCTGGTCCTTGGCCATATCGTCATGGCATTCTTCCTCACCATGCTTTATGCCCGCTTCGTTCCGGGTGGCGGCGCAGGTGCCGGCGCGACGCTGGGAATCCTAGTTGCCTTGGTTTATGCCGGAGCAGATTTGATCTCCTTCGCGGTCCAACCCCTAACGACCAAAATCCTCTGTGGCTGGATTGCGGGTGACCTGATCCAATTTGCGATTGCTGGCGCAATCGTCGGAGCGATCTACAAGCCCGCATCGCCCGCGACAACCTAGGTTCTACTGACCTCCCGGTTCATGAAGCGATTCGTTATCGCGTTCATCGCTGCTTACGTTTTCATGTTCGTTTGGGGCTGGCTGCTGAACGGTGTCTTGCTCAAAGACATCTACACGCAAACGCCTAATCTCTGGCGATCGCAGACTGAGATGATGAGCCTATTTCACTGGATCATTATCGGCCAGGCGCTTTTGATTTTTGCGTTCGTGGCGATTTACGCGAGCGGTTTCGCTGGTGGCGGCGTAATCGCGGGGATCCGGCTAGGGATCCTATTGGAGATCGCGGCGATCGGCATGCGCATGGCCATCTACGCCGTCCAGCCGTTTCCCGGAAAGTTGATTATTTACGGAAGCATCAGCGGACTCATCGAGATGATAATCGTCGGCGCGATTGTTGGAGCGATTTACAGACCCGCCACTGCCCGAACGTCTTAGCGAAGGAATCGCTCCTCTCGGGGTTAGCCTTGCGATGGCGCGTTGTGCGTTGGACGTTCGAGCATGGCATCGCAAACTCCAGCAGCCCTCGGATATCGGATGCCAGCGGAGTGGGAACCGCACGCTGCGGCCTGGCTCTCATGGCCGCGGCGCGAAGGGATTAGTTTCCCGGATTCATTCGATCGCGTGCTGCCGGCACTGCGAGCAATGGTCGAGGCGCTGATCGAATCTGAACAAGTTTGCATCAATATCTGCAACGGCGCGCACGAAGCTGAAGCACGCGAAGCGTTACGCGGACTATCGATGGAACGAATCTCGTTTCATTTGGTTCCCACAAATGAGCCCTGGTGCCGTGATCACGGACCGATTTTCCTCGCACGCGATCTCGATCCAAAACTTGCGGTCGTGGATTGGGATTACAACGCCTGGGGAAACAAATATCCGCCATTCAATTTGGATGAAGTCGCGCCAACGCGCGTCGCGGAGATCCTTGGTGTGCCGGTGTTTTATCCCGACATGATTTTGGAAGGTGGCGCGATTGATGTGAACGGTGCAGGCGCACTGCTTACGACCGAGTCCTGTTTGTTAAACAAAAATCGAAATCCAAATCTTTCTCGCAACGAAATCGAGCAACGGCTGCGGGATTACCTGGGCGTTCGCGACATTCTCTGGCTCGGCGACGGCATCGCCGGCGACGACACTGACGGCCACATCGACGATCTTGCGCGGTTCGTTTCCGAGCGAACAGTCATAACCGTCGTCGAAGAAAATCGTGACGACGAAAATTACGAACCCCTCAAGCAGAATCTTGCGCGCTTGCAGGCGATGAAAATTAAGGGTCGCGCGATTGAGGTCATCACACTCCCGATGCCGAAGAAAATCGTGCGCGAAGGGCTACGGCTGCCGGCCACGTATTCGAACTTCTACATCGCAAACACTTCCGTGCTTGTGCCAATATTTGCTGATCCCGTTGACGAAGTTGCACTGTCAATCCTGCGCGCATGTTTTCCGCATCGCCGCGTTGTCGGGATTGATTGCCGCGAACTGATTTGGGGCCTCGGCGCATTTCATTGCCTTACTCAACAACAGCCAGCCGTTTGATTTCTTTAGCGGCACTCTGTGAGCGCCGGACGAATTAATGCGAGCGGTCATAGACCGCCGCTGCAGTGTCAATCAGCTGTCGGTCCCGGTTTATATCCGCTCTTTAAAATTGCATCGTGAAGGTCGGGTGGATGCGTTTTGCGCGCGTCAAACGTGACGATGACGCGCTCATGCTCGAGATCGACCTTCACATCGTGTACGCCCTTAATTTTCATGAGCGGCGTGCGAAGCTTTCGGACGGCCTGATGGCGATTTTCGCCTTCGGTAGCGATCTCGATCGTTTCCAGTATGGCGTGATCAGCCCGTTCGGGATTGAACGGATCGGCCGGGTCCGGATCGTTTGGTCGTGCAGGGTCCATCGTTTTTTGATTTTTCTTTAACTAACGCGTGACAACCGCGCAGCGGTCGCCTTGTGCGAATTATCACGAGTTCGATAATTGTGTAACGGCATCAAGCGCCGTAGGCGCGGAAGAATGTAGCCCCGGGCGTCAGCCCGGGGTTTTCGATATTAATCGAATCAAGCCCGGAGAGGCGGAAGGAGCGAGGCCGCTATTCGGTGTATTCTGTCGCCCCTTCCGGGGCTAATTCGCGTGGAGACGCCAATCCCCGGGCTCACGCCCAGGGCTAATATCTGTCGCACCTCCGGCGCTCTGTCATCCTGCACGAAATGAAGGACCTCACGCTCGGTGATGGATCACACAGGCTAAACCATGCGATCAAGGATCATCGGTAAGGTCCATCGCTTGCGCTCGGGATGACCGCCACTTCGCGCGCTACGGGCTCGAGCACGTGCCAGAGGGTTTCGGCAAGAACCTTCTGGCCAGCTGCGTTTGGATGAATTCCATCGGACAAATTCATTGAAGGATCGCCTGCCACACTCTGCAGGAGGTACGGTACGAGCGACGCGCCGTTTTTGGCAGCGAGATCGGCAAACATCCTCCCGAACGCGGAAACATAATCGTCGGCTGCATAGTTGGGTAGTTGCATTCCCGCGATCACAACTCGCACATTTGGATTTCGCGCCTTCACCTTGTCGATGATCTGCTGAAGATTGTTTTGGATTTGATCAACTGGCACTCCCCGAAAGGCGTCGTTGATCCCGAGCTCCAGAATGAAGATCTCAATCTTGCGTTTCAGGTGAGCCGGGAGCCGCTCCAAGCCGCCTTCCGTGGTGCCACCGGCTGCGCTGGCGTTGATTACCCGAAAATTCAGGCCCGCAGCGCGTAACTTCTTCACTAGCAACATCGGGTAGGCTTCGCCTGGCGCGAGTCCAAAACCCTGGGAGAGGCTGTCGCCCAGCACGAGGATTGTTTTCGTCGGGCCGGCATGGACGGGTTGGGCGGATAAGGTCAACCAAGCGATGCCCAGCAGTGCGATGCAAGTCCTCATAACGAAACGCTGAACGCTTGAAGTCCAACTCTCAACTCCGAAGGCATTCGGGAGCAGCGCGCTCAATGGAATTCTGCATTTGGAGATCGGATGTCGGACGCCCACTCGCGAAGGCTTTCGGAGTTGGACGTTTAGGATTTTCCGCGTAACGGTTTAACCCTTCAACACTTCAACTTTTCTTTTATGGCCAACTACGCAATCAACGGTTTCGGGCGCATCGGGCGCAACGTCCTTCGCGCCATGACGCAAAAACAAGTCCAACAAGTCCTCGCCATCAATGATCTTACTGACACGAAAACCCTCGCCCATCTCCTTAAATGGGATTCGGTGCACGGCAAATTCGACGGCGAAATTGGATACGACGACGAGAATATCATCGTGCGCGGTCACAAAATTAAGATCTTGAAGGAGCGCGATCCGGCGAACCTCCCTTGGAAAAAACTGGACATCGATGTCGTGCTCGAATCGACCGGGTTGTTCACCAGCCGCGACAAGGCCGAACTGCATTTGAGCAAAGCAGGCGCCAAACGAGTGCTGATCAGCGCGCCGGCGAAAGATCCGGACGTGACGATTTGCATCGGTGTCAACGACAACATCTATGACCCTGGGAAACATAAAGTTGTCTCCAACGCAAGCTGTACCACGAATTGCCTCGCGCCGATGGCCAAGGTCCTACACGACAAGTTTGGCGTCGCGCATGGATTCATGAGCACCATCCATAGTTACACCAACGACCAGCGCATCCTTGATTTTCCGCATAAGGATTTGAGGCGCGCGCGAGCGGCGGCGATCAACATCATTCCTTCTACCACAGGCGCGGCCAAGGCGATCGGTGAAGTCATCCCGCAATTGAAGGGTAAGCTGAATGGTGGCGCGTTCCGTGTGCCGACTCCGGATGGGTCAGTCACGGATTTCACCGCCGTGCTGGAGAAAGACGCGACCGTGGATGCAATTAATGCCGCATTCAAAGAAGCTGCGTCGGACAAGAGCTACAAGGGCGTCGTCGAATACAGTGACGAGCCGCTTGTTTCGGAGGACATTGTTGGGAATCCGCACTCCTGCATTTTCGACAGCCAGTTAACGCTTATGCTTGGCAACCGCTTTGTGAAGGTGGTCGGCTGGTACGACAATGAATGGGGCTACAGCAACCGCTGCGTGGAACTGATGGAGCTGCTCGCGAAATAAATCTTCCTAATCGTGCTCGTGCTCCTCCTCGTAATCGATTCCAATTAAGGGATGAGGATATATTTCGATCACGAAAAATTGGACGTTTGTCAGGAGGCCATCGCTTTCTGCGGCTGGGTTGGAGAGTTTCTCAGCGCAATCTCGGCCAAAGCGGCTGCGAAGGATCAGCTTGATCGCGCATCAACGAGCATTCCGCTGAATATCGCGGAGGGGAATGGGAAATTCTCCGCAAAGGATCGAGCGCGATTCTTCGAGATGGCACGCGGATCTGCGCTTGAGTGCGCGGCGTGTCTCGATGTTTTGCGCGTGCGAAAGCTTGCAAGTGAAGAGCAGGTTGTTCTTTCAAAAGAAAGACTCGCGAGAATCGTGCAGATGCTTGTCGGACTACTTCGCAGATTTTCTGAGCGGGCAGGCGTTTTGCGCGAAGAAGAATCGGCATATTCAGTCGATCACGATTACGAGCAGGAGCACGAGAAATAAATGGCGAAGCTTTCACTTCGTGATCTCGATGTGCGCGGCAAACGCGTGCTAGTGCGCGTTGACTTTAACGTGCCGACTGAAGTGCGGGGTGGCAAATTCCGCATCACCGATGACACGCGGATTCGCGAGACTCTGCCCACGATTAATTACCTGCGAGAACACGGGGCAAAAACGATTTTGATGTCGCACCTTGGCCGGCCTAAAGGGAAGCCAGTTGAAAAATATTCGCTTCGTCCGATCGGCGATTATTTGCATTCGCTAATCCATCAGCCCGTCATTTTCAGTCATGACACGATTGGCGAAGTGCCGGAAAAAATCATCGAGCATATGCAGAACGGCGACGTTGCGCTCTTGGAGAACGTGAGGTTCCAGCCCGGCGAAGAAGCGAACGATCCGAATTTTGCCAAAGCGCTCGCCAGTTTTGGCGATCTTTATGTTAACGATGCTTTTGGCGCTGCTCATCGCGCGCACGCATCCACAGTGGGAATCACAAAATTTGTGCGCAAATCGGCGATGGGTTTCCTGATGGAAAAAGAGTTGAAACACTTGCGTGACGGTCTTGAGAAGCCGGCCAAGCCTTTCGTTGTCATTTTGGGCGGTGCCAAGGTCTCCGATAAGATCGGGGTTTTAAAGGCGCTAATGGAAAAGGCCGATGTCATTTTGATTGGCGGCGCAATGGCAAACACGTTTCTAAAAGCGGAGGGAATTCCGGTCGGCGCAAGCAAGGTGGAACCAGATAAACTCAATCTTGCGCGCGAACTTCTCGAGATGGCGAAGAAACGCGGCGTGAAATTTTTGCTTCCGATTGACGCCGTGGAAACGGACGAAATTCGCGCCGGCGCGGACATGCGAAACACAAGCCGGCTTTCGCCAGAACACGGAATCAGTGACGGATGGCAGGCAGTCGATATCGGCGCGGCGACGATTGCGCTTTATCAGGAAGAAATTGCCAAAGCGGAAACGATTCTCTGGAACGGGCCGATGGGGGTCTTCGAAATTCCGGAGTTCGGTGAGGGGACGATTGCAATCGCGGAAGCACTCGCGCAGTCGGGTGCGACGACGATCATCGGTGGCGGCGACTCCGTGACCGCCGTGAAACAAGCGGGGCTTGCCGGCAAAATGACGTTCATCTCCACGGGCGGCGGCGCATCGCTCGAATTACTGGAAGGAAAAGAGCTGCCTGGCGTGGCGGCGTTAAGCAACGCCGAGTAAGCCCATGCCGGCTGCAGGGGTCAGTTTGGAAGGGGAGCACCGGCTAACGACAGTGTCCGTAAGTCAACAGGGTCTGCGGTGGCGGCTGATTAATTTAGGGATCGGCCTGGGCGCATTCTTTCTGACTTGCATCGGTTTGCGTGCGGTCCTGCCGTTTCCGATGATTGATGGTGGGGTTTCCCAGAAACTGCGGTTTTTTGCGGCCCACAAGGACGAATTTGATACGCTATTCATAGGATCGAGCCGCGTCTATTTTCAGATTTCCCCCGCGATATTTGATCGCACCATGCGCGAGAGCGGGAATCCCACTCACAGCTTCAACTTCGGAATTGGCGGCATGTATTTGCCGGAATCTGCTTACGTGCTGGAGCAACTCTTAAACACGAGGCCGCGCAATCTAAAATGGATCTTTATCGAATACGATGAGCTACAAACTAACTGGTCGCCAGAAAACCAAACTAGCCGCCGCGCGTTGTATTGGGCCGACTGGAAGCGCACATCGCTCCTTCTGCGAAAACTTACCCACGCGGGCACAGACGCGGTTTGGCTGCCGAACGTTAAAAAGCTCTGCGAGGCGAATACATTCAAACAGGTAATTTTTCATACTGCCCAGTTTGAGAAAAATTTTACTAACGTTGCAAGGGCTCCTGATATTCTGAACTTCCTCGCGAGACGCGACGTAGATAGGTGGGACGCAAACTACCTTGGTGCCGTTGGCGACGGTTACGTTTCAAGGCCAGGCAGAATGTCCGCTAGTCAGGCTGCGGCCTACGAAAGCGCGCTTGACGTGGCGATGCGCGCAAAATCCACGACCGTGATCTCCGGTTATACGATCGAAGCGTACCGCCAATGTGCCAAAAAAATTAGAGCTATTGGAGCCACGCCCATCTTTTTGGTCCCGCCCAGTCTGAAGCAGTTGAACGTTGCATACCAAGGCAATGCCCAGTTGCCAGGCATTGTGGTGGCATTTAACGATCCCCGAGCTTATCCGAACTTATACGCCAGTAGCGCGCGGCGCGACCGCGAACATTTGACCAAATCGGGAGCGGAAGAGTTTACGCGCATCGTGGCATTGAACTTCTTACAGCTCGTCAGGCAGGCGAAATCAAGTGATTAGGAATCAACCGTTCGCCACATAGCTTCATCTTCGCTTCTCCCCTCGAATGTCCTTCGTCGAATTTCGCTTCCTCTGGTTCTTTCTGCTCGTGTTCATCGTCTACTGGACGATGCGCAACAACACCGCGCGAAAGGTGTGGCTTCTCTTCTGCAGCTATGCTTTTTATGCCGCTTGGAATTGGAAATTCACGGTCTTGCTCCTCGGTTCCACAACAGTGGATTACATCGTCGGCAGAATGCTGGCGCGCTCGGACAGCCGAACATGGCGACGCTTTTGGATTGTCACGAGTGTGAGCGCCAATCTGGGCGTTCTGGGCTTTTTCAAATACTTTAACTTTTTTATCTCTTCAGCGTCCGGGCTCCTGGCGTGGCTCGGTCTACCGGCGAGCGTAAGCACGCTCAACATCATTCTGCCGGTCGGAATCAGCTTCTACACATTTCACTCGATGAGCTACACCATCGACGTCTACCGCGGGCGGCAGCGCGCCATTTCGAATTTTGTCGATCTTGCGCTGTTCGTCAGTTTTTTCCCACCATTGGTCGCGGGACCGATCGTCCGTGCAGTCAACTTTCTGCCGCAGCTGGTTTCGGCACGTAGATTTTCCGATGTCGATACACGCGGCGCGGCACTTTTGTTTTTGTCCGGTTTTATCAAAAAGGCCTGCATCGCCGATGGAGTCGCGCCGATCGCGGATCGCTACTTTGCTCATCCCGCGAATTTCACCCCAATGAGTGCGTGGATCGGGGTGCTGTGCTACGCAATCCAGATTTACTGCGATTTTTCCGGATACACCGATATGGCCATATCCGCTGCTCGGCTACTTGGGTACCAATTACCGAACAACTTCCGATTTCCGTATTTCGCTCAGAACGTCTCCGATTTCTGGCGGCGTTGGCACATCAGCCTCTCAAGTTGGCTGCGCGATTATCTCTACATTCCACTCGGGGGAAATCGCGGGCCGCGCCCGTTTGTCTACCGCAATATCATGATCACGATGCTGCTCGGCGGCCTATGGCACGGAGCTGCGTGGACTTTCGTTATCTGGGGAGCCTTACATGGAGCGGCGCTACTCATCCACCGCGAGTGGATGCGCTTAACAGAAGGTCTCGAATGGGCCACCTGGGCGATGCGCTGGCTCGCTTGGCCAATTACCTTGTATGCCGTGTGCGTTGCCTGGGTTTTTTTCCGCGCGCACGATCTCGGCGGCGCGGGAACAATACTCAAGCAGTTTGTGCTTTTTCACGGCGGTGCCAGCGAACACTTCCACCGATGGATGTTCTTAATCATTGCAGGACTCGCCTTTATCCATTGGCTCAATTCTCGCGGTTGGTTTGCCGAGTCGTGGCGGCGCTGGCCCGCGCCGGTGTTCGCAGCGGCTTATGGTTGCGCTGCTGCAGTCGTTCTTTTATTTGTTCCGCCACACTATACGCCGTTCATCTATTTTCAGTTCTGACGCCTCTAGCCCATACATCTGATCCCATGAGAAAGAAAATCGTCGCCGCCAATTGGAAGATGAACATGACACAGGCCGAATCGGCGCGATTTGTCGAGTCAATGCTACTGGATCTCGGTGACATTACCGATGTGGAAGTGGTGATCGTGCCGCCATTCACTGCCATTGCAAAAGTAATGGACGCGCTTGGCAAAGCGCAGAACATCAAGGTGGGTGCGCAAAATATGTATTGGGAGAAGAACGGACCCTTTACCGGCGAGATCAGCGCTGCCCTGCTGCGGGATTTGTTTGTGCACTATGTCGTGCTCGGGCACAGCGAACGCCGCACCCTTTTTGGTGAGACCGATGAAATCGTGAATCGCAAAACGCGCGCCGCGCATGAGGCGACGCTGCGCCCTATTGTTTGCATCGGAGAAACGCTCCAACAACGTGATAAGGGCAATGTTGAAAAAATACTATCGATCCAATTGCGCGGCAGTCTTGCTGGTCTAGGCCCAAAGGAATTGCAGGAAACGGTAATTGCGTACGAGCCGGTCTGGGCCATTGGCACCGGTCGCAATGCGACGCCCGCTCAAGCGCAGGAAGCGCACGCCTTCATTCGTCATAGGTTGCGCGAAATGGCCGACGACACGACGGCGGAGCGGGTGCGCATTCAGTATGGCGGCAGTGTTAAACCGGAGAACGCACACGAACTGATGAGCCAGCCCGACATCGACGGAGCCCTCGTCGGCGGCGCCAGCCTCGACCCGCGCAGCTTCGTCCAAATCGTCAAGGCCGCGCGCGACAAGTAGGGCGCGACCGCCGGGCGCGCGGCACGTAGCCCTACTTATGTGCTTTAGCGCCAAAGGTGCCGTGTCATATTAGTCCGCCATCGGACGGATTCGCCGTGGCGAGCCTGGGGCATCGCCCCAGGAATCCGATTGCCGGGAAGCCAAAGCGCTGAAACCGCGCTTCGTTCCGCCTACGCTGAGAATGTTCGCAGCGAACGCACGGCAGAAGTGAATCGCGCTTTCAGCGCTGATGCCTTTCGGCTGCCATGAAACCTGAGGCGCTGCCCCAGGCTAGCGGAAATGCTGCGCCTTTAGCGCTAAACACATATCGCTTCACGCCGAGGGCGACACGCGGCTTCTTGTTGTTACGAAGTGCTCCGACGCCGCTTACGGTTTGTTAGCAACCGTCTTCGAAACTGAATCGTCCAGTTCAATCTGCGCGGTCACCTTCTGAATCTTTTGGTCCTGATCGTTAGAACGAGCCACGACTCTCTCGATCTCTTTTTTCAGCTCGGTCATCGTTGCCTCGAATTGGTTACGCTGTTGCGCAACGACCACTTCTAATTGCTGCACTTTCTTATGTTCCTTGAGAAACTCATTTAGCAGCATCGCATTGATCTGCTCGTAGCGGACTGAGTCAGGTTCACCCTTCTTATTGCGTCCTACCAGATCGGGAGCGGCTTCAGCCACATCCTCGGCGACCAGTCCAAAGGAAAGCCTCTGTGTCGCGTCATACTCCTTGTTGTAACGGAAACTGACCGGCTTAAGTGCGAAGATTACTTCACTCGCGTTGTCCATTGCCTGGATGTCATGCTTAAACCGCCGCGAAGAACCATTGAGGTTGGAACGGCCAAGTCTGCCGTTGCTTGCGATCGTAACGTAATCGGGATCAGTGCCGAAAACAGGCTGAATGTTGGAATAGATGTTGGCGATATAGCAGCTGTTGTCGATGTTGTCTCCGCCAATGCTGCCGATACAGATAACGTTACTGGCTGTTGTCACATTGATGCCGGCGCTTGACCCGACACCAGTATTGGCACTGCCCGTATTGTTCCCAAGTGCGCCAAGACCGATGGCCGTGTTGAAGTTGCCGGTCGTGTTGGCCCAGAGTGCCGAATCACCAACGGCCGTATTGCTGACGCCGTTGGTATTGTTAAAAAGTGCCTGATGACCAGCTGCTGTGTTTAGGCCGCCTTCGATATTGCTGGAAAGCGCGAAAGCACCGAGCGCGGTGTTGTCGTCGCCTGTGGCGATGATGCCGTCACCCACCGCGAAGCCACCGCCAAGTGCAAGAAAACCAGCGGCCGTATTGAAACTGCCACTGTTATTCAAGTCCAGTGCACCCGATCCGAAGGCGCTGTTACCATAACCCGTCGTGTTACTGAAGAGCGCATTGTCTCCAAAGGCCGAGTTGTAAGATCCCTCCTGGTTGGTAGGGTCGCCATCATTGGAAAAGAGCGCCTGCGCACCAGTCGCTGTGTTGCCCTGCCCGGTCCTGTTTGTGAAAAGCGCTTCTGGCCCGGTGGCGGTGTTTTTGTTGCTGCCGTCGGTATTGTTAAAGAGCGCGAATACTCCATGGGCAGCGTTGGCCTCGCCAGTGGCGTTACTGAAGAGCGCCCCGGTGCCGACAGCTGTATTCTGGTCGGCAGTGGTTGCAAAGAGCGCCCCAGCGCCAAAGGCCGTATTGGCATTACCAGTTGCATTACTCTCGAGTGAAAATAAACCAACTGCCGTATTATAGACACCGGTCGTGAGACTGAAAAGAGCATTCTGCCCTTCCGCGGTGTTGCCCCCAGGATAGCCTCCATCCGGCGGTGGACTGACTGCTTGCGCAGCGTGCGCAAGCCCAAAACAGATGAGCGCTAGGACGAGAGCGCGAGATGAATCGCGAGACGTAAAAGGTAAGAAGTGGTCCGCATTCGTCGAGCCTATAGCGGACGGAGAAGTGGTCAGTATTTTCATAGGTGTTGTGTCTAATTCGCGTTTACTCGCGTGGTTCGCGGGCTGGAGTCGCTGTAAATTTTCATGGATCTCTGCTGGCGATTTGCGGTGTCTGTCCACCACGACGGATTCGTCCTGCCGTGCGGCGGGCGAACTTGTTCGCTTCGATCTGGGCGCTCACTTTCTGAAGCGCCGAAGTGAGAGAGCGGATTTGTTCTTCCTGTTTGGCAGCGGTGGATTTTAGTTCTTCCACCATCTCGTGCTCCTTGAGAAACTCATTGAGCAGCATGGCGTTCACCTGCTCGTAGCGCACGCTGTAAGGTTTTCCTTCCTTGTCGCGCACCACGAGGGCAGGATTCACCTTTTCCACTTGCTCAGCCACAAGCCCGAACTGCGGCGTGCCTGTCGGATCAATCTCCCTTTTGTATCGGAACGTGACCGGTTTGAGACCTAGGATTGCCTCACTTGCACTATCCATCGGTTTGATCTCATCCTTAAAACGCGCCGACGAGAAGACGGTGCCAAGCTTACCGTCTGAATCGATGTAAACCGCCGTTGCTGTTGCACCAGAGATGGGCGCCCCGTAAATCCCAGCGATATAGGTGTTCGCATGTACGCCCGGTGTGCCGATAAAACAGCTGTCGCTGACGTTTGCACCGCCACTGCCGATACAGATGACATTACTTCCTGTGGTGACGTTGCTGCCCGCTGCAAAGCCCAATGCGATATTGGAATCGCCGGCGGCGTGGCCTCCGAGCGCAGAAAGACCGACGGCCGTGTTGAGGACGCCGGTGGTGTTGCTTAAAAGGGAATAAGCGCCGACAGCCGTGTTGCCGGCGCCAGTGTCCGACGCTAACGCGTCGAAACCGAAGGCGCTGTTGTCGTTTGCCTCAGTGTTGCTCATGAGCGCAGAATTCCCAAAAGCCGAGTTTTCGGCTGCGTTGGTTAGGTTAAAAAGGGCGAATGCTCCGTTGGCAGTGTTGCAGCAGCCAGTCGTGTTACTTAAAAGGGCCCCAGCGCCAATAGCCGTATTTTCGACCCCCGCGCCTGTGGTTTGGTCTCCAACGTTGAGTAGGAGCGCGCCCGCGCCGACACCTGTGTTGAAGCTGCCGCCGGTGTTGCTCTTGAGCGAAAATAAACCAACTGCGGTATTGTATGTACCCGTGCTAAGGCTGGAAAGGGCGTTCTGCCCTTCCGCCGTATTACCTCCGGGATAGCCGCCGTCAGGCGCTGGATTGATTGCCTGCGCAATTTGGGAAAGCGCAAGGATGACTAGGATTAATAGGGTGACTTTGATTTTCATTGTTGACTTCATTGTTGCAGCTGTAGCCGGGGTCGTCGACCCCCGGCCACAAACTGCTATCCACCTCATAGGTTACTGATTATTGAGAACGACTCTTGTCGGCGCGTTGTTCATTTCGATCTGTGCGCTCACTTTCTGGATTTGAGCGGCCTGCTCCTTCACAGTCGCGTTGAGGCTTGCAATTTCCTTCTGCAACACTCCAATCGGCGCTTTTTGCTCATGCACAGTTTTGTGTTCCTTAAGGAACTCGTTGAGCAACATGGCGTTTACCTGGTCGTAGCGCACACTGTAGGGTTTTCCTTCCTTGTCGCGCACCACTAAATCAGGATTCACCTTTTCTACATCTTCAGCCACAAGGCCGAACTGCGATGTGCCTGCCGGATCAATCTCCTTCTTATAGTGGAAGCTAACCGGTTTGAGTGAGAAAAGAGCTTCGCTGGCTTCGCCGATCGGCTCGATCTCTTCCTTGAAGCGCTTTGAGGAAGTGACCGTACCCAGCTTGTTGTCGGAGTTAATGAAAACCTGGACTCCGCCGACAGAGGTTTGGCCGAAGATGCTGGCGATGTAGCAGGCATTGCTTTCGCCACCAACACCAACCATCCCCTGGCCAATATAGACGTTATTATTGCCTGTGACAATGCTTCCTCCAGCGCCAGCCCCCACAGCCGTGTTGCTGCTGCCGACGGCAAGGAAGAGCGACCCTGCACCTGCGGCCGTGTTGAAATTGCCGGTCGTATTCTCGTTGAGCGCGCCAAAACCGATCGCCGTATTAGTGCCGGTGGAGTTGGCCTGACCAAGAGCGCCCCCACCGATCGCGGTGTTTTGCTCGCCGTTGGTGTTCGATGCCAGAGCGCCCCAACCGAAAGCGCAATTATCGTGTCCTGTGGTATTGGAAAACAGCGCATAACTTCCAAAAGCGGAGTTTCTAGATCCTCTCCCGACACTGGGGTCTCCATCGTTGAAATAGAGTGCATTGACGCCCACGGCTGTATTAAACTCGCCGGTTACGTTAAGGCGCAGCGCGCTAAGCCCCACCGCGGTATTGGCACGACCGGTGGTATTGCTGTAGAGCGTATAGCCTCCAAGGGCCGTATTCCAGAGGCCTGTGGTCCGACTAAACAGCGCGTTCTGCCCTTCGGCTGTGTTGAACCCGGGGTAGCCTCCATCCGGCTCCGGGGTGACTGCTTGGGCTCCTGGCGAGAGCCCAAGGCAGGCCAGCATCAGCAGAATCGTTGTGAACAAGGGGTTTCGAGTTTTCATAAACTGTTTCCTTTGTTGTTGTAGCCTTCCCTGACTTCCCGTTTTCGATAAGTCCTTGGCCATTCACTGATGTACTTCGTAAAATTCCGCGCTGCGTTACGCGAGAAGTTCAGAAATGATTAACACCACGGGTTACATCGATTACACGGATAAGGATCGCTAAACGCATCTCTCCGCTGTCTTCGTTTTTCTTCTGTGAGTCCGTGTTTGCAGCTTTAGGGGTTATTTACAACCACCTGCGGCACTGCTCTGCCTGTCTCAATCTGCGCGCTCACCTTCTGAATTTTGGCATCCTGCTCTCTCAAGCGCGCGTTGACCGCCTCGAGCGCAGCTTCGAGTTTTTCGACTTTGCGGTGTTCTTTCAGAAACTCGTTGAGCAACATCGCGTTCACTTGATCGTAACGCACGCTGTAGGGTTTTCCTTCCTTGTCGCGTGCCACCAGGTTCGGATCCACTTTCGCTACTTCCTCAGCGATCAAACCAAATCGTGGACTGCGCTTCGTGTCATTCTTGTAGTGGAAAGTCACTGGCTTAAGTGCCAGGATCGTTTCGCTGGTCTTGGCCATTGGTTTGATGTCGTCCTTGAAGCGACGCGAGGAGGCCAGGGTGCCTACCTTTCCATGGACATCAATTGCCATGGCAAGGTTGTCCGGATCAAGCGGTTCCTCGAAGACATGGCCGATATAGCAACCGTCGGTCGCATCGACACCCGCAATACCGATACAAATAGTGTCGCTGGCATTGACAATATTGGAGCCAGCTCCGGCACCCAGTGCGATATTGTTGCTGCCAGTTCTGTTATTAATCAGCGCATTGTTGCCTATTGCTGTGTTGTTCCCGCCCGTGTCGTTGTTCAGGAGCGCTCCGGCTCCGTTCGCCGTGTTGTTGGAGCCGTTGCTGTTGAACTCGAGCGCTGCAATACCGTTAGCCGTGTTGAAGTTTCCGTTGATGTTAGTCTGGAGCGCGGCGGCGCCAGTGGCCGTGTTGCCCACGCCTTCGGTGTTCATTTCAAGTGCCTCATCACCGGTGGCAGTGTTGTAGGTGCCGACGGTGTTAGACTGGAGCGCTTGAGCACCAGTGGCGGTGTTGCGGCCACCGGTCTTGTTTGATGCCAACGCGCCCCAACCGACTGCGCTATTGCTATAACCGTCGGTATTGGCAAAGAGCGCATAAGTTCCAACGGCCGAGTTGAAGGATCCAAGCCCTGTGTTGGCGTCTCCGACATTAGCATAGAGCGCGTTTAGTCCCACGGCGGTATTAGAAGTGCCGCCTACATTATTGCGCAGTGCGTTAATCCCCACACCGGTGTTGCCAGTGCCGCTCGTATCGCTAAAAAGCGAAAAAGCACCAAGGGCCGTATTCCATATGCCCGTTGTGAGACTAAACAGCGCATTCTGTCCCTCAGCCGTGTTGAAGCCAGGATAGCCTCCGTTCGGCGCCGGGGTGACTGCTTGCGCTCCGGGCGTAAGCGCAAAGGAGCCCAGCATCAGCAGAATCATTCTGAGTACAGTGTCTCGATTTTTCATAATTTGCTTTTTCCTTTCGTGTCATCGTGCTTAGGGTTGATTCACCACAACCTTCGGGGCCGGTCCACCGCGGCGGATTGGTCCCACCGTACGGCGGGCGAGCTTGGCCATCTCGATTTGGGCGGTCACTTTCTGGATTCTTGAATCTTGCTCTCTCAGGCGGGCAACGACGGTCTCCATCCCGTTCTTAAGTTCGCTGATCGTAGCCTTCTGTTGCTGTATCTCATGAGCTTGTTCCTGCAGCTTGCGATGTTCTTTGAGGAACTCATTGAGCAACATTGCATTAATGGCGTTGTATCGGACGCTTTCGATTTGGCCCTTTCCATTCCGGATCGCGAGCTCGGGGTCGACCTTTGCCACTTCCTCAGCGACAAGGCCGTAGTCGAGGCTCTGGGTGGGATCAACGTTCTTCTTATAGCGATAAGTCACCGGTTTAAGCTGGTAAAGCACTTCGCTGGCGCTGTCCATGGGTTTGACGTCATCTTTGTAACGCTGAGAAGAACTTGCATGGCCTAGCAGGCCGTCGGAGAGTCGCACTGTAACGTACTCAGAACCATTGACGGGAGGCTGGACGGTGCTGTTAATATTGGAGATATAGGTGTGACCGACCTCGTCAGTTACCCCGGCTATGTTCGCGCCGATATAGACATTAAAACTGCCCGTCGTAACGTTCACGCCGGCGCCATAACCAAGGGCGGTGTTAGCACCGCCAGAAGTGTTGTGTGGGAGCGTACCAACGCCGACGGCCGTGTTAGCGCTACCACCGTCGTTAGCAACCAATGCTTGATAACCCATTGCCGTGTTGAAGTTGCCACCGGAGTTGTGGTCAAGTGCTTGCACACCGGTAGCGGTATTCTGAATGCCATCGAAGTTCTCAACAAGCGCGTAGGCGCCGTCCGCGGTATTGCTGCTGCCAGTATTATTAGACAGCGCGCTGAAACCAGTAGCCGTGTTATAGACGCCCGTCATGTTGGTATACAGTGCGTAGGAACCGTGGGCGCTGTTGAAGTTACCCGAACTGTTATAAAAGAGCGCATTCGCACCGGTGGCCGTGTTGTCGTGGCCCTCGGTGTTGCTAAAGAGCGCAGAAGCCCCAAAGGCAGAGTTGTTTTGTGCAGTGTTTTTGAAGAGCGCATTCAGGCCGGCGCCCGTATTAAAACCGCCGCCGACGTTGTTGCGCAGAACATTGATTCCGACTGCGGTATTGCCATTGCCGGTTGTGTCGCCGAACAGCGTAAAAGCGCCAAGGGCGGTATTCCACACTCCCGTGGTGCGACTAAAAAGCGCGTTCTGCCCCTCAGCCGTGTTGAAGCCGGGATAGCCTCCGTCTGGCGCCGGGACAACTGCCTGCGCCAGCGGCGCAATCGCAAAGCAGCTCAGCGCGGCCAGAATCGTTGTGAGTAACATGTTTCGGTTTTTCATAGATTGACTTCTTTTCTTTCGGTTTGTTGGAACTGGATAAATGGTTTTATCGCTTTCAGGGTTTTCTACCTTCGGAGACTTTTGGTGATTGCAATTTCTACTGATTGCTGGCCATCGCTTGTGGCGCAGGTCTGCTTATCGCAACCTGCGCGCTCACTTTTTGAATTTGAGCTGCCTGCTCCTCGAGACTTGCCGTGAGCGCTTGAATTTCTTTCTGCTGCTGTGCGGCAGCGGCCTCAAAGTCTTTTCGCTGCTGAGCAACGATTGACTGCAACACTGCAATCGTCGTGCCGTGCTCCAGGACTCTTCTGTGCTCTTTGAGGAATTCATTTAGCAACATCGCGTTGACCTGTTCGTAACGCACGCTGTAGGGCTTTCCTTCCTTGTCGCGCGCCACCAGGTCCGGATCCACTTTCGCTACTTCCTCGGCGATTAGACCAAATCGCGGACTGCGTTTGGCGTCGTTCTTGTAGTGGAAGGTCACCGGCTTGAGAGCCAGGATCGCTTCGCTGGCTTTGTCCATTAGTTTGATGTCGTCCTTGAAGCGACGCGAGGAGGCCAGGGTGCCCACCTTTCCATGGACATCAATTGCCATGGCAAGGTTGTCGGGATCCAGCGGTTCTTCGAAGACATGGCCGATATAGCAACCGTCAGTCACGTCCACGCCGGCAATGCCGATACAAATAGTGTCGCTGGCATTGACGACGCCGGAGCCAGCGCCGGCGCCCAATGCAATATTGTTACTGCCAGTCCTGACACTTGCACCGGCGCCGTTGCCGATGGCCGCGTTGTTCAAGCCGGCGGTGTTTCGAAGCAGCGCTTGGTAGCCGATAGCCGTGTTGGCCCCGCCATCGTCATTTGCAGCCAGTGCTTCCCAACCAATGCCCGTGTTGAAGTTGCCACTGGTGTTGTTTATCAGCGCTTCTGCGCCGATGGCGGTGTTGTCAGTGCCACCGCGGTTCAGAGCGAGCGCCGCCGCACCGTCGGCCGTGTTGTTATTGCCAGTATTGTTGGCAAACAGCGCTGAAACACCCGTTGCCGTGTTGTTGGTTCCCATGGTGTTGCTAGAAAGCGCTTGGTAACCGCTGGCGGTATTGCCGCTGCCGGTGTTCGCTGCCAGTGCGCCATAGCCGAGCGCGCTGTTTTGAATGCCACTGATATTGGTAGAGAGTGCAAACGCTCCGAAGGCCGAGTTCGAGTCTGCGGTGTTCTGCCAGAGCGCGTTCAGGCCGACGGCGGTATTATAACGGCCGGTGACGTTATTTCGCAGACCATTGATCCCCACAGCGGTATTGCCAGTGCCGATGGTATCGCTAAAAAGCGAAAAAGCTCCAAGGGCCGTATTCCACAAGCCAGTGGTGCGGCTAAAGAGCGCATTCTGCCCCTCAGCCGTGTTGAAGCCGGGATAGCCACCATCCGGCGCCGGGGTGACCGCTTGTGCTCTGGGTAAAAGGCCAAAACAGGCAAGCGCCAGAAGTATTGTTGTCAATATGGTGTTTCGGTTCTTCATAAACTGTTTTCCTTTGTTGTTTTGGCCGTCTCTGACTTCTTCTTATTGAGAAGTCATGTTGGGCCGTTCACTGATGTACTTCCTAAGATTTCCCGGCGCGTTACGCGGAAATTTCCGAAATGATTAAGACCAGGGATTACATCGATTGCACGGACGAGGATACCTAAACGCATCCTTTGTTGTTTTCGTTTCCTTCTGTGAATCTGTTATTGGTTAAATCGTCCCTTTATGGTTCGGTCACCACGACCTTGGGCGCCGGCTTGCTCATCTCAATTTGCGCGCTCACTTTCTGGATTTTTGAATCTTGTTCTTTGACACGCGCAGCGAGAGCCGCCATTCCTTTCTCTTGTTTCGCGGCGATGCACTTAAGCTCTGCAATTGTGGCCTCTTGTTCTCGAATCGTCCTCTCCTGCTGGTCTAGCTTACAATTCTGTCCATCGACTCTTTTGTGCTCTTTGAGGAACTCATTGAGCAACATTGCGTTCACTTGGTCGTAGCGGACGCTGTAAGGCTTGCCTTCCTTGTCGCGCGCCACCAAATTTGGTTCTGCGTTGGCCACCTCCTCGGCGATCAAACCAAATCGCGGGGTGTGCTTGGCATCGTTCTTGTAGTGGAAGGTCACTGGCTTGAGTTCCAGGATGGCTTCGCTGGCTTTTTCCATCGGTTTGATATCGTCCTTGAAGCGCCGCGAGGAAGGTACGGTGCCTACCTTTCCATGGACATCAATAGCCATGGCAAGGTTGTCGGGATCTAGGGATTCCTCGAAAACATGGCCGATGTAGCAGCCGTCGGTCGCGTCGACGCCCGCAGCGCCGATACAGATAGTGTCGCTGGCGGTGTGGATATTGGAACCGGCTCCAAAGCCTACCGCGATATTGTTACTGCCAATCGTGTTGTTGACGAGGGCATTAGTACCGATTGCTGTGTTGTTCGTGCCGGTCGTGTTGCTGAAGAGGGCTTGAACACCATTGGCGGTGTTGAAGTTGCCGGCGGTGTTGTTAATGAGGGCAGCTATACCGCTCGCCGTATTGTTGCTGCCGGCGTTGTTGTTCAGGAGGGCGTAGGTGCCCGTGGCCGTGTTGCCTATGCCGTTTATGTTGTGCTCGAGCGCCTGGAGACCGGTGGCGACGTTGTCATAGCCGGTCGTATTGAACGTCAGTGCGCCCGAACCGAAGCCGCTGTTGCCAGAGCCGGTGGTATTGTGAAAGAGTGCGTAAGTTCCAAAGGCAGAGTTTTGAGATGCAGCCCCAACGGTCGGGTCTCCGTTGTTGGCAAAGAGCGCGTTCAGCCCCACGCCTGTATTAAAGGCGCCGGTTACGTTATTGCGCAGAACATTAATCCCGACAGCAGTATTGCCGTTGCCTGTGGTATCGCTACTGAGAGTAAAAGCGCCAAGTGCGGTGTTCCACACACCGGTGGTAAGGCCGAATAAGGCGTTTTGCCCTTCAGCGGTGTTGAAGCCAGGATAGCCGCCGTCCGGCGCCGGGACAACCGCCTGTGCTATGCGAAAAAGCGCGAAGCACGCTAGCCCGGATAGACCAAGAATGATGCTTCGGTTGTTCATAAAGTTCATTTTCATTGTTTGTTCCACCGTTGTCTGACTCCTGTTTTTGGAGTCACTTCTCGCCGTTCACTGATGTACTTCGTAAAATTTCGTGCTGCGTTACGCGGAAAATGGCTTCACTACGTTAAAAGCGTTGAAGCGTTGAAGCGTTAAAGCGAACAGGTGGGAATTCACGCAAAAGCGGCGCCAGGTTCGCCACGGCGAATCGGTCCTTTGGCGGATCGCGGCGCTCCTTCTGATGCCTGCGACCTACTCGGCTATCAGCGCAATCCGTGGTTCACTCGGGGTCGATGGAGAGAGCGGCGACTGCTCCCAGACAGTATCCTGCTAAGTGACTACTGGCCGCGGCTGGTGGGTCGACGCCGGCAAAAGTCAGGAAGTCGATCATGCGAAAATCTTGCGGCGTCCCGTCGTGAGTTGGCAGAGTTGGTACCCAATTGGGTTGCACACTGAGGTAAGAATCGGGGGTCTAGCTGGAGTAATCCGATAAATACATCAGCCACGACTCGTCCGCCCAATGGGCCAAGACGAAGTCCGTCCTCTCTTAGCTCAGCTTCTTTCAAGATGTAATAGAAAAGCGGCGTCGATGTGACGAACGAGGCGCGGATCGGCTGTAACTCAGCCAGCTCAGCATTACTGAGTGATGGGATGCCCATTTCACTGGCGATACTTTGACCCGAAGGGATCTCCCACGTTAGACATCGCAGTAAATTGCGCTGCATTAGCGAGGTTGGCGGCGTACCGGCGGGAATCGTCCCCAGCGGCAGATGGAACAGTGGAGTCGAAATCTTTGTGTCGATTCTTTTGTTCGGGCGCACATCGGCACTGAAAGCCCCGCCAAAATCGAAGAACGTTTGCCAGCCGATAAAGCGCCTGGGTGCTCGGGCAAAGCCACGCAAGTCGATTGGATCGGGGCTGTTGTCCCCAGCCGGGTCAAAAATCATGCCGAAGAATGGTTGTCCGTTATCACCATGGAGGTTAGCGCGGTAAGAGGGGCGCACCATGCTGTGCCCAAATCGGTAGCTGATCTGGAACTCTATTGGGATAAACGCGTTGTTATGTAAGGGGTTATAGAAATGACGACCGTTTGTTAGAACATCATCTATAACCGGTTGAGCGACAATATGCGGCAGGAACTCATGAAGGATAATCCATTGGTAATGCCACAGTGTCATCCGGCGGGCCTGGAAGTAAGCGTCATCGTCGGTAATCGACGGGTTCTGCGATCGAATGAGATCAACAGCATGATTATGAAACAACAGAAAGGGCCGCGTGCAGCCCGGCGATCATCATGTTCTCATCGTTGCGCGGGTCACCTAGAAACGCCTGGTTAGTGAGGGGATCTCGCGGCAGGTCCTCGAACTGGCCGCCGCTTTCGACCCGGAATTTGATTGGATCACTGGGCTCGAATAACTCCGGCTATCGTCTGATCCGTCGCCGTACACAGAATCCAGATCAAAGAAGGGAGTGCGAGCGTTGGGCGACGTTATTGGGGGAGTTGGAAATCCCAGCCGGGATACCAGATCAAAGGTCATGTCATGGTCAAGGAACTGGCCAAAGAAGGTTACTCCGGCGGTGTGAGTAGGATTGTTCCGATTAATGAGACTAAGATTTGGATCTACGATCAGCGCCACAGGACCCGCTGCCAGGTCGTCGGCCGCGTCGAGAAGCCCATCCGCTCTGCCGAGCTCCAGCAGAGCGTCGCGAACTGCATCTGTTGGCGGTGCGAACGGTGGCAGATGAAACATCCGACCAAAATGTCCGTGCACAGTTACATCAGGAGCATGCGTGAGCACATCTATCGGTGGGTTGTCGACGGGGGGCGTCGCGAGTATAGGCGTCGTGGTGAACGCGGCAGCGATTACAAGCAGAGGCGCGATGAGAAGTGACAGGATTGCTGTTTTCTTGAAATGAGTGAGTGGCTTCATTTTCCTTCCTTTGTTTTTGTTCACTGATGTACTTCGTAAAATTTTCCGACGCGTTACGCGGAAAATGCAGAGGCCCTAAGAACCACGGATTACGCGGATAGCGCAGATAGGAAAATCCAGACTAATCACTGCTGGACACTGATAGACACGAAATGGTAGAAACTGGTTCGTGTCGATTCGTCGTTAACAGAAGAAAAGCGGCGCAGCAGCGTCGCAGTCCAAATATCCGTGTAATCCGTGCAATCCGTGGTTGAGCTTTATTTAGGTGCGAGGGAGGCGACGATTTTTTCGAAACACGGCTCGCCGCGCAGTGGGTCCCAAAACGGCGAAAGTTTCAAATCGCCATAGGAAAGACTGCTGCGGTAGCGAATAGCAATGACAAGCTGTTCGCAGGCAAGATCCTTGTCGCCAGCCCAGGCAGCGATGTTAGCCAAAGATACGATTATTTCCCTGCCATTGATTGCATCCTTTTCGACTGGAAGCAGCTCCAGCGCGCGCCGGCCCTCGCGTAACGCTTCCTCTTTTCGCCCCAGGCCGGCGTCGATCAAACCAAGCACGGATAGAGCGCCAGCATCATCAGGACGGGTGCGAACCACCTTCTCCTGTGCCGCTCGCGCGGCAGTGAAAGCGGCACGTGCTTTGGCATCATCGTTTGTCATACGAGCGATAAGGCCTTCAAGGAAATGTGAGCCAAATCTTACACTCGTCTGGCCAAAACTGTTTTCGCCTAGCGCCGCCAAGGCATTGGAAGCGGCAGCAGGGTCGCGCTCTACTAGCGCGCAGTCAAGCCACATATCGGCCACCTTTTCGATTGCACCAGAGTCTTTCGCGCGGATCTCATCGATCACCTGATGTAAAGGGTATGTGTGGGCTTTCCAGTCCTTCTCCACGCCGGCCCGCCACGCTCTCGTCTCAGCGTCCTTCGGATCGATCGCCAACACCCGATCGAAGATGACTTCTTCGTCGCGATAGCGCCGAAGGTCGTAATAGCTAAGAGCAGTCTGTTGTAGAACGTGAAGGTTGAGCGGATCAAGCTCAATTGCTCGCTCGAGGTCGCGTACTGCCTCCTCTTCTCTACCTTGGCGTCGCTGGACGAGCCCTTTGAGCTCGAATAACCGAGCGTCATTGGGCAGGCTTTTGCGCGCAGCTTCCAGTTCAGCCAACGCACCGCCATAATCACGATATCCCCGATAAAGGTGTCCTGCTCGCGCGAGGTGTGCTTCGCCCGAATCCTGACGGAGGCGAAACGCTGCGTCGATTGCTCTTTCAGCAGACGTCAGGCGCGCAGGGGTACGGTCGTAGCCAAGCGAGTAAAGCTGGTCGTGAGTCCAAGCGAGTTGGCAGTACGCATGGAAAAAGGTTGGATCATGCGCGATGGCCTGGTTCAACAGTTCAGCGGCCTGCAACAAATTTTCTTTAGGGCTGTAACTGGAAGCCGACACGAGAAGGAGATTCTTGCCGCGACTGTAAAGGTCGTAGGCGCTAAGATCGGCGGTTGGAGGGCGCTCGATGGCTAGCCTCTCAGCCTGCGAGATTTTGGCGTGAAGCTGCCCGGCAACTTTTTGCGCGATCTCGCTCTGGACGGCGAAGATGTCTTTCAAATCGCGATCGTATTCTTCCGCCCAGATATGCGAATCGGTGCGCGCGTCGATCAACTGAGCGTTTATGTGAAGCCAAGCCCCGGTCTTGCGCACGCTGCCCTCCAGCACGTGAGACACCCGAAGCGCATCGCCAATCTCGCGCGTGTTCTGCTTGCCGCGAAATCCCATCACGCTGGTGCGGCTGATGACTTTGAGATCGGCGATTTTCGCAAGCTTCGTTAGAAGATCGTCCTGGACACCGTCGGCGAAGGAGGCGTCCTCTCTATCGTTACTCAGATTCTCAAATGGAAGCACCGCAATTCCAGCTGTGGCGGGATGGTGGAGTAGTTCGCTCTTCCAAACAAGTACGCCTACCGCGCCTACCAGTGCGAGCGACAACGTCACGACAGCTGCAGTAGTTGGATTTCGTTGTAGCCATTTCTTGCCTCGACCAACAACTCCGGTACGCCGGGCTTGGATTGGTTCGTGCCTCAGCCACCGCTCTAGGTCTTCGGCTAGCGCAAGAGCAGAAGAGTAACGGCGCTGCGGATCTTTCTCAAGACACTTCAGGCAAATCGTGGAAAGGTCCCGATCTATTTTCGGATTCCACAGGCGCGGTGGG
>JBKPDP010000010.1:0-83194 GCA_046727935.1 Verrucomicrobiota bacterium | reverse complement strand
ATCTGCGATTGCGTGCTGCTGGTAAGCCGGCCAAAGTTGCTCTGACGGCCACAATGCGAAAACTCCTGATCGTGCTCAACAGTGCTCTGAAACCGGATCTAAGTTATGCTTGAAATCAAGACAGTTACTAACCGCTGGCCGCTATGATAAGTTGCTTTAATCTTATGAAACAGTTCCCCATGTTTGCCACGCTCGCTCCCGCCAGCGGTGGCTCAGCGCCGTCTCGTTAGGCCCGGCGATAGATGATTAAGGCAGATCTGCTCTTACTCTGCGGACTGGTAGTTTTGGCGAGACGCGACTGTTTGAGCGCTGACGCTCCAACATTAAATGCTGAGCAAATTAGCGCTTTGTGCTTTTCCCGCCGAAGCCTTACTACCCCAGTCGGGCTCGACGAGAATACAAGACAGGAGCTGGCGTGTTTCTTTTAAACGTCAATCAAGAAACGGGCTTCGTGGCATCGATAAAGATCGAGAAGACAACGGGGCTTTGGAGTCTTGATGTCTCGTGTCTTAAGGCATTGATACGATGGCGATTTAAACCCCACACGCTTACCAAGGTACAAGTACCCGTCAGGTTCGTGACGAGAAGTTAGGGAAACCTGCAAAGTGGTGGATCGATTTTGCAGTGAAACCGGAAACCATCTAACCAATCGATGAAGCCAACGGCCCCATTTCGATGCAACTTGACTCATTCGCTCCCGCTCATTCGGCCTTCGGCTTGCCCATCTATGTCGCTCCGCCTCCCGCGGGCTCCATTCAGCGTGTTTGCCACGACACCCTGGATTTCATCCAGGTGCCCGGCTTCCCTAGTGCGATTCGCGTCTCGACGCTCACGCACTCCCGCCGTAATGTTGTTCAACGCTTGCCGTGGCTTATCTCTTTCTCGTTAGATGACAGCTGGAGCTGTAATTGAAAACTGTCGCCAATTGGCCTTTGTGAGTTCATTGCTGGCAGGTTTTGCTTTTACCTTTTATGGCGTGTTGCTCACGACTTCGATGACACACCGAGTCGCAAGCTGGGCATGTTTCCTTGCGGTGGCTGCCTCGATCATATTCCTGCTCGTCACCTTGGGTAACACCTTTGCCGCCGTTATTGCAAGCAGCCTTCCAAGAGACAACCCAATGCCTGCGTCGATTGCTGCACAGAGAACGCCGCTTGATGTCTGTTTTCTTTTGGGGATTGCTATTCTATTTGGATCCTTCGGCCTGGGTGGATGGATACGGTCTCGCGACTTGGGTATCGCGACGACGATTGCAGCTGCCGTGGGATTGGTATGTGCCTTTGTAGTGCTCGTCCCCTACATGCATTAGCTGCTCATTCGAAGCAACTGAGTCGTTACGCGAACCATTTAATTAGACAATGGAGCAACCCAGTCACTTATGTTGCGTTTGAGGCAAAATACTTACTTTTGCTTCACGTGGCTAGTGGTGGAGCTCTGTTCTCGTTAGGCCTGAACAGCGATTGTACACCATGAAGATTAGCGCGCGCGTGCAAAATGGTCATGGCCAGCATAACGTGACTCTAAGCACGAATGCGAAGGCTCATTCGATTGTCATTGCACCGAAGGCAGAGGGATACGGTTCCAGTGTTAACGGTGGCGAATTGCTGCTCCTCGCGTTGGCCACTTGCTACTGTAATGACATTTATCGCGAAGCGGCCAAACGTGGCATCAAGGTTACGCAGGTCGAAGTCGAAGCCGAGGGAGAGTTTGCGGCGGAAGGTGCGCCAGCTACGAAAGTTAGCTATTAGCGCCAAGGTCGTGGCCCATGCCGGCGAGGAGGAGATTCGCGACCTTGTGGTCCACACTGACAAGGTGGCCGAGATCCAGAATACTCTTCGGGCATCGACACCGGTTGCGCTCAGCGATTTCGAGATCGTTATCGCGTGACGAATCAATCGGGAATTTTTCCACGCAGAACAGTAAGTGAGTACGGCGGCAGGTCGTAGAAGGAAGGTGCTTTTCGCGTAAGGCGCACGGGCGGAAGACTACGGCTCGGGCGACCGTTTGGTCCGTCATCGTGCCACAGATACTGCTCGCGTGAAAACTGGATTACATCGACGTCACCGGCAAAGCTCATTTGCCGCTGTGGCTCGGAAAAGTTGAACTGCACACTTAGTCGGGCTGTGCGTTTGGCATGTTTGTTTATTGCAAGCAGCGCCCACTGGTTGTCAGACCGGTGCACCGCATAGACGCTGATGGCGGATGACAGTGTCGGTTGGCTTTGCTTCACGGTGACGCGAAATATCTCGTGCGTTTCATTTGTCGGCTGCATCCATTCCTTCGTGACGAGTTGCGCAGCATGATAAGCAGACAGCCGATTCAGTTGGTCATTGTTTGGATTTAACTGAAGCATCATGAGATTGCCCCAGGAACATTTGAGCTCGTCTTCCAGATGGTTTGGCTCGTATCCGTACAGATACGGCTTGGAGCCGCCCAGTGTCAGAAACGTTCCAACGGTATCCGCATCGAACAGCGCGCCTTCGATGTCCACCTCGGGGCGTCCCGCAAAGACAGAATAGCCATATTCAGTCATAAGCCATGGAATTGCCGTCGGAATTCGGTCCGCCCGCAAGCTGCTCATCATCGTGCCCAGACGCTTTGGAATTTCCAGCAATTGCGGGGCTGCATCGGCGCACATGTTGTCGAACGGATAGAATTCAAACGAGAAAAAATCGAAGTGAGATTTCGCGGCGTCGATGTACTTCAGAAATCGATTCATCCAAGAACAATTGCCCGAAGCGTCGGCCCACGTGAGCAGTTGTCCGTCAAAATTTTGCAGACTTGGCCCTCCGAGTTTCAAACGCGGATTTAGCGCCGCGAGTCGCCGCGCGACTCCAACGTATAGCGCGGCGTAATCCTCTGGTGACGCCCATTGGCCATCAGGTTCTTCTCCCAGCTCAATTCCCTCGAGAGGATATTGCCGTTTCAACAGATAACTGATCTCAGCCGTTGCGTTTTCCGGCGTGTCATACAAGACGCCGACAGGCACAAGAACTGGCAAGCGATTGGTCAATTCACTTTTCAGAATGAAATCCAGACCTGGTTGCTCGATTTTGTAGTCAATGTCCTCGGCTCGGTGCCAAAGATCGGTCGATGATACATAAATTACCGTCTGCCCATACCGATGGGGCGCGTGACGGATGTAGTCATGAAAATGACCGTGATTATCGATACTCCCGAGCTCGATCTCGCGAATCGCAAATCCGAGTCGGTCGCGAATGTCATCTGAGATTCGCGTGCTTGTTTGCGAACTCCGCGTCATCACGACGCGCACAAATCGAACCGGCAGCGCCTTACTACAAAGCCGGATGGATTGGTCACCGCCTGATTCGCTTTTCACTTCACCGTTTGGAAAAACACGCCACCGATCTTTCCGATCGCCGTCCAAGTGCATCGGATCCTCTCCGTTCCAGTATTCCACTCTGTATTGCTCCGCGTACGGTGCGTCCCACTGAACCCGAATGGAATTCACTGGTTTCAGTGCGCCCAGATCGATTACAATCCATTGCGGATGCGGATCGTCAGACTCGCCAGTGAAATAGGCGTCAAGATACGGATTGCTTTTCCAAAACGATTCTTCGTCGCCGTCTGCGATCCGGGAATAACCATCATCATTCGCTTGATCGATCGTGTTTCCCCGGCGCGGCAAACGGTAGCCATAGGAAAGGCTGATGGGCTCCGAAAGCGAATCGTCAGAGGTCCAGTATCCGCGCTGATGAATAGGATCACTCCACGTGCCGCGCGGATTCCAATGCCAAACTTCGCCAGCAAGTTCGGTGCGCAATCGATACGTCAGCGGCCCGAACCCAGCTGATCGCATCTCGGCGATGTTCTTGTCCGTGAACATCCGGGCGCATTCGCCTTGCTCGTGACCGTCCACTCCTGCGCCTAATGCCTTGGTTGGCAGACACTGGTTCACTGGGTGATCCGCAAGGACAAGGGCAGAGACCGCAAATGGCTTCTGATCGACCAGCGCCTCTGTTGCCGCTGCTAGCTGAATGAGGCCAATCCCGATAAGAGAAAGCGATGCGAGGACGCATCGCACTCCGAACTCCAAAAGCCTTCGCGAGACCGCACTCCGTGCAAAATTCATCAAGCGATCAATCTGATTTCGCGAAAGCCTTTCGGTGCGCGTTGCCTGACCGCTTGTGCGCGGGCCGTCGCGCGTCGCTTTGTGCTGTTTAACATGCGGATTTATCTATGAGGCCGTAGTATAGCTTTGCTAAGTTCTCATGCTCGTTAATCGCAAGTCGCCTCAGCATTTGTTGAAATCACTTATTCTTTGCAGCGCGCTTGCCGTGGCTCTGCTCGCAGCTGCTTGTAAGAAGTCGTCCACTGCAGCGCAAGTCGATCCAAATGGCCCGGTCGAGGTTGTCATTCCTGAACATGGCGCTTACACCGGGGCGTTCATGGATTTTGGCGACGCGGAGGACGACGTCACCCTCGAGACGATAGAGGATTTTGAGCAGATGGTCGGCAAACATCAAGCCATCATCGCTTCGTCCAGTTATTGGGGAGAACAAAATTTTCCCATGGACAATCTCAATGTCATATGGCGGCACGGTTCGCTTCCGCTTGTTTTTTGGTCGCCGTGGGACAGGCCCTATGAAGAAGATCATGGTCCGGACAAGTTCAGTTTGACCGAGATCCTTGCCGGCACGTGGGACGCGTACATCGACAAGTGGGCCGACGGCGCCCGGAATTTTGGTCATCCAATAGTTGTCGCATTCGGTGTCGAAATGAATGGGACCTGGTTCCCGTGGTCGGGGGCCTACTACGGAGGTGCGGAATGGGACAAAGAGCAGAACAACTGGAAAGGCCCGGAAACGTTTCGCAAAGCGTTTCGCCATGTCGTGGACCGCGTCCGAGCCCGCGGCGCTTCGAATATCAAGTGGATGTTTCATACCAACAACTATCCCTATCCGTACGAAACCTGGAATTGCGCGCCCGCTTATTATCCCGGTTCCGATTACGTCGATTGGCTCGGCCTGAGCGTTTACGGCCAGCAGTACAAGGACGAACCAAATCCGGACATCCCTTCGCTGGTGAACTGGCCATACGAAGAAATGTGCAGGCTCGATCCGCACAAGCCCGTTATGATCGCCGAATGGGCAACTGGCGAGTTCCCGCATGCCGGGGAAGGCGGTGGCGTTGGCAAAGCCGAGTGGATTACGCAAGGCCTTACGCTGTTTCGCACACGTTATCCGCGCATCAAGGCGGCGGTTTATTGGCATGAGCGCTGGCAAAACGCCGATGGTTCTTACAGCAATCTGCGAGTTAACTCTTCCGTGGAATCGCTCAGAGCATATCGCGAAGGCGTCGCGAACCCTGATTGGCTGGGCGATTTAATCCTGCGAGCATTGCCGAAAAGGTGATTTATCATGTCGAGCGAAGTCGAGACATCTCTCATCATTTAATAACAAGAGATAGAGATTCCTCGACTAGGCTCGGAATGACAGAAGCCTGCTATGGTTTTTCCACCGGCGCGCTCTTCTGAAAATCGAGAGCTAGTTTCCAAGTGCCATCAGACTCAAGCTGCCAGATGCAAAGGTAGATGCCGTGCTTGGTGGTATCGTCGCGCTCGCTTGTGAATTCGCCGTATTCATAGGCGAGATCAGGAGGATTACTCGTGCCCGCTCCTAGGGGTGCACGCGTTGTTTTTGCATCCTCGTCGGCAAGCATTTTCTTGGCAGCTGTCTTGCCTACCGCGGGAAGTTGGCCGGTGCGATAAACGCGAATGTTGTCGCTAGCGTTATCAATGATCGCGTCGCCTTCATCTTCCTTGAGCGATTCTGCAAAGCTGTGCTGTATTTTTTCCAGATCGGCGCTTGCGGATTCGGAATGAATGGGAGAGTTTGCAACATATGTCCTAATTTCGGTCTCCATTTCCTGGGGCGCGGGATGATTCAACCCAACATCGAGAGCGACTTTCCACACGTTGTTTCTGTTCTTTTGCCAGATTGTTACGAAGTGGCCGAACGCATCCCGCTTTTCCACGCCACGCGCTTTGCCTGATTCCCATGGCCCTGTAGTGTAACCGAGCTCACCACTCCGTGAGATCGATGCGAAAATCGGTCGCCAGGCTATAGCGGGATCTTTCTTCGCTTCCCGCCAAAATTTTTTGCCGTTGACCGGACCGGGTGCGAAGATTACCGCATCGTCGGTGAGCACAGAGATGGACGCTTCGCGAAATCCTTTCTCACCGGCAAGTTTAGCGTAAGCCTTTTCAGCAGCGATGAGTGAACCGACAGCTTTCTCAAGGTCGACATCTGCCCCTAGTGCTTCTGCAAGAGCCATCCACGCGAGGGACAAGAAAAATTTCAACGGGGTAGACAAATTCATTGGTTGGCGGCGTCTTGGAAATAAAGACCGTGAACAGGTCATGGACAATATCGCCAGCCATGAGGATTGGAAGAGCTGCTTTTCTGAAATCGGTCCCGGCCTGCTGCTTTTTGCCCGGCAATGGGCCCGATCGGCTGCCGACGCGGAAGACATTGTGCAAGAAGCTTTCGTCAAGTTTTGGCGGCGAAACCACAAGATTAACAACCGCGCGCTGCTTTACGCCACTGTGCGTTCTATCGCTCTCGACTTCATCCGTCGCGACAAACGCCGCGCTCGGCGCGAGGCCACTGTTTTTGCGGAAGCGGATCCAACCGTCGAGCCGCAGTTTGAATGGGAAGATGAGGCGCAATCGGCGCTCGCCGCCGCAGTCAGCTGTTTACCACACGATCAACGCGAGGTGCTCGTATTGAAAATCTGGAGCGAACTCACCTTTAGCGAGATCGCCGGCGCGCTGGGCATTTCTCAAAATACCGCTGCGTCGCGATATCGGTATGCCCTGGCCAGCCTGAAGAAAAGTTTGCAACCCCAATGAACGATTTCTCCGAGCTCGAGAATGAATTGAGAACTCTGCGACCAGCGCGGCCTTCTCCCGTTCTTTTGGAACGCGTCGAAGAAGCGATGGCCGATTGTAGGGCGTCTGTGTCAGACGCCACAGGTCGGAGGGGTTGGTATTGGCGCTTCACAGAAACGCCCTACAAATTTGGTATCGGCCTCGCGGCCGCAGCTGCGGCCGCCCTTCTTTTGCTCGCGCGGATCAACACCGATCAAACGCAGAGAGAAGACAAAGAAATCGCACAAGTTTCGCCTCCCTCCGAAACAACACAGGTCCTGCCTGGCACGGCGAGGCTCGGCGGGCGCGCACCTGTCCGTGGCGGCAGCGAAGTCGAAAGCTCAACGTCGCTCAACAAATTCATTCCCGCGGCTGCGACTCAGGTTGTCTATAATGAGCGCGACGAGGGGCTGCAGTTTACTGACAGCTCGAAGCAACCGTTGCGGCGCCTTCGTTATCAAACGCGGCAGACGTGGCAATGGCGTAATCCAACGACCGGTGCATCGCTTCGCGTCTCTTACCCCAGCGAGGAAGTCGTCCTCATTCCCGTTTCTGGCCAATGATTTAACAAAACAAGACCATGAAAATTAAACTCATCGCTATCATCGCAACTGTTGCCTTCCTACCGATCGCGGGATTCGCGCAAACACCACCCGCGCCGCCGCAACCGCCTGCTCCGCCGCATCCTCCAGGCCAGCCAGGCAGTCATGAGAAAGGACCCAAAGTTCCGGCGATATTTCTCGGCGTGGAAACATCGCAACTGCCAACCGTGGTAAGCGAACAGCTTGGCTTGGCCAAGGGACTAGGTTTGGTCGTCGATTACGTCGTACCGGATAGTCCTGCTGCTGCAGCAGGCATTCAACAGAATGACATCCTCAAAATGCTGAACGATCAGATTCTGATCGAACCGAGCCAATTGCGAAAGCTCCTGCAGACCTTCTCTGAAGGCACCGACGTGACGCTCACGATCTTGCGCAAGGGGCAGGAGCAAAAAGTCACCGTTAAGCTTGCGAAGAAGGAAATGCCGCAGCGTCACTCCTGGATGCCAGGGGGCAAGCACGAATGGCATTGGGATTTCGATGACGCGGGCGATCTCGGCGAGCAGATGCAAGATTTGAAAGAACACTTACAAGAGCAATTGGGCGACGCAAAGCGCGGCATGATTCATGGAGCAGTAATGAAAGCTCAAGAGGCAGCGAGACACGCGCGGGAAGATGCCCGTCGCGCTGCGCGGGAAATTCGCATCCTGAGTAAAGACAACGGCGCGCTCAAGGCGACCAGAATCGACATCGGCGAAGCGCAAATCGTTTTCTCCGACGACAAAGGCGAGATGAAGTTGGAAAATCTGGATGGCAAAAAATTACTTACCGCGAAAGACCCACAGGGAAAACTACTCTTCAGTGGGCCAGTAGAGACGAAAGAGGATCGGGCTAAGATGCCGGCCGACGTGCGCGAGCGTTACGAGAAATTACAACAAAATGACTTGCCCGCGGTTGCACCCCGAACAGATGCCGATGAAGAGGAGGACAATGGTGATGAAGATGACGATGCAATGCAATCGACTGACACAGTCTGCGCACCACCTTGCATTCAATGGTGCATCGTCGCGAGGGCAGCGAGGAACGTCAATAACGGAAGCTTGCAGCACACAAGCTAAGCCTTGGCACTGTTAAGACTGAGGAGAAACTCCGTCGAGCTCCTTAACCTGGCTCGGCCAGCCGCTCGGCGGAGTTTTCCTTTCTGTCAGATAACTGCAATTCGCGAATGGTAATCCTGCGCCTTCGAATCGTCTTGGCATCGTCTTCGGAGAAGACGATCCACCTTCGATAGGTGGAACATGTTGCCCTCAAGGCGTTGGCAAAAATAAATGCGGCTTTGCCGCCTGACTTTATATTCGCGGCGCTTCTGAATTTGGCATTTTGCTTGCCGCGATAAATTCGCGCGCCTATAACCGGGAGCGCGTAATGATCCGGGTCTTTTTGCTTACAGCAGTCATTGCGTTTTCTTCTTCGCTGCACGCGCAGACATCGTCGCCTTCTGCTTCCACGTCTCTGGACCAGCGCGTTGCCGACTTGGAAGCCTATGTGAACAATTCGGCGCGCGGTGCTGATTCGGTGAACGCGCCAGTTGCGTCAAACATTTCGGGCCCTGGCCCCGCGAGCAATGCCTGGATGATGACCTGCGCTGCGCTGGTGCTTTTCATGACGCTGCCAGGGCTGGCGCTTTTTTACGGGGGCCTCGTCCGCGCGAAGAACGTTCTTTCCGTCCTGGCGCAATGTCTCGGCATCGTCGGCCTGGTGACGATCCTCTGGTGGCTGGTAGGTTATTCCCTCGTTTTTTCCCACGGCTCGCCGTTCATCGGGGGTTTGAAGTTTGCTTTTCTACACGGTGTCGATGGGCGACCGAACAGTGATTATTCGTACTGGGTCTCGCAGAATGTCTTCGCGATGTATCAATTGATGTTCGCAATCATCACTCCGGCGCTAATCATCGGAGCAGTTGCCGAGCGGATGAAATTCGCGGCTGTGCTCGTTTTTGTCGGCGTCTGGATGTTTTCCGTTTATTTCCCAATCGCCCACATGGTGTGGGGAATCGATGGGTGGATGAATGGAGTTTGGAATCCTGCCGCAAGAATCACTGCGATTGATTTTGCTGGTGGAACCGTCGTCCATATGTCGTCGGGCTGGTCAGCGCTTGTCCTGTGTATTCTGCTTGGGCATCGGATCGGATTTCGAAAAGAAATCATGGCGCCACATAGCATGGTGCTTTGTATGGTGGGAACCGGTTTACTGTGGGTGGGTTGGTACGGTTTCAACGCCGGTAGCGCTCTTGCGCCTGACGGAATCGCCGCGAATGCGTTCATGAGCACTACGCTTGCCACCGCGGTGGCTTCGTTCACATGGGCCATGCTAGAGTACGCCCTGCGCGGCAAACCAAGTGTGCTCGGATTTTGTTCAGGTGCGGTTGGTGGCCTGGTCGTAATCACACCGGCGTGCGGATATGTCGCTCCGACTGGTGCAGTCATTATTGGAATTACTGCCGGAATCGTCCCGTTTTTCGCCTGCACGAAATTGAAATCCTGGTTGGGCTACGACGACGCGCTTGATACTTTTGGCATCCATGCAGTGGGCGGAACACTTGGTGCATTCCTCACTGGGTTGCTCGCGACTGCAAGTGTGAATCAAAATCTTTTATTAAGCGTCACCGGACCGCCTAATCCTGCAACGCAGAATGGTCTTGCAAAGATTGTGGGGCACACGCTCTGGCTGGAGCAGTTAAAGGCGATAGGGGTCACCATTGTGCTCGCGGTGGTGGGCAGCGCAATTATCGGCGCCATTGTCAGGGGGCTGATTGGCCTTCGCATCGCGCCGGAAATCGAGCGGCAAGGACTCGACATCAATCAGCACGGCGAAGAAGGGTACATTACTTCGTGAACTACTTCGCCAAGAGCGACGAGCAAAGCGCCAAGAGTTACGCGCGCTTTGCGCTTCGCACTTGGCTCTTTGCTGGTAGCGTTTGTTGGTCGTCTAGTGGTCGCAAAAGATGAATCGAGACAGAGAACACCTTCGACTGCTCGCGATATTTCATTACGTTGTCGCTGGCCTCGCTGCACTCTTCTCTCTCTTTCCGCTGTTGTACTCGATCCTTGGCGGCTTCCTGCTTTATGCCGCGCACCATCCCGGGCCGGGCAGCCAAGAAGCACCGCCCGCGGTTCTCGGCTGGGTGTTCATTGTGTTGGGCGGGCTCTTTTTTCTCGCAGGCGTAATTATGGCGATTTGCATTCTGATTGCCGGGCGATCGCTGGCGCAGTACAAACATTACTCCTTCGCACTGGTGATCGCGTGCATTGAATGTCTGTTCGTCCCATTCGGAACAATTCTTGGAGTCTTTACGATTGTTGCGCTTTCACGCGAGTCGGTGAAGGCATTGTTTTCCCCGACTGAAACACCAGGCTGAAGTTCCGATTTGGATCCTAAGGAGTAGGCGATGGAGATGCTGCTCTGATGCCCGCTTCAACCCAGTGGCCTGGCAAATGGCTGCCTGTTTCACCACCGACCCAGACATAGTGTCTTATCTTCTTCTGCGCTGATGGTCGCAGATCGAAATCGATGCGCGAATTCGCACCAGTCGCTTTTACGGTGATGGAGGCTTTCACTGTGCCGCGGTCTGTGAGACTCATTTTATAGAGGCCTCTCGGCAACGCGGCTGTGTAATGACCGTTGGCATCCGTGCGGCTGATAATCGGCGAGATTTGTCTGCCTTTCTGCTCGAACCGGATTTCCGCGCCTTTAAGAGAACGACCATCCGCGCCTACCACATTTCCTTCGATGGACGAAGTCTGCGCTGAGAGTGTCGCCGAGAAAGCGTACGAGCCTACGAGAAGAAGACTTCCGATAAGACTCCAGCGAGGCATCAATCAACACTGCGCCAATCTTGAAATCGGCGCAATGCAAACTGCCCGTCAGAGAGTCGGCCACGAGCGCTCAAGGCCTTCCCGTCGATCCCGACGCTGTCGACGGCAGTCCCCCTTGGGTCGACTGCAGTTGTTCGCGTCTTAAGTCTTCGGCGCTGCCTCTCTTGACATTCAACGCGCCCGTATCGGCATTGCCATTCTCGTCAACTTCGACCCAGCGCCCGCCGATATGGCTTCCCGTGTTCGATGGCACCCAGACCATATGTTTTCCTCTCTTTGTAGCTGTGCTTGCTTGCGATGCTGAAACAGGTTTTAAGTCGAAATTCAGCTGTGTTGACCGATCTGCGCTGGTTTTCGTATTCGTAATGGACGCCTTCACTGCGCCGTTCACGACCAGCGTCACGCGGTACACACCTGCTGCCAGACCATCGGAGACGTAGCGACCTTTTGCGTCCGTCTTGACGGTCTTGTACAGCGTTTTGCCGTCTCGCGATTCGATTCGAACGTCTGCACCTTTTATCGCTTGTCCCTTCGCATCCTTGACGATTCCCTGAATGCTAGATGGCCCAGCCCAGGCAGTCGCAGCACAAACAACAAACCCAATTAAACCGATGTATAGTGATTTAGTAATCATTGTAACCCACTACTTCCTACAGGAAACAAAAGGCGAAGTTCCTAAATAATTTGCGAACCACACGAAAAGAGCGCTCGGCAAAATAGAAGAGTTCCCTTCGACCCACTTACAGCTTCCCCGCTTTCGATAATTCCCGACAAAAATCTAGTGTGAAAGAGAACGGCTCGCAAGTGCGTCGCTACCTCAAAAGCGCTTCTTCAACGCGACATACCACGTCCGGCCCTTAATATTGGCTGTCGCCTCGTCGTAGCCGTTTTCAAAGGCGCCAGCAACGAACGGCGGCTCCAGGTCCATTACGTTGTTCACGCCGAGAGTAATTGTTGTGTTGTTGAGCCAGGCACGCCATCCACATGGATTATATTCGGCGGTGGATACGGGGGTGAGTTTCGTCGCTTTGCCATCCTTCGGCTTTACGTTTTTGCCGCCATCTTTGGCGTAACCGGGGACTTCGCCCCGCTCCTGCGTCACCGCCAGGTTAAACGTGTAATTCAGAACCAAGTCCAGCGTTGTCCATTCACGAATTTTGCGAGGTCGACCGTTAGTCGTGAAAGATTTGTCATCCCAGTAATCGCCAATGTAGTGAACGACAAAGCCGGTATCGAGTCCAGCCAGGAACGAGCCGGCTGGACCGTCGTAAAATAGACTCGCGTACCACCGATTGTGTGTAAACGAACCACCGTTGGCACTTCCAAGAAAGCCCCCGCCGAACTTGCCGACAACGCTCTTTTCGCTGGCATCAGGACTTGCTTGAAGCACAGCACGGTCAAGGTAGGTGCCGTTGAGTGTCGCAGTTAGCCTGCCCCAGTCGCCGTGGCCAAGTCTCGAGATATCGAAGGAATAAATGGCCTCGTAGTCCAAGCCCTCTTCTATGAAGCGTCCCAGGTTTTCCTCCGGAAGTAACAGAAGGACGATTGGGCCGAACGGATCATTAGGTCCAGTTGAGGGGCCGCGTATTACCAAACCTGGGAATTGGTCTTCATGGTTGATAAGAAATTGCGCATCCAACTGGACGGTGACACTGCGAATATCGATATGGTAAAAGTCCGCGCTGACTGTCAGGCCTTGTAGGGGGCTCCACCATTTGCCCGGGGTAACGACCGCGCCATAAGTCCATTCATAAGCCGTCTCTGGATTAAGATTTGGATTTCCGCTGACCAATGCAGCGACTTGCGCCTCGGTAGCCGGACTCCGCGGATCGACAACAAGTGGAAAAAATTGCTGTGGTCCGCGAAATAAATCGCTCAGGGTAGGAGCATGAAATGCTTCACCATACGTTGCTCGAAGAGTAAGCCCTGAATCGATCGGCTGCCACCGAACGAAAAACTTGGGCCTTTCCGTCGAACCGAAATCACTAAAGCTTTCGTAACGCTCCTGGTAACCTAGTTCCAAGCTGTAGAAGCCGGGAAAGTTCCAGGTGGGGCTGCTTACCGGGACCCGGAATTCCCAAAAGAGAGCCCAGACGTCCCGGCTTCCATTGGTCGGTCCGAAATTGATCCCGCCGGTGGTTTGCCCGGACGCAACCAGCGCGTCTGGGTTATCACTCGCGGACTCATAACGGTGCTCACCACCGATTGCAAAGGAGATCGGTCCGGCGGCCAGTGTAAACAAGTCTCCGGTTAGTTTAAGGTCCTCTAGCTCTAACTCTGTTTCACCAAAGCGATGAGTAGTAACAAGGATCTTATTAAGCACTGAGGGTTTGTTCGTGTTCATTCCAAATGGGTTAAAGGCGGTCTCCGGATTTGTATCCAGCAGGGCGGCGCGCAAAGCGGTGTTATCAACGACTCCGCCGAAGAGCTCGACGCGATCATCCTCGTTATAGCGAAAACCGGCTTCCCAATTCCATGTCTTAAAATAATCCCCAAACTCGCCCAGGCTGCCTTTAAGTCCCCCGGTAAACAGATAATTGTTCGTCGTGATTTTGTCCGTGCGTAGACCACCTTCCAGCGCACGATAACCGACACCTGTCGTGAATCCCGTGCCCGGAGGCGCGGCGCTAACTCGAGTATCGGGACGTTTCGGATCAAATCCTCCTGGCGACGTGTAATCTGCGACTGTGAATGGATTAAATGGATTCTGAATAGGTACGCTAATGCCGCCACTGGTTATTCCTGACGGATGAGTGATGTCCGTGAATACATCAGGCGCAAATGGAGCCGGCGCCAGGCCGCCATTCCAAAACGTGCGTGCATACTTGAAGTCAGCAAAGACAGTCAAATAACTGTCGCAGATGTCATGGATAAACGATCCGTACAGGTATTGACGGTCCACTGGAGCTATTGCCGGCGTAAGGGCTGCGAAGTTAAAGGCGAAATAGTTCCCGTCTGGATAGGTAGCAATGGCAAAGGGATTGACATAGAATGGAGATGTTGCCGCGTTTGGAGCTGAATGCGACGGCGGGCTGTTTTTGCTGAAAAACAACTTCGGTATTAGCCGAAAGTTTCCGACGCGCCCGGCGAAGAAACCGAAGCTGCGACCGTCGAGACCGCCCCAGGGAAGGTAGTCAGCATTCCGCGAGATATCAGCATCGCGCGAATAAATCGCGGCCCGGTTGTAAAACTCGGCGTAAAAAACGATATCCGTCTTATCGTCGCCGGTCCCGGCAAGGAGGTGCATTCTTTCTTCAGCCATATCATTGGCAAAGCCGAGATTTGTGTTGCCATAGCTGCCATAAATTTCGACGCCACGAAATCTGTGAATCAACCAGATGTTGACCACACCAGCCACTGCGTCGGGACCGTAAACAGCGGAGGCACCGTCCTTCAGAATGTCGATATGATCAATTAACCCAAGTGGAAACATGTTTAGGTCGACGGTGTCCCCGGCAAAACCAACTGGCGCTAGCCGGCGTCCGTCTTGGAGGACAAGCGTCTCCTTGGGAAGAATGCCGCGTAGGCTAACTTCCACCCGACCGTTACCACCGTTAGTGACGTTATCGTTTATTGCGGCCCCAGTAGCCGCTGGCAACATCTCGATAAGATCAGTTGCCGAACGTATACCGAGTTGAACCAAGTCATCCCTGCGGTAGGTATCGACCGGGAATGGTCCTACTTCTTCGGCAGTAGGAATGTTTGACCCAGTCACAATGACCTGCACCGTGGTAACAACGGGTTGATTAGCTGGCTGCGGCGTGGGTGTGACATCTTGCGCTAGTGCTGCTGGGACAAAACAAAAGACCGCCACAATAGTCACGAGACGCATAGCTATCTTCGGATGTTTTCTCAAAGCAGGGCATTCCTGGCATTGCATCTCGCAAGTTCTCCACTGATAGGGGTAACAATCTTTCCACTGGCTAACAAGCATGCGGTTCGCCGCAGTTATGGTTAGAAGCCGCGAGTTGAACTTGGCACAAGGTCTTGCTAATTCTCGGCTGGAAATATTGTTAGCAGGTCTGGTGGATTGGCCCGCGAATCTTGTAACTGGCCGTCGAAATAGACTCGAACCACGAAGCCGCCGTAACGTCGTTCTTCGATTGAGGGCCTTTGGACCTTCGGGCGGATGTAGGTCGCAACGAGAAACTTTGGAGTCGCGTCCGCCCAGTCGTTCGTCGGTGTAAGCCAGCCATAACCAACCCGCGCGTCAGTGGGCTTCATTTTGTTCTCTTTCGTGAGGTCGTAGAAAGAGACGACAATCTTTACAACGTGGCCATTTGGCGTGCCTGGTCGTGGCTTTACTCCGATTTTGAGGGTCCAGTGTGTCTGGGCGCTTGGATCGTTAGTCTCTGACAGAGTTGTCTCGGTGATTGCCAGGATTGCGTTCTGCGAAGCACCGATTCGCTGTAAAAGATTAGGGAAACGTGCGTCGGAACGGAGCGCACGAAATTCGGGAAGAAACGCGATCCACTGTAACACTCCCGAATGTTCGGCATAGGCGCGTTCGAGTTCGCGAAAAGCTCCTTCTTTGTCGCCAAGCGCGACAGAAACTGCTGCGATCAAAGGTGCTGAGACATATCGTTTCTCCCTCGCTTGCAGAAGCTGAGCAAAGATATGTTGAGCCTCGGCTTGGCGGCCCATGCGCGCGTACGTGATGGCAAGGCCGCTACTCGGAAAATGCGTTGCCTCCTGAGCTTTGGTGTAAAGCGCGATGGCTTCAGGGAAGTTGCCTTTCTCGCGATACGCGGCGGCTAGAACCGAATCTAGATAAAAGTAATTTGGGTCGAGTTGAAGTGTCCGCTGACCTTCGATCACGGCATCGTCGATGCGGTCGTTGGCCAGATAGGCGGCGGTGGCTGCGTAGCTAATGATAGGAGCGACAGGATCTAACTTCTCTGCCTCCAAAATAAGCTGAAGGCCGTCTTTTAGCTCGCCGCGAAAGAGTGGATGCAGCCCTGAGAAAAGGTGAGCCGTTGCCGAGTTGGGATCGAGTTGCAGCGCACGTTTTAATTCCGCATCCGCACCAGCCAGGTCCCAGTCAAGGACACGTTTCGCTTCGCTAAGATAGCAATGCGCTTCAGCATCTTTCTCGTCGAGCGAGATCGCCTTTAAAGCCGCTTCTTTTGATGCCGGGTAAGCATCAAGTGGCTTTACGTAAACATCGGCCAGAAAATACCAGACTTTCGCGATGCCAGTCCACGCACGCGCAAATGTAGGATCTTTCTCTACGGTGCGCTGAAAGAAAGTAAGTGCCCTGCGCAAATCCTCCTCGCTGCCCTTGTTTGAGAAGTAAAGGCCTTGCAGATAGAGGTCGTATACCTCTGTGTTGCGTTGTTCATGGGTGGGAAGCGAAACGGCGAGCTTGATCTTGAGTGCTTCAACGATTGAGCGAGTTATTTCATCCTGCAGCTCAAAAACGCCTGCCAGCTCGCGATCATAGATTTCCGTCCAAACACGAAAGCCGTTACGCGTGTCAATCAACTGGGCGTTAATACGAACGCGGTTACCCTCGCGTTGTAAGCTTCCTTCAAGTACGTTTTGGACGTTTAGCTTTTTCCCAACCTCTTTTGCGTTCGCGCTTTTTCCTTTGAATGCGAATGACGAAGTGCGGCCAACGACACGCAATCCGTTAATTTTCGCCAGTGCGTGAAGAATTTCCTCGCTTATGCCGTCGCAGAAATATTCCTGATCTTTCGCCTGGCTAAGATCGAGGAATGGCAAAACGGCGATACTTCTTTCCGGGGGATTAAACGACGGTGCTTGGAAGAGTTCGCCGCGGAATAACCAAATCGCGCCGGCGCCTAGAAGCAGGCCTGCAATGCCTGTTGCCACCAACTTCGGATTACGCCGCGACCAGCGCCAGATTTGCGCTGGAGGCGAGACCGGACGGGCAACAATCGGCCGGCCATCAAGCCAGTGTTCCAGATCAGCTGCGAGATCTCCGGCGGAGTGGTAGCGGGCCTTTGGATCGCGCTCGAGACAGCGTGCACAGATGGTTTCCAAATCGCGATCGAGTGAGGGTGCGAGCATGCGTAATTTCGGAGCCGGCGTTTCCGAGGCCTTTCGAATAATCGAAAGCGGGTTGGAGCCCAAAAACGGTGGACGGCCTGCGAGCAAACCGAAAAGAATCGCACCTAGACTGTAAACATCGGCGGCCGGAGTAAGGTCGGCGGCTGTGCCCTCGGCTTGTTCGGGCGCAATGTAACCCGCGGTTCCGATGGTAGTCAGTGACTTGGTAATGTCCTTGTTCGCATCCAGCCATTTTGCCAGACCGAAATCGCTCACCAATGGTTCGCCGCGGTCATCGAGCAAAATATTTCCCGGTTTGAGATCGCGATGAAGAATCCCACGGCCATGAGCGTACTCGACAGCGCGCGCAACTTTTGCCATAAGCTGCACACACCTCCGCGGTTCGGTGCGTAGAGAATGCGCCACGTTCTGCAAGCTTCCGCTTGTTGCGAATTTCATGCTGAAAAACGGAAGACCGTCCTCGCTTTCGCTCACCTCGTATATCGGCAGGATGTTCGGATGATCGAGGCTGGCCACCGCCTCGGCTTCCCGTTGGAAACGCTTCAGCGTTTCATGTGAATCAGCCTGATAACTTAGGACGCGCTTTACGGCGACGATCCTTCGGGAGCGTCGTTGCCTGGCGCGATAAATCACGCCCATACCACCGCGCCCGATCTCGTCGAGGATTTCGTAATTGCCGAGGTGCCATTGCTTATCCGGCGCGTCTACTTCAGCGAGTACGCTTTCATAAACCGCCTTCGATACCTCGCCCCCCGTTCCCAATCCCTCGCGCAAGAGACAGCTAACGCAAACTCCAGTGTCGAGTCGCATGGTCGCGCCGCACTTCTCGCATTTTGCCGGGTCTTTAGTCGCGCTGGGGAAGGAATCAGAGCGCTCGCCCGAAGTCTTCATCAGAGTTACTCGGTTCTCCCTGCGAGCGCCGCACATAGATACCGGATCTCGTCATCCACGTCGGCTGGATTTTCTACCGTGCGCGAGACTTCAGCGCGCAGCAAGCTTCGGTAACGCTGGCGCATTTTGTGGAGTTGTTTTTTTACGACGGTTTCTGCCACTCCCAGCTCAGCAGAAAGATCGGCGTATGACATTTCATCCCGTTCCTCTGCAAGGTGGCCGCTGAGCGCTCGGAAGAGCCAGAGCTTGCCTTTGCTTTCGCATTCTTCGCGCAGGCGTTGAAGCGCGTGTTCTACCACTGTTGTGGCCCAACTGAGATCGAAGAGCCGTTCCGGCGGCAATGAGTCGAGCGTCTGAGCGGAATTGGATGACGGGGACTCCGCTGCCCAATCGTCCCACGAAATAAATTCAACATCACCGCCACGTTTGCAGGCATGTGTTTTCTCGGCGGCGTTAATGAGAAAATTTTGGAGCGACCTGAGCAAGAGCGAACGGAACCGGCCGCGATTTCGATCGGCGTGCTGCAGCCAGTTGTGCTCAAGTATTGTCACAAAAAAATCCTGCGTGAGGTCTTGAGCATCCTCTGTTGAATAGCCGCGTCTGCAGACGAACGAGAAAACGGGTCGCCAATAATTCCGGCAAAGTTCAGCGAGCGCATCGCGCGCCTTTTGCTCTTCGCTTCCGTTGGCAGCGGAAAGGATGAGGCTCCAGCGGGTAGTTACAAACTCACGCGGTCCGTCTTCACCCTGGTCGCCGGCCTTCCTATTCACAAGAGAACATTGTGGTTCTCTCTCTTCTATACAAGCAATAAACGGTGGAAGAGGACTCGCCGCAGCGCAGCGATCAGCACCTTAGCGCGGCACCGGAAAAGTAACGCTGTTGTTACTTTAGCCGAAATTTGGAGTGCGCGACCTGATGCGTGTGCCGCGTTTTACCACTCTTTGAAATTTCCCACTTGCTCGTGCGCTTCAATCACGCTGCCCGCGTCACCGAATACGCGAATCATGGCCGGCTGCGAGCGGCTGAACAGCTTGGCGTAGTTGATTGCATTGTCGATTGCGTTCGGCTCCGCTTACCACGGACCGTGAATCAATTTGGAATTCGTTGACAGATCATTGACCAATGAAATTCGTTTTCAAGCGTGTTCATGCGTTTCGGTGGGCAACCGAATTTTGCTTAGCTGACTGAATTTTCCCTCGTAAATTTGCGTTTTAGAGGGATTGCCGGCGGAGGGGCTCGAACCCACACGGCCTTGCGGCCACTGGATTTTGAGTCCAGCGCGTCTGCCAATTCCGCCACGCCGGCAATGTGGAATTTTGAACCTACAGGTGCGGCTGCGAAGCTCAACTCTTACTAGCAACGCTAACGTGCTGAATCGTTGAAGCGTTAGATCACGACATCCCGTCGCTAAAATCTATTTTGCATTCGCAGCGCACGCGGTGGACCGAGAATCTCGCGCAAAATCATTGCGTTGCGCAAACCGGATGCCGACGCAAGCAACGCGGAGATGTCGGTTCTTGGTCCGTCCGTTTTAGGAATTGTTCGGATTCCCCCTGCGTAAGCTTCCGCAGGCGCTTTGATGACCAGCGGCGGCTCAATCGGCAACGGCCCTTCGTGAACTTCGAATGTAGGCGTGGCTGTTATTTTTCGTTGAACAATTTCTTCCGCGCGCGTGACAGCCGACCGGGCAGGACTTTCTTTCACAATCACCTGGCGTTTACGTCGCTCTTCTTGAGTTAGTTGCCGAAGCGGTGAGATGGGCGGACGCACCGGCGCCAGCGGTCGCGGTGGAACATCCGTACGAGGCGCCACAGGCGGTGGCGGTTTTGAGGTTGGGGGTTGGCCAAGCGCTTCCAACAATTTGCGAATCTTTTCTTCGTCTGACTCTCTCGGCGCGCGCGGGATCGGTGGAGGCGTTCTTGGAATCGGTGTTGATGTTCGTTTTGTCTGGTCCTTGCCTGTCTTGCCGGCTGCCTTTGCCAGCAATTGAAACAAAGCAGCGACAGCGATAAGCAAAAGGAAGAGCAGATTTTCGAGATGAGCGGCAATCATTGCGTGCATCGCGTTAAATCGTTAATCGTTGAACTTTTAACCGTTGAAGCGGTTAACCCAGATCTCCTCGGCCTCTCACGTCTCATTTGCCGAAGCTGATTGCTGAATCACGTTCCCTCCGTCCGCGGCTTTTCTCCGCCCGCAATTGATTCGCGCATCGACGTATCTGCCTGCACGTTTTTCATTCGGACATAATCCATGACCCCGAGATTTCCTGAGCGAAATGCGTCGGCCATTGCCTGGGGAACGAGCGCTTCGGCTTCCACGACTTTCGCTCGCATCTCCTGGGTCTTGGCCCGCATCTCCTGCTCGACCGCCACGGCGGCGGCGCGGCGCACCTCAGCTTTCGCTTGCGCAACGCGCTTGTCGGCCTCGGCTTGTTCGGTCTGTAATTTCGCGCCGATGTTATCGCCGACATCCACGTCCGCGATATCGATTGAAAGAATTTCAAACGCAGTATTGCTATCGAGACCTTTGGCCAACACGGTCTTGGAAATGCGATCTGGATTTTCCAGCACTTCCTTATAGGAATGAGCTGAGCCAATCGCGCTAACAATGCCTTCGCCTACGCGGGCGATGATGGTCTCTTCCGTCGCGCCACCGACAAATCGATCGAGGTGCGAGCGCACCGTGACCCGCGCCTTCACTTTCACGCCGATGCCGTCTTGTGCGACACCGTCGATCGTTGCGCGGCCCATCGCCGGATTGGGCGCGTCAATCACTTTCGGATTAATGCTCGTGCGCACGGCTTCCAGGACAGTCTTGCCTGTCCCCTTTGTCGCCAGGTCGATGGCGCAAGCTCGATTGAAATCGAGTGTGATCCCTGCCTTGTCGGCCGCAATCAAAGCCAGAACGACATGAGTCACATCGCCGCCTGCGAGGTAATGCGCTTCCAATGGATCGCTGCGAACATCCAGACCGGCTTTTACCGCGGTGATACGATTGTCCACGATCAAACCAACAGGCACTTTCCGCAGCCGCATTCCGACCATTTTACCGAGGCTTACCGGCGCGTTTGCGATCCGTGCCCGAAGCCAAAGACCGAAAAAGTTGAAAAGAACAACCGCCAGCACGAACGCGAAAAGCGCCAGCACGGCGATGCCAACAAGATAAAGCGATTCCATATTGAAGCGGAGATTATCGAAAGCGAAACAACGCGAAAAGTTCTAATTGCTGGGTGGAACGCGTTGTCCTCAACGCGTTCGCAAATTGCATGGGGCTTTGCCGCCTCATCGTCTTCGGAGAAGCCGATCCACCTGTAGACGGCGTAGTTCACGAAATGGTGAGTTTTTTGCTCGCATTACGCCGCGCTTTTCGATAAAAGAGCAATTCCCATGATTTCGCCTTTGCAAGCATCTCGTTAGACCTCTCGACGTTTACCCCAATGCACACGCTTCAAGAGTGGCAGCAGTGGTATCACTCGGTTAGCATAACAGGGTCCGAGCAACCTCTGCTTCAAGCGTGGGACAACCGTTTAGCCGCGCAGAATGTTTACTTTGATATGTGCGTTGCTAAACACACGGGCCACACGCACATTGTTGATGAGAAAGACCTCGCGTGTCTTCGAGTTGATCAAGGATTGGCGAAACCTGCGATAGAAAAGATTGTGACTGCGTTTATCCGTGAGGGTTCCTGGCCTGCTCTGACGCATCGTGAGTCTCTGCATTTGATCGTTCGCGTACAGCTCGCGCGAAAAGTACTGGCAGCGATTCTACAAGCCACGCCTCAGGGCGTCGTTGTTAAGAGTCAAATGCCTGATCTTGGAAATCGTGAGCAGGCTATCCGGTGGTTCCTTATCGATCTTTGGAATTTGGGCGGCAAAGCATTCCTTGCAGCCATGGCCGATGATTTTTCCAAAAGGCGAGAGCAATCTGCAACCGAGAAAGACCAAATCGCACAATTAGCTATCGAACGGACAAATTGACCGCGCGATTTGGTGCTCGGGGCGGGACTTGAACCCGCATGCCTTTCGGCATACGCCCCTCAAACGTACGTGTCTGCCATTCCACCACCCGAGCTTTTTGGAAAGTGAACAGTGAATAGTAGATCGCGTCACGTACCTCGCAAGTGATTCACTCCTTCCGCGGGCTCTTGTTCGTGCTCGTAATCGTAATCGAATATGAGATCCCGGGTAGGCGGAAGCTCAATCGCCACCGCGAGAATGAAATCGCCATGATTTCCGGTTAAGCTTCGAGCACGAGCACGAGCATGAGCACGAACACGAGCACGAGTAAGGAGGCGGAATGGATCAAAATCGATCTGCACATTCATACGCTCGATGATCCCAAAGACGCGGTCGATTACTCCGCGCATCAATTGCTAGAGCGTGCTCGCGCACTTGGTTTTCGTGTTCTTGCGATCACCCTGCACGATGCGGTCTTTGATCGAGCGGAAGTGTTCGCTGATGCGGCGGCGATGGGGATTTTGCTTATCCCCGCTGCGGAGATGCGTCTGCAGGGTGCAGACGTCATTGTGTTAAATGTGACCGCCGAGGAGATGGCGGAAGTGAAGAGCTTTGACGATCTACGGCAGCTGTGGGCGCGTCGCGGCGATTCAATTTTTACGATTGCGCCGCACCCGTTTTACATGTTCGGGGGCTCGATTGGAGCGCGACTGCTTGAAGAAATAGATTGTTTCGACGCTATCGAATTTTGCCATTTTCACATGGGCCTCTTCAATCCGAACCGCCGCGCGGAGAGAGTGGCGTCGCGCTTTCACAAACCATTAATTGCCACATCCGACGCGCATCGGCTGCACGCGTTTGGGCGCCATTACACAAGTATCCCCATGCCACCGGCGCTCACTCCCGAGAATGTTTTCGCGGCTTTACGCAGCGGGCCGCTTCGCCTAACGAGTCCTGCTTGCAGTTTTACCGATCTTGTGAGCGCGATCTATTTTGTTTTCCTTGCACATCCATTTCGAGTGCGCCGAAAGATCGCCGCCTCTAAGAGAAAATCTCCGACCGGCGAAACTCGCGTCGCGCCTTAGCGAGAAGGCGATTCAGGCGCTAGATCGTAAATCGCGCCCCAGTCGCCGGACGCTATGCGCGGTGCGGTTGCTTCCCATGGGCGGCTGCTCCCCTGGTAATTAGCCGTCTCATCTCGCCCCCAGAAAATATAGCGGACCCCTAACGACTGTGCAGCCTCGCGCCAGTTCGGCGCCCCACGCATTAATGCCGTCAGCTTACTATTGGCGGGATTATAATCGAATCCTTCCGTCCAGAGATGGCCCGGATATCCCAGAACGACTTTGCGGCCCTGGAGCAGGAGGGGATGGTTGTAGGTCGGGTACGCCGCGAAGCGGGCCTCTACTGGCAAAGGCCGAACCGCCGTGCCAACCGCGTCGAGTCTCGCCCGATCAATCAGTCCAAAGCCCGGATGGCCGGCAGTCAAGCCGCCCAACAACGTGACAAAACCAGAAGCAAAGAGTGCAACGCAAGTGACTGCTCGTTCCGGAAACGCCCAGCGCCCAATCAAATCGCTCCACAAAAACGGGAGGATGAGAAAGTACCCCCAAACCATCAGTTTGAGATTGTCCCAGTCCCACGGCGCGGTTTGAACGAAGTACCCAATGACGAATATCACAACGGCAGGCAGCACAAATGCAATGTCAGCCGGAGGTTTCTCGCCCCAGCGCCAGCGAGCTTTCCAGGCGCGCCAGCCACACAACCCTACCATTGCTAGCGCAAGCAGGATCCATAAGCCGAAGTTCGTTAGCCAAAACTGAAAGAACGGAGCAATGGCGCCGTTCCATGTTTTTTGCAACAGCAAGCCAAACGTCGTGGCAGATCCAAAATTTGCAGCCCCACCCATCCGGAAGAAAGGAGCGCCGAAATCCGGCGAATCCTGCACCCAGCCCGGGTGCCACTTAAGCATCGATTTCGCATGAAACTGGTCAGTAACCAGCCAGACGAAAAATGTTGCGGGAATCAATGCACTGGCTAGCAGCGCGATGGCGTGTCTGCGTATTGGTGCGTCACGGAAAATTTCTGGCCATATGGTCGGATGCAAAATCAAGCGACCAATCCCACGGGTTCCTTCGCGTTGACTGAGGTTGACGATAAACTTCAGTTCGCTGGCGCGCTCAAAAAGCAGCGCAATAAGCAGCACGATCGTCAGAGCAATAAAGGTATGCACGTGAAAAAGTGGCATTGATGCGTAAAGGGAGAGTTCGACCCAGAAGGGCAGAGGGCCCCTGCTGTTACCGCGGGCGTTGACCGCGGTCGCTCGACCGACATCATCAGTCGCAACTGGAGGTTGAGTTTCGGGGTCATTCGCATTCGCCCCAGCCTTCGCAGCTGCTTCAGCGGAGTACGCCTCCGGCACTGACAAGCCGACTCCGGCTACAGGAGTCTCACGAAAGTATTTCTCCCGCCAGTGCCAGAGCAAAACCAGCGCTGCCGGGATTGCGTAAAGCCATCCGCGTTGAGTCACGACCATGGAAAGCGGAATGCTTTTCCATGCAATTTTGTTGCCACCCTGATAATCCAAAAACTTCAGCGTCTTCAGAAATTGGAAGCCGGCTATTCCGCCGTTGAATAAAAAACCTGCGACACCGAAGGTGCCGCCCCATCGGAAAAACGCATAAAGCGTTGCGAGCGACGCAAGCAATCCGGTCCAAACCAGTCCGCGCATTAGATCGACGTGAACGAGGCAAAGCAAAGCGTTGAACAAATCGATGCCAGCTGGATACCTTAGTTTGCTAAAGGCGTAGATCGGGTTGTCCGGCCAAAGCGGCACGCCACTCGCGAAATTCCTGATCCAGGTGATATGCAACGAAAGGTCGCCGAGATTATTGGGAGATTGAATCCGCAACTCGCCACCGTCGATATAGAGCAGCCAGCAAAACGATCGCACGGCAAACAGAGCGAAAAATGCTGCCACCAACCAGAACCAGACTTTTCGGTAACGCCAGGGAGACGGAGGTGATTCAGTTATCTTGCCGTGTAATTGGGCCCCCTTGGAGAGCCTTGCCTCAGAACCGCCTGGTTTATCAGGGTCAGAAGTTCCCAGCCAGGCAGCTATGGCAAAGGCAACGCCACACAGCAGCGCGAGAGCCGCGCTCAATACATTTAAGCCGTGGCCGACCATTCCCAGAATGAGGCCGCAAACAACCGACAAATTGACCAAGGTTAGACCTGCCGAAAGCCACTTCATCGAAATGAGCGTTGTCTAGCCCGGTCCTTTCCCGACAAAGTCCGGTGCTTTGCCCGGGAAAAATTCTTTGAAGACCTCGGCCTTCAAGTAAAGCTTCGACGGATCCTGATAGTTACGAATGGTAAGCGTGTCGGTGTAATACCTGCCTTTCAGCTTCGATTCGACCTGTTTGATTTTGTCTTGCTGCACGAGGAGAAAATCGCCATCCACATTCGCTGGCATGTTTCCTCCCTCGTAGTAACCGACTCGATCGAAGTCTCCGAGCATCCACGGAAGCGGATAAACGCTGGAGCGAATGAGGTGGCCAGTCAGGTGATAGTAGGCCGGATTCCGTTTTGCCAGCGTCAACAGCGGTCGTGTAAGCTTAAAGATGTCGTTGTACGTCTGGACATAGGCGTAAGGCTCATCGGGCGAGCTGCACCGGAAATAGTTCAACCAGATGGATGAGCCGAACGAAATACACAAAAGGACGCCTATGGTGCGATATGCGATCTGCAGATGTTTCGGGCGAACTAACAGGACCGCCGCGCCAAAAATAAAAAGGAACGGCCATCCAAAACTGATAATGCACCAGGGCGTTTTGTATTTGACGTAACTATAGGCAATCAACGTTCCCACCCCGTAGATCGCCAGATAACGCAGATTGAGATTTTTAAACTTTTGACAAAAGGCGCAAAGAATTAATCCGGCCAGCATTGGCAGTTCGTAGCCGAGAAAATCAGCCCGGCCGCCTTCCAACGATGGCCCCATCAACTTCAACCAATAATCCCATGGTTTTTCATGGCCGTGACCGGCGGCACCAGTCTCGGTCCAGGCCTTGAACGCTTGATACAGACCTTTAACGCCATTCCAGTTGAGGAAAGTTCCCGAATAGAAAACGACGATCGCGGCTGCGCCCACACCAAGGACCATCGCAAGGTCGATATAGCTCCACGTTTGCTTGGCTGGCTTGGCGTCGGGAACGCGGCTTAGCGCACAGGAAACCATCAGAACCGGGATGGCAATCACCGCGCAGGCGAGATGAATCGCGTAGGTTTCCTTGGTCAGAATCATGCCGGCTGTTCCCATCCCTGCATACCAGAGGTAATTCACCCTCCCCGATTTCCAAAGGCCGAGCAGTCCCAGGATGAACATAGCCGAGAAGAATTGCAGCCACACTTCGTGGATGGCGTATCGCCCGTAAAAAACAAATCCGGGAGAAACCGCCATGGCCAGCGCTGCTATTCGACTTACATTTCGTCCGACTAGTGGCTCGAACTTTAAAGTCAGCCAGACGCAGCCAATACTCACGAGAGCGACCGGCAGCCGTAGGGCCCAGACATTCCGGCCAAGCAAACTTTCGGACAGCAGGAGGACGTAGAAGTGCAGCGGCCCGTGATAATTCGTGGGGTCGTATCTGTAAAACCCATTATGCATGACCTGATCCACAAACCAGCCATTGATGCCTTCATCGAAATGTGGCGGCTTGATACCCAGCAGAAAAAAACGCAGGATCACTGCCAGGCCCAGGATTAACCAGGGAGCCCAACCTGTTTCTGCCAAGCGGGCTTTCCACGCTTGCAGGTGATCGCGCGGTCCCGCGACTGGGGGAGAATATTCTGCTGGCGCGCCGTGCTCGGCACTGCTAGTACGCGCTGCCATGCGCATCCTTGTAACCGGTGGCTGCGGATTCATCGGGAGCAACTTTATTCGGTATATTTTGCAACATTACAAGCCCGCGTACGTGACCAACGTCGATGTGCTCACTTACGCAGGCAACCTCGCCAATCTGGATGGCGTGGTCGAAGAACATGGCGAACGCTACGAGTTTTTCAAAGCCGATATCGCGAACGCCGATCAAATAGACGCGCTCATGACGGAGCATCAGTTCTATGCGGTGATCAACTTTGCTGCTGAATCGCATGTGGATCGCAGCATCAACGATCCGCTGAATTTCATTCATACAAATGTCATCGGCACAAGCGTGCTCCTGGATTGTGCCCGGCGGCATGGCGTCCAGCGCTTTGTCCAGATATCGACCGATGAAGTCTATGGCTCCCTTGGCCCCACAGGTAAATTCACCGAGCAATCGCCCCTCGATCCGAGTTCGCCTTACTCGGCGAGCAAAGCCGGCGCCGATCTGCTCGCGCTTGCCTGTCACAAAACCTACGGCCAGGAAGTTCTGGTGACCCGTTGTTCGAACAACTACGGACCGTATCAGTTTCCGGAAAAACTAATTCCGCTCATGATCATCAAGGCGCTCCGTGACGAACCGCTCCCGGTTTATGGCGACGGCCTCAATGTGCGCGATTGGATCCATGTCACAGATCATTGCGCCGCCATCGTGGCCGCGCTTTTCGAGGGAAAACCTGGCCAGATTTATAATTTTGGCGGCGACGGAGAGATGGTGAACATCGATCTTGTAAAAATGATTCTTGATAAGCTGGGCAAGCCGCACAGCCTGATTTCATTTGTGACGGACAGACTCGGTCACGACCGCCGGTACGCGATTGACTCGTCATTCGCGCAGGGTGCGTTGAACTGGAAACCGCGGCGCAATTTCAAGGAAGGCCTCGATGAAACGATTCAGTGGTACATCGAGAATACGTTGTGGTGGCAACCGCTACTGGAACGCGCCGGAAGGTACTAGTTACAGGCTCAACGTGTGATTCTCGACGCTGGGAAGAGCATACGCATGCAGCTGCTCTCACATTGACAACCATGAAAATCGTAATTCTGGGCACAGGTGGACGGCTTGGCGCGGCGCTCCTGCGCGAATGTCGCGACAAATTTGACGTCGCTGGCTTCAATCACACGCAACTTGATCTGTCGAACTTGGATGAAGTCCGCGACAAATTGCACGCGACCGATTTCGATTTCCTCATCAATGCTGCCGCTTTCACCAATGTAGAGCTTTGCGAGAGACAGCGCGATGAGGCTTTCCGCATCAACGCGGAGGCACCGTGTGTTCTTGCCGAGCTTTCCCGCGAGAAAGACGCCAGGCTGATTCACTTCAGCACCGATTACGTTTTCGATGGGACCAAGCGCGAACCCTACACCGAAGAAGATGATGCTAGTCCGATCAGCATTTATGGTGAATCAAAGCTGGCCGGAGAAAAGAACGTGCTTGCAGCACAAAATCAGAATCTCGTCGTGCGCGTTTCTTGGGTTTTTGGGCCGGATCGTCCGAGTTTTATCGACGCAATGATCCGGCAGGCGCGGGAAACTGAAGAAGTCGAGGCGGTAACGGACAAATTTTCAACTCCTACCTATACCCTCGATATTGCCGAGATGCTCCCGCGGTTTTTTGGCGAAAATGTTTCAGGAGGAATTTTGCATTTCGCGAACGCTGGGCAATGCAGCTGGCAGGAATACGCGCAATGGGCAGTGGATTGCTGCCATGATGCCGGCCTGCCTCTCAAAGCAAAGACGATTGGCGCGCGGAAATTACGAGACATGGCCAACTGGGTCGCCCGTCGTCCTGTTTATTCTGTGCTGTCCACTGAGAAATACACGAGGTTGACCGGCATATCACCTCGCACTTGGCGCGAGGCCGTCTCTGATTATATTACGCGCTTCTATTCTAAAAAATGAAAGCTCACATCCTCACTTCTATATTGTCGTTCATTCTTTGCCTGACTGCCCGCGCAGAACTGAAATGGGAGCAAACCATGGTTGAACTGCATCCGGCACGCGGTGACAAGCAGGCAATCGGTCATTTCAAATACCAGAACGTCGGTAAGGCGCCTGTTCATTTTAAATCGGTCCACGCCTCATGCGGTTGCACAGCTGCGCAATCGCAAAAGGATCAGGTTGGGCCTGGCGAAAAAGGCGAAATTACAGCGACATTTAATATTGGTGATCGCACCGGCACTCAGATCAAAACCGTAACAGTGGAAACCGATGAGGCCGCCAATCAGAAAACGGTCCTCACTCTCCGAGCCATAATTCCGCAGGAGCTGGAGATCAGTCCAACGTTCGTGTTTTGGAAACAAGGCGAAAAGCCGGACCCGAAGACGATCACGGTGCGCGCCGGCAAGGATTTTAGTGTGAAAAATATCAAGGTCACGTCATCAAGCGCGGATTTTCAGACGAAAGTGGAGGAAACCGGCGCGGGACAGTTCAAAGTTAACGTCCAACCTAACGAAACGAGCCGTCTCATTGCTTCGACCTTGACGATCCAATCCGAGAATTCGCCCAAGACATTTTACGCCACCGCCCGCATCACGACGGCTCCAACTGCTCCAGCCGCTCCGGTTGCTCCGGCTGGTCAGAAAGCTCCAGCCGGTCAGACGGTCCCGGCTGCGCCGAGTGCGCCGGCTCATCAAACACATTGAAATTTTCGCTTCCACGCCAGGCGCTCATTCTGGCAGCGTTCTCCCTTCTTCCGGGCGTAGGCCAAGCGATTTATTTTCGCGACAAGGTCTCGTGGCAATCACCAATTTCCCCTTCGGAAATGGTGAGCGTCGATCAGGCGCGCGCCTGGGGTGACAACGCTATCTGGATCGACGCTCGCCCGGATGACGAATTTACTCGTGATCACGTACCGGGTGCGATTTCGTTGAACGAAGATCACTGGAACGAGTTGTTGCCACAATTTTTGGCTGCGTGGTCGCCAGGAAAAAAAGTCGTCGTTTATTGCAGCGCGCAAAGTTGTGATCTCGCCCGTGAGGTGGCTGAACGGCTGCGCAAGGAAGCGCAGCTTCCTGACGTGTTTGTGCTCGAGGGCGGCTGGGAAGCCTGGCTGAAGAAAAATAAATGAAGCAAACGCCGAACGCTCAACGCTCAACGCTCAACGCTCAATTCAGAATTCGTGAAAAGTTGCGCCTTCGACGTTGGACGTTGGGCGGAGGACGTTTGCTGCCTTTATAGAAGATGCGCTCGCCTGCCAATATCCTCTGGAGGACCGTCGACCTTGTCATTGCCGTCGTTTTTATCTATGCCGGCGCGCTTAAAGCACTCGATCCAGTCCAGTTCGCTCACGACATCGACAATTACAAAATTCTGCCGTGGACCATCGGAGTCGGGCTCGCGTTTTATCTGCCGTGGTTGGAAATTTTTTGCGGTCTCGCCCTGATTTTTCGTCTCTTCTATCGAGGTGCATTGTCGATTTTGACTGCCCTCGTTGCGATCTTCCTCATCGCCACAGTTGCAGCAAAGATTCGCGGCCTCGACATCACTTGCGGCTGTTTCGGTCGCACGAGTCAGCACTGGAGTTTCCCGACGCACCTGGCGCTGGATTTGGCAATCCTCGCCGCTCTGGCTGCGCTTTGCTACTGCAGCATAGGCCGAGCACGTGCAAATGCCTGACCAACCCGCACGAAATTTTGTCGGCGAGCGGGGAACAGCGCGCTAGTATCCAGCCAGCATGATCAGGAAACTCAAGTCCGGTAAATATAGGTTGTACTCACGAAAGAAGAATCCCAAAACAGGAAAGCGCCGGAATTTGGGAACGTTCAAGACAAAGGCGGCGGCCAAGAAACACGAGCAAGCAGTTCAGTACTTTAAGCGGCACTAAATGTCGCGCGCTTCTCGAATTTAACGGGGCACCATTGCCGGTGCTCTGTTCTCATCACGCCCGATTTTGTCGGCTTGATTGGACTGCGCCCTGTGTTCCACACTATCTCGGCATAGTCCCGATGAGACCATTCCGGCTTACTCTTGGATGCTTGCTTTGTCTGGCGATCTTTGCGATGGCGGGATGCGGGCGAAAATCGACTAGCCAACTTGTCGGCGAATCGCCCGCAGCACAGTCGCCTTCACCGCCTATCGTTTCCAATTCGTCCCAAGCTCCAACTCTGTCGCCGTCGCCGACTCAGGCGGCACCGGCAGAGGCCGGGCAGCGACCAACTTTCGATTTGTCGCGGCTGGAGAACAGCGTCCGGCCGGCAGTCTTTTGGATCACGGTGTTCGATTCGTCTGGCAAGTTGCTGCGGACGGAGACCGCCTTTTTCATTTCAGGGGATGGCAGATTCATTACGACCGCGCATGCAATCGAGAGGGGGAGCAATGCTGTGGCGAAGACGGCTGATGGCGGAATTCACAATGTAAGCGGGATCCTTGGCGCTTCCACGACGCTCGACCTGGCTGTTCTTCAAGCCGATGTGAAGCGCGTGCCATTTCTGAAGTTGAACAAGAGTCCAAACCTCGAAATGGGCACACGAGTTGGAGTAGTAGGCAGTGCGCTGGCTGGGAGCGCCGAAGCCGCTCGCGAAACAACAATCTCAACGCAGCAACCCGATCGCTTGGAAATCGCGACGGCGGTTTCGCCCGGTTCGATCGGTTCACCCCTGGTGGACATGAATGGCGAGGTTGTTGGCGTTATCATATCGTCCGGTGAAAAAGCCACTGTTCGCCCTTCGAACGCCGTTGATTCGTTGTTCGGCCGAATTGCATCCGACGCAAAACCTCGCTGGCCCGAGACGGCTCAGGCGGCTCTTACACCTACACCCCGCCCAACGCCAACGCCCAAACCGCGCTTGGTCTATGCGCCCGCGCCGGCCTTTCCTTCCGAGGTGCGTTCTCGTCCTGGCGCGGCATGGTCAGGTCGTTTCAGCCTGAGTTTCGATTCGAGGGGAAACGTGACCAAAGTCCAAATCGTTCAATCGACCGGAAACGAGCGCTTGGATCGGGCTGCGATTAGCACTCTCAGCCAATGGAAATCTGCCCCCGGCCGGGAATGGGTCGCCACGGTTCCGGTAACATTTCAAACAAGGTGACACGCGAAAACGTGGTCCTCGGTTTCCGAGTAAAATCCGGCTGGGCAACTGTTGCGTTGCGTACTGGTGCGATTGATTCGCTCAAGCTGTGCGACAACCGAGTGATCGATTTGTGCGATCAGTGACAAATTCGTTCCACGTCGGCCTGGCGGACTTTTCAGTTCGCATCCGAGTTCTAAAAGTGCGGACACGTCTGCAAATGTTTTAACGAGATGAGTCCCAAAATCGGGACGACGAAATCCCGCAAGCGGAATCCGTTCCAATGCCGCTGCAGGGTGCTGGGCGGACGCAAGTTGCTGATGGCGCGCGGAATTCGACGCTCTCTTTACGGTTGGCACGAACATTGCAAGAAGGTGTGATTGACACCGCGCGAAAAACGCGGTTGAGAAAGAGGCGGTGACAAGAATCCTAATTGCGGACGATCAGCGCGACGTACTCGAAGCGCTGCGCATCTTGCTCAAGGGCGAAGGGTATCAGACGGAAGCGGCCACATCGCTAGCCGGCATCTTCAACTCGCTGGAAAAGAAGGAGTATGCGTTGTTGCTAATGGATCTGAACTACGCACGCGATACCACGTCCGGTCAGGAAGGCTTATCAGCTATTCCAAGAATTCGGCAGATCGACAATAACCTGCCAATTGTCGTGATGACCGCTTGGGCAACGGTTGAGTTGGCCGTAGAAGCAATGAAACGCGGCGCGCGCGATTTTGTGACTAAGCCGTGGGACAACCAGCGGTTGTTGGCAATCGTGAGGACTCAGATTGAGCTCGCTTCAGCGCTCCGTCGCGAACGAAAGCTTGAAGCGGAAAACGAACTTCTGCGGGGCACCATGCCAAATTTGATCGCGCAGTCTCCTGCGATGCGGCCTGTCATCGAAATGATTTCACGCGTCGCGCCGTCTGATGCCAACATTCTAATCACCGGCGAAAACGGTACTGGGAAAAGCTTGGTTGCACGGGCGATCCATGCTCTTTCGCCGCGAGCATCGCATGCGATGATCACCGTCAATATGGGTGGCCTATCCGAGACCCTCTTTGAGAGCGAACTGTTCGGCCACGTCAAAGGCGCGTTCACTGACGCAAAGACGGATCGAGCAGGGCGATTCGAACTTGCGGATGAGAGCACCCTTTTCATGGACGAGATCGCAAACATCCCGCTTACTCAACAGGCAAAACTGTTGCGAGTGATCGAAACGGGAGATTTTGAACGAGTCGGCTCATCGAAAACTCTGCACGCGAACGTGCGCGTCATTTCCGCGACAAATGCAAATCTCGAGAACGAACTGGCAGCGGGTCGTTTTAGGCAGGACCTCTTGTTCCGCCTGAATACGATTCAGATTACATTGCCACCGTTGCGAGAGCGGCGGGATGACGTCATGCCGCTCGCCAACAGTTTCCTCCGTCAGCACGCAGAGCATTATCGGAAACAGATTGCCGGTTTCGATGAAACGGCGCGAGAACGCCTGCTACAGCATCGCTTTCCGGGAAACATTCGAGAGCTCGATCATATCGTCGAACGCGCCGTGCTTATGACGAAAGATCGACAAATCTGCGCAAGCGATCTGGGCTTAACCAATGGCGGCGCTGAATCGCGCAATCTCGAGGAAATGAGTCTTGAGGAAGTAGAGGCATTCCTGATCAAGAAGGCGCTGGCCCGAAATGATGGCAACGCGCGTAAGGCGGCAGAAGCGCTCGGCTTGAGCAGAAGTGCATTCTACCGTCGCCTGCAGCAATATGGCCTTTAAAGATTGCGGGTTGTCCGCCGCGGTGGGTGAACTTGCTGCCGATTGCGGATCGTAGAATTGATGGCCCGCAAACCCAAAGATCCGCAGCGGTTTTCCTACGAAGGGAGGATTACCTGGCTCACATTTGCTGCGGTGGCCCCTGCAATTATTGTTGCGCTTGCGCTTCTTTGGTTTGGTGATTACAGCGCCAAGTTGCAGTGGACGCTAACGGTTCTCATCGTTGGTTGCTTCATTGCGTTCATTTCCAGTGCGCGCGAACAGATCATTCGGCCCTTGCAAACCATGTCCAATCTTCTCGCGGCATTACGCGAGGGCGATTACTCGATTCGTGCGCGCGGCGCTCGCGAAGGCAGCGCATTGGGAGAAGTCCTCATCGAAGTTAATTCGCTTGGCGAAACGTTGCGTCAGCAGCGCCTCGGCGCCTTCGAAGCCACCGCACTGTTGCGCACGATCATGAGTGAAATCGACGTGGCGGTTTTCACTTTTGATCCGAAACGGTGTTTGCGGCTCGTTAATCGCGCCGGCGAAACTTTGCTGGCGCAACCAATGGACAAGTTGCTAGGCAAAACGGCAAACGAGCTTGCTCTCGACAGATGCCTCGAGGCTAACGAGGACGAACCGCTTACGTTGAGTTTCGCAGGGGCCTCAGGTCGTTGGGGGGTCCGGCGGAGCACGTTTCGCGAGGAGGGTCTACCGCACGAGCTGCTCGTTTTAACCGACCTTAGTCGCACGCTGCGCGAAGAGGAACGTCGCGCCTGGCAACGAATCGTGCGTGTCCTCGGCCATGAGATGAACAACTCGCTGGCGCCAATCAAATCACTTGCGGCCAGCTTGGAATCGCTCATGCGACGCGACCCTCTCCCACCAGATTGGAAAGATGATGCGAGTGCCGGATTGAATTCTATTGCGTCCCGGGCCGATTCGCTCAGCCGTTTTCTGCAAGCTTACACGCGGTTAACAAAGCTTCCGCCACCCCAAAAACAAGATGTCGATCTTGCCAAGCTGGTTCAGCGTGTCGTGGACTTGGAACCGAGGCTCCATGTGAAGGTCATGCCGGGTCCCCAAACAGTGATTCGTGCGGACGCAGCGCAGATTGAACAAGCATTAATCAATCTTGTGCACAACGCTGTTGATGCGGCGCTTGAAACACACGGCAAAGTTGTGATCGGGTGGCGCGAGAAAGAAGATGTAGTCGAGATCTTTGTTCAAGACGAAGGCCCCGGGATTATGAATCCCGCAAATCTTTTCGTGCCGTTTTTCACCACAAAGCCCGACGGCTCCGGAATCGGTCTGCCGCTGAGTCGCCAAATCGCCGAGGCTCACGGAGGATCGTTGGCGCTAATGAATCGGGAAAGCGGCAAAGGTGCGGAAGCTTTGCTGCGCCTGCCGCTCTAAGTACTTTCGCGAGAACCGTCCCAAAGTTGGGACGAAGCTGTCCCACAACCGGACCGTTCAGGCGCCGCTGCGGTTCGCTCGATAAAGACTAAGCTCCTCGTCCAGTACGCATTGTGACATCCTTTGCCCAGTTGGCACAGACATTGCAGTAACCGCTGCCAAAATAAACCGAAAGGAAGTATGAAGCCGATCTCTATAATGGCTGGCAAGAGCAACAGGTTCCCGCTTATTGACTGCAATTATCGCCCGACGACGCTTGATGGTTACCGGGGACGATGCGCCAGAACCGGGATGCCGCGTTTTCGGAATATCAGCGGCCAATATTTTCAAAACGAAGCGCGGCACGATTTTCTTGTAGAAGCAGTTTGTTTCGCAGTCATCATCATCACCGCCGCTGTGCCACTGGTAAGCGCGACGAATGCGGCGATCGAACTCTGTCGGGCATTTGCTCAGCTTTGATCCAACCATGGTTCCCCAGCGAAAACCAAAAGAAGAAACGATTGTGCGGCCGGCCGGATTTGCATCGAATCTTTCCTCGATGGACGTGCCCCGCGTGGGCATAGCAGCGAAGAAACGCAAGCGCCGTATCATTGTGATCGGTGTCTCCGCGCTCGGTTTACTTGTCGCGACGATAGGCATCTCGCGATTGAAACCAGCAGTGCCGAGCGTCGATCGCTCTACCGTTTGGGTCGATACCGTTAAACGCGGTCCAATGACGCGCCAAGTGCGCGGCCTCGGCACTCTCGCACCAGAGGACATTCGCTGGATTCCTGCAAACACGGAAGGGCGCGTAGAAAAAATAAATATCTGGCCGGGCACGCACGTAGAGCCGGACTCGGTGATTTTGGAATTAAGCAGTCCTGAGCTAGAACAAGCCGCTCATGACGCCGAACTCCAAGCGATGGCTGCCGAAGCCGAGTTAACGACCTTGCGTGCGACTCTGCAGCGTTCCTTGCTCGACCAAGAAGCAACCACTGCCAAAGCGAAGTCGGATTATGAGCAGGCGAAGATGGAGCGCGAGACTAATGATCAGTTGGCGAAGAACGGTTTGATCGCCGAGCTACAATACAAGACGTCAAAGGTGAAAGAGGCGGAGCTGGCCAACCGAAATGAGATCGAACAAAAGCGTCTCAGTTTTGCGCATGATTCCATTGATCCGCAATTAGCATCCAAGCAGGCGGCGGTCGATCAAGCCAAACAGCTTGCCAAGTTAAAAGCGGACCAAGTGGAAGCTCTGCACGTGCGCGCTGGTATGTCAGGTGTCCTGCAACAATTGCCGGTGCAAATCGGACAGCGAGTGAAAGTCGGCGATAACCTGGCTCGCGTCGCCGACCCGACGAAGTTGAAAGCGCAGGTTAAAATTGCAGAGACTCAAGCGAAGGACATCCAGGTGGATCAGAAAGCGGTAATCGACACTCGCAATGGCACTGCAAATGGTCATGTCACGCGCGTCGATCCAGCAGTGGAGCAGGGAACCGTAACTGTCGAGGTCGCTTTCGATGAGCCGCTGCCGAAGGGGGCGCGACCTGATCTCAGCGTCGATGGAACAATCGAGCTCGAACATCTCGATGACGTCGTCTATGTAGGCCGGCCAGCATTCGGGCAGGAGAACAACACCGTCGGAATGTTTAAGCTCGTCAACGGCGGCTCGGAAGCTGTCCGTACTCCGGTCAAGCTCGGAAAGAGCTCGGTGAACACCATCGAGATTCTAAGCGGCTTGCAACCAGGAGACCAGGTCGTCCTTTCCGATACCAGCGCTTGGGACGCACATGACCGAATTCGGCTCAACTAAAAACAACTAACACCATGCATTCAACCGAACTAACGGCTACACAATCAATCCAATCTTCCAGGACAAATGGTGCGGCACCGTTGATCCGACTGAGCGGTGTGACCAAGGTTTTCCTCACTGACGAAGTTGAAACGCACGCGCTGTCCGGAATCCATCTGGACATTCGCGTCGGCGAGTATGTTTCAATTGCTGGACCGTCAGGTTGCGGCAAGACCACCCTGCTGTCGATTCTCGGCCTGCTTGATACTCCTTCTGAAGGCAGCTACTCGTTAAAGGGGAACGAAGTTGGCGACCTTTCGTTTGCCGACCGGGCGCGCATTCGCAATCGCGAAATCGGTTTTATTTTCCAAAGCTTTAATCTGATAGGGGATCTCACTGTTTTTGAGAATGTCGAGTTGCCTCTGACTTATCGCGGAATGGGTGCCGGCGAGCGCAAGTCATTTGTCACCGAAGCTCTAGAGCGGGTGGGCATGGCGCATCGCGCAAGACATTTGCCAAGTCAGCTCTCCGGCGGCCAACAACAGCGCGTCGCGGTCGCGCGCGCCCTTGCGGGAAGGCCGGCTATTCTGCTGGCGGACGAGCCAACCGGAAACCTTGATTCGCGCAATGGTGAAGCAGTGATGCAACTGCTGGCAGAATTGCACAAGAGCGGCGCGACGATCTGCATGGTTACGCACGACGAGCGTTTCGCGCAACATGCCGACCGCACCGTGCATCTATTCGACGGTCGCGTCGTTGAAGATCGGATCGCCGCCTAACGGAGTCGACAAATGCAAGCGCTCTGGCAGGACCTCCGCTACGGCGTGCGGATGCTGCTCAAGCAGCCAGGCTTTACGCTGATTACCCTTGCGGCGCTGGCACTCAGCATCGGGTCGAATACGGCCATCTTCAGCGCCATCAACGCGCTTCTGCTTCGCCCGTTACCGGTCGAAAATATCGATCGCTTGGTTGTCAGCGTCACGTTGCGAGAAGGGTTTGATCCTTTTGGATCCCCGTTTCTGGAATACGCAGCTTACCGGCATCGGAGTCATTCTTTCGCAAGCAGTGGTGTGGCGACGCAACGTTCGTTCAATTTGATTGGCCAGAGTGAACCGGAACGTGTGCGCGGCGCGACGGTTACGGCGGATTATCTCGTGACGTTAGGGGTCAAACCGGCGCTCGGTCGCAGTTTTTCGCGAGAAGAGGATCGGCCGGGCGGGTCGCCTGTGGCGCTCATCAGCTATGCACTTTGGCAAAAGCATTTTGCCGGCCGGGCGGACGCCATCGGTCAATTGCTCAATCTCGACGGCCGAAGTTACAACATCCTCGGGGTCATGCCGCCAGGTTTTGATCTTCCGGGCGTGGCCGACGTGTGGATACCGCTCCAAGTTAACATCGACGCTCTGCCGTTGACTGAGCGCGCTGCGACGAACAACCAGATTATCGCGCGCCTTAGACCGGGTGTCAGTTTGAAACAGGCAGACGCCGAATTAAAAGCGATCGCCCGCCAACTGGAGCAGGAGTATCCCGATTTTCGCCGCGGTTGGAGCGTGAAAGTAATCCCGCTTCGTCAAGACTTACTTGGCGATCTGGAAGGTCGTGTGCGCAGCGCGCTGTTCGCACTCATGGCCGGCGTCGGGTTCCTCCTGCTGATCTGTTGTGCAAACGTGGCGAATCTGCAATTGGCGCGCGGCATCGCCCGCGAACCGGAGCTTTTGCTTCGTCGCGCGCTTGGCGCGGGACGCTGGCGTCTCGTTAGGCAGCTTCTGACTGAGAGCATGCTTCTGGCCCTGCTCGGCGGTTTGGCTGGATTGCTTCTCGCCAACTGGGCGCTTCCGATTCTGGCCGCGCTTAGTCCGATCCAGGGAATTTCTTTGGCGGCGTTTTTCCACAATTTCGTGATCGACCGGCGTGTTTTGGCTTTTGCACTTTGTGTGACTCTTCTCACAGGTGTCATTTTCGGGTTGGTGCCCGCGCTGAAGAGCGCCGGTGCGCATGAGCTGATGCCGCAGATTAAACAACGCGATCAACGCGCTGGCGGCGCTGCTTCCGGCCAACGCTGGTTAAAAGCACTCATCGTTGGCGAGATCGCCATCGCACTGACGCTATTGGTTTGCGGTGGATTGATGGTGCAAAGCTTCCAGCGACTGCAACATGTCGATCTTGGCTTCACTCCCGACAATCTGCTCACCATGAAAATGGTGCTGCCGGCTTCGAAGTATTCAGAATACCGGAAGCGGGTCGGGTTTGTCGATCAAGTGCTCGAACGCGTCCGGAATCTGCCTGGCGTGATGTCGGCCGGAACGACGACGAACATTCCACTTGAGCGCGAACTTGCATATGACGCGATTTTCAATGTGGAAGGTGGTCCGCCGCCAAATCCCAACGACGTTCCCATTACATCGCATCGGATCGTTAGTCCAAACTATCTAGAGACGCTGGGTGCTACATTGATCAAGGGCAGATTGATCGACAAGAACGACCGCGCCGAAACTCTGCCCGTTGTTGTCGTCAGCCAGGAGTTCGCGCGTCAAGCGTGGCCCCGGGAAGATGCCATTGGGAAACGGGTCCGGCGCGTTCGGGCGGGGCAACCCTTTCCGTGGATGACGGTGGTCGGCGTTGTCAAAGACGTAAAGGAAGATCTTTTCAATTACCGGATTAACCGGCCGGTTTGGTACGTTCCCTACCCACAGGTGGACAATAATTTTCCGGTCAATCTCGTCGTGCGCGCAAGTGTTGATCCAACGTCCCTCACTACCGGGGTGCGCGACGCCATCCACGCGATCGATCCAGATCAACCTGTCTCAAATATCATGACGATGAACACGATTCTCAGCGGCGTCCTCGTCACTGAACGATTCGGTGCAATTTTGATGGGAGCGTTGGCGATTTCGGGATTGTTGCTCGCATCCATCGGCCTTTACGGCGTGATGGCTTACTCGGTCAGCCAGCGAACAGGCGAAATCGGCTTGCGGGTTGCGCTCGGGGCACAACCCAAACATGTCCTTGGGCTGATTATCGGCTATGGCATGAAGCTGACTTTGGTGGGCGTCGCCATTGGGTTAGTTATGGCCTGGAGCACAACGCGACTGCTGGCCAGTTTGCTTTTCGGTCTGAACCCGACAGATACCGCTACCTTCACTGCAATCGCTCTTCTTCTCGGCCTGGTCGGATTATTCGCCTGTTATTTTCCAGCGCGCTCGGCGATGCGGCTCAACCCAGTGGAAGCCCTCCGTTACGAATGAACGCTAAACGAACGGTCAAGCTCAAAATGGAGCGATAGAATGCAAACGCTTTTTCAGGACCTTCGCTTCGGCTTCCGAATGCTTCGGCGCAACCCCGGCTTTTCCATACTGGCTATCCTTTGCCTGACGTTGGGGATTGGCACCAATGCGGCCGTTTTGAGTTGGATCGAAGGAATTCTGATTCGGCCATATCCGTTGGTCGCGCACCAAGACCGCATGTTTGCGTTGAATGCTACAACGCGCGGCGAGCCTGGATATACCGGACTCTCCTATCCGGAATTCCTTGATTATGAAAAAAATTCCACCCTCTTCGAGTCGTTCATCATCGATAAGATCACGGGCACGACACTTAGCGTGGGCGATCGCGCGGAACGCGCGACGGGTGGAATTGTCTCGGCGAATTATTTTGACGCTCTCGGAGTGAAGCCGATTCTCGGTCGCGGCTTCAGACCGGAGGAAGGTGAAGGTCGCAACGCGCATCCAGTGACCGTGATCGGTTACCGGACGTGGAAGGATCGCTATGGCGGCGATCCGAACATCATCGGCCGAATGCAATATCTGAATGGCGTTCAGCACACGATCATCGGTGTCGCGCCCGAAAAATTTCACGGCACCTTCATCGGATACTCGTTCAGTTTTTGGGTGCCGGTATCAATGCAGGAGACGTTCGACACCCCCGGTTACAAACTGGAAGACCGCAGTGCGCGTTGGATCGAAGGCTACGCATTTCTTAAACCTGGCGTAACTCGCCAGCAGGCGGACGCTGAGCTTCACGCAATTTCGCAACGGTTGGAAAAGGATTATCCGGAAACCAATCGCGGTCACGACCTCTCGCTTTCGCCGTTGTGGAGAACGCCGTTCAATCAGGCGGGAAACATGACGTCAACGCTCGCAATCACAATGGCGGTAGTGTTTTTTGTTCTGCTCGTCGCGTGCGCGAACGTAAGCAACCTGTTGCTCGCGCGCTCGCTCTTGCGCCGACATGAAATGACAATGCGCCTTGCCCTCGGCGCGGGGCGGCGTCGGTTGATCAAACAACTTTTCACTGAAGGATTGCTTCTTGCGTTGATCGCAGCTGTCGGCGGAATCGCCGTCGCGTATTGGTGCCGCAATGCGCTCGTGCTGTCGTTTCCTTCGCCCGCGGCGGGAATCGTGATTGATTTGCCAGGACAAGTCGACTGGCGCGTACTCGTGGCAAGTGTCGCTATCTGCATTGGCGCTACGATGCTCTTTGCGCTGATGCCGGCAATTCATGCCAGTCATGTCGATCTTTCCGGAGCGCTGAAAAGCGGCGGCGGCGGTGTCGTCGCGGGTAGCAACCGGTCGCGATTGCGCTCCGCGCTGGTCCTTGTTCAGGTTTCGCTCAGCTTCGTTCTGCTCGCCGGAACGGGCTTGCTCTTGCAAAGCTTGCAGCGAATGCAGAAGACCAGTCCAGGTTTCTCCACCGACGTCATTGTCTCCGGCGCGGACTTGGTTTCGGCTGGATACAATCTGGAACGTGCAAAAGCTTTCGACACTCAATTACTGGATCGGGTGCGGGAGATTCCTGGTGTCGAATCGGCAACTCTGACGCGGTTAATGCCGTTTAGTTACGGAGTCTTCTCTACCGCATCCCTGGCGATCGACGGCTATCAACCCGCGCCAGATGAGCAACTAAATTCATCATACCTCGAAATAGGTGAGGACTATTTCAAGACGTTAGGTATTCCAATTGTAGCCGGTCGCGAGTTCCAACGCACCGACGACGAGAACGCGGTGCCAGTAGCGATCATCAATGAAACCATGGCGGCGAAATATTGGCCGGGAAAGGACCCGATCGGTCAGCGGCTTAAAGTTAAGGATCGTTGGCTGCAAATTGTCGGCGTGGCCAAGAACGTGAAGTACGAGAACAAGCTCGAGCTCCCCAGGACATTCTTCTACGTGCCGATACGACAGAACTTTTTGGAGAGTAATGGCCTTCTTATCCACACGCGCGAGACTCCCGGCGCGATGAGGGGTGCGCTCGCTCGCGAACTGCACGCGCTCGATCCTACGCTCGCGCCGATTGCTCCATTCCGCGTCCAAGAACAAGTGGACAGGAAGGGTTACACGCAGCGGCTTGCGGCCACGTTGATCGCAATCTTTGGCGCGATGGCTCTCTTTCTGGCGGCTATAGGTTTGTATGCGGTCATGTCGTATTCCGTTTCGCAAAGCACGCGCGAACTCGGTATGCGAATGGCGCTCGGCGCCGGTGCACACGATATTCTCCGGCTTGTTCTTTCGCGCGGATTGCGATTAACAACTGCGGGAATCGTTATCGGCGGCATCGCCGGCCTGATTCTGACGCGTTTGATGGGCAATTTGCTGTACAAAGTCAGTCCGCACGATCCGCTGGCGTTTGGATCGGCCTTAGTGGTGATTGCGATCGCTTCTTTAGCTGCGTGTTTTTTGCCCGCGTGGCGCGCGACGCGCATCGATCCAGCCCAGACCTTGCGTGATCAATGATGATTATGGTGGACGAATCAGTATCAACCACGGCGTTTCACTTTAAGAACGATGAATAATTTAAGATTCGCGCTACGCCAACTCCGCAAGTCACCGGGATTTACTTTTCTCGCGGTGCTGACGCTGGCGCTCGGTATCGGCATGAACACCGCTATTTTCAGTTTAATACAAGACCTTTTCCTGCGCGGCCTGCCATTTTCCGAGCCGCAGCGTGTCGTGCGCATTTATGGCGAGTCGAAAGAGCGGGATTTGAAACAGATGCCGTTTTCCGTGCCGAAGTTCTGGCATTACCGGGACGGACAAACCGTTTTCTCGAGCATCGCTGCGGATTGGGGCAACGGCTTCATCATGACAGGATCGGGCGAGCCGATTCAGTTACTCGGAGGCAACGTGACCGCCAACTATTTCGAGTTGCTTGGCATCCATCCGATTCTTGGCCGCAATTTTCTGCCTGACGAAGAGAGCAAAGGCGACGTCGTGATGGTGACAGAAAATTTCTGGCGCAAACGTTTCAACTCCGATCCGACGATTCTCGGCCACAACATTACACTGAACGGAGTGCCCACCACCATCATCGGGGTGCTGCCGAACCTGCCGATTTCGTGGTTCGGGCGTGACTCGGAGATTTTTGCCAACAAACCGTTCGAACCATCCAGCATTACGAACGATCGCTTGATGCGCGGCGTGAGCTTCATGCGCGTGACGGCGCGGTTGAAACCTGGCGTTTCAATCTCACAGGCACAGGCGGCGATGCCGGCATTATTCCAAAGCTACAAAGAGCAACACCCGGAAACGGCCGACAACACCTGGTCGCCGTACCTGGTCTCAGCGGCGGAAGATGTCACGGGAGATTTGCGTCCGGCTTTCCTGACACTGCTTGCGGCAGTAAGCGCGGTATTGCTCATCGCGTGCAGCAATGTCGCGAACTTGTTGCTAGTGCGCTTCACCGGACGCCAGCGCGAGATCGCGTTGCGCATGGCGCTCGGTGCGGAGCGGCGCGGAATCGTGCGCTTGTTCGTTTTCGAAAGCACGCTGGTCAGCGTGATCGCAGGCATGATTGGATTGTGTCTGGCGCTCTGGACGGTGTCGGTCGTTCCGAAACTGGCTGGTCAAAACATTCCGCTCGAAAGCGAATTAAAACTGCAATTGCCCGTGCTCATTTTCACACTGGGACTATCGCTCATCACCGGCCTGCTCATGGGCCTCTATCCGGCGTGGCAAAGCTCGCGCGCCGATCTGGTCGATGGGCTTAAAGAGGGCGGACGCGGAACGAGTGGCAGTCGCGGTCAAAATCGTTTCCGCCGCGGTTTGGTCGCTGGGCAAGTTGGATTATCGGTTGTGCTCCTGGCCGGAGCTGGCATGCTGGTTTCCAGTTTTGTCCGGCTCAGCCGGCAGGAAGCCGGTTTCCGCTCGGAACGCGTCTGGACTGGAGGAATCGGATTGCCGCCAGCAGGATATCCTGATCCGGCTTCGCGGGCTCGCCTCGCCGAACGATTGCAAACGGAATTGCACACCGCTCCCGGAGTCGAGGCTGCTTCGATCGCGGAAGCTGTTCCGCTCTCCGGAAATTCTTCGCGATCGCCTTACGCGCGCGCGGATGGAAACGCGATCCCGGTCAATCAGCGGCCACTGGGGCTAACACGCAGCGTTTCGCCCGGATATTTTCGCACCCTCGGGATCCCGCTCTTTGCCGGTCGCGATTTCACTGAGCAGGATAAACTGGACTCTCCTCTCGTGGTAATCCTGAGCAACTCGACGGCGAAAAAACTTTTTCCGAATGAAAATCCGATCGGCCGCCAGATTCTTTTCGGCACCGAAAACGGCACCGGACTTCCGGCCGAAGTGATTGGTGTAGTGGGCGACGTGCGTTCGCAGCAGCTCGCCAAAGCGAACGACGTGGAGTTTTATCGGCCGTGGCCACAGCGCAGTTTTCCATTTTTCAATGTCGTAGTGCGTAGCGCAACCAAACCGGAAGCGACGGCGGGGATTGTTCGTGCAACCCTGAACAAGATCGACAATGGATTGCCAATTCTTCAACCGAACACGCTCGACGCGATCGTCACGCAATCGCTGGGCCAGGAGCGACTGACGATGACGTTGCTCGGTGCTTTCGCCGGTATCGCGTTGCTTCTTGCCGTGGTTGGAATTTATGGCGCTGTCGCTTACACCGTCGAGCAACGCACGAGCGAGATTGGAGTGCGCATGGCGTTGGGCGCACAGGCTTCCGATGTGCTCCGTTTGGTCGTGCGGCAGGGAATGAACCCAGTCATCCTCGGGTTGATCATTGGTTTGGCAGGAACATTTGCCGTCGGCCGGTTACTCGCGGCTCAGCTCTATCAGATTTCGCCGCACAGTCCATTGTTGCTCGGCGCGAGCGCTAGTGTCCTGGCTGTCGCCGCGCTACTCGCCTGCTTGATCCCGGCTCGCCGCGCCACACTCGTCGATCCCATTCACGCATTACGCACGGAATGATATGAATGATCTTCGCTTCGCTCTGCGCCAACTCCGCAAATCGCCCGGATTTACTTTTCTCGCTGTACTCACGCTGGCGCTCGGGATCGGGCTAAACACGGCAATTTTTTCGCTGATCAACGACCTGTTTCTCAAGGGACTGCCGTTCAAGGACCCGGGACGACTGGTGCACATGTATTCGAATGCGCGGGAGCGCAATTTGCTCGAGCTCGCGGTCTCGGTGCCGCGCTTTCAGCATTTCCGCGCGAGCGAAAAGATTTTCGACGGGTTCGCCGGCGAAAACAGCGTCCCCTTCACTCTGACCGGACTGGGCGATCCCGTTCAGCTTTTCGGCGGCAAGGTGACGTCGAACTACTTCGATGTCCTTGGCGTGCAGCCGATTCGCGGCCGCAATTTTTTCCCAGAGGAAGAAGAGAACGCTGATGTGGCGATGGTGACGGAGAATTTCTGGCAGAAACGCATGGGCGGCGATGCCAACGTGATCGGTCGCAGCATCACGCTCGACGGCGTGCCGCACACGATCGTGGGGGTGTTGCCGAACCTGCCGTTCTCCTGGATCGGACCGAATGCGGAGATCTGGACAACGAAGCCGTACGTGGTTCCCGGGATTTCCTATGAACGCGTGATGCGCGGGAGCGGTTTTCTGCGCGTGATCGGGCGTTTGAAACCGGGTATGACGATCGATCAGGCGCGGGCCGCGATGCCGCCGCTCGAGCAAAGCTATCGCGCCCAATATCCTGACAAGATGGACAGCTCATCGGTCATGACTCTGAAAACGTTGCCTGAGGATGTGACGGGAAATTTGCGGCCAGCGTTTGCCACGTTGTTGGCGGCGGTGGCGTTCGTCCTGCTGATCGCGTGCAGCAACGTGGCGAACCTCTTGCTCGTCCGCTTCAGCGGGCGGCTCCGCGAGATCTCGTTGCGCATGGCGCTGGGGGCATCGCGCGGAAGTGTCTTGCGTCTTTTCATTTTCGAAAGCTTGCTCGTGAGCTTGCTCGCCGGAGTCGTCGGCGCCGCTGTCGCGTGGCAACTGGTGCCGCTCGTCCCGCAAATGGCGGCGAATTTTCTCCCGTTCGATCCGGCGACTCCTATCAGCCTTTCGCTCCCAGTGCTCGGGTTCACGATTGCCTTGTCGATTTTGACAGGGGTCGCCATGGGAATTTATCCGGCCTGGCAAAGTTCGCGCGCCGATCTGGTAGCTGGATTGAAGGAAGGCGGTCGCGGAACGAGCGGCAGCGTACGGGAGCAGCGTTTTCGTAAGATTCTGGTCGGCGCGCAAGTCGCCCTGTCTGTCACACTGCTGGCCGGCTCGGCGTTACTCATTACCAGCTTCGTGAAGTTGAGCCGGCAGAACATTGGATTCCGTCCCGAAAATATGTGGATTGGCCTGGTCACGTTGCCACAAGCGCCGTATCCGGATCTGGCCACCCGTCAGCTTTTCGTGGAAAAAACTCTCGCGGCGTTGCAGCGGATTCCAAGTCTCCAAAGCGCCACGATCAGCGCCGACATTCCGTTGATCGCCGCCGCCGCCAGTAACGCGCTTTACACCCGCCCGGACGGGGAAATTTTGCCGCTGGATAAGCGTGCCGCAGCCGCGAGCCACAATATCGCTCCGGATTATTTCAAGACATGGGGCATTCCCATTTTGGCGGGACGCGATTTCGATCAGCACGACGTGGCCGATCATCAGAACGTGATGCTGATTAGTCAGGCCGGTGCGCGCAAGGTTTTTGGCAACGAAAATCCGATCGGCAAGACGCTTCTGGTCTCGAGTGGGAGCACACCGGTGGAAATCATCGGCGTCGTGGGCGACGTGCGGACGCGGAGCATCGGGAAACTGGACGAGGTGGAAATCTACCGTCCGTGGGCCCAGGAGAATTTTCAGTTCGCGGTAATCGCGGTGCGGAGCACGCTCAGAGAGGATGCGGTGACTAAAGTGGTGCAGTCGGCGCTCAACACGGTCGATCCCGGGTTGGCGATCGCTATTCCCCAAGCGATGGACAAGATTGTCGCGCAGGCACTCGGCCAGGCGCGGCTCATGATGTGGTTGTTGGGAATTTTTTCCGGCACGGCCTTGCTCTTGGCAACGGTCGGAATTTACGGCGCGGTCGCTTACACCGTCGAGCAGCGCACCGGCGAGATTGGAATACGCATGGCCCTCGGCGCGCAAACCGCGGATGTGCTGCAATTGGTTGTAACGCAGGGAATGAAACCGGTGGCAACCGGATTGATCGTCGGATTGGCTGCCGCGCTAGCCCTCGCACGATTGCTCACATCCCAGCTTTACCAAATCTCAGCCTACAATCCGCTTCTGCTCAGCGTGACGGTTGCGATTCTTGGTGCGGCGGCGCTCCTAGCCTGTCTGCTCCCGGCACGCCGCGCCACACTTGTCGATCCGATCCAAGCTCTGCGCACCGAATGATTACGAACACTTTCAAGTAAGATCGACATGAACGATTTCCGCTTCGCTTTGCGACAGCTCCGCAAATCGCCCGGTTTCACATTCGTGGCCATTCTCACGCTGGCGCTCGGCATCGGCGCATCGACTGCGATTTTTAGCGTGCTCGATGCAGTTTTGTTGCGGCCGTTGCCGTATCCATCGCAAGAACGTCTCGTCGAAGTGAGCGAACTGAATGAAGCCGGACGTGGCATGCCGTTCGCGCAACCGAACTTCGACGATCTCGTGACGCGCAATCGCAGCTTCGAAGCAGTGGCAAGTTATGCCCGCAGTCCGGAGGCGGTGGCGGGCGGGAGCGAACCGGTGCGGACAAATGTTTGCGGCGTCTCCGCCGATTTCTTTCGCGTGCTCGGCGTGGCGCCGGCGCTGGGCCGCCTCATTTCTTCTGAAACGCTGCGCGAAGGAAATCAGGTCGCGGTGGTCAGCTACGGTTTTTGGAAACGCATGCTGGTGGGCCGCGCGAGTTTGGATGGAACTGCGCTTCGGTTTGCCAATCGCAATTTCGCGGTGATCGGCGTCCTGCCGTCGCAAACGGAGTTTCCCGCTGACACCGATGTTTGGTTTCCGAGTGCCGCCGTTTACCCGCCTTACGAGTCGAGGACGGCGCACAATTTTCGCGTCATCGCTCGGCTGCGTCCCGGTGTTTCGTTTCAACAAGCCAGCGCCGAAGTCGCATCGATTGGTCGCGCGTTGAAATTGGAACACGGTTCACAAACCGACGCCGCAAGTTTTGGTCTGCTCTCGTTCCGCGAGCGTTTTGTGCGCGATATCCGCAGCGTCCTGTTTATTTTGTGCGGCGCAGTCGGATTGCTGCTCGCGATCGCGTGCTCAAATGTCGCGAATCTCTTGCTCGTGCGCGCAACGGTGGGGCGCAGGGAAGTGGCGCTGCGCGCCGCGCTCGGCGCTTCGCGCGGAAGATTGGCGCGGCAATTCATCGCGGAAACGCTGCTCTTAACGCTGCTGGCCGGAGCGATCGGCACGTTGCTCGCATCGTGGAGCGTGCATTTGATCGTTAGTCTTTATCACGGCGATCTGCCGCGCATCGGTGAGATCGGTGTGAGCACGAACGTCCTTGTCTTCACCTTCGCGATTTCGGTGTTGATCGCGGTCGTGCTCGGTTTCGTCCCGGTCTTTCACGCGACGCGCGGTCAGTTGCAATCCGATCTGCAAGACGCGGGACGCAGTTCGGCTGGCGCGCGGCAGACTCGCGCGCGCAATCTGCTCATCATCGCGCAGGTCGCGCTAACATTGATCCTGCTCGTGGGCGCCGGTTTGCTCGGACGAAGTCTTCAGCGGTTGCTTGCGGTTGATCCCGGCTTTCGCGCGGAAAGCGTCATCGCCATGACCGTCACGATGCCGCAACCGGAGGAGCCCGCGGCGATGCGTTCGCTGGCGCAATCTAATCGGCTTTTACTCGAGCGCATCGAATCATTGCCGGGCGTGAGAAACGCCGGCGGGACCAGTGCGCTGCCAATGAGCGGCAACGGCGCCAACGGCACCTTCATGGAAGCGCACGGCGCCAAGCCGGCCGAGACAATGCAGGAACTCATCCGGCAATTCGACGCGCTTTCGCCGGGCGAACGCGCGCGCGATGCGGATTATCGCGCGGCCAGCGCCGGTTATTTTGCGGCTATGGGCATTCCGCTGATTCGCGGTCGGTCTTTTCAGGAGAGCGATGGACCGGATGCGCCGCACGTTGCGCTCGTTAGTCAATCGCTGGCGCGCCGTTATTGGCCTAACGAGGACGCGATCGGCAAGCAGATTCAATATGGAAACATGGATGGCGATCTGCATTTGTTGAACATCGTCGGCATCGTCGGCGATGTGCGCGACAACGGATTGGATCGTGAGGTGCGTCCGACCGTTTACACAAATTATTTTCAACGTCCCGCAACCACCGCGGAGTTTTCGATCGTCGTGCGCAGTCGCGGCGATGTGGCTGCATTGACCGCCACGATGCGACGTGAAGCGCGCGCCTTGAATCCGGAAACGCCGGCGAAATTCGAAACGATCGAGCAGATCGTCGCCGCGTCGTTCGATAACCGCCGTTTCAGCATGATGATGCTGGGCGGGTTCGCGGGCGCAGCGTTGCTGCTCGCGATGGTGGGTGTTTACGGGATGATGTGCTACATCACTTCCCAACGTACGCACGAGATCGGCATTCGCATGGCGCTCGGTGCGCAACGCACGGATATGTTGCGGCTTATTCTGCGGCAAAGTCTGGTGTTGGTTGGCGCGGGAATTGCCGCGGGCGTCATCGGAGCCGCGGGTGCAACGCGTCTGCTCGCGGCGCTGCTGTATGGAGTCGGTTCGACCGATCTCCCCACTTATTGCGCTGTCATCGTTCTGCTCGCGCTCGCCGCCTTAGCGGCAAGCTATATCCCGGCACGTCGCGCCACACTTGTCGATCCGATCCAAGCACTACGCACCGAGTGATATGAATGACCTAAAGTTTGCTTTGCGCCAGCTCCGCAAGTCACCTGCATTCACGTTAATTGCTGTCATCACATTGGCGCTCGGGATTGGACTGAACACCACGATCTTCAGCTTGATCAACGATCTGTTTTTGCGCGGGCTGCCATTCGAGGAGCCGTCGCGCGCTGTCCACATGTTCGCCGGCGACAAGTCGCGCAATCTTGTCGATATCGCGATCTCCGCGCCACGCTTTCAACATTACCGCGAAGGACAAACGCTTTTTGACGGTTTTGCCGCCGAGAATGGATTTCTCTTCACACTTACTGGAGTCGGCGATCCCGTTCAGGTTTTTGGTGGTAGGATAACTCCGAACTACTTCGATGTGCTTGGCGTCCGGCCAATACTCGGCCGGAATTTTCGGCCTGATGAAGAGGAGGGCGCGGACGTCGCGCTGATCACAAAAGGCTTTTGGCAGAAGCGCCTCGGCGGCGACCCAAATGTGCTCGGCCGCAGCATTACGCTCGACGGCGCGGCGCACACGATAGTCGGGGTGCTGCCGAACATGCCGGTAATGTGGGTGGGGCCAAACGGCAATGAGGTCTGGACGACAAAACCGTTCGCCATTCCAGGCTTTTCGCACGAACGCATGATGCACGGCACCGGTTTCTTGCGCGTAATCGGCCGGTTGAAACCGGGCGAGACTATCGATCAAGTTCGCGCGGCGTTGCCGTCACTGGAGCAAAGTTATCGCACACAGTACCCAGATAAAATCGACGCGCAGTTTACAACTGTCGCCAAGACGCTGCCGGAAGATGTTACGCAAGATCTGCGACCAGCGTTCGCGACGCTGCTCGGGGCGGTCGGCCTCGTTCTGTTGATCGCGTGCAGCAACGTGGCCAACCTACTGCTCGTGCGTTTTAGCGGTCGGCGGCGTGAGATCGCGCTGCGCATGGCGATGGGAGCATCCCGCAGCAGCGTGTTGCGACTGTTTATTTTAGAAAGTGTTCTCGTCAGTGTGATCGCTGGAATCTTCGGCGCGACTCTCGCTTGGCAATTGGTGCCGCTTGTGCCGAAAATGGCGGCCAATTTCCTTCCCCTTGAAGGAAATAAGGCAACGAGCATTTCGTTGCCGGTGCTCGGCTTTACGATGGCACTTTCGCTTCTTACCGGTCTGGCGATGGGTATTTATCCTGCCTGGCAAAGTTCGCGCGCAGATTTGATTGAGGGTCTGAAGGAGGGCGGACGTGGAACTAGCGGCAGCGTGCACCAGCAACGTTTCCGAAAACTTTTGATCGGCGCGCAGGTCGCGCTGTCCGTCACATTGCTTGCAGGCGCGGCGCTGCTTATCGCCAGCTTCGTGCGGTTGAGTCACCAGAACACTGGATTTCGCGCTGATCATCTGTGGGTCGGCTTCGTCACATTCCCGCAGGTGCAGTATCCTGATATCAGTGCGCGGCAACGTTTCGCCGAACAGGCGCTGAACGTATTGCGAACTATCCCTGGTTTCGAAAACGCTTCGGTGAGTAGCGATTTTCCGCTGGCGGGTGGCAACGGGAGGACTCTTTATGCTCGAGCTGACCGCGAAGTGTTGCCAGTAGTGCAACGTGCAGGCGCGCCATCGCACGACGTGGCGCCGGGATATTTTCGCACCTGGGGCATTCCAATCCTGTCCGGGCGCGACTTCAATGAGCAGGATGTTGCCGATCGCCCGAGCGTGATTTTGATCAGCCAGGCCGGCGCGCGGAAGGTCTTCGGAAAGGAGAACCCGGTCGGCAAGACGCTGTTAGTTACTGCTCTCAGTGTTCCGGCTGAGATTGTCGGCGTTGTCGGCGACGTGCGTTCGGATCGAATCGCCCGGCCTAACGACATGGAGTTCTATAGGCCCTGGGCACAGGAGAATTTTCCGTTCATGACCATTGCGGTGCGCAGCAATTTCAAAACCGAAGCGGTAACGAAATTGGTGCAATCCGCAATCAATACGATCGATCCGGGGCTCGCCATCGCCCAACCACGATCGATGGATGCAATCATCGCGCAGGCACTTGGGCAGGCACGACTGATGATGATCTTGCTTGGTGTTTTCGCTGGCGTCGCGCTGCTTTTGGCGGCCGTTGGGATCTATGGTGCAGTCGCTTATACCGTCGAGCAACGGACGGGCGAAATCGGCGTACGTATGGCCCTCGGCGCACAAACTGCAGATGTGCTGCGGCTTGTTGTTCGTCAGGGAATGGCTCCTGTCGTACTGGGACTTGTTATCGGAATCGTCGCTGCGCTTGCGTTAGGTCGTTTGCTCACTACGCAGCTTTACCAAGTTTCGCCGCACAATCCGGCGCTCCTTGCTGTAACAGCAGTAACCCTCGCGCTGGTTGCATTGCTGGCGTGTTTGTTTCCAGCGAGGCGCGCAACATTGATAAATCCAATCGAAGCGCTTCGAGCTGAATAAGGACCACAGCACCCATGTTGAAGGACCTTCAATTTGCCTTCCGCCAACTGCTGAAGCAGCCGGGATTCACGTTCATCGCCGTCCTCGTCCTTGCGCTCGGTATCGGCGCAAACACTGCGATTTTCAGCGTAGTGAACGCGGTTTTGTTGCGGCCACTGCCTTATCCCCATTCAGAGCAGCTGGTGTTGCTGCGTGAGAGATTACTCGGGCCATCCGGTTTCGAATCAGGCTCGGTCAGTTACATGAATTATCTCGACTGGCGCGTCACGCAGAAAAGCTTCACCGATCTCGCACTGGCAAGGACGGAGGGTGTGAGCCTCTCTGGTTCTGATGAAACATCGCCGCCGGAAGCAATTCGAGCCGGGCGGATTACCGCGAATTACTTGTCGATCTTACAAGTTCCCCCGCTGGTCGGCCGTGATTTCGTAGAGGGCGACGATGTTCCTGGCGCGGCGAAGGTAGCCCTTATCAGTGAACGAGTTTGGCGAAAGCGATTCGGCGCATTGCCGATCGCAATCGGACAACGATTGAATGTCGATGGCGTGCCGCGTGAGATTGTCGGCGTTGTTTCGGAACGCGTTCGTTTCCCGCGAAACTGCGATATTTTTCTACCGCTGGCCGATTTGCGCGCCGATCATGATTTCCTGTCGCGTGGCAATCACGAAGCTTTTTCGTGTCTGGGCCGCTTAAAAACGGGAGCGACATTAAAGCAGGCAATCGCGGAGCTCGATACCATCGCGGCCGATCTTGCCCGGCGTTTTCCAGATTCGAACACTGGCCGGCAGGTCTCCGCAAAGTTGCTGCTCGAGTATTCGGTAGGCCAATACGGATATCTTCTTTGCGTGCTGCTCGCGGCCGTAGCTTGTGTCTTGTTGATCGCGTGCGCGAATGTAGCGAATCTTCAGATCGCGCGCGGTATTACGCGCCGCAAAGAACTCGCAGTGCGCGCCGCGCTTGGTGCTAGCCGCTGGGACCTGGCGCGCCAGGTATTGGTGGAGAGCGGAGTCGTCGCCTTGCTAGGCGGCATTTGCGCCGCGCTGATCGGCGTGTGGAGTCTTGACGCAATTCGCTCGCTTCTTCCGCCTAATATGCCGCGATTTCAAGAAACGAATATCGATGGCTTGGTGCTTGGTACCACCACCATTATTTCAGTGTTTGCCGGACTGCTCGTTGGAACGTGGCCCGCGCTACGCGTCTCGAACATCGCCTCGATGGCAGCTGAGTTACACGAGGACGGCGCGCGCGGCAGTAGCGGCGCGCAACGACAGCGGACTCGCGCAATCCTTGTGATTGCACAAGTTGCTCTTGCGGTCCTGCTGCTCGCGGCAGCAGGCTTAACGTTGAAGAGTTTCTGGCTTTCGCAGCAGGTGCCGCTTGGATTCAATCCGCATGGAGTTTTGACCATGAGCGTCGCACTGCCGGCATCGCGCTACGATTCGCCGGAGAAGATCGTTCGCTTTTACGATCAATTGATTGAAAGAGTGAGACGGCTCTCGGGTGTGAGCGCAGCGGCGATTTGCAACAACGCACCATTCGATTATCACGAGTGGGACAGTTCGTTTCACATGACAGGCAAGCCTCCTGATCCTCCTGGTCAGGAGCCGACCAGCGAGATGGCGATTATTTCACCGGATTACTTTCCCGCGCTTGGTATGTCGATTTTGCGCGGCAGAAATTTTGGACCGGAAGATGTGAAGAGTCGTCCGGGAACGGTTGTGATCGATGCGCTTGCCGCGCAAAAATTTTTTCCCGGCATCGATCCAATCGGCAAACAGATTGACGATCCGGTTACGATCGGATTGCCGGCAGAGAATGGGGTCCCGCTCACGATTATCGGAGTTGTGCCGCACACCCGGAACAATGCCCCAGGCGAAAAAGAGGATGCGCGTAACTTACCGATGATGTACTTCAGCGCATCGCAGTTTGCGAAGGGCGAGCAGGATCTGATAGTCCGCGCGCAAGCAGGCTTCAATCCGCATTCCCTGGTCAGTCCGATCAAAGACCAAATCGCGGCGCTGGATCGCGACCAGGCCGTTTCCGATATCCCAACGATCGAGGAAAACATTGACGACAGCCTCGCTTCGCGGCGCCTGACGATGACGTTACTCGGTGTATTTGCGGGACTCGCGCTGATTCTCGCGAGTATCGGGCTTTACGGCGTCATGGCATTAATTGTCACCCAGCGCACACGCGAGCTCGGCATTCGGTTTGCCCTCGGTGCCAGCCGCGGTGATGTCCTGCGGCTTGTCCTTGGTCAGGGGGCTGTTCTGGTTGGAATCGGACTGGCCGCGGGGTTGCTCGGGGCCTTTGTTGCCAGCCGCGCTTTGCGAAGCGTCCTCTACAACGTCGCGCCATTAGACCCGGCAGCGCTCATCAGCGCTCTGTTGACGCTATCGCTGGTGGCGCTCATCGCCTGTTTTTTACCCGCGCGGCGTGCCAGCCTTGTGGATCCCATCGAAGCGCTGCGGATGGAATGAATGGAATTTTCAATTACTGATTGAAATCGTATGACCGATCTCCGATACGCGCTCCGCCAACTCGCAAAATCTCCCGGCTTTACAGTCATCGCCATTGCGACTCTGGCACTGGCGATTGGCGCGAACAGCGCGGTCTTTGCTTTGATCAATGCGCTTCTGGTCAGGCCGCTGCCGTACCAGGAACCTTCGCGGCTCGCCTTGATCTGGGAACAATTTGCAACCCAAGGGCTCGACCGAATCCCGGTTTCTCCGCCAGAATACTTCGACTTGGAAAAGCGATTCCAAAGTGCGACAAACATCGTCGCGTTTACTTACCAAACATTCAATCTCGGCGGCGGCGATCTTCCAGAGCGCATTTCCGGCGCGGTCGTCTCGCCAGCATTATTTCCTTTGCTGGGAGTTGAGCCGATTAAAGGCCGGACGTTTGCCCGTGAGGAGCAAGGACAGGGTCACGACGATGTCATCGTAATCAGCGAACGCCTTTGGAAACGTCGTTTCAATTCCGATCCAGCCTTCGTCGGCAAGTCTCTTCTGTTGAACGGCCGGAATTACACCGTCATCGGCGTGATGCCTGCAAGATTTGAATTTCCGATTCCGCTGTTCGGTATTCAGGGCAATCAATTCGCCGAACGCGTTGACATTTGGAAACCGCTCGCATTCACACCGCTGGAACTTAAAGAGCGCGGGTCCCGCAGTTACGGTCTGATTGCTCGATTGCGTTCGGACGTCTCGGTGGCAAAGGCCCAGGCAGAACTGGACACGATTATTGCAAATTGGATCCAGACATATCCCAACAATTACAGCGGCGGAGGTTTCGCCGCTCGAATCTATCCGCTCCATGGTCAGGTCGTCGGTGGAATGCGCACCGGTTTGGCGATTTTGCTCGGCGCGGTGGTTTTCGTGCTTCTGATCGCGTCCGCGAATCTGGCGACCATGCTGCTGGCGCGCGCGAGTGCGCGGGAACGGGAGCTGGCGATTCGCGTCGCGCTCGGGGCTGGACGCTGGCGGTTATTGCGGCAATTGCTGACCGAAAGCGTCGTACTCGCTCTGGGTGGCGCGGCGGGTGGAATAATTCTTTCCGTTTGGGGGCTTGAATCGCTCAAGCAAATCGGCGCGCGCACGGTTCCGCGCCTGGCCGAGGCCAATGTCGATGTTGTTGTCCTCATCGTTACCGCCGTCATTGCAGTTGGAGCCGGAATTTTGTTTGGATCAATTCCGGCGTTCGCTAGTGCAAAACCGGAACTGACCGAAGCATTGAAGGAAGGCGGCCGTTCTTCAACGCCCGGAGCGAGGCACAATCAGATGCGCAATTCACTTGTCGTCGCCCAAATCGCGCTTGCGCTTGTGTTGCTCGTTGGCGCCGGGCTTTTGCTGAAGAGCTATGCGCGCGTACAAAACATCGATCCTGGATTCGATCGCCGAAACGTTTTGACGGCGGAGTTGAGTCTGCCGGACACGAAATATCCGCAGCGCGAAAGCGCCGACTATCATCACGGCGAAGCGACGGTCAATTTTTGGAACGAAGCGCTCCGTCGCGTTCAGCAATTGCCTGGAGTTGAAGCAGCCGCTTTCACGATCGTATTGCCGTTGAGCGGCTCGAACACCGATTCATCATTTTCGATTGAAGGCCGGATGTCTGGCCCTGGCGAGCCGGGACCGGACGAAGAACTTCGCATTATCACCCCAGATTATTTCCGAGTACTAAAGACGCCGCTGCTGCGCGGTCGTTTTTTTAGTGAAGCTGACAAAATAGATATGCCCGGCGTTGTGATCATCAATGATACGCTGGCGAGAAAATATTGGCCCAATGAAGACGCGCTTGGAAAACGGATCACGTTTGATGATCCGCGCAAAGATCCCAAATGGCTCACCATTGTCGGAATCATCCGAAGCATGCGACATTGCGGTCTCGATCTCGATCCGCAGCCCGAGTATTATCTGCCGCTCGCCCAACGCCCGGAGAGCAGCATGATCCTGACGGTGCGGAGCGGGAAGGATCCGCGCAGTCTCACGTCAGCTATTCGCCGCGAAATCCAGGCGGTTGATCCCGATCAGCCGATCGCAAATGTTCGCACTCTTGAAGCTGTCACGGCTGATTCGATTGCGCCGCGCCGAATGTCAGTTGTCTTGCTTGGGACTTTTGCTGGAATCGCGTTGTTGCTCGCGGGCGTTGGAATTTACGGAGTGATTTCGTATCTGGTCGTCCAACGCACACACGAAATCGGTGTTCGCATGGCGTTGGGCGCTCAACGCAGCGATGTTTTGCGGCTCGTTGTCGGCCATGCATTGAAACTTGTCGGGATCGGCACGGCGATCGGACTGGTTCTCGCTCTTTTATCGACTCGGACGCTATCGGCATTGCTCTATAACGTCGGCGCATTTGATGCCGCCACGTTTATTTTTGTAACGATCGCGCTGACAGCGGTCGCTTTGCTTGCCAGTTACATCCCGGCCCTTCGCGCAACACGCGCCGATCCGATGATCGCGCTTAGTCACAACGCATGATGATCCGACTTCACAACGTCGAGCGCTGCTATCCCTTGGCAAAAGAAAAGTTCTTTTACGTCTTACGCGACATCAACCTAGAAGTCCAGGAGGGCGACTTCGTTTCCATCATGGGACCATCCGGTGCAGGCAAGTCGACGCTGTTGCACATTCTCGGAATGCACGATCACGGCTGGCGCGGTGAATATTTTTTGGATGGAACCGCGGTGCATCATTTGAAGCCGAAGGAACGCGCCACACTGCGGAACGAGCAGATCGGATTCGTGTTCCAGCAGTATCACTTGCTCGATGACCTCACGGTGTACGAAAACCTCGATATCCCACTGTCGTATCGTCACTACAGCAAGAGCGAACGCGCCGCGCTAGTCGGGGACATGCTTGATCGTTTCCGAATTGTCGGCAAAAAAGATTTATATCCGCGCCAGCTTTCCGGCGGACAACAGCAGCTTGTGGGCGTCGCTCGCGCGATCATCTCTGGACCGAAACTTCTGCTCGCCGATGAACCGACCGGGAACCTGCACTCCAGCCAGGGCGAGGAGATTATGGAGCTGTTCCGCAAGCTGAATGACGAAGGCATGACCATCGTGCAGGTCACGCACTCCGAGAAAAACGCCTCTTATGGCAAACGCATCGTGCAGCTGCGGGACGGTTGGATCGTGAAAGGAGCGGCATGATATCTGACCTGCGATTCGCTCTTCGCATGCTGGCAAAAGCGCCGGGCTTCACGGTCGTGGCTGTCGCGACGTTGGCTATTGGCATCGGAGCAAGCACGGTCGTTTTCAGCGCCCTGAATGCACTGTTTCTTCGGCCGCTGCCGGTGGAAAAACCGCACGAGCTAACTTCCGGTTATGCCATGCGCGAAAGCATCGATCCCTACACAACATCTCTGCTGGAATATGCCGCGTATCGAGAGCGAAGTCAGTCCTTCACAAATTGTGGCGTTGGCAGTCAGCGATTTTTTAACTTGATCGGGCGCGGCGAACCGCAACGCTTGCGCGGCGCTGCCGTTAACGCTGGGTACTTTGGCACCCTAGGCGTCAAGACTGCTGCCGGCCGTCTTTTCCGTCAGGAAGAAGATCGGCCCGATGGGCCGCCAGTGGCGACGATCAGTTATGAGCTGTGGCAACGCATGTTCGGCGGAGATGCCGGCGTAATCGGGCGATCATTAAATTTCGAGGAGGGGCCCTATACTATAATTGGCGTTCTGGCGCCCGGCTTCAACATGCCGTTCGCGGCGGATATTTGGGTTCCGCTGCAGCTGAATGTCGAAGCTCTGCCGCTGCAGGAACGTGCCCGGACCGGTTACGATTTTGTCGCGCGGCTAAAGCCGAGTGTGAATCTCAGCCAGGCCGATGTCGAACTAAAACGCATCGCTATGAGCCTCGAGCAGGAATATCCGCAGTTCAGGCGCGGTTGGAGTTACAAGCTGATCTCGCTTCGGCAAAACCTCATCGGAGATTTACGTGGCACGACGCGAAAAGCACTCTTTGCGTTGGCTGCGGCTGTCGGGTTCGTGTTGTTAATTTGCTGCACCAACCTCGCAAATCTTTTATTAGCAAGAGGAGTCGTGCGCGAGCGGGAAATTAGTATTCGTTTTGCTTTAGGTGCGGCTCCCTCCAGAATTGTTAGCCAGTTACTGACGGAAAGTTTGCTCCTGGCCTTGCTCGGAGGCGTGGTGGGTTTGCTGTCGGCATATTGCATTGCGCCTGTGCTCGGCAGGTTGAGTCCTGTCCAGGCTGTGTCGTTTACGAGCTTCTTGCTCGACTTCCGGATCGATGCGCATGTGGTTGGCTTTGCCTTCATCCTTTCGGTGCTGACGGTGGCGATCTTTGGATTCGTGCCAGCGCTGAAAGTGATTCGGTCGCGCGACCTGATCAGCGTAATGAAACAACGAGAACAGCGCATCGGCGGTACTTTTGGCGGGCGGCGCGTGCTCGATCTGCTTGTTATAAGCGAACTCGCAGTCGCCGCGACACTGCTCGTTGCTGCCGGGCTACTCGTGCAAAGCTTCTATCATCTGAAGCGGATTCGTCTCGGTTTCCAGCCCGACAATTTGCTAGTGATGGAGATGGCGCTCTCGCCGAATAAGTACCGCGAGCATTCCCAGCGCGTTGCGTTTGCTCAGCAAATGCTAGAACAGGTGCAAGCTTTGCCCGGCGTGGTGTCGGCGTCTACCACGACCAATTTCCCGCTTGAACTGTTCGATTCCGCTTCGTCCTACACCGTCGAAGGAGGTTTGCCCCCTTCGGACACGTCGGCGCCAGCGACAATTCATCGCCTCGTTAGTCCGGATTATTTCAAGACGCTCGGCGCGACATTACTGAAGGGCCGCGCGGTGACGAGCGAAGACACCGCGCAAAGCCTGCCGGTTGTCGTGGTCAATAAGGAATTGGCGCGGCAGGCCTGGCCCGGCGAGGAACCGATCGGCAAACACATCCGGCGCGGTGGCCCAAACGAGACGGGCTTTCCATGGATCACCGTGGTCGGTATGGTCGAAAACATTAAGGAAGACCGGTTTAACTTCAGAACTGACCGGCCAGCGTGGTATCTGCCCTACGCTCAGCAGGAGAGTAGCAATCCTTTGTATCTGGTGGTGCGCACCAGTCAGCGTCCATCGGATGTGATCGTTTCAATTCGCAACGCCATTCATTCGATTGATCCCAATCAACCGATCTCGAACACCACGACGATGAGGGCGTATTTCGTGGAGGTTCTCATGCGGGAACGGTTCATCTCGATTTTGATGGGAAGTTTGGGCGGCATCGGCCTGGTTCTGGCAATCGTCGGGCTTTATGGCGTGATGGCTTATTCAGTTAGCCAACGCACTGGCGAGATTGGGCTGCGCATGGCACTGGGAGCGCGCGGGGGCGATATCTTGCGGCTCGTTTTCAGCCACGGGCTAAGTCTCATCGGCACGGGTTTAGTGTCAGGCTTGCTCGGTGCGTACGCGGTTACTCGGATTTTGTCTGCGAGCCTTTACCAAATTAGTCCGACTGATCGCCTCACGTTTGTGGTCGTTGCGGTACTGCTCACAGTCAGCGCACTAATGGCCTGTTATCTGCCGACGCGCACTGCAATAAACGTCGATCCCATGGTCGCGCTTCGCTACGAATGAACTGAACTATGTTCGACGATCTCCGCTTCGCGCTCCGCCAACTCCGCAAGACGCCCGGCTTTGCGGCCGCCGCGACTCTTACTCTCGCCCTCGGCATCGGCGCGAACACCGCCATCTTTAGCGTGGTCAATGCGGTGTTGCTCAGGCCGCTGCCCTTTCCAAATCCTGACGAGCTCGTCGCGCTCGGAGGACACAACACACGCGATTCGAGTCGAGCCGGGCGGTTAGACACGATTTCGTTTCCGGAGTTCTTCGATCTGCGGTCACGCAATCGCAGCTTCGCGCAATTGGCGGCTTATCGCGACAAAGGATTCGCATTCTCTAGTGGAGTGGAAGTGCAAAACCTTCGCGGCCAGCGCGTCACCGGGAATTTCTTCGATACGCTGGGAATCAAACCCCCCCTTGGTCGCAGCTTTCAGCTCGACGATGAAAAGGCCGGCGGTGGCTCACGCGGTGTGAGCGTGATGTTGAGCAATGAATTTTGGCGGCGTCAATTCAACGGTGATCCCAGCGTGCTCGGCCGCCAATTAACACTGGACCGACAATCATTCACGATTATCGGCGTCATGCCGGCCGGCTTTCAGTACCCGATTGAAACCGAGCCGACGGACATTTATGTCACGACCGCAGTAGACACCGTTCCACTCGGCGGTCGGCCACCAACTACCGAGCAGCGCGACAATCGGTTATTGCGCTGCGTTGGGCGTCTGCGCCCAAACATAAGCATCGAACAGGCAAGCGCCGGGATGCACGCACTGGCCGAGGCGATCAAAAAAGAGAACCCAGCTACGAACTCGGATTGGGATTTAATCGTGCACCCATTGGCGGGTTACCTAGTCCGGGACGTTCGCGTCGCGCTCTGGATCCTTTCGGGTGCGGTCGCGTGCGTCCTTTTGATCGCGAGTGTCAATGTTGCCAATCTTTTGCTGGTGCGAGCTTCGTCGCGCGCGCGCGAAATTGCGGTGCGTATTGCCATCGGCGCTGGACGCGGTCGCATTATCCGGCAGTTGCTGAGCGAAAGTGTGCTCCTCGCGGCGATCGGTGGCGCACTCGGTCTGGTGATCGCCCTCTGGGGAACACAGGGCCTCATTGCGTTGGTGCCGAAACAGATTCCGCGTGCTGAAAATATCCAGGTTGATGCTCCGGTTCTTATTTTCACGCTCGGGATTTCATTTGCCACGGGGATTATTTTTGGTCTTGCTCCGGCAGTTCAAGCGACGCGGGTTGAATTGAATCAGTCCCTCAAAGCGAACGCAGGCGGCTCGATTGGCGGCGGTCAACCGGCGCGTCTGGGTCGTGCACTCGTAGTCGTCGAAATTGCGCTCGCGCTTATCCTTCTGATCAGTGCCGGTTTGCTTCTGCAAAGTTTCGCCCGCTTGGGCAAGGTCCAGTCGGGATTGCGAATGGAACAGCTGTTGACCGCGCGTGTGACGCTGCCGCCAACCGCGTACTCGAACGCTGACAAGATTGCTAGGTTCTACGAACAGCTCCTGGCGCGGCTGCGCGCTTTGCCTGGCGTGGGAGCAGCCAGCACGGTGCTTCCTTTACCATTGAGCGGCTCAATCAGCACGACGCAATTCGATCTGCCCGAACATCCATTGCCGGAAAGTGAGCAGCCGCTTTCGATCACTCGGCTGATTGGTTTCGATTATTTCCAAACCGTGGGGATGCCGCTCCTGCGCGGCCGGTTCTTCGCCGATAGTGATCGGCTCGATTCGAAGCCCGTAGCAATCGTCAACGAGCGTTTCGTAGAAAAATATTTCCGAGGAAAAGACCCCGTTGGCAAACAAATAAGGCCGGCCTGGTCTGTCACCGATCAATCGCCGCAAATGCGCGAGATAGTGGGTGTAGTCGGCAACGCAAAGAACCTCTCGCTGCGGGATGAGTTTGAGCCGGAGGTATATTTGCCCATTGCGCAAGTGCCCTGGCCCGTTGCGACGATCTTGCTGCGTAGCGAAACTTCAAATCCGGCGGCGATGGCTAAGACGCTTCGGGCAGAGTTAGACCACGTTGACCCGACCTTGCCATTTACCGATATCCGTGTGTTCGACGAATATCGGGCCGGTTCGCTGGCCGGAGCGCGTTTCAACGCGTTGTTGTTGTCAATCTTTGGTGCCGTCGCTTTGATTCTCACGTCTGTCGGAATCTACGGCGTAATCGCGTATTCGGTTTCGCAACGCACGGGCGAGATTGGCATTCGTATGGCGCTCGGCGCGTTGCCCTCCTCGATCTTTCGTCTTGTCGTCGGGCAGGGCATGACGCTCGTCCTTATCAGCATTGGGATTGGGTTGCTCAGTGCGCTGGCCTCCACACGAGTGATGAGCAGTCTCCTTTTCGGCGTCACCGCTTGGGATCCGATCACTTTCGTTTCAGTTGCGACGCTTATTGTCGCTGTTGCCTTTCTAGCTTGCTGGCTCCCGGCTCGCCGGGCCGCGCAAATTAATCCGATCGAAGCATTGCGCACCGAATGACATGAACAATCTAAAATTCGCTCTACGCCGACGCCGCAAATCGCGCTCTGGTGGGATGGATGCCACCAGCGTCAGGGGAGTGAAATAATTTTGAATCCAAATCGGCCTTTGGGCTCATCCTTCTCTCAAAGAAGATTTATGGGAAAGCTTGCTTTGTTGCCTGCTTTGCATATCGGTGCGATGCGCTTTTTCACTTTCGCCTGACAAACTTCGCATGTATTCGCGCTTCATCGTTTACCTCATTTTCGCGGCATTTGTTGGGTCGATAGCGTTCGGTCAGGATAAAAGTCAGCCGACCGTCGATGAATTGATTGCAAAGAACATCGAAGCCAGGGGCGGCGCGAGCGCGCTGCATGGCCTGCAATCCTTGCGTCTCACTGGCAAGATGCTGGTGCAACAGGGCCAGAACGAATACGCCTATCTGCAAGTCAACAAGCGGCCCGATGAGGTACGCACTGAGGCATCTCTGCAGGGGATGACAGAGATCGAGGCGTATGACGGCAGGGAAGGATGGAAGGTCTCACCATTCTTTGGACGCAAAGATCCCGAACGAATGTCGGCCGATGATGTCAAAGCGCTCGTGGAAGACGCGGAGATCGATGGGCCATTGGTCGATTGGAAAGCGAAAGGAAGCGCTGTCGAATATCTGGGAACCGAAGACGTCGATGGGACCCCAGCGCACAAGTTGAAAGTCGTGCGGAAAAACGGGGACGTAAGTTTTGTCTATCTGGATCCTGATCACTTTTTGGAGATTCGTGTCTTAACACAACGGACCAGACATGGCGCATACGAGGAAGTAGAGACCGACTTGGGCGATTATGAAAAGGCCGGGAGCGTATTCGTGCCAACGTCAATCGAGTTCGGGCGCAAGGGAGCGCCGGACAAGCAAAGGATAATCATCGATAAAGTCGAGGCCAACGTGCCGGTGGATAATGCCATATTTCATTTTCCCGCTTCTAAATGATTTCTGTTTTGCACATCTGAAAATCAGCCATTCATGCGCTCTCTGAAGTTTGTTTTCCCAGCCTTGCTGCTTTTTTACGCCATTCCTTGCCGCGCGGAGGAAGCGCCGTTCAACTCGGCAACTATCTCCGGCCTTGGTGCGCGCAACATAGGTTCCGCCACGATGAGCGGACGCATCTCAGCCCTCGCGGGAGCGCGCGAGCCATCGGGCAAGATTACGCTATTTGTCGGCGCAGCCAGTGGCGGCGTCTGGAAATCCGACGATAGCGGGACGCGATATCGCCCCGTATTCGACGAACAACCCGTGCAATCGATCGGCGCGATCGCGCTCGATCCGAAAAATTCTAAAAACGTCTGGGTCGGAACTGGTGAATCGTGGACCCGCAACAGTGTTTCGATTGGTGACGGGATCTACAAATCTACCGACGGCGGCGAAACATGGACGCATTCCGGTCTGGAAAAGTCCGAGCGGATTGCAAAGATCGCAGTGAGCCCAAAGAACAGCGACACGGTCTTTGCCGCGGTGCCCGGCGCGCTCTGGAGCGATTCGCCCCATCGCGGGCTCTACAAAACCACCGATGGCGGCAAAACGTGGAACCAAATTCTCAAAGGACAAAATCTTTCGACTGGTTGCACGGATGTGGCGATCGATCCGGCAAATCCGGATATCATGTTCGCAGCGATGTGGGATTTCCGGCGCAAAGGCTGGGAGTACCGCTCCGGTGGTGAAAGCCCGACGGCGCCTTCGGCCAGTGGATTATTTCGTTCCACGGACGGCGGCAATACCTGGACGGAGATTACGCCGGAGGCCAACAAAGGTTTTCCGAAGAAGCCATACGGACGTCTTGCGGTGGCGATTGCACCTTCGAATCCGAAACGCGTTTACGCGGTTGTCGAATCACCCGAAAGCGCGCTCTTTGTCTCCGACGATGGCGGCGTGACCTGGGACAAGCGAGACAAAAGCCAATGGATGGTGTGGCGGCCGTTCTACTTCGCGAACTTGATCGTCGATCCAAAAAATCCCAATCGTATATTTAAAACTGATGGCTCGCTGATTGTCAGCGAGGACGCGGGCAAAAGTTTCGCGGTGGTCGGCGGATTCGGCGGGATGCACGGCGACGTGCACGACGTCTGGATCGATCCAATCAACACGCAGGTCGTGTTCTCGGGGGACGATGGGGGGATGTGGTATTCGTACAACGGCGGCGCGAAATGGTGGAAAGCTGGAAACCTGCCAGTCTCCCAATTCTATCACGTTAGCGTGGATGACAAAGATCCCTACCGCGTTTACGGCGGTTTGCAGGATAACAGCTCGTTCGTGGGCGAATCACAATACCCCGGCGGCATTACCAACGCGCAGTGGGAAAACATGTACAACGGCGACGGTTTCTGGATGTTTCAGGATCCTGCCGATCCCGATTACATCTATGCCGAGTATCAAGGTGGCGAGATCGCGAGGGTAAATCGCCAAACGCACGAAGCTCGCAACATTAAGCCAAGACCCAATTACAAGGAAAAGCTACGCTTCAACTGGAATACGCCAATCGCGCTTTCGCCCAACGAAAAGGGGACGATTTATATCGGCGCTCAGTTCCTTTTTCGTTCGCGCGATCACGGCCAGACCTGGGAACGCATTTCGCCCGATCTGACAACCAACGATCCGGAAAAACAGAAACAAGAGCAATCTGGCGGCGTCACGGTGGACAATTCCTCGGCGGAAATGCACACCACGATTTACTCGATCAGCGAATCGCCCAAGGAGAAATCGCTGATCTGGGTCAGCACAGACGACGGCAACCTTCAACTCACTCGTGACGGCGGCAAAACGTGGACCAATGTCGTCGGCAATGTTCCGGGTTTACCGAAAAATTCATGGGTAACCTGGGTGCAGGCAAGCAATTTCAACGCCGGGACCGCTTATGCAACGTTTGATCGACATACTTTTGGGGACATGTCGCCGTATGTTTTCAAAACAACCGACTACGGAAAGACCTGGACGCCGCTTGTAAGCGCCCAGGATACCAAAGGCATTCGCGGATACGCTCACGTGATCAAGGAAGATTTGGTCAAGCCAGATCTGCTCTTTCTTGGGACAGAGTTTGGACTTTGGGTCTCGATCGATGGTGGAAAAAACTGGGCGCAATTTAAAGGCAACCATTTTCCCGCAGTGGCGGTTCGAGATCTGGCAATTCAACCGCGCGATAACGATCTTGTTCTTGCGACGCACGGCCGGGGTATCTGGATCGTTGACGATATCAAACCGTTGCGCGCGTTGACGCCGGATTTGTTGAAGCAGGAAGTCGCGTTCGTTTCAGCGCGACCCGTCCAACAACGGATTGAAGGGAGTGGCGGATGGTCCAATGGCGACGCCGTTTTTGTTGGTGACAATCCGCCTGACGCCGCCGTGATCAATTACTACCAGCGCGAGCGTCATCTGTTTGGGAAACTGAAGCTCGAAGTTTTGGACTCGTCGGGGCGCGTCATCGACGAATTGCCGGCCAGTAAACGACCCGGCCTGAATCGTGTGACCTGGACAATGCGTGCGAAACCTCCGCGCGTGCCGCCAGCCGCGCAGATTGCTTTTGCGGGAACGCGCGGTCCGCGGCTTGTGCCGGGTGTCTACACGGTGCGTTTGACAAAAGCAGGCAAACCTTCGGAAACGAAGTTGACGGTTGGTCTGGATCGCCGGGCTAAATTCAGTGCAGCGGATCGCAAGGCACAGTTCGACGCTGCGATGAAGGTCCATGCGCTTTTTGACGAAGAAAGTGCGCTAATGGACCGGATTCTTTCATTGCGCAAGGCACTGGTCCAGAGCGGTGCAACCTTGCTCGAAGGCGACCCTATCCGCAAAAACATCTCCGACTTCGATGGAAGAATTGATGCGGCCCGGAAGAAAATCGTCGCAACGACCGAAGGCGGGGCGATCACCGGTGAGGAGCGATTACGAGAGCACACCGACCAGCTTTACGGAGCGATTCTCAGTTACGAAGGAAAACCGGGCGGCTACCAGATTGCGTATATTGATTCGTTAAAACGCGAGCTGGCTGATGTCACAAAAGAATTCGACCAATTGCTCGCGCAAGACCTGCCGGCACTAAACGAATCACTCAAATCCAAGGGCCAGCAACCGATCCCAGTGCCGTCGCCACCTGGCGTTGGCGCAAATGAGACCATGCCTGGTTCAGGAGGCGCGACAGCGACAAGCGCGTTGCTTCCGACCGATTTCCGCATTTCGTACTAAGGGGCTAGCGGCGTAGCCTTTTCGGTGGCTGGAAGAATTTTCTCCTCGTGCTAGTTTGCACGCCCCGGCAGCTGCCGGACGCGGGGGCATAGCTCAGTTGGTAGAGCGGCTGGTTCGCAATCAGCAGGTCAGGGGTTCGAATCCCCTTGCCTCCACCAAACTCTCTTAGAAATGCTATAATTGAAAAGTCGAACTAAAACCTAACTAACTAACAATTGTATGAAAAAACTAACTTGTAGAGACCTCGGCGGACCCTGTGATCTGGAAATCACTGGCGATTCATTCCAAGAGGTAGGAAAGAAAAGCCGCGATATGTCATGGAACAGATCAATAACGGCGACGAAGCCCACAAGGCCGCTGCTGACAAAATGAGAAATGCATCGCCGGAAGAGCAGAAATCAATGATGGCGGAGTTCTCGAAGAGATTTAACGAAGCTCCGAATATATAGTTCGCCGCCAAAAATTCGGTCTGTCCAACCGAGAGCGTGGCGGGAGGAGGAGGTTGGGGGAGGAATCCCCACCACACCCGAGCGAATAAAATCAGCAGCCAGCCCGGCCGCCTTGCTCGTGGTTCTCGCGCAAAATGGTTCTGACTTTTTCAAACAAACACCGGTCTTACCTCGCTTCCCCGTAGCTTTTGCCAAGGCTGGTTGGCGAAGGCGAACACGTCTCGATAATACGGGCGACGCGAAAGAACGATTGCAGGGGACGCTTTCGCGTTTAAGGTGCGCTCTCCAATTCTAAATATGTTCCAGACGTTTCTTGCTCAGGCGCAAACCGCGGCTCCCCAACAGATGCCGGGTGGCGGCATTGGTTCATTTTTTGTGCCGCTGATTTTCATTTTCATCATCATGTACTTTGTGATGATCAGGCCGCAGAAAAAGCGGCAGCAACAGCAGCAACAATTAATGGCGAGTCTGAAGACTGGTGACCGGGTGGTCACCAACGCCGGTATTCATGGCTTAATTTCGAATGTGAAGGAAAACACCATCCTAGTGAAAGTAGCCGACAATGTGAAGATCGAGATGGAAAAGTCGGCTATCACGACGGTGCTGAAAGAGAGTTAATTTGTTAAATTGTTAAATCGCTAAATCGGTAAACCGGAATGACCCCTGCGCTTACGTTTCTCATCGGGCTCGCCATGCTCGTCCTCTTCGGATGGTATTTTGCCACCGATCAAGGGCTGCGGAAGCGCCTGCTGGCCACCACGCTCATGCTGTTGCTGGTCATCTTCAGTATCGTGACCATTTGGCCGCCCCAGAAAAAGATCGCGCTCGGTCTCGATATTCAAGGCGGCACGTCCTTCCTCGTCCGGCTGAAGGGCGGGGACAAAGAAGTTACGAAGGGCATGCTTGACCAGGCCGTCGAAGTAATTCGCAAGCGTATTGATGTTTTTGGAGTCAGCGAACCAATAATCAGTCCGGTAGGCAGCGATCGGATTCTGGTCCAGATTCCCGGACTCGACACCGCGAAGATTCAGGAAGCACGCGATCAGCTCTCGCGAGTGGCGAAGCTCGAGTTTCGTCTGGTTTATCCCGATAATGGCGAGCGATTGCGAGAAATCGATGAAGGAAAGCAAGTCATTCCGCCAGATTACCGGATCGAAACTTACAAAATCGGTGCGGAGGGCGCACCGATGACCAATGAGTTCGGTGAGGCCGTCGCGGGCGCCAAAGAAAAATCCAGGGAAGAACGATTACTTGTAAAAAAGAAAGCCGACCTATCGGGCGATCGCGTTTCGAGCGCAGGGGCTTCCTATGAGCGAGATGGTTGGGTAGTTCATTTGCGGTTCGACAGTGAAGGCGCCAAACAGTTTGGCAACATCACGGCCGCGCACATTCATCATCGCTTCGCGATCGTGCTTGATGGAGTCATCCAATCTGCGCCCGTCATTCAAGATGCAATCTATGGCGGCGACGCACAAATCACTGGAAGATTTACCGAGGAAGAAGCGCGCGGGCTGGCCAGCGTGCTTGAGAACCCGCTGCAGACGCCAGTGAGCATCGAAGAAGAGCGCAGCATCTCGCCTACTCTCGGGCTCGATTCCATACGCGCGAGCGTTCTCGCCGGCTTGGTCGGACTTGCGATTACGCTCGTCTGCGTGGCCATCTACTACAGAGTTCCCGGTCTCGTCGCAGATCTCGCCCTGATTATCAATCTCATCTTGCTCGTCGGCGCGCTGACGATGTTTCGCTTCGTGCTGACGTTGCCCGGCATCGCGGGTATTATCTTGACGATTGGCCTTTCGGTTGACGCGAACGTCCTCATTTACGAACGATTGCGCGAGGAAATGGCACTGGGCAAATCGCTCAAGGTCGCGCTTAAGACGGCCTACGAGAAAGCGTTCAGCTCGATCTTCGACGCAAACGTGACCACGCTGATCACCGCATTCATTTTGTTCTGGCAGGCGACAGGACCTGTAAGGGGTTTCGCGGTTTCGCTCACATTCGGTATTATCGCCTCACTTTTCACCGCGCTCGTCGTGGGCCGCAACGCCCTCAGCTGGTTTGTTGATACCGGACGGTTGAAGCGCGTCTCGATGTTGCATTTGATTCCAGCGCAAAACATCAATTTCCTCGGCAAAGGTTTTATCGCCTGCATGGTCTCGCTCGCGCTGCTCCTGGCTGGCGCATTCGCCTTTTACAAGCGTGGCGACCGTAACTTCGGCGTCGATTTTCGCGGCGGCGACCTTATCACACTAAGCGCCCCCGGTAAGATCGACATCGGTCAGGTGCGTGGCGCGCTAAAACCAATCGGACTTGCCGACGCTTCAATTCAGGAATCCACGCAAGTCGGCAGGAGTTACATCACCATTCGCACTCCGTTGAACACGAGCGACAAGGTCGAAAAGCAAGTCATGCAGACGTTGCCAAGCTCTGGCTTTAGGGTCGAAGGCTCGGAACGCGTCGGCGCGCTGGTCGGTGGTGAGCTGGCAAAAAGCTCATTGATCGCACTCGGCCTGGGTATCCTGGGTATTTTGATTTTCGTAACCTTCCGCTTCGAACTTTCATTTGCGGTAGGAGCGATTGTCGCGCTGTTACATGATGTGCTCATGACCGTGGGTATGTTCGCACTTCTCGGGCGCGAGCTTACGCTGACGATGGTCGGTGCAATCCTAACCATCGCCGGCTATTCCATCAACGATACTATTGTTGTTTACGACCGGATCAGGGAAGGTCTGGCCAGCGGACGGCGTGGGACGATCGAGGAAATCATGAACTCGAGCATCAACCAGACGCTGAGCCGCACGATTCTTACAAGCACCGTGACGCTTATCCCGATTCTTTGCCTATTTTTCTTTGGTGGCGCGGTGCTGCGGGATTTCTCGCTCGCCATCATTATTGGCGTGATTGTCGGGACTTACTCTTCCATCTTTATCGCCTCGCCCATTGTGCTGTGGTGGACGCGTGCTCGCGGCGGCGGCGCCACCGCCCTGCGGCCTGAGGTTACCGAAAAAGCGGCCACGGCCAATCCTCTTGCCCAGCGCTGACCTAGTCTGAGGCCCCCCCATCGCGCCCATTGCTCGCTCCAGGCGGTGCAAGGGTGGTCCCAAGGGGGCGCTTTTCCAAGCAGATTTGACGGGGCCGCCCAGCCCGAGTAGGCTCCCGCTCTGCCGGTTAGGAGTCTGTTTCTAAATTCAGGAGTGATTATTGATGCCAGAAGTGATCGTTCGCAAAGGTGAACCCGTCGATCGCGCGTTGAAGCGGCTGAAGAACAAGCTGGATGCCGAGGGCATTCTCGAGGAGGTCCGCCGTTTGCGCGCCTTCGAGACGCCTTCGCAAAAGCACCGCCGCAAAGCGAAAGCCAACGCCAAGCGCGGTCGAACCAAGTTCCGATTCAATCCCTAAGCCACAGAGTTAAAAAGTTACGAAGCTAAAAAGGTTAACGACGAGGCAGTGCTCGTCGTGACGATTTAACTTTTTAGCTTTTCGTAGCAGTCTTCCCGGCAAAGAATTCGCCGATTGCCTTTACCAAGCCGTCAATATCGTGCTGCTTGGCTTCGACATCGACATTCAAACCATTGTCGCGCGCAGTCTGCGACGTGATTGGACCAATGCTGGCAATTTGCATTCCTTTTGGCCAGGGTAGCCCAAGCGCGAGAAAATTTTCCACGGTTGAAGAACTGGTGAACGTGATCAAATCGGCGCCGTCCTTCGCCAGTTGTCGCCGCGCGCCGCTCGTATCGCGTGTTTCCGGCACTGTCCGATACGCGAATGCTTCGTCCACAATCGCGCCCAAAGCCGAGAGCTCTTTCGGAAGCATGTCCCGCGCTCTTTCTGCGCGCACCAAGAGAATCTTCACATTTTCGACGCTTCCCTGCTTTTTGAACTCCCGCACGACGTCCTCAGCCACGAATTCTTTCGGCTGAAGATCGACGTGCAGATGAAAGTCTTTCACCCGTTGCGCGGTGGCCGGGCCAATGGCGCCAATCCGTGCGCCGCCGATTTCGCGCGTATCATCGTATAGTTTGAAGAAAATATTGAAAAACGCTTCGACCCCGTTTGCGCTGGTAAATACGATCCAGTCGTAAATGTGTGCGTCCTGCACAAGCTCTGCGAATTCGCGCAAATCACTCGGCGGTTCGATGCGAATCGTGGGCAGTTCGATGACGTAGGCACCCAGCGCACGCAATTTGCTGCTTAACACGCTGGCTTGTTTTCTCGTTCGCGTAACGACAACTCTTTTCCCGAGGAGCGGCCGCTTTTCGTACCAATTGAGCTTGTCTCGCAACGCGACAACTTCTCCAAATATTGCCACCACGGGTGCTTCAAATCCGCTGGCTGCAGCCTTTTGGGCGATATCTTGAAGTGTGCCGGTGAGCGTTTCCTGCTGGCCGGTGGTTGCCCAGCGAACCAACGCTACTGGCAAATCGCCGCGCACACCGTGCTTCATCATTACACTTGTGATCGATCCGAGGCGTTCCACGCCCATCAACATCACTTGGGTGCCGCCAAGTTTCGCCAGCGCGGCGTAATCGATTGCACTTTCAGTCTTCGCCGGATCTTCGTGTCCTGTAAAAAATGTGACGTGTGAATTGTGCGCGCGGTGCGTCATGGGAATGCCTGCATAAGCTGGCCCGGCAATGGACGAAGTGATTCCGGGCACAATTTCGAATGGAATACCCGCGTCAGCGATCACCTGCGCTTCCTCAGCACCTCGACCAAACACGAATGGATCTCCGCCTTTCAATCGAACGACCTGCTTTCCTTCACGCGCTTTGTCGATTAGCAACGCATTAATTTTCTGCTGGCTGATCTGTGATTCGCCAGGCGTTTTGCCGGCGTAAATAATTTCCGCCTCGTCTCGCGCCCAGCCGAGCGTCTCGGGATTTGCCAGATGATCGTAGACGATCACATCCGCGTCCTCTATGCACTCCTTTGCGCGCAATGTTACCAAGCCGAGGTCGCCCGGCCCGGCACCAACCAAATAAACCTTTCCACTCCTACTCATGCTCACCTGCCAAGCTGTAGCCTTGCGCAGAGGCTGGTGGTCTTAGTCGACTCAATAGCTTTGTCGCGAGACGTTCACCCTCATTGTGAGTGCCTTCCACTTCAGCTTCCTGTGGCTCCACTGATTGATCAGCAAATAATTGAGCCCTCAGTTTCATCCTGTCGTTATCGATTGTCGCGAGGACACCCACCGGACAATTGCAGTCACCCTGTAACAAACGCAGAAACTCTCGTTCCGCCCGCAAACAAAGCAACGTCTTGTGATCGTTCACAAGGCCGGCGATCGCCTTCATGCGTTGATCATTGGCACGAATTTGAAGCGCAATGACTCCCTGACCGCCTGCAGGCAAAAAAATTTCGTGTGGAAGAATTTCAACGAAAAATTGGCTGCCGTTGAAACTGATTTCGTGATGAGCGGGCAACAGGCCGAGGCGTTCAAGTCCCGCGCGAGCCAGCACGATCGCGTCCCAATTGTTGTCGGCCAACTTTCGCAGCCGCGTCGGAACGTTCCCGCGAAGGTCGACCACTTTCAGATCTGCGCGTTTCCAGAGCAGCTGGCGTTTCCTTCGCACACTGCCGGTGGCGATGACCGCGCCTTGCGGCAGCGAAGCGAAACCGCCAGGATGTTTCGAAACCAGCACGTCACCCATCGGTGCACGAGGAAGAACCGCAGCAATTTCTGCGTCTGGGTTCGTTTCACTGGGCAAATCCTTCGCGCTGTGAATTGCAACGTCCACGTTTCCTGCAAGAAGCGCTCGCTCGATTTCTGCCGTGAACAATCCTTTGCGACCAGCTTGGCGCTCGAGAAGCCTGGCTTTGTCGCCTTGTGTTGCGATGATTCTCGTCTCGATTGTTGCGTCCAATCGCGCCGTTTGAATTGCTTTTTCAACCAACCGGGCTTGCGCGCGTGCCAGTTCGCTGCCGCGCGTGCCCAGAATGATTTTTTTTGTCATCGCAGGAATGTAGCCCGCGAGAGTTTGTAGGGGAAGTTGTCAGGTTCCCTACAGCTGCGACGCTCGCAGTGAACTGTCGGTGACCGGTGGATGCCCGGTGATTTGCGAAGTGCGATTCAGTTCGTGCGAAACTTTCTCCAGGAAATCTGCGACATGTTCGGCAATGATCGCTTCGGCAGAAGCTATTTGCTGCCGACGCACTACAAGCGACTGCTCCGCGACAGACCGCAATGCGTCGATGTCGTAAAGATACACACCTTCCATTTCGTTCACTGTGGGATCGACATCGCGCGGAACGGCGATATCGATGATGAAAAGCGGACGATCGATGCGATTGGCCAACATGGGTCCCAGATTTGCTGGAGTTAGCAAAGGAACCTCCGAAAAAGTAGATGTAATCAGAATATCGATCTCGCGGCATTGCTGTGGCCACTCATCGAACTGGACGGCCTGGCCATTTACTCGTTGTGCCAACTCTTTGGCTCGATCATTTGAGCGATTGCTCACGCGCAGATCGCTCACACCCCGTGAAATGAGCGCGCGCGCCGTGCGCTCGCTCGTTTCACCGGCTCCCAAAACCAAGACTCTGCAATTGCCAAGTTCGCCGAAAATTTTCTGAGCCAGATCAACCGCGACGGAGCCGACTGACACCGATCCACGCGTAATTTCGGTGTGCGTGCGGACTTGCTTCGCAACACGAAAGGCTCGTTGAAACAGGCGGTGAAGGCAGGGTCCTACCGCGCCACACGCGCGCGCAGACTGGTAAGCTTTCTTTGTCTGCCCGAGAATTTCGGTCTCACCTACAACCATCGAATCGAGTCCGGAAGCGACCCGGAAAAGATGTTGTACGCACTTTTCGGCTTCGTAACGGTAAAACGGCAACGCATCGCCGCGGCCAGACTCGTGGACGCTGCCCTTTGGCAATAAACACTGAGCGATTTTATCCGTCGACACGCGCTTCTCTGACGCACCATAGACTTCCACGCGGTTACAGGTGGCAAGTACCAATGCTTCGGCGCAACCTGCCGCACGAAGCGTACATTCAGCACCGGCGCCGCCGGCGAAACGTTCTCGCGTTTCAACGTTCGCGGTGTGATGACTCAGGCCGACGCAGAAAAGATTCATGGGACAGAGTGTGTTTGCGCCGAGAAAGTGATTCCCCAGAGAAGTGTCAGAGCCGCGCTAAATCCGACAATGCAAAGCGCCGCAACTCGCTTTGGCGCGATTCGACGAAGATGCCGGCCTTGCAAGATAGCCGCGTAGAGCAACCAAACGCCAATGGCAGCCACTACTTGCAGGCGTGGTAAGGGCCGGCCCGTAAAAAAGCCACTGGCAATCCCGACTGTATAAAGGATGAACCCCCACCAAAGCAGGCGCGTGACTGCCGCAAAGAGATCAGTCAGGGGCGGCAGATGATAAAAAATTGAGTGCAAATGGTGTGTCTTGAGCTGGCGCTCCTGCACGAGGTACATCACTGCGGCGATGCAGGCGAGTGCGAACGCGCCATAAGCCATCAGCGAAACCGATGCATGAAATTCCAGCGAAGGATTGGCGGGCACCTTGATCGGATGACGAACATCGATTGGCGCAATCAACGCAAAACCTTGCAGCAGGACCACCAGCGGCGCTGTGAACGCACCCATGAGCGAGAGGCGGTAAGCTGGGCCAATCAGCATATAGATCAGCGCTACCGACCAGGCGAGAAAGATAAAGACCTCAAACAAGTTCGTCAGTGGACAACGTCCCAGCGCATGGCCGCGGATCGACAAAAACGCGGTCTGAAAAACAAAACCCAGTCCGATCGCCAGAAAATTAAATCTTCCTGGTCGAAAAACTCCGGCGCGCAGAGCGATCGCGGTGCGTACAACTGCCGCAAGAAAGCACATTGTAGAAACGATGAGAAGATCTCGATCCACCAGGGCTATTGTAGAGTTGCTTGTGCTCATGGCAAAGCAGCTTGTATTCCGTTAGCATGCCGGTCGATTCTATGTCCATGGCGCGTCACACGCTAATCGCCTTTGTAGCTGGCGTTCTGGTTTTATTCAGCGTATCGGACAGCGTCGCCGGCGATGCAGCCTTTTCAAGTGATGGTGAACGGGTTTACGTAATCAGCGACGTCGATTCTAAACCAGCCATAGAAGAAATCGATCTGAATAAGAAGACGGCTCGGAAAATTCTGCTGACGAGCCTTGACCCTTCTGACTCGCTTCGCGGAATCACTTGCACGCACAAGAACCGTTTCTTCTGCACGACGGCCAAAGCCGTCTGGTCTTTTGAACCGAAATCCGGGCAGTTGACCAAAATACGCGATGCCCCAACAGGGGTCGCCTTCTCGCGAATTGCGTATGATTCGAAGATGCAGCGTGTTTTCGTGACAACGGGCGACCGAGAAAATCCAGTCTTTATGTTTTGCGATCCTACAGAGTGGATTCCTGTACGCATGCGACGTCATCCTTATCCTTCATGCTTAATGTTTAGTGCGAGTGGTGAACTATTCTTTGCCGCATACGGTGATTTGTGGTGCGGCGAAATCCGAACAGATAAGGCTGACGGACAGGATGACTTTTCGGTAGCAGCTTACCGGTGTGCTCCGCTTGCGACACTCGAGACGCAGAATACGACGCCTGCTGAGATCGGTGTAGCTGATATTGGCGTCAATCGCGACACCGTGTACGTGCAGCTGTCACGAATGGGTGGCTCCGGCGATGGATGGTTCGCTCGACTGCCGAGACCTAAAGTTAAGCGTGACTCAGAGGGCGAGTTAGAGATCCTTTACGAGCCAAAAGAGCGCTTTCCCGTTTACCAGAACTCCTTGCGCTCGCTCGAAATTCTCGGAGAAGATTTTCGCGCCGGTTACATTTGTGTGTCGCTAGACGAAAAGCTTGTTCATTACGTTCTACACGGAAGACATTGGTTAGTCTCAAATGGCAAGACCGAAGAATTGCATCTGCGGGAACAATAACTCATTATTCTATCGCCCATTGACGTTTGTCTGCTGGCCGCTAGCGTCGCGGCGATGGCTTCCGACGTCGTCGAGAAATTGCGTGCTGCTGTGCGCGATGTGCCCGATTTTCCAAAGAAGGGAATTGTTTTCAAAGACATCACGCCTGTGTTGAGCGATCCCGAGTTGTTCCGTGCGTCGATTGATTTGCTTTTGGAGCGCTGTCGCCACAGAAAGATCGACAAAATCGTTGGGATTGATGCGCGCGGGTTCCTCTTTGGATCGGCGGTCGCCTATGAACTTGGCGTTGGTTTCATTCCGATCCGGAAGCGCGGCAAGCTTCCCTACAAGGCGGAGATCGCCAAATACTCGCTTGAGTACGGCGAAGCGGAAATGGAGATGCACATCGATGCCATCAGAGCGGGCGAGAAAATTGTGCTGGTAGATGATTTGCTGGCGACAGGCGGGACTTCTGCCGCCGCGGCTGTCCTCATTCGTAAAGCTGGCGGACAGCTTCTCGAGGCACTGTTTCTGATTGAATTGGAATTCCTACATGGCCGTAGGCAACTCGAACCGACACCCGTTACTTCGTTCCTAAAATACTGATCTCGGCACGAGATCAGGCCGTGTTGCCACGGTGAAGCGAGAACGGTACTGCCGATCACTTCTCTTATATCTGAGATGGATTTGGAATTTGAAGATCCGATTTTAGATTGAGCAGTAATCCCAATTCGCGATGAGAACGTCCCGTCATTTGGAGCAGGTTCTGGCGCACGCCGCAAGCCGCCTCGCGGCGTCGGGCACCAGACGCCCAACCGAAGCTCTCCCGCTTTATAAAAAGTTTCTCAAAGTCGAGGAGCATCGCTTGCGCCTGAAGCACCAGGCGGGTGGGGGTGGTCGCGAAATTTGTACCCGGCGCGCCGAGCTGGTTGACGTTTTATTGCAATATGTTTTCGGTGCTGCAACTACGGCTCGCAGAAACGGGGCCGCCAAAATCCCACTCGCCTTGATCGCTCTTGGTGGATACGGCCGTGGCGAACTCAATCCGTTTAGTGACATCGACGTGATGCTTTTGCATCATCAGGAGACGAAAGAGATTTCGCCGGACTTGGAGGAGATGGTGGAACAAGTTCTCTATCTTCTATGGGACAGCGGCTTCAAGGTTGGACACTCCACGCGCTCGATCAAAGAAGCGGTCGCTCAAGCCAATCGGGACATGCGCACAAAGACTGCCATGCTGGAATCGCGGTTTCTCGCTGGCGATGCCGAGCTGGCAAGGGAATTTCGGCGGCAATTTCGTTCGAAGTGTGTCAACGGATACGAGCGAGAATATGTGGAAATGCGGATGCAGGATCAGGTCGCCCGGCACAAAAAATTCGGCGACAGCGTCTATCTGCAGGAGCCCAACCTGAAGAGCGGATGCGGCGGCCTGCGCGATTATCAAAACCTTCTTTGGATGACCTATTTCAAAGAGGGTTCGCTGAGCACGAACCAGCTTGTGGGGAAAGACTGGCTGAGCGAAAGCGACCAGCGCCGGATAGAGACGGCCTACGATTTTCTACTGCGGCTGCGCACCGCCTTGCATTACGCGACGGAGCGCGCGACCGACATACTTCACATTAACTTACAGGAACAGATCGCAAAGCGGCTCGATTATTCTTCTGGGAGCCCCGAAAGCTTTCGGGGCAGTGATGCACTCATGCGGGACTATTACGAGCACACACGAAATATATTCCGCGTCACAGAACGCATTACGGAGCAATTTGTAAGCGGATACGTCACAAGTAAGACCCGTTCTCTGTTCAGTTTTCTTCCGCTGATGCGAGCGGACAAAACTCCTGTGGGAGATTTTTTCTTTGTTCGCAACAAGCAGTTGCATCCAGCGCGGCGCGATCTTTTTCGCAAAGATCCCGAGCAAATGATGCGGGCGTTTCAGTTTGCGCAGGAACGCGGCTTGGACCTGAGTCCGGAATTGGAGGATCTGTTGAGCAGAAACCTCGGCCAGGTCACCCGCACATATCAGTATGCACGCGGACCACGCGCGATCTTTAAAGCGATCCTATCACAAAAAGGGAGAGTAGGTCGTGTCCTGCGAATGATGCATCGGGTCGATTTTCTGGGCCGATACATCCCCGAATTCGGCCAGCTCACATGCTTGGTGCAACATGAGTTTCTGCATCGTTACACGGCCGACGAGCATACGTTGGTGTGCATCGATAAACTTGACGCGCTGACGCAGACGACCGACTCGAAGTTGATTGCTTATCGCAAGATTTTTGAGCAACTGGAGGACCCATTTGTTCTCTATCTTGCGCTCCTTCTGCACGATAGCGGTAAAGCGGTTGGCGCCAGGCCACATTCCGAAGCGAGCGCGCTCTTTGCTCAGCGCGTCGCCGCGCGTTTGCAGCTGTCGTCCGAACAGCGCAAGTCGCTCATCCTGCTCGTCGATCATCACCTCACGCTTTCCCAAATCGCGCAGCAAAGAAATCTTGATGATCCGGCTACAGTGACAGACTTCGCCCATATTGTGAAGCACCAGAAAAACCTGAACGCGCTGATGCTGCTCACCCTCGCAGATGGTCAGGGTACAAGCGCGGAGGCGTGGTCGGATTGGAAAGAATCTTTGGTATGGGAATTGTTTCACGAGACTTCTCGCTGCCTGGCGGACCAAAAGTCCTACTACGAACAAACAAAAGTCGAGCGTGAAAGCTTGCAGGCCTCGGTAACCGCCAATTTTTCCCCCGATTTTGCAGGGGAGATTGACGCGCATTTTGAATTCATGCCTGACAATTATTTTCGCGCGAGCGACGTCCCCGAGATTATCGAGCACCTAAGACTGTTCCGGTCCTTTCTTGAGAATGTCTCCAGCGGTGGAGATTTTCCGCTGACTCCCGCAATCCAATGGAAGGCCCTCCCAGAGCAGGGGCACAGCGTTGTCACCTTGTGCACGTGGGAGCGTGAACGGTTATTGGCAAAGGTGGCCGGCTCATTTTCGGCTGTGCCATTGAATATTTTGAGCGCTGATATTTTCCCCCGGGGCGACAATGTCGTGCTGGCTGTTTTTCGTGTGTGCGACACGAGAGCGCGTCCTGTGACTCACCAGCGCGACTTCGCGTTGGTAGAGCAAACTTTGCGTCGAGCGCTCGAAGATGAGAGCTTTGATTTCCTTCCGTTAATCGAAAAGGCTAAGTGCCAAAGCCATCGTCTTATGACAGGAATTGAATTTCCGACGCGCATTGCCATCGATAACAAGACGCACCCGGTTTATGCGCTTATTGAGATTCAGGCACCGGACCGGCTCGGCTTGCTCTACGATGTCCTGACCTGCCTTGACCGCGAAAACCTTCTGATCCCGCTTTCTCGCATTAACACGCAGGCAGGCGCAGCCATCGATACTCTGTACGTCGTGGATCGCTCCACGCGTGCCAAGATTACCGATCCGCATCGCATCGGGGCGATCCAGCAGCATCTTCAAAATGCAATTCTGAGTGGAGGCGTTGCGAAATCGAAGTAAGTAAAGGTCAGCGCGGTTCCGCTGTTTGGATCTTATGAACGCTCTAATTCTCGCCGCCGGATACGCAACACGCCTTTATCCGCTGACGCTCAACAAGGCGAAGCCATTGCTCGTCGTCGGGGGAAAGCCGATTATCGAATGGGCGATGGATAACCTCGAAGGGGTTCCCGATCTGGAAACGATTTATGTAGTGACGAACGACAAATTCGCGGCCGACTTCCAAGTTTGGAGCGAGCGCTATCATGATCGACATCCGCAATTCAAATTCAAAATTGTCAACGACGGCTCCAAGAGCGACGAAGACAAGCTGGGCGCAATTGGAGATATCAATTTTGTCGTCACACAAGAGAACTTGGCCCAAAGCAGCTTGCTAATTGTTGCCGGCGACAACTTGTTTACCGAATCGCTCGAAGGTTTTGTCGCTTTCGCCAAAGGAACCGAAGCAACCGTCGCGGTCTATGACATCGGGGACACCGAAGCGATCAAAAAATATGGTAACGTCTTAATCAACGACGATGGAATCATCACTCATTTGGAAGAGAAACCACAGAGACCGCGGGGAACCCTGGCCGCGATTGCCCTTTACTACTATTCTCCCGCCGTCCTCTCTCTCTTGACCACGTATCTTGCAGCTGGCAATAACCCGGATCAGCCCGGCCGTTTTGTGCAATGGCTGTACACGCGCAAACCTGTAAAGACGTTTCAAATCAAAGGGAAATGGCTCGATATCGGAAGCAAAGAGACGCTTGAGAACGCAGATCGGATTCTTCAAAAGGTCAAAGCTTGAAGCGTCATTTCAACCGGCCTTCGTCAAACTCGATCAAATCGAAATAAGTCCGAATATCCTTGCGCCCTTCGCCACCGGCCTCCTTCAGAAAGTGAAGAAAACGCGCCTTTTTTGCAGCGGTATCGGGGTGCCGTGAAATCATCGCCTGGTTCCATTGTTCAATTGCTTCGGAGGAATGCCGCGCTCCGTTTGTCTGTACCCACTTTAGAATTGCCTCATCCTCGTCCAGCGTGTTGGCGATTTCTTCAAACGCGTCACCGTCAATTTTCAGAAACGCCAGCAAATGCTTGTCGAACCCGACAATCTTGTAATTGTAGCCGTTGAGCAGTCCTTTGCGATGAAGCCTGGCTTTGTCGATCAAACGGGGCAGATGCACGTAGCCGCCAAGTTTCTCGTAGGGACTGCGTGGATGCAGTCGTTGCATGGAGACGATCGCTGTTAAGTAGCAGGCAACGGCCGCGAAGCGACTCCTGAAAAATCACTCTCTGGAACGCGCGCAGCGTCCGGCTTCTGTTCCTGCAACAATTCTCCCTGTGTAAGATCGGCCCGGCCGATCACAAGCTGACCGGAGAACATGCCGCCTTTTTCCACTGAGATTGCCCTCGCGGTAACATCGCCTTCGAGTGCGCCCCTTTTCTGAATCTCCACGGTTTGAGCAACAATTTCTCCCGACATCCTTCCTTTAATTTCAATGCTTTCTGCTTGGAGCCGTCGAAAGCAATGAATATCGGCTTTGCGCTCGACGATGACGCGCCGTGCGCTGATACGCCCGGGAATTTTGCCTGCGAAGTTAATCGTCGCGGTATCGTCGCAATGCAGGTTGCCACGCAGTCTGCCCTCTATTAGCGCGGACCGGCAAACCACACTGCTGCTGCCCAGATCGCCTTTCCCCGTCAGATGTACGTCTCCTCGTGTTCGGATTGTGCGGCTGAAACCGCTGGTGATTTTGTAGTCGCGCAGATCAATGTGCGCGCTGCACGCCGGGCAGATTGTCGAAACGGCGCTGCCACAAACCTGCTGTTTCCGTTTACATTCGAAACACTCAATAACAGAGCTGTGCTGCCGTTTCCAGAAATCCTCAAATCTGCCGAGGATGGAGGAGTTTGGCGGGGCGGGCGCTTCTTCGCGGACGCGCAGCTTGAGGCCGGGTTTCGGCGCAAACGGAGAAAAATAGCGGCCGCACTGGCGACAAATCGAGCTTTTCGCCGCTGCGTACTCCATCTGCTTGAAGCCACAGTGCGGGCATTCCACACTGTGTTTTGCAGGCGACGGACTGGCCACCGGACCCTAACCCCTGAATTCCCTTCTTATCCGCGCCCTCCAAACGCCGCCTTGATTGGCTCGCTGGGCCGCACAACTTCCGGCCGGGCCGGGGCCTTCGCAGGAACTGTTCCGCTGGTGACTTCCGATTTGCCGATAAAAGTCGCCCCTTCTTCAATGACAAGTCGCGCTGCTTTTAAATCTCCCTGCAATGTGCATTTTGATTTTAGCTCGCAACGCTCGGCCACCGTGATGTTGCCGTGTACTTTGCCATAGACGGTGATCGATTTGGTTTTTACCTCGCCGCGAATGTCAGCGTTTTCACCAATCGTCAAGACGCCGTCGGAATTGATTTCCCCTTCGACCTTCCCGTCGATGAGAAGTTCCTTTTGGAACTTGATCGAGCCTTTGGTTTCGACATCGCTCGAGAGGATGTCTTTGCCACCGTGATCTGCCATAGGTTTTGGTTTATCGATGATTGTTGTTGTTATTGGTTCTTCGCCGTTCGCAGGATAATTGTTTTCATCTATACCCGAATACCGCGGTTTTTCTGCAACCGGCGGTGTCGGCTTTTGCGTGACGAATCTTTTGAGCATCCGGTAGTATTGTGACAGCCCCCCAGTATGTCAACGAATTCTCGCTTCGGCGCGCAATTTTTTATCGAGCAATAGTCCGGTACAATTTGCACGTCGCATTCTGCGCAGAAAAGGTCAGGAACGGCGGCGCCTGGGCTGGGCTCCTATCCAGCACGCGGCACAACGGGTTTGCAGGCACCGCCTGACTCAACACTGCTGCCGAATTTTGCTCCAAACGTTCGGAATTGTACGCAATAACCCACGCCGCTCGGTGATTCTGCAGAATCCGGTCTGCTTTTTGCCAGTCGTCCGAAAGAAAAAATCGCGCGCTATCCGCGATGCCGTCTAGGCTTTCATGGGAACTCCCAGCTATCCCAGGC
>JBKPDP010000009.1:0-36608 GCA_046727935.1 Verrucomicrobiota bacterium | reverse complement strand
ACGACGGATCTGGGCGACGCGGCCCTGGATATCGTTCTGTTTGCCTTCGCCTTCGACAATGGTGGTGTTTTCCTTGTCGATGGTGATGCGCTTGGCTTTGCCGAGGTCCTCGAGCTTGATGTTCTCAAGCTTGATGCCGAGATCTTCGGTGATGCAACGCCCGCCGGTGAGCACCGCGATATCTTCCAGCATCGCCTTGCGACGATCGCCGAAGCCCGGAGCTTTCACCGCGCAGACCTGCAATGTGCCGCGCAGTTTGTTCACGACGAGGGTTGCGAGCGCTTCGCCTTCCACGTCCTCAGCAATGATGAGGAGCGGACGGCCCGCTTTCGCGACTTTCTCGAGCAACGGAAGCAAGTCCTTCAAGCTCGAGATTTTCTTCTCGTGAATGAGAATGTAGGCATTTTCGAGAACGGCTTCCATCGCCTCCGCGTTGGTCACGAAGTAGGGCGACAGATAACCCTTGTCGAACTGCATGCCCTCGACCACTTCCAGCGTGGTCTCGATTGATTTCGCTTCCTCGACGGTGATCGTGCCGTCCTTGCCAACTTTGTCCATGGCGTCGGCAATGATCTCGCCGATCGTCTTGTCCCAGTTAGCCGAAACGGTCGCGACCTGCGCGATCTCAGTGCGATCGCTGACTTTCTTGGAGAGTTTCTTCAGCTCCTCGACGATTGCATCGACACCTTTCATGATGCCGCGCTGCAACGAAGTCGGGTTTGCGCCGGCGGTGACGTTGCGCAGACCTTCGCGGTAAATGGATTCCGCGAGAATGGTCGCCGTAGTCGTGCCGTCGCCCGCCACGTCCGAGGTTTTGGAAGCGACTTCGCGGACGAGCTGGGCACCCATATTTTCATACGGATCTTCGAGCTCGATCTCTTTCGCGACGGTCACCCCGTCCTTGGTGATCGTGGGGCTGCCGAATTTTTTGTCGAGAATGACGTTGCGACCGCTCGGGCCGAGTGTGGCCTTGACGGCCTTCGCCAGTTTCTCGACGCCGCGCAGCAATGTGTGCCGCGCATTTTCATCGAATTGTAGTTGTTTAGCTGCCATAAGTTTTAGCTGATAGTTGTTGGTTTAGAGTTATGCGACGGGATTATCCGATGATGCCGAGGATATCGTCCTCGCGCATGATCAGATAATTCTGATCGTCGATTTTGATTTCGGTGCCGCCGTATTTCGAGATCAGCACCTTGTCGCCTTTCTTCACCGTGAAATCGACTTTCTTGCCGTTGTCATCGATTTTACCGGTGCCTAAAGCGACCACTTTCCCCTCTTGTGGTTTTTCCTTGGCGGTATCGGGTATGATGATCCCGCCTTTTTTCATTTCCTGCTCTTCAATCGGTTGCACCAGCACCCGATCTCCGAGCGGCTTTACGTTAACTGTTGCCATAAGTTATTGTTATCACTCCTTTTGTTTTTTTGTTGTTGTGCCGGCGGCTCCGAAAATTTCCGGAGCCGGGCGGCAAATTGTTTCCCTTATTTTTTCTTGTCTTCGTCGACGACTTCAAACTCCGCATCGACAACGTCGCCTTCGCCGCGTTTGCCGGCGCCTTGTTCGGCTCCCGGAGGCGCGCCGGTTTCGGCGCCAGGTTGCGGACCCGGTTGTGGGCCGGCTTGCGCTGACGCCTGCTTGTACAGGTCGGCGCTGATTTCCTGGAACTTATTCTGCAACTCGTCGTAGGTCCGCTTCATTGCGTCGGTGTCGTTGCGATTGATTGCGTCACGCACCGCAGCGATGGCATCTTCGACTTGCTTCTTCTTGTCGCCGGAAATCTTGTCGCCCAGCTCTTTCAACTGCTTCTCGGATTGATAGGCGAGCATGTCGGCGTTGTTCTTGATCTCGATCGCTTCCTTCGCCTTCTTGTCCTCTTCGGCGTGCGCTTCGGCTTCACGCTGCATCTTCTCGACTTCATCTTTCGAAAGTCCGGAGCTGCCAGTGATGGAAATCTTCTGTTCCTTCCCGGTGCCGAGATCTTTCGCCGAGACGTGCAAGATGCCGTTGGCGTCGATGTCGAAGGTCACTTCGATCTGCGGAACGCCGCGCGGGGCTGGTGGAATCCCATCGAGATGGAATGTGCCGAGCGTTTTGTTGTCGCGCGAAAGCGGACGCTCGCCCTGAAGCACCTTGATTTCGACGCCGGGTTGATTGTCGCTGTATGTCGAAAAGATCTGCGACTTCCGCGTCGGAATCGTGGTGTTGCGCGGAATCATCGGTGTGGCTACACCGCCCGCGGTTTCAATCGCGAGCGTCAGTGGCGTCACATCGAGAAGCAGCACGTCTTTGACTTCGCCTTTAAGGACGCCGCCCTGGATGGCTGCGCCGACCGCAACGACTTCGTCCGGATTCACACCCTTGTGTGGTTCCTTACCAATTAAATCGCGCGCGACCTGCTGCACTTTTGGCATGCGCGTCATACCGCCGACGAGGACCAGCTCGTTGATATCCCTTTCAGTGACCTGCGCGTCCTTGAGACATGCCTTCACAGGTGGAACGGTCCGCTGAACCAGATCATCCGTGAGCTGTTCCAGCTTCGCGCGGGTCAGTTTTTTCTGAATGTGTTTTGGACCGCTCGCATCAGCCGTGATAAACGGCAGGTTAATTTCGTACTCCTGCGAGCTCGACAGCGCGATCTTCGCTTTTTCAGCTTCTTCTTTGATTCGCTGGATCGCATCCGGTTGCTTGGTTAGATCGATGCCGGTGTCTTTTTTAAATTCGCTGACGATCCAATCCATGATCTTCGCATCCCAATCGTCACCGCCGAGATGGGTATCGCCGTTGGTCGCTTTCACTTCGAAAACACCATCGCCGATTTCCAGAACGGAGATGTCGAACGTGCCGCCACCCAAATCGTAAACGGCAATCTCCTCGTCCTTCTTCTTGTCGAGGCCGTAAGCGAGCGACGCTGCCGTCGGCTCGTTGATGATGCGCAAAACTTCCAGACCGGCGATTTTGCCCGCGTCCTTTGTGGCGTTGCGTTGCGAGTCGTTGAAATACGCCGGCACGGTGACGACTGCCTGCGCGATTTTTTCGCCGAGCTTCGCTTCCGCGTCGGCCTTCAGCTTGGACAAAATCATCGCGGAAATTTCCGGTGGCGAAAATGTCTTTAGCTGGCCGTTTACCTCCACTTGCACATGGGCGTCGCCATTAGCAGCCTTCACAATCTTGTAGGGCACGCGCTTCTGCTCTTCGTGCACCTCGTCGAACTTGCGGCCCATGAAGCGCTTGATTGAAAAGACCGTATTTTGCGGATTGGTCACCGCCTGACGCTTCGCCGCCTGGCCGACCAATCGCTCGCCGCTCTTTGTAAATGTGACAATCGACGGCGTCGTGCGCGCTCCTTCACTATTTTCCAAAACTATCGGGTCGCCACCCTCCATCACGGCCATACAGGAGTTAGTGGTGCCCAAATCGATACCTAAAACTTTAGCCATAATTGAAAATTCCTTTCTGATTCGAACTCGCCGACGAACGGACTCGTTGTGGGCGACTCCTAATTAAACCCGCAGATTCCTAAGCAAGCCTTGGGCCAACGAATGCGCCTCAGCTTAAACCATTGTTTACGAGGAATTACCATCAAAGACGGGCTGGGCGACTTGATCTGAACTGAGCCAATTCGGCGCAATCGCAACCCTGTTGCAACTGCTCAGCGTGCCAACGCGGCACGCTTCGTTTGAGAGCCAAGGTGATGGCCTGTCCGTATCCGGCCGTTCGCTGAATAGCTACCTTGGAGTCCTAGCAAACCCTCAACGCTGTATTGGCGGCCGCGTCGGCTGCGAATCCCAGAACGACGCAGGCGGCACGCCTGCCTCTACAAGTGAGATCGAGAGACATCAAACAAATTTCTCTTTCGCAGACACGCCGTTGTCGCGATAAATTTCTCAGGTGCGACAGTATCACGATCTACTCCGGCTCGTACTCGAGAAAGGTCAGCCGCGGACGGATCGCACCGGCACGGGAACGTTATCTGTCTTCGGTGCGCAGACCCGGTTTGATTTGCGCACGGATGGACCAGGATTTCCGCTGCTCACGACAAAAAAGCTGCATATCAAATCGATCATCTTCGAGCTGCTTTGGTTCCTGCGCGGCGACACCAACGTTCATTATCTCAATGAACACGGCGTGACGATCTGGGACGAGTGGGCTGACGAAACTGGCGATCTCGGCCGTGTCTATGGGGCGCAATGGCGCGACTGGCGCGGTGCAAACGACGTCCGAGTGGATCAAATCGACAACGTCATCATGCAAATCAAATCAAATCCGCAGAGCCGCCGCCTGATGGTGAGCGCATGGAATCCAGCGGAGATCGACAAAATGGCGCTGCCGCCGTGTCATGTGCTCTTCCAGTTTTACGTGCAGAACAGCGAGCTAAGCTGCCAGCTTTATCAGCGAAGCGCCGATCTTTTTCTCGGCGTCCCGTTCAATATCGCCTCGTACTCGTTACTTACGATGATGGTGGCGCACGTTGTGGGTCTTACGCCGGGCGATTTCGTCCATACCTTCGGCGATCTGCATCTTTACAAAAACCACTTGGAACAAGCGCGCGAGCAGCTTTCACGGGATTGTCGATCTTTGCCACGAATGAAACTGAATCCGGCCGTGAAAAACGTTCACGACTTTAAGTTCGAAGATTTCGCGCTCGTCGGTTACGACCCGCATCCATCGATCAAAGCACCCATCGCAGTGTAGATCGTCAAGACACTGCGGGGCATAAGAAACCCGTTGCGACTTTCGCGCAGCGCACGGGTTTAAACGCAGTGTGAGGATCGTCATTGCGCTCTCGATCTCTTTCTGCGCGGCCATTTCATTGCGTGCACAGACTTCGGTCGAGATCGATTTAGAGGAACAGACCGCTTGCTTGCTGCAAAATGGACGGATCGTTTTGGCCTCCCCGATTTCGAGTGGTCGTTACGGGCATCTCACTCAAAGGGGTTCCTTCAAAATTCTGGAGAAGGAAAGAACCCATTATTCGAGCATGTACGGCAAGATCGTCGATGCTCGCGGGAACACTATCGTAGCGGACGCCGATGCGGACATGCCGGTGCCGCCCGGGGGAAAATTTATTCCGGCGCCGATGCATTACTTCATGCGGTTCAGCGGTGCGGATGGAATGCACGCTGGCTATCTGCCAGGCTACCCGGCGTCGCATGGCTGTGTCCGGATGCCGCAACAGTACGCGACTGCGTTCTTCAATGCGGTCAGCGTTGGCACTCCGGTCACCGTGGTCGGAAGGACGCCGACCGGGCGCTATTTGGGGCAATCGCAACCAACACTTCCATGGGGCCGGAATCAATTTGCGATCCCGCGCTTTAATCCAAGATTTGCTCCGCCTCCGCCACCGTGGTGGCGATAAGTCTGATTCTCCTGACTTGCCGATTTGCAGCCGACACGGCTGACGCTACAGGAAAAGACGAACGTCAGTGCGAAGGTATTGTGTATTACGGCTGCTGTTCCGGCGCCGCCTTATCAATACTATTCGCACTGGCCGTTTTTGGCCCACGCGAGAGATCGACAAGATCCCTCAAGATGCTGAGTGCCTCGTCGCGCTCCGCGTCGATCGCCGGAGTTTTGCTGTCATCACCGGCCCCCGGGCCATCGATCAGATCTGTATCTGCATCCGGAGCGGCGTCGGGATCAACTTTTGGAGCAGTGCCGTTCTTCTTCGCCTCGGCCAATTTTCCCGGATACATGATCAATTGGAGATTTGGTTTATCAACCGTGTCGAGCGTCACTCGATAGATTCGCGGCTCCTCCTGATTCCGCGCCAATCGTTCCTTCGAACGCATTTCCTTGCGCAGTTTGTCATCCTGAAGTTCCTTTTTTCGCGCATCTTCGTTCAGCGAAATCCGGTTCTCATCAAGCTTGTGACGCAAACGACCGATGTCATCCATTACGTAGTGGAATTCAGGGTCGTTCTTAACGCGCTCCTCCGAGCGTCGGCGCAATTGATCGACGAACAAGGAATGGCTGTCCGACCACTTCGTGTATCTCCCCTTCGCCACCTCGTCGTAGGGCAGGGCGTTCTTTAGTGCGCCTTCGCCAAACTCCGGAAGATCGCTCAAGCTCGGCAGAACGATGTCGGAAGCCACGCCGTGAAGCTGCGTAGAGCCGCCGGCAACGCGGTAAAACTTCTGGATCGTCAATTTCAATGCACCGTCCTCATCGGAATGGCTTCCCAACAGTGACGCGAATCTGCCAATCGGAAGAATCGTCTGGACCGTGCCTTTGCCGAATGTGTTTTTGTCACCAACGATCACAGCGCGCCCATAATCCTGTAGAGCGGCCGCGAAAATTTCGCTGGCAGACGCACTTTGCCGGCTGATCAAAACGACCAGTGGCCCGGAATAGGCGATGCCCGGGTCTGGATTGGCCGAAACTCTGATGCTTCCGTTATAATCTTTCGTCTGAACGATCGGACCAGACTTCAAGAACAACCCCGTGAGCGAGAGCGCCTCTTCAAGCGAGCCGCCTCCATTTCGTCGCAGATCGACAACCAGACCGGCGATGTTTTCCTTCTTTAGCCGTTTGAGCAATGCCAGAACGTCGCGCGTCGTGCTTTTCTGGTGCTTGTCCATGTCAGCATAAAAAGAAGGCAGCGTAAGCCATCCCAGTTTTATAGGATCGCCGTTCTCGTCTTTCTTGATAATGATATCGGCACGGGCTTCCTGGTCTTTCAACTTAATTTCATCCCGCACCAGCTCGACATTTTTCCGTCGCGATGGGTCTGTTGCATCCGAGGGGATCACAAGCAAACGAACGTGCGTGCCTTTTTTGCCGCGGATCATCTCGACAACCTTGTCCAAACGCATCTCGCGAACATCGACGTAATCGGCCTGGCCCTGCGCCACGGCAGTGATCCGGTCGCCCACCTTGAGTCTTCCATCGACTTGCGCCGGTCCGCCTGGAACCAGGCTTTCAATTTTCGCGTAGCCATCTTCCGAACGAAGCATGGCGCCGATGCCCACGAGCGAGAGGCCCATATTGATGCTGAAATTCTTCATATCAGCCTTGCTCAAGTATTCCGAATGCGGGTCATATGCCTGGGCGAGCGCATCGAGATAGAGCTTCATTTGTTCGTCCTTATCTTCCTCGTGGACGTTGCGAGCGAGGCGATCGTAGCGCCGTGCAACCAATTGGGGAGCGGGCTCGATCGGATGTTCGCTCAAATGCTCCTGTAAGAGCTCGTTGGCAATCCGACCACGCCAGAGCTGATCGGCTTCCGCCTCATCTTTGGGCCAAGACGATTTTTGACGGCTCAACTCAACCGTCGCGTTGCTCTTGAAGTCGACGGGCTGCTTCAACAGCTCTTTTATTTTCGCGACGCGATCGTCTACACGTTTGGTATAGAGAGCGTAAATTTCGTAGGCGGGTTTGAGGTTGCCGAGCAGAACGTCTCCAGCCATCGAAGTGCCATACTTCGCATTCAGCTCATCGACATCCTTCTGAGTAAAAAAGAGATGACTGAAGTCGAGCAGTTCCAGATACGTTTGTAGAAATTTTTTCGAAACTTCCTCGTTGAGCTTTTGACGAGTGTAGTGGCCCTCCTCCAAGAGGCGGCCGACCGACATGGCAATTGTCTCTCTCGACGCCGCTATGGCCGGCGGAGCCTGAATTGTGGCCGCTAAAAGGACGGCGCAAAGCGCTAACGATCGTTGCAAAGATGATCTCATCGGTGAAAAGAAGGGTTAATTACGTTCGCAGATTTCAGCATGAAGCGCAAGACAACGAGACAAGATCGGCATGTAAGTAGGAATGAGACAATCCGTAGTCGGGAACATTCAAATATTCGTAAAACCTCCCGGCTTCAGCTGTAGCCAAACCTCTCTACAATCAAATCCGATGAATTACAAAAAGTTCTGCGGTGGCATTTTTGAAACGAATTGTTACCTGCTTAAGGTGCCGCAGGGCTGGATTCTTTTCGACGCACCTGAGGGTTCCTGTGAATGGGTCAAGTCGCTCGGTGTCGATCCTAAACTTTTGCTTCTGACACACGGACACATCGATCACGTGCAGGATGTTGCCAGGATTAAGCGGCAGTTTGGTTGTCCCATCGGCTGTCACCCGCTCACTGCGCCGATGATTTCGGACCGCGAATTTTTCCGCAGCTTCGGTTTCGAACTCGAAATCGAACCGACGAAAGCTGATTTTCTCATCGAAGAAACGCCAAGCCGGGATTTTCTCGGCGCCCAATTCCAGGTGTTGGAAGTTCCAGGCCATTGCCCAGGCAGTCTTTGTTTCTTCTTGCCTGACCATCGATTGCTTGTCGGCGGCGACGTGCTGTTTGCCGGCAGCATCGGCCGGGGTGATTTGCCAGGCGGAGATATCGATCTGTTAGTACAAGAGATCAGGAAAAAATTATTTCCGCTCGGCGATGAAGTTGCGGTGCTTCCCGGACACGGGCCACCAACGCTGATCGGAACCGAGCGCCGCACCAATCCTTTCGTCGGCCTGGAGTAGCGCCAACAACCTCGCGCCCTTTTGAAGCTGCGACCCGAAGCATAGAGCAGTCAAGATGGCATTGCAGTTACCACGACGACAGACGCATCACGGAGACTTAAATAAATTGCGTGATTACCGATCAACGATCTACCGACTGATCTTCGGCCTGGCGGCGTTGTACAACATCGCGTTTGGTCTCTGGGCTTGCTTCTGGCCAGAGGCTTTGTTCGCGGGGTTGGAGATGCCCCCTCCAAATTATCCAAGCCTTTGGCAGTGTCTGGGGATGGTCGTCGGCCTTTACGGAATACTTTATACCTACGCCGCAGTCTATCTTGACCGGGCAAAGCTGATCATTGCCGTTGGACTCGCAGGGAAAATGCTTGGCCCGATTGGCATGGTCGTCGCTGTTCGGTCGGGTGAATGGCCATTACGCGCTCTTACGTTGATCGTGTTCAATGATTTGATCTGGTGGTTGCCGTTCACTCTTTTTCTTTTCGATGGCACGCGGCTGGGCAAACGGCTCCGGACGAGTGCGCCGTGGACCTGCGCCATTCTCAACGCAGTTGCGGCCGTCGCGATGTTGCTCGTTTTGCGTGATGGGACCGAGATTGTACCGAACCTAGCACAACGGGCGGCCTACATTGCGGAACGCCCATTATTATGGCGCGCCGGCTGGGCGGTCTGGATGATGGCTGGCATCAGTCTGGTTGCGTTCTTTGCCTGGTGGGGCGGGTGGATCTCATCATATCGACTGGCTTTTGTTGCATTGGAACTCGCTTTAGCGGGTCTTGCTTGCGATCTCTTTGCCGAATCGCTTCTCATCGGCTGGCTACCCAATCGAATTGATACGATCGCGCCGTTGGCTTCTCTTCTGACCGGTGGGGCAGCAAATGGCCTTTACAGTTTCGCTGGGGCACTGCTCACTGCACTCCCGCATTGCGCGGCGCGCTTCGCGCATTGGCATGGGCAGTCTGGGCAAGCGGCTTTGCTCTAACGATCTTTACCATCTCAGGCTCCGTTTCCGGCATGGTGATTTCGACAGCCGCTTTGATGACATTGCTGTGCCCATGGGTTGCAGCATTTGGATGGAAACTTACTCGGGAAAAAAACAACGCGCCCGACGCTCCCCCGTTACACGCTTAGATCGAACTAGCCAAGCTCGGCAAGAACAGATGCGAGCGGCTTGAGGTCGTCGATCGTCGCCACGATCTCCCGCAGCGAGTGCACAGCTCTTGGAATGTATTGCAGAAAATTCCCGTGCTCCCTGATCAAGCCCAGAAAGCCATAGGCACCCAGCGCCTGCATCAGGCGTTGCATCGCGCATAATTGCAGGGCGTTGTCGAACTGTCCGTCAACTATCCGTCCATTGTTCGTCCGTTTTTGCCGGTAATAACTAATCAACTCGGATCGCTCTGCGCCTGAAAGCTCGACATACGGATCAAAAAGCAGTGATGCCAGATCGTATTCGGCCAACCCGGGCCGCATTCCCTGAAAATCAATGAGATTAGCTTGTCCGTTCTGGATAATAATATTTTGCGATTGAAAATCGCGGTGCACCAAAACTCTCGGCAAACTCCCAAGGTGTCCCGCGACTTCGTGGAAAATGGGAAGGGCCGCCAGCTCTTTCAGTTTTGACTCGCTCGTCTTGAAATAGAGGCCGAGGCAGTTTTCAAAAAAGTAACTTTGTTCCCACTGGTAAAGCGCGGCGTTAAACTCGGAGGGCAAATGTTCCTTCATTTCCAAGCACACAGACTCCGGCAGGCTGTGAAGTTTGATAATTTCATCGAGCGCTGATTCGTAAAACGCTCGGCGGACGAGCCAGCTGTCGCGCCGATAACTGTACAGGTCGCGCTCACCCAAATCCTCGATCCAGATGAGACCTTCCGCTGCATCGTGAAAATAAATTTTGGGGACCCGAATTCCGTAGGCGTCGAGAAATTTCGCGATCTCGACGTAATGCCGATTTTCTTCGCGCTCGAGATTGTATTTAACTAGGATCAGTCTCTGATTCGCGGAGCAACGAATCCGATAAAATCTTCGATCGGAACCGCCTTTTTCGATTGGGCGAATTTTTATATCGGTTACATCCAGCAGCGGAAAATGCATCCGTGTTCGCCGGAGAAGAAATTCGGTCCTCATACTAGATGTCGCTGTTTCGATAGACCCCGCTGACCTTTTTTTGGGAGCCGACAATACAACCATGAAGCTGACTTTTGGAAGTAATTTGTGAGCCCGGCCACAAAATTGTGTCTTCAAGGACGGCTCCTGCGCCGACGTGGCAATTTTCTGCAATAACCGAGCAGCCGCGCATCTGTGCGCTCGGATCAACAATGGCTGATTTCGCGACGCGCTTAGGCCACTCGCGTATTCTAATATAATGAGGCGCCCAATGTTCTCGTAAAATTGTGCGATGCACGTCGAGATACCCAGCCCGTGAACCGATGTTGAACCATTTTCCGTCGTTCATCACCACGCCGCCGATCTTACCACCCTTGCCTATCCAATCCGCGACAATCGGAATGAATGAGATTTTTTGTCGCGACGGAATTTGTTGGAAAACCTTTGAATTCCAAACAGCGACATTGGCAAAATCAAAATTTCCCCTCGTGCCATAGCGATTCGCAAGATCCACGACGCGGTGAGCGCGCAGAGCTACGTCCGAAGCCAAACCTGTTTCACGCAGCGCGAGCGTCACGTCATTCCCACGGCGGAAATGTTCGTCGATCAAGGCTTGCAGATTGATATCGGTCAAGATGTCGCCGCTGTAAGTCAGGAATAGATCGCTACCGAGATAACGTTCCGCATTCTTGATTCCGCCGCCGGTCTCAAGCAAATCCGGCTCGTGCACCAGCGTAACCGAATAACCTTCATATTCATTACCGTAAAAAAAGTTTTGAAATAGTTCGGGCCGCTGGTGCGTGTTTATGACGAATCTTTCCACCCCAACGTTGATTAAATGGTCGAGCGCGAAAGTGATGAGCGGCTTTTGAAAAATCGGGATGAGAGGCTTTGGCAAATCATTCGTTAGCGGTCGCAAGCGCGTGCCGAGTCCCGCGCCCAAGACGAATGCTTGTGTGATTTTGTTCACGACCAGAAAAAATCAGAGACTCCTCGACTTAGCTTGGAATGTGCAGCAAACCGTCTGCGATCAATTCAATCGCGTGGAATTTCCAGCGAATCCGTCACGCGCAATTTGTTTACCACAAGCTCGTCGATTTCAAGATGCTTGATTTTCGCTCGACCAATGACAAGGCGACCGACGGCGACGACGCCCAATGCAAGGGCTCCGATCGCCAGCGCACCGAGCGCGAGAGCTCCTACACTCTGGGCCCCGATCGCCAAAGCGCGGATGCGCATTGGCACCAGATCATTTGGTTCTGCCTTGTGCATGCTGAGGTAAGTTGTCCGCAAGCTTAATCCACGATATCCGATCCTCCGTCCAGATATGATCGGCTGGCGTAACGATTTTGGGCTGATCGAAAGTAGCAACAGTGACATCGATTTCGTCAGCATCGGGTCGGCTCAGGAAAGTTAGCGCGCTGCCGCACGTCCCGCAGAACGAGCGAACGCGGCCGGTCCATGTGATTTCACGCGGTTTTCCCTTGGTAAATTGAAAATTGTCCCGCTGAAACGAAGCCCAGGTCACAAATGGCGCGCCGGCACTCTTGCGACAATCTTCGCAATGGCAATGCGTGACATTGTAGGGCTCGCCGATAGCTTCGTATTGCACAGCACCGCACAGGCAACCGCCGCGAATCACGTTCCGCTTCGTTTCCATCATTGATTGCACGCCAACCGCGCGGCAACTGAGCAGCCTAGTTGGTCAAGTTAGGACCAACGGAACGCCGCCAACTGGATCGCTGCCAGGGAATCTCGCGCTGCTGTAAATAGAGCGTGCGCGTGCCGAAATCGATAATGCCATGATGCCGCCGCAGCGTTTCCGCGCCAAGCAACCCGGCAACGGGCGGCGAACCTTCCAGCAACCCGTCGTGAACTAAACCTTCCAGATCGATCACACCTACGTCCTTGCCAATGATATCGACAGTGCCCACCGATAGTTTGCGAATCTTCGCCACGCGCAGGCCACGCTCCTTCAAGTTCACAGCCGAAGAACTATACGGTGTCTCACGAGTGGCGATTCGCATTCGCCGAACGAACGAGCGATGCAAGAGCGTGGCAAACGAACCGGTATCGACCATAAACTTGGCGGGTTTCCCGTTAATCGAACCATTCACATACAAATTAAAACCGTCGCTTACTTGAATCGGAACGGCTTGCAATCCACGCCGCTCGAGACCAGGAACACCACCCAAAACGTCGGGGTCGGTCTTCAAGATGAGTAGTTGCCGTTGACAATCCAGCACCGCCTGGGTTGGAAAAAGGATATCCGCTCCAATGATTCCGTCGATTTCCTCTTCGTGAACCAGTCGCGCCGCTCGAGCAGAGTTGCCCAGATCGACAGTAACTACCGGTTCGTCGACCAGAGTTAGCGCTCCCAGCCGCAGTTCGCGAGCGATGGCCACGTTATTAAATGCGCCGTTGATCTGAATACGCGCCGGCAAATTCGACTTGGCCGTAATTGGTTTGAGCCCAAAATAATTGCGACGATTTGAAGCGATCGCACTTACCGGCGCACCACTATCAATCGTTAGTAAGGCCGGTCTGCCATTGATAAAAGCGCGGACCATTAAGTGATTTTGCCGAGAGCGTACGAGTGGTAACGCTTCGAAGTGCGTGTCTGCTCGCCCGTAAGTGACCTGCGGCATGGCAGTCAATTCGGCAACCAGCACCACCGCAGCACACGAAACCGCCAAAAATGTCCGGCACAATCGCCGCTGGCTTGAACACGTCACGGGGCGTGAGATTAACATGGTTCCGTTTAGACGAAAGCAATTTCGCGGTTTAGGTCGATGGCTTGGCGAGCGGTAAACGGTGTGTTTTGTCATTGCGCGGCACACCCGAGTGATGATTTACTCTCCGCCAAATCAACCGGCTCCAATGACGACGGCGATAACTGAAACACCCGTAGCCGACCAAAAATTGGTCAGGGGACTCGGCCTGCTTGATTCCACCATGCTGGTCGCCGGCTCAATGATCGGCTCGGGAATTTTTATTGTCTCCGCGGACATCGCGCGACTTGTTGGTTCTCCCGGATGGTTGCTCGTCGTGTGGGCGGTCACCGGGCTGCTCACGCTCGTTGCCGCGCTCAGTTACGGCGAGCTCGCAGCGATGATGCCGCGCGCCGGCGGTCAATACGTATATTTGCGCGAAGCCTACAGTCCGCTCTGGGGATTTCTTTATGGCTGGACGCTGTTCCTCGTGATCCAGACCGGAACAATCGCCGCGGTCGCGGTCGCGTTTGCTCGTTTTCTCGGTGTGTTTACGGATGCGATCTCGCCGACGCGCTGGGTTCTCCCACCAATCGTGATCTCGCAGCGCTATGCCGTCAGTCTTTCGACACAGCAGTTAGTCGCGATCGCAATCATCATATTTTTGACGTTCGTAAACACGCGCGGTCTGCGGCTTGGGAAACTCATCCAGAATGTTTTCACTTCCGCAAAGACGCTGTCGCTCTTTGCATTGGTGGTGCTTGGCATTTTCATCGGACGCAACGCCGACGCGCTCCACGCCAACTTCGCGAATTTCTGGACGCCGACCGCTGTTTCTCCGATCACATCAGATCTTCCGTTCGTCGGCGCGGTCACGGCGACCGCCAGCGCGCTTGGGATGGTCATCGCGATTTGCGTTGGGCAGGTCGGTTCGCTGTTTTCCGCGGACGCCTGGAACAACATCACGTTTACTGCGGGTGAAGTGCGCGAACCGCGGCGAAATATTCCGCTCTCGCTTTTGTTCGGCACCGGGCTGGTGATCAGCTTATATCTGCTGGCGAATGTGGCGTACCTCTGCGTGTTGCCGTTGGACAAAATCCAGCATGCGCCCGACGACCGCGTCGGCACTGCGGCGATGCAGGTGATGTTCGGCGGCGCAGGCGCTGGCATCATGGCAGTAGCCATCATGATCTCCACGTTCGGTTGTTGTAACGGACTCATCCTCGCCGGCGCGCGTGTCTATTACGCGATGGCGCAGGATGGTTTGTTCTTTAAAGCGACGGCCCGGCTGAATTCGCAACACGTACCGGCCATCGCACTCGTGTTGCAGGGAATCTGGACTGCGTTGCTCGTACTGCCACGTACGCGAAACGTTGATCCAGCGAGCGGCGCCGTCACTTACGGCAATCTTTACAGTAACTTGCTGGATTACATTATTTTTGCAGCTCTGATCTTCTACGTGTTGACAATTGCAGGCATATTCGTGCTTCGTCGAACGCGCCCAGAAGCGGAACGGCCCTACCGCGCACTTGGTTATCCAATTCTCCCCGCGCTCTATATGGTCGGCGCCACGGCGATCATGCTCGTCCTGCTGGCTTACAGAGTACAAACAACATGGCCCGGCCTGGTGATCGTACTGACTGGCGTCCCGATTTATTTTCTTTGGAAAATTTTTGGGGGAAAATCACCGCCAGCTTGACTTGCCGGGCCGTCCCGATTAGCACAGCCCCAAAACGATTTCGCCTAATGAATCTACTTCGACGAAAAAGCGTGACCCAACTTCAAACTGAGGCGCTGACGGATCATCGGCTGAAACGCGCGCTCGGACCGACCAACCTGACGACGCTTGGCATCGGCGCGATCATTGGCACTGGCATTTTCGTGCTCACCGGGACAGTCGCGGCGCAGAACGCGGGACCAGCCGTGGTTTTATCGTTCGTGCTTGCGGGCGTCGCTTCAATCTTCGCAGCACTTTGCTACAGCGAGTTTGCCTCGCTGGTGCCGATGGCTGGCAGCGCTTACACCTACGGCTACGCGACGCTCGGCGAACTTTTCGCTTGGATCATCGGCTGGGACTTAATCTTGGAGTATGCCCTCGGTGCGGTTACGGTCTCTATCGGCTGGTCGGGCTACGTCGTTTCGTTTTTGCGCGACATCGGCATTCACATCCCGGCCCAGTTATCGGCAGCACGCGGGACGCTGATCACGCTTGCAGATGGAACGCAGGTCGCGGCCATCTTCAATCTGCCGGCCGTAATCATTATCGGCATTGTTACCATTCTGTTGGTAATCGGCATCCGCGAATCGGCCACTGTGAACAACGTGATTGTGTTTGTGAAAGTGGCTGTCGTGCTGCTATTCATCGTTGGCGCGGCCAATGCAATAAATCCAGCGAATTGGCATCCCTTCATACCGCCGAACACTGGAATCCGTGAGAATTTCGGTTGGTCCGGCGTGGTATCAGGGGGCGGAGTCGTGTTCTTCGCTTACATCGGTTTCGACGCCGTCAGTACGGCCGCGCAGGAAGCCAAAAATCCGCAGCGCGACATGCCGATTGGCATCATTGGCTCGCTGTTGATCTGCACAGTGCTCTACATCCTCGTCTCCGGAATCGCGACGGGCGTGATGTCCTACCACGACTTGGACGTCCCGGATCCGATCGCGGTCGCGGCGGATCATGCTGGCCTCGGGTGGATGTCCTCACTGATTAAGCTCGGCGCCATCGCCGGCCTTAGCTCGGTCATTCTGGTGATGCTGCTAGGCCAGTCACGGATTTTTTGGACGATGGCCGATGACGGTTTGCTGCCACCGTTCGTCAGCCGCGTGCATCCACGTTTCCGCACTCCATGGATTACTTCAATTCTAACCGGGATCGGCGTCTCGATCGTTTCGGCCCTATTCACTGTGCGCGAAGCCGGTAGCCTTGTTTCTATCGGCACGTTGCTGGCCTTTGTGATTGTCTCAATCGGCGTGCTTGTGCTGCGAATACGCGAACCTGAGTTGCCGCGCACATTTAAAACGCCGCTAGTATGGATCGTCGCCCCGTTGGGCGCGCTGTCTGCTCTTTACCTCATGTGGTTTCTGCCATGGCGAACATGGGAACGGCTGATCATCTGGTTCGTCATCGGCATGTTCGTTTATTTCTTGTACGGGGCCCGCCGCAGCAAACTGGCCCAGCCGCGTGTTTAGCTGGGTGCCCCAGCGAAACCAGTCTCGGGATTTAAATCGAGAACAGACTTACGAGCCAGCTAAGGTCCACTCACCTGCGAATCCGCGCGACGGGCTGGTCGAGGTGAATCCGAGGAGAGCGCGCCTGCGCCTGGCGAGTTTGTCGCTGTCCGTCTCGTTAAAAACGCGCCATGCTGCTCCGAGCTCGGATATCGAAATGCCTAGCTTGCGAAAAGTTTTTTTCTTCTCTGGACTTAGCGCTTTTTGCTCGCCACTGCTCAATGCGCTCTTTTGAAACTGCGACATGGCGGTCGCCAACGCACTTTCGTTCGCCACTCCGAAGAGATCGAGAAGCTGTTGAAAACTGAGGTGAAACGGAATCGTAGCAAGATCCACGTGCTCCGCGTCGGATATGTCCGCGGGCAGCATCACAATCTCATTCGACATCGCCACTGAATGCCAGACATCGGCGGGTTGGTAATATCCGATCTCGATGCGACAGATTCGGTGCCGCTGCGACATTGTGATGTAATGCATTGCCGCCATCGGTTCGACAGCCGCTTCTTTTTCTTCCAGACCGTCTGCACAATGAATCCGGAGATGAACCTGTCGATCGATAGGCGCGGCGTTTTTGAAGATCGACGGCCAGTCAACATTCCAATATGCGAAGATTGTCCAAGGGTCGCGCGCGATGGCGAGAAGACGCGGCGGACCATAAGAGCGCGGTAGTTGTAAGCCGTTGCCAAGATTGTGCGACTCCTCACCTTCCGCGACTGGCACGACCGGTTTCCTGGAAATGTGGAATGTCTTTCTCGCCTTCATTTTCCAAAAGGTGGCTTAAATCGACAAAAGGCCAACCACAGATTTTGCGACCAAAACATCGATTACTCGAGAATCCATTTCGAGCCGTTTTGGAACTTTTCCGCGCCTTTTTGCGCGTTTAACGCATAGTTCTCGTCTAATTGAGAAAAGGCATGAACGCAAAAATCGTCGGCCTCGAAGAACTTTCGGAGCGCAGCAACCAGTTGCATGCTGGCGGGAAAAAACTAGTCGCGACGAATGGCTGCTTTGATTTGCTGCACGTCGGACATGTGCGCTACTTGCAGGCTGCACGTGCGCTCGGCGATTTGTTGGCAGTCGGCTTGAATGGCGATCGCTCAGTCCGCGAATTAAAAGGAAAGGGACGTCCGATTACCGCTGAGCGCGATCGCGCGGAAATTCTTGCCGCTCTGGAGTGCGTAGATCTCGTCACAATTTTTCCAGAAATGCGAGCGACGCAGTTTATTGCTGCAAGCCATCCTGCCATTTATGTCAAAGGCGGGGATTACAGCCCAGAAACGCTCAACAAAGAGGAACGCGCACTTTTGAAGGAAATCGGCGCCGCGATTCGCTTCATTCCATTTGAGCCCGGCTATTCGACTTCGCGCCTACTCGAACGAATATGCAAGAGCGGGAGCTGAAAGTTGTGGCGCGCTTCCCGCAATTGATGTCCGCATATCGTTAACCTCAGGATGAGTAAGTGAAACGCCTGCCAATTGGAATTCTTGGATCAGGAAAAGGAAGCAACTGCTGGGCAATCCTTGAGCGGATCCGCTCAGGCGACCTGGCAGCGGAAGCGCGCGTTGTAATCTCGGACGTCCTGGATGCGCCAATCCTAGATATAGCGCGGGAGTTTTCCGTTGCGAACGCATACCTGCCGCCTGGCCAATTTCGCACCCGGTTAGAGCCGGAAGTCGAAAAAGAGCTTGTGAATATGTTAAGCGAAGCCGGCGTTGATCTCGTGGTGCTCGCTGGTTTTATGCGCGTTCTACATGCACCGATGCTCAAAGCATTCCCGCGGCGTATTATCAATATTCATCCATCGCTTCTGCCAAAATTTCCCGGGCTCGATGCTTGGAACCAAGCGCTCGTGGCCGGCGAAAGAATAACCGGCTGTACCGTGCACTACGTCGATGAGAAAATCGATCACGGTGAGATTATCGCGCAGCGGGAGGTACCGATCCTGCCCGAAGACACATCCGAAAGCCTGCATGCGCGGATTCAAATTGCCGAGCGGGAGTTATACCCGGCGGTAATCGCGGAATTTTGCGCAAGGTACCGAGCGGCGGTTTTGTAATTTTGAATCCGCCGTGGATCAGTCGCAGGCTGCGCTTCCTGCACTGCCTAAAGCTGTTCTGCTTTTTGCTCGCGGCTCAGTACTTCTTCCAACGCAACTGTTGGTTTTTTCTGCTCATACAGCACGGCGTAGACCTGATCCACTATGGGCGTCTCGATCTTCAACTGGCGCGCGCGCTCAAAGGCACTCCGCACAGTGGGAATTCCTTCGGCCACCATCCTCATGGATTGGGTGATCTGCGTGAGTGATTCGCCTCGCCCGAGACGTTTGCCGACCGTGTGATTGCGACTGCACTCACTATAACAAGTCACAATCAGATCGCCCGCGCCGCTTAGTCCATAGAAAGCCTGCGCCGTTCCTCCCATGGCAACTCCGAGGCGCACCAGCTCCGCCAACGATCGCGTCACTAGCGCCGCTTTGGAATTGTCACCCAATCCGAGCCCGTCGCTGATCCCTGCGGCCATAGCAAACACATTTTTCAAAGCACCGCCCAGTTCGATGGAAGTAACCTCCTGGCTGGTGTAAACACGAAAGCGTGGACTTCCAAGGATGCCTTGCAGGCTCGTTGCGCACTCAGCGTCGTTGCAGCCAATCACGGTCGCAGTAGGAAGGTTTTGCACGACCTCTACCGCGAGATTCGGACCCGATAAGACCGCGATCTTCTGCTCTGCAAAAAGTTCGCTTAGGATCTGACTCATCCGCATACTGGTGCCGTGCTCGATCCCCTTCACGCAACTCAGCAGGATTGCGCGGACATTGCCAACCGCTTCCCGCAGCTGGGCTGCAACCTTTCGCAAGGCCGTCGACGGCGTCGCGAAAACGATCAGATCAGCCCGGGTGCAATCAGTGAGCTCGGACGTAACACGCACCGATCCAGGTAATTTGAGCCCTGAAAGATAATCGCTGTTTTCGCGCGTTTCTCGCATGCGCGCCATGCGATCAACGTCGTGACCCCAAAGCGAAATCGGACGCCCATCTTTGCCCCATAACCATGCCAAAGCCGTTCCCCAACTGCCAGCACCAAGAATTGCCGTTTCGCCGATTTTCACCTTCTAGTAAAGCGCGGCTCCGTCCCACGCATGAGTCGCGAAAGATTTGAACGATGGCGCCAAATCACAACTGCCGCGAGACAAACCGACGAGTAGAATAACAATTTTCCGCTGGTTTGACTTAGCCAGGTTGTAATCAAAATGATGAGGGGTAATACGGCTGCGGCTGCGATTGAGGCTACGGAAACATAACGCGTGAGCCAAAAGGTCAGTATCCAAATCGCGGCCCCGACCAACGCCGCGAGCGGAGCCAACCCGAAAAGTGCTCCGGCCGAAGTGGCGACGCCCTTTCCTCCCTTGAAGTGTAACCATATAGGAAAAGAATGCCCAAGCACGCTGCATATCGCCGCGAGAATCCCAAACGTCTCTGACGAGTTCCATTCCGGTTGCGCTCGCGTAGCGATCGCGATCGACATCTTCACAGCACCGAAACCTTTCAAGAAATCCGCCGCGAACACTGGATAGCCGTAACCCTTTCCAAGTGTGCGTGTAACATTGGTGGCACCGATGTTGCCGCTACCGCACTTCCGGATGTCAATTCCTGCGATTCGACCTGCGAGATAACCGAATGGAATCGATCCCAGCAAATAGCTCCCGATCACCACAATGACGAACGTGAGCATTAATATGTTACCCGGAATTGGCAGCTATTTCTCAAAACGGTTTCCTAAGTTGTTCTTAGATAACCATATAGATATTATCGCAATATCAGCTGGAGTAATTCCACTTATCCTGGTTGCCTGCCCTAGCGAGTTGGGACGAGTCGTCGCTAGTTTTTGTCTCGTTTCGGAGCGAAGGCCAGGAATTTCGTCATAGTCCAGCCAATCCGGAATCACTTGCTGCTGCCTGCGTTCGAGCTGTCGATTCTGGTCCGATTGCCGAGCCGCATAGCCTTCGTATTTGAAATCGGTTTCGACTGACTGCCAGATCGTGATCGGGAGGAGGGAGAGAAGCTCAGACGGAAGCTTTGCCACACTAAAATCGGGTCTCTTGAACAATTGAGAGATCGGGACACCATTGAGCTTGGTCTGAATGGCTAGCAAACGGGCCTGATTCAAAAGCTGTGCCTTTTCTTTATGATGAGCCCAGCGTGCCGGATTGACTAATCCCGCATCAAATGCACGGCTGGTCAAGCGCTGATCGGCATTATCGTGTCGCAAAAACAACCGGTCCTCGGCCCGGCTTGTAAACATGCGATAAGGCTCTTCGGTACCTTTGCTGACGAGATCGTCGATAAGAACTCCGATGTATGCTTCGCTCCGCTCCACCACGAGTGGCGAACGGCCTTGAATTTTCAAGGCAGCGTTAGCTCCAGCAATCAAACCCTGAGCCGCCGCCTCTTCATACCCCGACGTCCCATTAACTTGGCCGGCAAAATACAACCCATCAATCAGCTTCGTTTCGAGCGTCGGAAGAAGCTGAGTTGGAGGGAAATAATCATATTCTACCGCGTATCCCGGGCGCATTATCTCCGCCCGCTCCAGAGCTGGGATGGAATGGAGAAATTCCAGTTGAACGTCGTATGGCAGACTCGTCGAGATGCCGTTTACGTAATACTCCTTGGTATGAAGGCCTTCAGGTTCAAGGAAGAGCTGATGCGAGGACTTGTTCGAAAACTTGACAACCTTATCCTCGATAGATGGACAATACCGGGGGCCCGTCCCTTTGATCTGGCCAGCGTAGAGTGGTGACCGATCAAGATTGGCGCGAATAATTGCATGGGTCGTCTCCGTCGTATGAGTTATCCAACAGGGCATTTGTTCCACGTGGAACTTTCCTGCTCGAACTTGGTTCAGCGTGAAGATTTCTGACCTGCGATCGAGAATGTTCTCATGATGAAAAGAGAATGTAGGAGGTGGATCATCTCCCAGTTGGATTGAGCATCGAGAAAAATCGACCGAGCGCGCGTTTAGGCGACACGGTGTGCCAGTCTTGAATCGCCCAACTTGGAACCCTAACTCCTGAAGATTATCGCTCAGGTTCGAACTGGCATCAGCCATCCGTCCGCCAGGCTTTGTAGTTACGCCGACGTGCAGAAGGCCGCGCAAAAATGTCCCAGACGTGATAACGATGCTCCGGGCGGCGATCATCAGCCCCAAATCTGTTTCCACCGCAACAACCTCGCCGCGTTTAACAAGGATGCGTGAGATGGTTCCCTGTTTAAGGTCGAGATTCTCTGCCGACTCCAAAATAGCCTTCATCCGGAATTGATAAGCTTTCTTGTCACACTGCACCCGCGGTGCTCGCACCGACGGACCCTTTGTCCGATTAAGCATCCGAAACTGAATCCCTGTAGCGTCGGCATTTAAGCCCATTGCACCGCCCATGGCGTCTATCTCGCGGACAATATGCCCCTTGGCTAGCCCACCGATGGCCGGGTTACACGACATTTGGCCAATCGTGTCCAAATTTTGCGTTAACATCAGAGTGCGGCACCCAATGCGCGATGCGGCTAATGCCGCTTCGATCCCGGCATGGCCGCTCCCGACTACCAACACTTCATATTCTGTCGGTAACTTAAAGCTCATTTTAAACGTAACTCATTACTGATCAACTTCTTACTTGTGTATGCGGCGACGCATTCTTTTGCTTTATGCAGCCTTCCGAATTGTGCGAGGTCTGTATTGCTCCATATGCGATGCGACCAAGCACAATCAGAAGCAATGCTGTCGTCACAAACGCACCTCCCCATATCCAATACTCAATCACGCGAGGATAACTTTTCCCGCGCATAATGCGTACTGCAAACTGGCCCAGCGTGCCGGCGTAAACGTACAAGAAAAGACCAGGCGCCCGACCGATTGACGCCCAAAGCATATAGCTCGTGAACGGGATTCGCGTCAAACCGTAAAAATAATTCAGCAGGCTCGTGGGGAAAAGTGGATGCAGTTGACTTAACAGAATAATCTTCCAGCTCTCGCGTTCTACCGCAGGTCCCAATGCGCGTAGCGTCGGGTCGCGTGAAAGTCTTTGCCGAAACCATCGCCTCGCTATCCACCTGCTTAGCGCAAAGGAAATTGCTGTGGCGATGAGGTTGCCCACCAGCACGATAAAAAATCCCCACCACAATCCAAAAAAGAAACCTCCGCCGACAGCGAGAATACCACCAGGAAGAAGCAGGATATTGCAAGCCGCAAAAAGCAGTGGGTAGCAAAAGGCTCCCCAGGTACCCCAGCTCATCACACGCTGTTGCGATGCCTCGATAAAGCTGAGGATGGGAAGGAAGCGCGAAAGCGCGATTGCCAGGACGATTCCAACAATGAGTGCTCCAACTTGCCAGCAAATCACGCGGCTGACCTTCAGCATCCCGAAATTCTGCTCGCGTCACCTGCTTCGTGCAAATTTCTCGAGCTTCGTTTTCGGCGCTGGAAATTCGTATCCTCAATTAGATAGTCGAGGACTCTGCGTCGCTACGATGCGAAATACCGAGGCTGTCAAATATTACCCGGGTAGCGTCGGAACGGTTGAGTGTATAGAAGTGAATACCCGCGACATCGTTGTCCAGAAGATCATGACATTGTTCTATCGCGAAATGAAGGCCGACACGCCTGACCATTTCAGGATTGTTTTGGCAACGCTGTAGCGCGCGCAGAAGCTTGGCGGGAAAGCGTGCGCCGCCAGCAAGCTCGGCGATGCGCTTAAATCCGCTGATGGAAGTAATGGGCATGATGCCAGCGATAATGGGGATTTGAATGTCGGCGAGGGCACAGCGCTCGCGGAAATCGAAGAAATCGCGATTATCGAAAAATAACTGTGTCACGATGTAGTCTGCGCCGGCGTCCACTTTCGCTTTGAAGTAATCCATTTCGAGCAACCGATTCGGCGTGGCGGGATGGCCTTCGGGGAAACCGGCCACTCCGATCCCGAAACCGCGGCGGTCCGGATGCGTGCCGGACTCATTGAATCGGCGAATGAATCTGACCAAATCTATCGCATGTTGGAACGAGTCCCGGGATTTATCGTAAGGAATTCGAGCCGGCCTATCGCCGCCGAGCGCTAGAATGTTCCCAATGGCAGACTTGGCATATCGAAGAAGGATCGCTTCGACCTCCTCTTCGTTGTGGCAGACGCAGGTAAGGTGAGGAATCGGGTCGAGCTTTGTTGAGTGTTGAATGCGCTCGACAAGATCGTGCGTCAAATCACGCGTTGAGCCGCCGGCACCGTAAGTAACGCTTACAAAGTGCGGCATGTACGATTCGAGGTCGCGAATCGTTTGGTAAAGAGTCTCGGCCGCCTCCGGAGTTTTCGGAGGAAAGAACTCGAACGAAAAGGTGGGAGAATCCCCCCGCATGATATCGGTAATGTGCATCGACTTGGCGCCTACCTTCGTTCCTGCCGCGACTTTCGGTCAACTCACCCGAAGCAGATTTTCGACCAAGTATTCGCTATGAGCCCGAGCGAAACAGCCTGGCTCACTCACACACGCAATTCCCTCCCAGATAATGACCGCTCTCGGCAGTCAATCAGCGTTTCCACCGCGCCGTCGCAGACCGGGTGAGGTTCAATTCGTCGAGCAAGTCCACAAACACGCGATTAGCTTCGTGCGTTGCGTGTGCAAATCAGGGCACAATTGCGAATACCCGCGCTGGAAATCCCGAGCCGCCTTTTGGCTTAGGAAAACTCACTACCACAATTGCGCCTGCTTCTGGGACCTGATCGAGATTCGTAAGCAGCTCAATCTGATAGTGGTTTGTGCCGAGAACGTAGGTTTCAAGTGAGTAATCATCTTTACTGGTGGCGATTCCCGAATCGGTATCCGTCGTTTCGTGGCCTGACGCGGTAATCTTGCGCTCTTCGTAAAGGTACTTCAAAGCAGGCAAACTCCATCCCGGATAATGCGCGCTGCCATTGGCATCTTTGTTTTCCATCCTTGCGGCGTCGGGCCAGCGCTTCGACCAATCGGTCCGCATTGCGACGAACGCACCGGCAGGGATTGGGCCGTGGTCTTTTTCCCATTTTTTCACGCGCTCGAGCGATAGCGTGTAATCTGGGTTCTTTGCAGCTTCATCGTGCACGTCGATCATAACAAGCGGCAACACCATTTCTTTCGGATCGATCTGATCGACGGTGCGAAGGCCTCTTACGAAATGCGCTGGCGGATCGACGTGGGTTCCCCATTGGCCGACGTGTGTATATAGTTCCGAGAAGAACCCTGTTCCGATGATGTCAGGGCGCTTCTCGTACCAATAGATTGTTTTACGCGTCTCATCAGGAAATCCGGGCCAATGCGGAATCCCCGGTGCGAACTCATGCGTCAGGTCTACATATCGTTTGCGAGCAAGAATCTGTTGCATTCGCCAGAGGGACGGTTCGTCGCCGCCCCATGCCGGCGAAAATGTAATGACGTGTAGAACGACACATACGGAAAAGATCTTCATACGCATTTGGCCTTGTTAAAGCATTTAGAATTAGGAAGCCAATATGTTCGAATAACTTTGAATAAGTCGCGTCTTTCTTCGAAAGACAAAGGTTGTCGGTATCACACGTTGACATTATCAACAGCTCATCCCGTGGCCAGAAGCACGAGACAAATACATGGTGTGTGGGATCGACTTATTCCCAATTAGAAGAAGATGATTAAAAGAGTGAAACTCTAATCAAAATTAGCTGTTCGCTGTGGAAAACTTTTTAACGCTGAAAAATGGAACGAGAACCGATTGTGCTACTGGAAACAACGATAAAATGCTACCGGAACAGGTTCCACTTCCTGAGCTGACGACGATTCCGAACAGGTGCGAGTACCAACCTCACAAACACGACAGTCTTTTCGAGCACGTGGCCTGGGTTTATGCATTCTGTCGCGAACATCTTTTCCGTGATGATACGAAACGCATTATCATGGCTCTTTGGCCGGATGCACATCCCCCTCCGGGAACAACTGTAATAGAGCTTGGCTGCGGACCGGGGTTCTACTCGTGCCGCTTAGGACAGCGCTTTCGGGAGCTGTCGATTACCGGAGTCGATCGTTCTGCGAAACAAGTGCAGTGGGCGAGCGAGCGAGCGGATGCCCTTCAGTTGACCAATTGCTGCTTTAAACGAATCAACGCCCTTAGGTTGTCGTGCCCCGATGCAGCCTTTGATGTCGTCCTAGCTTCCCGATTGTTTACTATTTTGCCGGAACAAGCCGGCGTCATCGCGGAAATGTATCGTGTGTTGAAGCCCGGGGGCCGTTGTTTCGTTGCCGAACCGCGCTACGCCTTTTGGGCATCAATCCCACTTTTCGCAATGTGGCTGCTCGTAGGTTTAATCCCGTCCCGAAATGGTTATCGGGAGCCACACAAAGCGACAGTCTTTTCTCCAGATGCATTCGCGAATCTTTTCCCAGCGCAACCATGGAAAAGAATTAAGACTTGGCAGGATGGACGCTACCAGTACGCTCTTTGCGAAAAAGGATAACAACCTCAGAGCGACGAATGAGAAGGGGGCATCGCGTTGTTGATCCGGATAGAGCGGTTCAACATTTTGGTGGCTGCTCTGCGTTGGCGCTGATGACTAAGGCACCGCGCGCCGGGGAGGTAAAAACACGCCTTGTCCCCCCGCTTACAAATGAGGAAGCCGCCCATCTCAACAAGTGTTTCTTGCAGGATACAAGTGCTGCGATTTCCGTTTGTTGCAGCGGCCTAACTGCGTCGAATCTCAGCCGGCCAATCGTATATGGGATTGCCGTTTACACCCCAGTCGGTGCTGAGTCAGACTATGCCGATATTCTGCCCGCTGATTTCAGTTTGCTGCCACAGCGCGGCGAAAATTTCGGTGAACGCCTCTATTTCGCGGCTGAGGACTTGTTCAAGTGCGGCTTCGACGCCGTTTGTTTAATTGATTCTGATAGCCCGACCATTCCCGCTGAGAATTTTGCCAGAGCTGTGGAACTCCTTTCGTTGCAAGGTGACCATATCGTCCTGGGCCCTTGCGACGACGGTGGTTATTATTTGATTGGCCTAAAACAGTCGCATCGAGAAGTCTTCGAGGGAATCGATTGGAGTACCGAGCGGGTTCTCGAGCAAACAAAACAGCGCGCTACGCAAGTTGGCGTCGGGGTTCGCGAGTTGCCTCGCGGATTCGACGTGGATGATCGCGCGACGCTGCATCGACTTTGTGACGAACTGTTGAGCAAAACTGCGCGCGCCAATGTCGCGCCTCAGACTCAAAAGTTTCTACGTGAACTTATCGCGCGCGATGGCGGCGGGCGTGTTTGGTCGTTGTAGGCAGGCGCTCTGTGCCGAATGCGAGAGCAACTGAAGCGGTTGCTCTACAACAGCTACATGACTAGCCTCACGTTCGCATGGCAAAACACGCATTAGTTACCGGCGGCGCAGGCTTGATCGGCTCACATGTAGCCGATCTTCTCGTGAATGAAGGCTGGCAGGTTCGGGCGCTCGATAATCTGGAACCACAAACCCACCGCCGCGGAAAGCCGGCTTGGGTCAACAAGAAGGCGGAATTCATTCACGGCGATTTGCGTGATCGCAATACGATTACCGCGGCGCTCGACAAGGTAGACATCGTTTTTCACCAGGCTGCGTACGGCGGTTACATGCCGGAGATCACCAAATTTGTGCACGTGAATTCACTCGGCACTGCCCAAATGCTCGAAGTGATCCGCGAGAAAAACCTGCCGGTTAAGAAAGTCATTGTTGCGAGCTCGCAGGCTGTCTACAGCGAAGGCGCCGGTGATTGTCCGAAACATGGATTGGTTTTTCCCACGGTGCGTCCGGTGGACCAATTGCGCCACGGCGATTGGCAGGTGCATTGCCCATTTTGCGGCGCCACCATGAAGAGCATCCCGACTCCGGAGAATGCGCCGGTCGGGGGCGAAACCGTTTACGGCCTAACGAAAGTTGATCAAGAGCGGCTGGTCCTCCTTTGGGGGAAACAGCTCGGTATTCCCACGGTCGCGCTGCGTTACTCTTGCACATATGGGCCGCGCCAATCGATCTTTAATCCCTACACCGGCGTGATCGCGATTTTTTGCACGCGTTTGCTGAACAATTTGCCGCCTGTGCTGTACGAAGATGGGGAGCAGACGCGCGACTTTTCGTTCGTGGAAGATATCGCCTGCGCCAATTTGCTTGCCGCGGAAACAGACAAGCTCGACGGACTGCCAGTGAACATTGGCAGCGGCCGCGGCACGCCGATTCACGAAATCGCCGAACAACTTTCCGATGTCCTGAAGATCGATATAGCGCCTGAGATCAACGGCGAATTTCGTCCCGGCGAAATGCGCCATCTCATTAGCGACACCACGCTCGCCCAGTCGGCAGGTTACAGACCGACCGTCGATCTCAGCGAAGGCATTCGTCGCTACCTCGATTGGATCCGCGCACAATCGGACATTCGCGATTACTTCAGCGAAGCGAGCGAAATTTTGAAGAACAAAGGCATTGTTCATCGAGTAGTGCGATGAACATCGCTGCCACCATTCCCGATTTTAATGCGCCGGTTGTCGCTCATGCCCGTAGGGATTTTCCGTTACTCGATGCGGGCATGACAGTAGGCGAAGCTCTGGAGCGCATCCGGCGTCAAGGCGTGGGTGAACGCGTCATTTACTTTTATGCGATCGATGAAGAGGAGCGGCTAGTTGGTGTGGTTCCTACACGCCGTTTGCTCACGGCGTCGCTGGAAATGCCGTTGCGCCAGATCATGGTGCCGCGCGTCGTGGCTGTTCCCACGACCGCAACGATTCTCGACGCCTGTGAATTTTTTGTGCTCTACAAGTTTCTGGCGTTCCCCATCGTGGACGAGCAACGCCGCGTTGTCGGCATCATCGACGCAAACCTCTTGGCCGAAGAAATTTTGGAGGCAGGCGACAGTGAATCGCGACAAATTGGGAGTCCTATCGCGGAAGCGAGCTCGGAATTCTTCGAGGCGCTCGGTTTTCACATCGAACAAATCCGCGGCGCGTCGCCGTGGCGCGTTTTCCGATTCCGTTTTCCGTGGCTGCTGGTCACGGTTGCAGGTGGCACACTTTCGGCGATCCTGGCGGGCTTTTTTGAAGCGACACTCGCGCACAGTTTGGTGCTGGCGTTCTTCCTCACAATGGTACTGGGATTAAATGAAAGCGTCAGTATGCAATCGATGAGTGTGACGATTCACGCGTTACGTTCTGCTCAAGTCACATGGCAATGGCTGGCTACAGCGTTTCGCCGAGAGTTGGTGACCGCGCTCCTGCTCGGTGCTGGGTGCGGGCTTGTGGTCAGCGTGGTTGTTTGGCTGTGGCGACAGGATGAAGCCGCCGCGTTCGTCATCGGCGGCAGCATCGCGCTGTCGCTCGTCACGGCGTGCGGGTTTGGTTTGGGCGTAGCGTCGGTTCTTCACCGATTTAAGCTGGATCCAAAGATTGCAGCTGGACCGATCACGCTGGCACTAGCGGATTTTTTCGCGCTGGTAATTTATTTCACGAGCGCGTGGCTGGTTTTGCGATGAGCAGCGTCTCGGTCATTATCCCCGCGCTTGATGAGGAGGAACCGATCGCCGGTGTCGTGCGCGAATGTCTCGCGACTGGTTTGCCTAACGAGGTGATCGTCGTTGATAACGGCAGCACGGATCGAACTGTCGAGCGCGCGCATGAAGCAGGTGCGCGCGTGGTGACCGCGCCGCGCGGATACGGACGCGCTTGTGCCGCCGGCGTTCGTGCACTTTCGCCCCAATGTGACATTGTAGTTTTTCTCGATGGCGACGGTAGCGACGTGCCCGCGTTCATGAATCAACTTGTCGATCCCATCGCATGCGGCACGCACGATTTCGTGATCGGCTCGCGGACCCGCGGACAACGTGAACCCGGCAGCATGAATCTCCAGCAAATCTTTGCCGGACGACTCGCCGGGTTGATTTTGCGACTGCTCTACCGGGTTCGTTATACGGATATGTCCCCATTTCGCGCCATTCGCCGTGATGCACTCGAACGACTCGACATGCGCGAGCAGACCTATGGCTGGAATTTGGAGATGCAGATGAAAGCCGCGCGCGCCGGGCTGCGGATTCTTGAAATTCCGGTCAACCATCGTCGGCGCGCCGGTGGCGAATCGAAAGTTTCGGGCACGCTGCGCGGGACATTTGTCGCCGGTGTCCAAATTGCTGCGACATTGGTGCGCGTGGGCCTCGGATAGTCGATTCCATCTAGCAGTTCCCGAGTTTTTGTGTAGCGTCACCCAATGCTTTCGATGCTTGATCTTGAGAGATTTCGCACCACGCCGCTCACCCGTGAGCCGTTTGAGTTTCTAGTTGTTCCAGAGTTCGTAAAAGCTGAGGCGCGTGCTGCAATCCATAAGGATTACCCCGAGGTTGTCCGGGCGGGCAGCTTTCCGCTTCGAGAGGTGAATTATGGCCCGGCGTTTGCGGAGCTGATCGAGGAGATGCGCAACGACGAGTTTCGCAAGGCGTTTGAGGAAAAGTTTAACGTCGATCTGACCAATCGCCCGGACATGATCACCGTGCGCGGGCGTTGTAGCGAGAAAGATGGCAAGATCCACACCGACTCTGAGACAAAGATCATCACTATCCTCCTTTACATGAATCCGGGTTGGGAATCGTCCGGTGGCCAGCTTCGATTGTTGCGATCCGGGACGAATCTGGAAGACGTCGTTCTCGAAGTTCCGCCAACCGAAGGCACATTGCTGGCGTTTCGTCGCAGCAATAATTCGTGGCACGGTCACAAACCGTTCTCCGGCCCCCGCCGTGTTATTCAATTCAACTGGGTAACCAGCGAAGCGGTAGTACGGCGCGAGCAAAACCGCCATCGGCTTTCGGCATGGATGAAAAAACTCCGTGGCGCATTCGCACCGGAAAAACAGGCGCCTAACCCTGCTGGCCGGAGTATCTGGAATTCGACGTTGGCAGTTGAGCGTTGAGGGTTGAACCCCCTTTGTGAACGGTCAGATTAAAACCCCACAGATAAGGAATCCCGACGCATCGGCACTGCAATCCGCCGAATTCTCGAGAATTTTGCTGATCAAACCTTCGGCTCTCGGCGATGTTGTGCATACGATCCCGTTGCTCGTGAAGCTTCGCGCGCGGTATCCGCGCGCACGCATTGACTGGTTGATCACGCCAGAAAATGCGGAGGTCGTGCGCTGCCATCCTGCGCTCTCCAATGTCGTTCTTTTTGCGCGCCGCGATTTCTCAAAGCGCGGGCATCGATGGCGCGCGTTCCTCTCATTTTTCGACCTGCTTAAACAAATTCGCCGTGCGAAATACGAGTTGGTAATCGACATGCATGGCCAGGTCCGTTCGGCTTTTTTTGCCCTTATCAGCGGCGCGCGTGTGCGCATCGGATTTGATCGACCCGTCAAGCGCGGCCTTACAATTTCGGCCAAGCACGATCTCAAGAACATCCCCAACCATGGCTGGCGCGGCGCGCGCGAAGGTTCGTGGATAGCTTACACACACCGCATTCCCATTCCGACGCTCGATGTTCACGCCATCGATCGTTACCTGTGGGTCACGCCATTGCTTGGCCTCGATGATAATCCGCCCAATCTCACTATTCACCTTTCGCCACAGGCTACTCGCAACGTGAATCGATTGCTGGAGGAGCACGGCGTGCCCGCGTCTAAACCGCTTGTCGTCCTTGTGCCTGGCACAATCTGGGAGACCAAACATTGGACGATTGAAGGATTCGCTGGCGTAGCGCGGCAGTTTCTCCAGGATGGATTTGCTGTGGCTCTGGCGGGCACCAGGCGCGATCAACAGCGATGCCGGCAAATCGCCGCCGCAGCACCCGGGGCATGCGATCTTTCTGGAAAGACAACGCCCGCAGATTTGGCGGCGCTTATTCGACGTGCCGAGGTAGCCGTGACCAACGATTCCGGGTCGATGCATGTCGCCGCGTCGCTTGGCAAACCGATGGTCAGTGTCTTCGGACCGACCAACCCAGTTCACATCGGCCCGTACCAGCGACCAGAATCGGTCGTGCGCGTGGACTTACCGTGTTCGCCATGCAATTACCGTCGCTTGAGCCAATGTCCGTTTGGTCACGCCTGCATGAAGCAAGTGACGTCCACAATGGTGGTGGAGCGCGCACGGAAAATTCTTTCGACTGCAAAAAGCCGTCCAGAAGTTGTAGCGGCGTTTGTGTCAAACGCCGAGTGAAGAATCAGGCGCTTGGCACAAGCGCCTCTACAACCCATATTCGCTGCTGAGTGAGTTGGACAAAAGCAATCAGCGCTGGGTTGCTTGCCGGACTGATCGCCGGAATCGTGATGACAGTGGCGATGTTATTTCTCGCCGTGCTGGGCGTGGCTACGCCACTCGTGATTATCGGCGATCGCCTTTCGGTTTTCATCCCGCCCGGTCCGTTTCTTTCCCTTATGGGCAAGGTCGGCGGTTACAATCATCTCAAGCAACTCGGCGTTGGGTCGACGATAGCTGGTCAACTCGTCGTTGGCGCAATTGGCGGAGCAATCTTTGGATTGTTCTCGCGGCGTAATCCTGCGCGAGCTTCAGCGCCTTGGAGCTTGTCGATCTTCGTTTTGTTGCCGATCGTTGTGCTTGCAATCGCGCTGTGGCCGGTTTTGGGCACGAGTTACATTGGCCTGCCCATCGGCGCTGCGCGTCTGGTCACGCTAGTCGGTTTCGTGCTGTGCGTTTTTATGTTTGAACGAACGCTGGTGGCTGGTTTTCGATTTCTTGCGCAACGAAGAATCGGGGATCGGGACTACGAATTCAGTCCCGCGATCGGCCGGCGTGCTTTTGTGCTGGGCGCGATTGGAGCTGCGGTTACGGGCGGCGGGATCGCGCTGGCTCGCAAGCTTTATCGCGCCGCGACGTTTAGCTATGACGGCACGCAATACAAAGGCCCCATTGTCCAGCCCATTACGCCTAACGAATTGTTTTATTGTGTGACAAAGAACGTGGTCGATCCGCGGGTGGATGTCGATCTTTGGCACCTTGAAGTAGGCGGGCTTGTGAAGAACGCCGCTACGTGGCGGTTCGATGATCTATTGGGATTCGAAATGAAGGAGCAGGAAACAACGCTGATGTGTATTAGCAATGGTTTGGATGCGGGACTGATCAGCAACGCTGTGTGGAAAGGTTTTCCGTTGCGGGACGTTCTGGACCGGGCGATTCCGCTGTCCGGCACCGCGCGCGTGCGTTTTCATGGTGTCGATAACTACACCGACACGATTCCGCTCGAGAAAGCGATGGAACCAACCACCTTGCTTGCTTATGAAATGAACGGCGCGCAGTTGCCTGATCGGCACGGTTATCCGTTGCGTCTCATCGTCCCGGGTTACTTCGGCGAAAAACATGTGAAATGGCTCACCCGAATCGAAGTGAGCGACGCGGGCGCCAAAGGATTTTACGAAAGGCAAGGTTGGGGTCCCGATTTCATCACGCCGACAAGGTCGAGAATCGACGTGCCCGACGATTGGTCGTCGTTTTCGTTAGGCAAATTGAACGGGCCGATTGAAGTGAAAGGGGTCGCCTATGGCGGTGACCGCGGTATCTGGCGCGTGGAATTTAGCTTTGATGATGGCAAATCCTGGCGCGACGCTCAGATCTATTATTCGGGTGGCGATCTCGCATGGTCGCTCTGGAAGACGGAATGGATGCCCGATGCACCAGGTGATTACACGTTAGCCGTCCGGGCTACTGACGGCGATGGCGACGTGCAGGAATGGGAAGAGGATCGCGGCCCATTTTCCGGCGTGGCAGGTCTTCACCAGATCGGTGTGCATGTAACGGCGTAGCTTTCCATGTCCCCACGCATTTGGCGCGTCAGGTGGCTTCGCTGCAATGATTTGCCACCCCGTTGAGGAGAAGGCGATCCGACCCGCAACAACTTGCGCTGTGTGCTAAATTTTATCGATGGAAAGACTGATTATTATTGGGAGCGGTTGCGCCGGATTGACGGCTGCGATTTACGCGGCGCGCGCGAACCTGAGCCCGTTAGTGCTGGAAGGCCGCCAGCCCGGCGGACAACTCTCGACCACTACGCTTGTTGAGAATTATCCCGGTTTCCCCGAGGGGATCGACGGACCTCAGCTCATCTTGAACATGCACAAACAAGCCGAGAAATTTGGTGCTCGATTTTCGTACGCCGAGGTGACCGATTTCGATGCAAAGAACCGGCATGTTCGAATTAAGGCCGATGATGAGTGGTTGGAGACGGAAGCGCTGATCATCGCTAGTGGAGCTTCGGCGCGCTACTTGGGGCTCGAAAATGAACAGAAACTGATCGGTCACGGACTGACTTCATGCGCGACATGCGATGGCGCATTTTACAAAAACGTCCCGGTTTGCGTCGTTGGTGGAGGCGATTCTGCGGCGGAGGAATCATTGTTCCTCACCCGCTTCGCTTCAAAAGTCTATTTGATTCATCGACGCGATAAGATGCGGGCTTCCAGAATCATGCAGGACCGCGTATTTGCGAATAAGAAGATCGAACCGATCTGGAACACCATTGTTACCGAATACATTCCCGACGAAAAAGGCGAGATGCGCGCCGTACGCTTGCGCGACGTGAAGACGAACGAAGAGCGGGAATTAGCTGTGGCGTGTGTTTTTGTGGCAATTGGTCACGATCCCAACACCAACGCGTATCGAGGCAAGCTCGACATGGATTCGGACGGCTATTTGATCACGAAGAATCTAGTTGAGAGCAGGCATCCCGGCGTATTCGTCGCGGGCGACGTCGCTGATCGCGTTTACAAGCAGGCCGTGACGGCAGCCGGCTCGGGCTGCGCAGCGGCTATGGACGCGGAAAAATACCTGAGCGAACTGGAGAACTAATTGTCGCTTCCGGTCACAGGTAACTGTAGGGCAGGCGCATCGCCTGCTGACGCTCGATTTGGCAACCGGAGCGGTTGCCCTGCAAGGGCCGCGCAATGAAAATCTGCGACCTGACCCAGTTTTACTCTCCGCTAAGCGGGGGCGTAAAACGATACGTTCACGAAAAAATTGCATACATTAGCAGTTATTCGTCTGATGACGCGCATGTGCTCATCATCCCCGGGCCGAAAACTGAGGTGACAATAAATCCGCGGTCACGAGTCTATTCAATTCGCTCCCCGTTAGTATCGAGAAGCTCGCGTTATCGTGCGCTGTTAAATCTGCGAGCGATCGAAGAAATTCTGGAACGCGAGCGCCCCGATCTCATTGAATCAAGCGATCCCTATCAGATCGGATGGAAAGCGATTGCCGCCGGTCGCGCGCTAAGAGTTCCAGTCGTTGGTTTTTATCACTCCCATTTTCCGGAAGCGTACTTGCGTGGCGGCACGAAATTTCTCGGCAAACGCGGCACGCAGCGAGCGATGAAATTGACGCGCGCTTATGTGCGCAAACTTTACAATCGTTTTCAAGCTACGCTGGTGCCATCTGAAAGGCTCGGCGATCTTCTTTCGGAATGGGGTGTGCGCAATGTGCGCGCGGTGCGGCTTGGGGTGGACACTACGGTTTTCAAGCCTATGCCGGATGATGGGCCTGCGACTCGCCAGTCGTTAGGCGTCGGCGATGGGCAGACAGTGCTTCTCTACGCCGGGCGATTGGCTAGAGAAAAAAACACACAAACATTGCTTCGCGCTTTCGAGCTTTTGCGCCAGCGGGACCAGAATAAATTTCATCTCCTGGTTATCGGCGACGGGCCGCAGCGAAACAAAGTGCAAAAGTTGCAGCGGCGCACTGGAAATGTTTCCTGGATTTCCTACTGCGCAGACTCTATTGATCTCGCCCGTTACTATCGCGCCGCCGATCTATTCGTTCATCCGGGCGTTCAGGAAACGTTCGGACTTGTGGCACTGGAAAGTCAGGCGTGCGGCACACCAGTTGTGGGGATTCGCGGGAGCTACATGGATGGGATTATTTGTCACGACCAGAAGTCTTGGGCGCAGGAGAACAGTCCCGAAGCGCTGGCGGCCGCAATCCACGATTTTAGCGCCAAAAAATTATCGACTTTGGGGCGGACCGCCGCGGGGGCGACGGAAAGGTTCTATAGCTGGCCGCGCGTGTTTGAGGAACTATTTTGCATTTATCGCGAGGTTCGCGCAAACTACCGCCGATTTTAGATGGCGAACGACGACCATAGGCCGTTCCTCATTCGTGGCTATCGCAGATCGGACCGCGAAGCGGTAAGAAAGCTCTGCTGCGATACCGGATTTCTCGGCGACCCGATTGATCCCGTGTATGAGGACCGAGAATTGTTCGCTGATTTTCTCACCACCTATTACACCGACCACGAACCAGAATCCTGTTTTCTTCTCGAGGTTGACGGCGAAATTCGCGGTTACCTTCTCGGCTCGCGCAAGCCTCTGCAAAACCAGCTCTACGCACTTTACCAAAATGTCTGGCTCTTTTTCCGTGCGCTGACGCGCTATTTCCGCTACAATAAGCGGTCGCGCCGTTTTATTCGGTGGATCCTGGTCCACGGTTGGCGCGAGGTGCCGGCAGCGCCGCGACGTACGCCACATTTTCATGTCAACCTGCTGTCAGACGCCCGCAAGGTTTCGACGACGCGCGCCCTGATGAGCGCGTATTTAAGTTATCTCTACCGCTCGGGCGAAAAACGCGTTTACGGTCAGATCATTACATTCGAAAGTCGGCGCGGGGAGAAAATGTTCGAGCGCTATGGATTCAAGGTGCTGAACAGGGCCGAGATTACAAAGTACAAGGCGATTTATCCGAAGTCAGTTTATCTCAGTACTGTGATTAAGAATCTGGAAACGGCCGAACCACTCTCAGTAACGACGCGTTCACGCTTCTAGCGTTGGCAACTTGTTCCAGGCGGCGGTGTGCGTTAATGTGCGCCGCGTTTTTGCCGGCATAGCTCAGCTGGTAGAGCAGCTGATTTGTAATCCGAAAATGGCCTTTTGCTATGTTTAGCTTTTGTTAGCTAATCATTCTTAGCGAACGAATTATGCGGGCCGAGCCTTTACTGTGATTTGCCGAGATTTGCCCTGTTTTTGAGCCAGGGTGTATAAAGTCGGTGTATAAATTCGTTTGAGCTCTGTGGTCGGGTGCCACAGACCGAAGATCGAAAAATTTGTTGGAGAGTCTCACGTCTCTCTCTCGCG
>JBKPDP010000008.1:0-68644 GCA_046727935.1 Verrucomicrobiota bacterium | reverse complement strand
TTGAATTCCGTATGCGTCAAAAAATGAGGTGCCTTTCCGCTCACCGCTTGGCAGACGGAATGGCAATTGCCAGCGCATGTCTCTTCACTTTTCTAGCGGCGTATCGAATTCAGCTTCCAGGTCTTTATTACGATGAAGTAGCTTTCGTCAATGCTGCCCAAGGCGCCCCCGACAATACCTTCATTTACAGGAAACTGGGATCCGTGCCGGTGCTTATCTTCCCGTATATGGGAGCTTTGAAAGCATGGATCTATGCTCCCGTTTTTCATTTCACGGGGGTGTCGCCCTTAACTATCCGCTTGCCGGCTATTCTTCTCGCGGCGCTAACACTGTTGATATTTTATCGCGCCATGCGAGACAGCGTTGGACACGCCTGGGCTGCTATCGCGGTTTGGATAATGGCGGTTGACCCAGCCAATCTGTTTCCAAGCCGGTTAGATTGGGGATGCACTGTGTTGATGCACTTCTTCCAAGCTCTTATCCTTGCTCTCTGGTTTAGCTATCGTAAGAAGCCGCAACTCTGGAAGCCAATTATAATTTTTGCGTGCTTCGGGCTGGGGTTCTTCAATTACTTCGATTTTGTTTGGCTCCTATTGGCTTTCGCCGTGGGGATCGCCTTGTGCTATCCAGGAAGCCTTGTGACGCTGTGGAATTCCTTGCCGAGATTCGCCGGTTGGCTGGCAATAGTTCTCATTCTGATTGGATGCGGTGCGGTAGCGTATCTAGTTTTGCCCCTTTTTTATCACTACCCGCCAACCAAGGTTCATACGGCTGGCCTCGGAGTTAAGTGGGCGGCGCTCATAGGCACGTTATCAGGCCAAGCCGTGGCTGGATTTATATTCGGAAACGCCAATGGAATAATTCCTTATGTTCCCTTTTGGCTAATAGTCGCGGACAGTTGTCTTGCCCTCGTATGTTTATTATCTCCGACGTCAGATTCTGGAGCGCGGGAGAATCGAAAAAACGGTTTCTTTTGCCTGCTCATTGGTCTTCTGATCTTCATACAGATCGCGATCACGCCCCAGGCTGGAGGTCCACACCATTATTCAATGATTTTTCCGTTCCCTCTTCTAGCCTTCGCCTTTTTCGCGAAGTCGCTGTACAGCGGGATCGCCACTAAACACCTCCAGCAACTCACTGCTGTCGCCCTCGGCTCTGCCGCGATCTGTATCTTTGTTGTGAACGGCCATAACACTGCGGCATATTTGTCTCATTTTCGAACTAATTTGCGTTACAACCCGCGATGGTCTCCGGAAATCTATTCTCTATCAGAGTATATTAATGAGCATGGCTTCGAGGCGAAGCGCATAATCAGCGCCGACTGGGGGCTACATGACCAGCTTCACGCCCTCGCGCCCGAGAAACTCCGGCAGCGGATGCACGATTTATGGCCGATATTCAGACAGCTCGGCAAGAAGACTGAACCAGAACAAAACACTACGCTATGGAGCATTTTTCCACGGGGTAGAAGTTTCGTGCTGACTTTTGCCGCCTCGAAGGAAACATTCCCGGAAACACGGCAAAATTTTCTCGCTTCGTTAGCAGCCCGTCCGGAGTTGAAATCTCGTTTAGCAAAGGAATTTTGGTTTGGAGGCGAGAAGATTTACGAGCTTTACGAGGTCATTCGAGATTCCCGCTCTGACTGAAAAGATGAAAGTCTCAATCGTCATCCCATGTTACAACGAAAAGGACACCATCGAAAGGTTGGATGAAACTGCTATAGAGGCGCTCTTCTAAACTGTGCGAACTGAATACTGAGCAATGGGTTTAGCTTATCGCCGCATCCGCCGCTGAGACCCGGGCTAAAGGTCGGTTAGCCCTAATGTAAGCGGCCAGCAGAAGCCGGCCTGCGAAAAGAGCGGGTCGAAGAGCTTTTTGCACGAGTCAAACCCCTGAATTGACACGTCGGAAGAAAGCTGTGAATGCCATTAGCCCGGCGGCGGCATGGTCTCGTCGGCTGCCACAGGAGTGAGCTTTAGAATTGTTGTTTGGTCGCAGGGGCTATTTAGAAGATGCCACTCGTATCCAACAATAGGCGGCAGGCGCGACTGTTTAGTGGTGATCTCGTCCCTTGTAGCGAATAGCGCGTAAACCGGAAGCGACTGTGCCAGGGCATGTTCCACCAGGGCTAAGGCCTGTGGCCGCTCATAGCGCCATGCTAGGCTCCACTTGTAATTGTGATTTCCATCGATCGGCGCTGCTACGAACCCGGGTGGTAAAAGGGAGTTCAGGTAAACAGGGTCAATATCGGTGAGGACGATTCCTGGTTGTCCCCCTAACAATTTCGCGAAACACCTCTGCGCGACGAACTCGATGGACTGGCGGGGTGCGTTTGTGAACTGAAGAGCGTCCCACGCTTGGAATCGGTTCACACCGGGTTTGTTATAGTTGGAACGCGAAGGATAACCAAGACAGGCCGCGCCAAATAAGGCAAACATGGCCAGTGCGGCAATCATCCTCTTTCTATTACGAAGGTTTTGCGCGCTCCATGTCATCGGTAGGACAGCAACCGCCACCGAAAGAATAGAAAGAGGTAGATAGGATCGTGTGTCCGCAAGCGCATAACCCAAAGTCGCGGCGAGAAAGCTCAAACTAGATAAAAGAGCACAGAGGGCGAACCGATCGATCTGAATGAAGAATAGCGCTACACCGACCAGAAGAACAAACGGGGGGACGAAGTACGTGCCAGTGCCGAAAATGTTCGCGGCACAATAGCCTGTGTGGCGCAGAGCAAATTCGTTCCACAAGTGCGTCGCATTCATTGGAACGTAACGAAGTGAAAAAAGCGGAGGTAAGTCCCACGAGCGTGCGAGCTGGAAAACCCAGAAGTCGTAGCCGGTCCTGAGAGGGGAATGAAACTGGATCGTGTTCATCAGCAGCAAAGGACCGGCCGCCAAGACGAAAACAATCATAATCCCAATGCAATGAGAAAAATGGCGTAAAGGCGGTTCTTTAGCTGGGAACAGAGCCATCGCGATTAACAAGGGCGCGAAGAAAAGCGATTGAAGGCGGATGCTGAAGGAAAGGCCCAAGAAGACTGCAGATAAATAAATTTTCCAGCGGCTTCCCCGATCGAGACCGAGATAAGTAAACATGAAAGCCGCCACAATAAGTGCTGACGCACTGATATCACTCAGCGATGAGCGGCAGAACGTGAAAAAGCCGGGCAGCGTAGCGAGCAGGAGCGTCGCAAATCCACCCGTTAGTGGCATCGTGAGGTATGCGTAAAAGCCAAACACAACCAAAAGCAGCAGCAGACCCAGGGTTTGATTAGTGCGAAACGGTGCCAACAACGCATCTGCCTTCGGTAGGACTTTCAACCAGGGAACCATTAGCATCGGATAGCCAAATGGGAACCTCGACGGCAGCTTATCGTATCCAATTTGTATGGAAGGCCATCCATCATTAAGCAGCGCATTTGCCTGTGCGAAATATTCCACTGCGTCCGGATATGGAGGAAGACCGAGCAACTCTGTCTCACTGTAATCAATTCTAAGAACCGCGAAGTAATAGAACACTAGCGCGGAGAGGAGGAGCCACAGGCCGACTAAGAACCGCGCGGTTGCAAATTTTCTCGCCGAAATAGTTTTGGGCTGACTCGCTCGGTTCATTCTTAAGGCACCTTGTTCCTATCAAGGATCAAAACTCGGAAAGGCGCCATGTTTCCACAAATCCAGTACTGCTTACAGGTTTACGCAGGATAAACACGCGACGAATAAACGAACTCGGCGCGGAGAGCGGGACTCCCGGAATACGCCAGAAATCGGAATATCACCGACGTTACGCGAGATAATCTGTGGGAACAACTCCGTGATGTGCTGCGCTCCGGCACTTCTTTACATGTCTCAGATCGCGCTCCCACACAGACGCCAGCACAATTTTCTCCGTAATTCCTGATTGCTTCAGTTAAAGTTGCGATTATCGATTTGGGATTGGCTCGGGCGCTCCGCTTCTCTCTTGGAATTTCCAGGTGAAGGTTCTTGAGATTGTGCTGGCGGGCCCCGCTAATTTTGATAACTTGTGCAGGCATTCTGACCACAAACGTCGAACCTTCTAGTCAAGCACAGCCGTCCTTTTTCTCCAGCGAAATTGCGCAATCGAAAGTACGATAGAATGCTTGCCGCCGCGAAATTTCATGCGCGTTAAAAATGAAAGTCTCAAACGTCATCCCTTGTTACAATGAAAAGAGTACGATCGAAAGGATCGTCGAGGCAGTTCGCAACGCCCCGCGCGGGGGCAGAGAGATCATTGTAGTGGATGATTGCTCGCAGGACAGAACGCCGAGTGTGCCCCAGCGGAGGCTTTCGCAAGTGGTTGATCGGATTATTTACCATCCGGTAAATCGCGGGAAGGGAGAAGCGTTACGCAGCGGTTTCCCGGCCGCGACCGGCGATATCATCCTGGTTCAAGACGCAGACCTCGAACATAATCCCGAAGATTGTCCGGCGCTTCTGGAGCCGCTTACGTCGGGGACCCTGGATTCGCAATTGGGTGATAGCGGTGATAGGGGCGCTCTTCTGATCCGGGGCGAGCCGAACGCTGAGAAAGGGAGGCCGACAGCCCTTGCGTACAGGCGGGAGCGAACTCGGGACCATTTGGCCAAATTGCTCCTCGACGCGAGGACTACTTCGATTCCTAGTGGAGCGGCAGGCAAAGCTGCTAGTGACTATGGGAACGCCCGCTGAAACGGACGAGCAATGCGAGATTGGGGGATTGGAATGCGCATCTCCAATGCGCTGCGCCACTTCCAAAGCGAGAGAATCCGCGATGCGACGCTATTTTTATAACTCGCTGGCTTCGTACCTTTCACTATATGTTCGCCCGGACGACAAAATTGTTGAGATCGATCCTTGCAGCGGAAGCCTGGGGACGCGATTCACAAATTATCGCGCAGTCTCGAGTGTGGCGATGCTTAAGACGGCTACTCAGCGATCAGCGCCCGATTATGTGCTGCTCAACGGGACAATCCACTATGAACACGACATTCAGGATCTGCTACGTCAGTTGTGGGGGTCCCTAGAGGGATCAGAGCGGATACTGTTCGTTTACTACAGCATGCTCTGGAAGCCGCTTGCCTTGCTTGCGTCAAAGCTTGGCATGCGCAGTCGGACCCCGGAACAGAACTGGATCGCTCACGAGGACCTCGAGAATCTCTGCCGTCTTGCGGACTTGGAGATCATCCGGCATGACTTAAAGTTGCTCTGTCCAATACCGATTCCGTTTTTGGCAAACTTTCTAAATCGTTATCTCGCGCCGTTGCCCTTTTTTCGGCTTTTTACGATGCTGAATATCGTGATCGCACGCCCTCTTAAACCGATCAGCGAAGCACGTCCCTCGGTTTCCGTTATTGTGCCGGCCCGAAATGAAGCTGGAAACATCAACAATATTCTTGCGCGTTGTCCGATGATGGGACCAGAGGACGAGATCATCTTCGTTGAAGGCAATTCGACGGACGATACCTGGGAAGGAATCCAGCAGGCCGCTACCGCCTACAAAGGGACTCATCGCCTCGTCACTGCTCAGCAGAGAGGTCAGGGCAAGGGTGATGCGGTGCGACTGGGTTTCGACCTGGCGACGAAAGATATACTGATGATTCTGGATGCGGACTTGACCACGCCACCTGAAGAACTTCCCAAATTTTATAACGCGATTGTCGAGAACAAAGCGGAATTCGTCAACGGTAGCCGGCTGGTTTACCCCATGGAGAAACAGGCGATGCGGTTCTTCAACATTCTGGCAAACAAATTTTTTGCAGCCGCCTTTTCCTTTGTGCTCGGCCAACGCTTCAAGGACACTTTGTGCGGTACCAAGGTGCTTTCGCGTGCGCACTACAAACGTCTCGCGGCTACTCGGGAATTCTTTGGAGATTTCGATCCTTTTGGAGATTTTGACCTTCTTTTTGGCGCGGCTCGGATGGGTCTAAAGATTGTTGAGATTCCCGTCCGTTACCAGGAGCGAACATACGGAACAACCAACATTAAACGCTGGCGCCACGGATTAATTCTTTTTCGCATGCTGATGTTCGCTGCCCGGCGAATGAAGTTTCTCGGACATGAAACATTGCATCCACAATAGGCAGCAACAGCTATCTCGATTAGCAACAGATTCTGTTACCCTTACTCATGCTCTTGCCCATACTCCGAGCGGGTTTGGCAGAGCAAGCACGTAAGTTAGAGCAGCAAGGAAGAGGGGATATCCCGATGCAGAATCGGATTAGCGGAGAGATCCAACACGGGCGTTTTCTGGCCGAAAAAGGGGCAGGGGAGATTTGGAATTGGGAGAGTCCGGCTGGCAGAGTCCGCTGGGCCCGGCGAGTAACGATGCTTAGCAGTCATTTGAAGCCCGGGATGACTGTGCTCGAGCTGGGATGTGGCATCGGCTACTTCACTCGGGAACTGGCGCGCTCGGGAGCGGACGTCGTCGCGATTGACGTCTCACCGGAGCTTCTGGAAATCGCGAGGGCTCATTGTTCCGCGCCAAACGTTCAGTATCAGATCCAGAACGCCTATGCGTTGAGCTATTCTGACGCTGTGTTCGACTCTGTTGTGGGCAGCTCGGTTTTGCATCATCTGGAAGTCGAAGAGGCGCTACGCGACATTTACCGCGTGTTGAAGCCAGCGGGTACAATCTATTTTACAGAGCCGAATATGCTGAACCCTCAGATCGCGATACAAAAGAACATCCCTTGGATCAAACGAAAGCTTGGCGACTCACCGAATGAGACCGCATTCCTCCGGTGGCCGCTCCGACAGCTGCTAGAACAAACGGGCTATCGTGATATTCGAATCGATCCGTTCGATTTCCTGCATCCAAAAACGCCGGTCCCTCTGATCGACCGCGTCAACAGTTTCGGCCGGTTTCTCGAGAGCGTGCCTATGATCTCGGAGTTCGCCGGCTCGCTTTATATCCGTGCAATTAAATGAGCAGCGCGCTCACGGACTTGCGGGGCGGGGAGGCGAAAGATCGAGCCGCAACATTACGTAACCGCGCGCGACTCGGCGCCAACAAGAATCTTCTTTTTTGGTATCGCGAGCTTTACCGTGATCAATTCAGGGACCTTCCCAATCCGGCGGCGCTCTCAATACTCGAGATAGGAAGCGGCACTTCACCCTTGAAGCAGTTTCTCCCGAATGTTGTAACAAGCGATGTGCTTGACCTTAGCTATCTGGACCTAGTGTTTGATTGCCACCAGATCGACAAATTCGATGCAATCAAAGACAACAGCGTTGACGTCATTACGCTCACGAACGTGTTGCATCATCTGAAACGCCCGATCGCATTTCTTAACCGTGCCGCCAGCAAATTGAAGTCGGGCGGCAAAGTGATTGCGACTGAGCCTTTTTTCTCCGTGTTATCAACTCCCATCTTCAAGTATTTGCACCACGAACCGGTGGATTTCCGGATTTCGGAGCCCGAGCTAAGCAAGGTGCAGGGGCCGCTGGCATCGGCGAACATCGCGTTACCGTGGCTGATATTTTTCCGACAACGCGAATGGCTGCAACGATTGAACGAAAACTTCGATATTGCGACTCTTTCGACTCGGCCGTTTAGCGCACTATCCTACATGGCTACCGGTGGAATCTCGCACAGGCTGCCCGTTCCACATTTTCTTTATCGGGCATTATTTTTAACGGACCTCGCCATCAGTCGCTACTTTCCGCACCTTTGCGCCTCGTTTTTTACTGTAACCCTGACACGACGTTGATGTCGACAGTTTAGTCTGCGCCGCACTGTCAACGATTTCCGAAAATTTCCAACGACGTCGCGTCCTTACATTTTACTCCCTTTTCCTGAGCAACACGAAACGACCGCGATGATCAATTAGTGTGTAGTCCTCGATGCGAATTCCAGACGCCGGGTTTATTGAATCTGGGCTGATTCTGAGGGGGGGGTAGGGGTCGGCGCTATCGCCAAGGATCCAGATCGGCGCAGGCCGGCCATGCAACCAGGTAAGGAAGAAGAGGTTTCGATCGTGCGCGTAGCGGAAAAGCATAGTCGAGGCAACAACCGGTTCCTCCGGCTTGGCTTCTCGGCGGTAGCGTGCGAACACCGCGTCAGCCTGCCGTCGCTCGGATGACGAGTAAGGGCTAGTCGAACGAAGAAGGTACGCGTGGCAGGCAAACCACGGCACGAGGGCGAATTGTGCAGATGCTGCCAGCGCCGCGATTACAATTGCGGTCGTAAGAACCGCGGTCCGCATCCCTTTGCTGCAGGTCGGTACAGCGCGCGCAATCGAAGCAAAACCTACCAATGTGATACACCAAAGCAGAACCTGGGTTGGAAAGAATCGGTATGGCAATAGGAAGTCGTTCTTATTCATGAGCCATGCGACGACGGTGGTAGGAACACCAACAACCAAATAGTACGGACGCAACAAGATTGCCCCAAAGCTGCCCACGAACATAATCCAGAGCCACTGGCGGACGACACTGCTACCCAACCAATGAGCAATGTTGGATGCAACAAAAACGAAAAGCGCTCCGGGACTGGACAAGCTTCCTGACGCCACGACACCAAGGCGGTCAAGCGAGTGACGAGCGTACATTGTCGGCGACTGCGCCGAACAAATCGCCATCAAGACGGGGATCGCAGAAACCGACAGGATGAGTGTAATCGCCGCAGACCAGTTGAAACGACAACGCGCGGGTTTGCCTGGCGAGGAAAGCCATGTCTCAACGCCTGCTACGATCGCTACCATGGCTGCGGCGATCGTCGCGTCCTCCTTCACGCTGATGACAGCAATTGCCGTCACGATTGACGCGACCATCCGCTGCTCAAGCAGGAAATAAAGCAGGACCATGCATAACGCCGGGGCCAGAAGCTCGACGTGGAATCCCTGGCCTGCCTCTTGATAGAATCGGACGGAAAGCGGTGAGATAAGCAGCACCCCGGCTGCAATTACCGCAACGCGTCCAACAACTCCGAGAAGACGCAGGCTCCGCGCTGCCCAGAAATAAGCCGTTCCCACCGACGCAGCTAGCACGAATAACAAGCCGGGAGCGCCGAACGGCTTTGCTATTAGTCCAAGTGCCAGAAGCAGAAAATAACTGTGAATAGCAAGCATGTTCCCATAACAGTTGTCTTGGAGTAAACCGCGTCCTTCGAGCCAACTCCGCGCAGCCTGAACATTCAGAAAGAGGCCCCCTGAGTAGCCGAGATCGTAGAATATCTTAAGCTTGAGCGCGAAGACCCAAACGACAGTGAACACAGCGAGCCCGAGGGCCACAAAATCCCATCGATCCCAGCGCGGCGCCGTCTCCACATTCGAAGTGAACATCTTTCTCCAGAGAAGCCGCATTGGACGACTGTAGGGCCTCTCAGTATCTTTTCCAATGTTGTGTTGTCATGAATGCACATACCTGATGAGAACGTCGACAACTTCAGTGCTATGCGGCGCTGCTAACAAGCTGTACGAGCACGCCTTTCCCATCTACTGGTCGCTTTACAGCGCTTACAAAGCCTATGCTGACCGCGGGGAGCGGCAACTGCTAAAGAAGATTTTGTTTCCAGGCGCTGTTGTCGTAGATGTCGGCGCTAACATTGGAATTTACTCGGAGTTTCTTTCCCACTGTATTGGTCCGACAGGCCTGGTTCATTCGTTCGAACCTTCGCCGGACAATTTCAAGCGGTTGCGTGCTGCCACACGTAATCTTTCGAACGTGCGGCTTTCTGAAGCTGGCGTCGGCGAGTACACGGGTAACTCCGAGCTGTACCTTTCGGAGACTTTAAACGTCGATCATCGGTCCTATGTTGCTCACGGCGACGCGCGCCGCACTATTCCGATCCAAATGGTAGCGCTCGACGATTACTTCAAGCCGGGCGAACGCGTGGACTTGATCAAAATGGACATTCAAGGATCTGAACTTCATGCCTTGCGAGGAGCCAGTCGCGTTATAGCAGACAATCCAAGCATAAAACTTCTCTTCGAATTTTGGCCCTATGGATTAAAACAGGCTGGCGTCAAGTGGGCAGATCTGATTGGTGCTTTGGCCCAAAAAGGCATGATCGTTTGGCAAGTGTCGAGCCAAGGGCTGACTCCTTTCCAGCCTGATTCTACCAGCGAGAGCGCAGACTGGTATGTGAATTTGTTTGCGTCGCGACAGTAAGCCATGGGGATAATCATTAGTGCCAGCTACGCGGAGGCTATTCTTTTGGGCCCTTGGAGTCGCCGCTGCCCTGCGGAAGCATTTCCTTCGGAACGTCATAAACCAAAAACGAGTAGGCAATGTGGTCGACGGGAGTAAAATGCTCTCTCAACCATCTGTACTCCTCAGGATTTCGGTTGACCCCGACCAAGGCATTAACAGGCACGACAATTCGACCTGCTTGTGGTTTCCGCGGATCTACGATAACTCCAGGATGACGGCGGATATATTCCATTAAGTACCATTCATTGCCACGCCAATCCAGGTTCGAGTCTGCAAGGTGTCGGTAGGCCAGTTTCCTGTCCGGAACAAATTCATTAAAATACGAGATAAAATGTGGATAATACGAAAGAGCCGATGCAGCAGCCCAGGCTACGAGAATCACAGCGGTATATCCTCGGAGCTTGGATCCCGGGGCAGCTAAAAATCTTCCGCAAAAAATCGTCGCCAGGGCGAATACAGGCAATACATAACGGATGCCGATCTGCGCGTTAAAGAAGAAGTTGAAGTAGACCCAGTACGCCAAGATTGGGACTAGCAGGAAAAGCTCTTCCCGGCGAAGCGCGCGGGCTACTGGCTGGCCACGCCGTGAAAAATATCCGAACAAGGCCACCAAAAACACAACTTGCGTCGCAATAGGCACCTTAAAGAAGGCCGCGTAAAAGTAATAGCCAGCGAATCCATGAAGTGTCCCGTCATGGTGATTCACTCGAAGTCTCCCTGCCATGTAAATGTTTCCCCAAGCTTGTCCCATCCTTTTCTCGAATTTGACGAGGTCCAAGCCTTGGACATAAGGTACCGGCAATGGAAGCGGCAGATTGCCGACGATCGGCGTCGCCTGGAGTTTTTTGAAAAATGGGTCTTTCAAGGTATACCCCGACAAGGGCGTTCCTATTCCATTGAATCCGAATCCCAGATTGATCATCAGAATGCTCACTGCCGCGAAAAACGCCGTTTCAATACTCCAGCGACGCAATACACAGAGCAGGCGTGGCCACCAACTGTCCCCTACAACTTCGGCTGGCGGTCCAGAGCGACGATAAATTACCGCAATCACCAAAAAGATCGGGTACAGGTAAATGCACGAGTATTTGGCCAACTGGCTTAAGCCGAGAGTTACTGCGCTGAGAAATGCTCGTCCGTTGCCGCCTGTCTTGAGAAAATGCCAAAAGTGGTAGAGAGCCAAAGTCGTCATCAGGGCTGCTGGCAGGTCGGCAGTTACCAACTGACCGTGTGCGAGCAGATTGGGATCGAAGACATAAAGACTCAGAGAGAGAAGAGCTCCGTTACGACCGTAGAGTTCGTAACTCCACTTGAACACATACAATGCCAGCAATAGTGAAAGAGCAATAGTCGCGTACCGGCCCCTCTTTATGTGACCGCTCCAAGAGCTATCTATTGGAACGTGGGTCGTTCGCGCAAGGACAGCCAGATCTCCGCTCGTCATGGCATGTACACTTGAAAACGGCATCGTGCTGCTATTTATGGCGCTTGTTCGTTGTGAACTACCATGCAACACGCGATCGCCGTACAAGTAATGGATAGGCTCATCGGTAGTAAGCCCCTTGTGGCGCAAGCTGGTCGTCTGCATCAGCAGCAACACCACCAACAGTGCTCCGGCAGCTATACCCTCCCTCCGCATCGTAATCCATTTAACGCTGCTATTGTGAACTGTAGATGTCGCCATCACACGCCGCTGTGGAAAGACCTTGCTTCAGAGCTTTCAGTGTAAGGTGTTTTTTTCAAGCGAAGCAAGCGTAGCAAATGGCGGGGTATGCGCGCGCCCAGGTGTGTTTGCAGCTCGTGCACAAGATCATATCGGATACGCATTACCACTTTATTGCGAGCCAGCGACCAGTCGAACGCCATCTTAGCCTGACATGGCGACAACTGTTTTCGCATTTGAAAAACAAAAGTCGCGTTGCAGAAATTTTGAGTATGCTGCGGCACGCCGAAAAAATAGCGCAAACCCAGCGACCTTTCAGTCGGATTGGGGGGCCCCTGGCCCACGAACGACCTTCGCTTCAAACTCGCTGAGCGAAATGACGTAACTGCTGTTTGCCAACTGCTGCGGCGTGGGCTCGTGTAAACCTTCCGACCAAGTTACCTGTGGAGGCTCATGTAAACCCTCCACCCAAATTCGCAGGGAATGATCGTCCCAGATCAATGAAGCGAGAAAAAAAACGTTCCACTTATTTTGAAAGACATTTTCTTTTAGCAAAAGGAGAACGCTGCTCCCAGGCGTAGGGTGTAGATCTAAAGAGCGTAATGCTTGAATAACGTGAGATGTTTTGGCGCCTACGTTAAGCCCAGGCACCCCAAGACGCTGATTTTCGCACTGCGTAAAGATTGCGAGAGCGGACGCCACGGAGAGCGTTGCGACCAGACGAAAAACCCCAGCAGACATTTTACGGGCCGCGCCTCCCAAGCTGGCACCGTTTGCTGCGCCTGTCCCGACACGCTCGCCAACGAATATGGAAGACTTGGAAATTAAGGTGATCAAATCAGCTGTCACCTTCGCAAAGATCATTGCCCATCCGAAAAGCAGAAGATAAAGAGATCCGCCGCCGCGAACCGGGAGAATAAATGCTATGGGCAAAGGCACGATCACTACCCAGAAGGCCATGAGTTGAAGCGTGCGATCCCGGCGCATGAAGGCATAAATGAAAACAACCGCCCACAAGACCAGAAGCGTTTTTGGCGTGATCGTATGCTGGGCAAACAACAATTCCTCAACGAATTTTGCATTGGATGTGATGAACTGGTGCCATGACAACCTGGGTCGATAAGGAGCCATTGTAGTCAGTGCATCGCGGCCGTGAGTTTTGCCGTAGATATAAAGGGCCGTGAGCAGCCCAGCAATCAAAGAGGGTGCTGCAAAAAACCAGCTCCAGCGAAAGAACGCTTTCCAGCTGGCCCAATGCGGAGATTTCAGGAACTCGTAGATTAGGACGATCACGGGAAGCGTAACCGCCATTTCCTTGCAGTTGAGCGCACAGACATACAGAGTTAGAAAGCCCAGCAATTGTAGGGGACGCAGACCGGCTCCTCTCTTGCGGAAGTGTATATAATAGGTCAATGCCGCGAAGTAGAAGAACCCACATAGTACGTCATAAATGAACGAACCGACGAATACAAGGGTGGCAAGTCGAGGGTGGTAACAGAGAGCAAGGGCAGCTAGGAATGCGACCGAGCGCGAGGAGGCGAGACACTGGTTCAAATAATATACTATCGGAATCGACGCAGCGAGAATGCTGATCTGGACGATTCGATAAGGTAAAGGATCCAGGTCGAAGAAGTGATATAACGGCAGATAGTAAACAGCGGCTCCGGGACGACAAAATGGTCTCCAAAAAACTACGTTTCCCAAAAGCGATTTGAGCGCGCCGAAACGCCAGTAAATTCCCATGTTCCCCATCTCGTCTTCACGAAAACCGCCGTGTAGCGCCGCAAGCGAGAAGTGGAGGAAGTAGGTGACGAGAACGGCCACGCAAATCGCGTCGACCATTGTGCTTCGATACGCCGGTTCTGTTTCTGTGCTCTCCCTCTGACGCGAAGTTGAAGAAGGAATCATACGATCGTCGCGAAATTGCAATCGCGTTAAACGCTGCCTTCTTCCCCAGGATAATCGGTTTGCAGTTTATGCCGAAGGATGGCACCAAGCGCAAAACGAAAATTGGCTTTCATTTTCCACTCTGTGGTTCTGAGTCACCTGGAAGCATCAACACCAAGCCGCCCGCCTCCAAAACGCGACGCCAGCTGCAATCGATCGACTGAAGCGTAACCAGTACCGTTGAACGAACCGATGTGGCGTCAATCATTTCTGTAATATGGTAGGTACATGGGTGATTACTTTATGAAAGTAAGGGGGATCGACCTAAAGACAGTGCACCAACAGCGCCTTCATGACGTATTGTCGGATGAACCCGTAAAAATGCCGTCGCATCTGGCGATAGAACGAGCAGGCAGGCAAGCGTCCAGAATGCGTCTGTAGCCATCGGCCGTAGCAGAACATCGCTGGCGTGTGATTCGGTGGGCCTCTCGGAACTGAGCATAGAGTCGACCTCGAATTCTGTAGAATAGCAATTATTTTGCAATGGCCTTCCGCAATGTGTCGTGATCGCGCCTTTTAAATCATCAAGTCAATCAGTCTCACATTTGGGCTTTGCCCCGGAATAGCAAAATTGTTGGGAACGGCAAGGTCATATCCACCGGAAAGCGCACAAGCCCAAACTCGTGTCCAAAAATCTTCAAGCGACCGCAATACGTTTTCTCATACTTAAATTTCCCCTGCGCCTCAACCGCCCTAATAGCCGCATTCAGTTGCACCGGATTAATCTCGGTTGGCAGTCCTAACAGAAAGAAGTCAGCGTTTTGTCCGGCGCCCTGTAACTGAACTGTCACCTTGTCACTCTTCAATGGCTCGGTAGCAGGTGTTACGGTGTAAAAATAAGGGCCAAAGCGCGAGATGCCAATGATCACTCGCGACTCTCCAATCAACTTTTGAAGATCTTCCCGAAGCGCTTCCCGAGCGTCTTTTTGCTGCATACCACGGCCATATGCGATGTCGAAAACTAACGTTGGTCCAAGAATAAGAACGAGCGCAGCCGCTAAGATGAAGGCGCCGATCCTCTTGTTTCTCAGTGGTAAGTATAAATCGCTGCTAGCTATTCCAACCAGAATGCAAAATCCCGGAAACAAAAGCATGGTTTCCCGAGCGAAATAATACTGCCCTGTTGCTAGATAGCCCTTCCCCATAAAGTACAGATAGAGAAAAGAGAAGATCAGTATGGGAACGGATTGGCTGTACAGGCTGCGCCTGAAAATGAGGTATGAAATTGCAGAATACGGAACCAACCAAAGCAAGGGATACATCGCGAACGGAATCAAGTATGTGATATACTTCCAGACGACCGACAGATTAACCAGCTGGCTCAAGCTGAACTGCTGTAACGTGGCGTATTTTAACGTTTGCCCAGTGATTGCCTTTATAACCGTCAACGGATTCAGAAACAGCATGGGATGACCCAGGAATAGACCAACTCCAAATCCCAAACCAATTAACCATATTGGGCCCGCAACGAAAAGCTTAACGCGTTCCAAGGATCGGATCTTTTCATTCTGCAAGTCACCGCAGTCATTGAATAGCAGATAGAGGCATGGAATTACCACGATAATACCAACTGGATAACGAGTTGCTGCTCCCAAGCCGGAACATAGGCCTACCGCCAAAAGTATCTGCCAGGATGTGGATTTCCGGAGCTTTAATGAGAGCCAAATGACTAACGCACACAATAAATTGCTCAAGACGTGAGGCCTCATAAAATGCGCGTAGATCACCTCCATCGGTAGTATAGCGTAACACAGTGCGCCCATGAGGGACGGATAGAATTTCTGGGTCGCTTCGCTAATCGCGAGAAATACGATAACAATTGCGGAGAGATCAAACAGGACCGACATCCATCGGCAAATGTACAAGAGATCAGCATGATTGTTTACGTTCATTCGATCGCCAAGGCGAGTGTCGTGGGCGTTGGAAATCTTAAGCACCGCTTTTGGCACTGCCCAAAGGTAATAGTTAAAGGTGCCTTCAAAATAGGCTCCAGGGGCCTCAAGACGTCCCGTCAGTAAGTCTATTTGGAGGACTCCCCTTAGACTGACGAATTCGTCGCACTGAAAGTTCCGGTAAAGGCCATAGCCGCTGCTAAGGCCCCAGGATAAGCCGGTCAGTCTAAGGTACGCGGCCAACAGAATCACGCCTGCGAAAAGAGCGGGTGGAAGAGCCTTTTGCACGGGTCAAACTCCCGAATCGACACGTCGGAAAAGAACTGCAAAGCGCATTAGCCAGACGGTGGCGTCGTCTCGTTGGCTGCCACGGGAGCCAGTTTTAGAATTGCCGCTTTGTCGCCGGAGTCATTTAGAACATGCCACTCGTATCCATGAATGGACGGTAGGCGTGACTGCTGCGTGGTCAGCTCTTTCTGCGAAGTGAATAGCGCGTAGACCGGCGTCGATTGTTTCACGCCGCGGTCGACCAGGGCTAAAGCCTGCGGCCGGTCATAGTGCCACTTTTCGCTCCAGATGAAATGGTGCCTTCCATCAATGGGCGCTGCAACGAACGAGTGTGGTAAAAGAGTGTTCAAGTAAACAGGATCGATATCGGAGAAAACGATACCAGACTGTTGTCCCAAAATTTCGGCGAACTGCTTTTGCGCGATAAACTCGTCGGATTGACGAGGTGACTTGGTAAAATGAAGAGCATCCCACGCTTGTGATCGCCCTATTTCGTGTATGTTATAGCCCGACCGCGACGGATAGCCGAGACAGGCCGCGGCAAATAAAACAAAGATGGCAAGTGCGGAAATAATATGTCTTCCGGCAAAAAAGTTTTTTGTGGCCCACGACAGGGGTAGCACCGCAACCGAAACCAGCAGGATCAGTACCGGCAAGTAGTATCTTGTATCTATAAATTTATCATTGAAACTCAGAATCGGAGCCAGATAGGTCAAGCCAGCCAAGCAGGCGCAGATAGTGAAGCGATCAATTCGAATGAAAATTAATCCTGCGCAAATCAGAAGAACAAATGCTCCAACAAAGGATGTGCCGGTACCAAAAATATAGACGGTGTTAAATATCCCCTGTGGCCGCAGAGTCAGTTCCCTCCACAGTGTGGCAATATTGTTTGGGATATAACCAAGAGAAAATAGGTCGGCGTTTTTGAGCCAACCTTCGACCCAGAAGTAGTAGCCTGTTTTGAACGGCGAATGAAACTGGATCGTGTTCACCACCAGCATGGGGATGGTCGCCAACAGAAAACTAAAGGGAAGCGCGGCGCAATGAACGAACCAGCGCCGGCGCGTTCCTTTCATTGGGAATAGAGCCATGGCTAGCAATAGTGGCACGAAGAAGATCGACTGAGTTCGAATGCTTAATGAAAAGCCAAGGAAAACAGCTGATAAATAGATTTTCCAGCGACGTTCCTCGTTCAACCCCAAGTACGCGAACATAAAGGCCAATACAATCAATAGTGATGCGCCGATGTCACTCATTGACGAGCGACAGAAAGTGAAGAACCCCGGCAGCGTTGCGAGTAAAAGTGCTGCAAATCCACCCGTCAACGGCATCGAGAGGTATGCGTAGAAGCCAAACACGACCAAAAGTAAAAGTAGACCGAGGGTTTGATTCGTTCGAAACGGTGCCAGTACGGCCTTCTCTGCCGGCAGAATTTTAAGCCATGGAAGCATTAATGCGGGGTAACCCAATGGATATCTGGATGGCAATTTCTCGTAGCCAATCTGTATCGAAGGGCATTCCCCATGAAGCATCGCTTCTGCTTGAGCCAAGTATTCTGTGGCATCCGGTCGTGGGCGGAGATTGAGTAACGCTGTCCTGCTGTAATCGACTCTAAGAACCGCGAAGTAATAGAAAGTCAACGCGCCGAGAAGAAATAATATGCCGACCAAAAACGGCGCAGTTGCAAATTTCTTAAGTAAAATTGTTTTCACGGACACTAGTCGGTTTAGTTTTTAAGATATGGTGCCCTAGTCGAAGATCACAATCCCCGAAAACAGCGTGATGTTTCCCCACGATTTCGCCCGCCGGGGTGATTATGGTAACGGAGAGGCAAGAACGGCTAGAAATGCGACTGGCGTCTGCAGGCTTCACCTCGTAATCGTCCCGTACGGGTGAGAGCGGCGATTTTTGCGTGATGAGCCGCCGGGTAGCAGAGACTAGCCGAGACTGCGTTTTGATGGCCGAAGTTCCGCGTAAGCACGATCAGCTTCACGGATGTATCTTGCATGGTGAAGTTCGCTTGCTTTGTGGTCACTATCGCTGGTCGGCCGAATGGAAGCGGCCATTTCGCTAAGATGTACTTCAGACATAAATCGCAAGAAGCGCTAAAAAACAAGAAATATTCCATTCTGTCCGCGTTCACCGCTGACTGATTGCTCACAGAGCGCGCAGCCGATGTGCAGTCCCTGATAACTCAGCAGGCCCGTTTACGTCCCGCGAAGTATATTTTTCCCCACCTGAAATGACAGCGCTCGCATCGAAAGCTTTTGCGGAGAGAGTCTAGGATAAGTCCGGGGTGGCTTAGCCATTGTTCGTATGTTTTTCGTTCGTAATGAATCATGCTTGCTAGTGCATCGATCTTTGCTGATAGCGTCCTGATGGTTCGGCTTCGACAAAGCGCATGGCTCACGGAAAGAAAGGGAGTGGCCCACGGCTCGATTAAGAGAAATAAGCCATCCTCCCTAAGCACACGCACCCCTTCAGCAAGTACTCGATCGAGATCATCAGGGAGCAGGGACAAGTGATGTAACCCGCCCTGGACAATAAGAATATCTTTGCTGGCATTCTCAAAGGGGAGCTGTCGGCAATCTCCCACCAGGATCTTGCCCGGCCCGGCGTACTCGGCGGCAAGGGAAGGCGACAGGTCGATTCCTTCGACCTCGCTGAAGCCAAGCTGGTGAAGTGCTCTCAGTCCGCTTCCCCTTCCACAAAACAACTCAACTATCTTTGTATTCCGCGGCCACTGCATGGCACCCATAAATTTTAGTCGTCCAATAAATTTTCGTATTTCTTTTTCAGGGCTTTCAAAGCGCAGGTACGCCTCCTCCCATGGATCGTGAGGAAGGCGATTTTGCTCAGCTGGTTTCCTCTGGTTGGATTTTATCATGTTGAATGTGGACCTCACTCTCGCTTGGCGTTCCGAGCAACGCGATAAAGTGCAGAGATCGTCCCAGGATCAGATCGGCTGGAAGCGGATAGAGCTTCAAGTTCGATTCCCAGGAATTGATGCTAAGCCCCAGCTTGTCGAATACACGATGCCATTTCGCCAAGGTCCAGTAGTTATACGGGAGAGAGACACCGTGGCGAGCATTTCCCACCCAATCCATAACCCGCAGAGTTAAGTAATCCAAGCTCCCTTCGGCAAGGTGATCCTTGATGACAATCGCCTGGCGGGCGACACGAACTGCTTCTCGAAGCAGCGTCATCGGTTGGCTGGTGTGGTGAAGCACATCAACAAACATCACAATGTCAAAGCTGTCGTTCCCATACGGTATGGACTTGCCGTCGAACGTCTCCACGAACATCGCAGCATCGTTACGTTGGCGGACATCGATGCCCCAAATCGAAATATCCGGGCGCTTCTCAGCGATTAAGCGATCGAGTCGGCCATCACCGCAGCCGACATCCAGCACCTTGGAATTAAACGGAATGATTCTGGAACACCAATCGCTGAGGACCAAAGTGCGCCTCTTATGGACGTATCGTCCATGAACAGATTCGATTAAACCCATTTTCGGTGCATCCCAGGATTATTGATGAAGAAACCGGACGACTCGGGACAAAAAATTCTGTGCAATGATGGTTATCGCCCAGGCACGTAGTCCAGACTGCCAAAATCGATTAGGGGTCATTGATGAGGGCGGAGATCAGAAGGCGACCGACCAGAAATTCCAGCTTTGTTCCCATTGACGAGTGAGTCATGGACGACGCTTCATTCCCAGAATACTCACGAAAAAACTTGAAAGTACAGTCTGAAAGCCCAGCGCGGTCAGCGTAGCGCCTGGAATGACCCAGCGCATGGTGACAGCGTAATCGAGACGGCCGAAATGTGTAGACTTCCACTGCAACACGGCGGCGCCTAACAAGGTCAAGCCAGCTAAAAAAGCCAGAGCACCAATGGCAAGACCGCGTTCCAAATAAATCACTTTGAAAAACCGATCCATGCGCGGGTCCTTGGGCAGCAACCCTTCGCCGATAGCGAAAGCCTTCGCGCAAATAGCAAACAGAACCGATTGATAACCCATCATAATGGCCAGGCTGGAAAACAAGAGTGTGTGAGCGTCGAAGGTCACGCTGCCGAGTGTCAATCCGGGCAAAGCGACAGCATATCCAACGAGCCCGAGCAGCGCGAAAACAAAACCCGGGACGAGAAAGAGCCATCGCGGGCTAAACACAAGAAAGAAGCGCAGAGTGCGCCAGCCGTCACGAACAGTGCGCAGGTGCGGTGCGTGCGTCTTGCGGCCGTCGGGGTGAAGGGTGATAGGGATTTCGGTTATGCGCGCGCCGTGTAGACTGGCTTTAATGACCATTTCGGTGGCGAATTCCATTCCGTCGCACCGAAGCTCCAGGCGGTCGTACAGTTCCCGTGTGAATCCACGAAGGCCGCAGTAAACATCGTGAATAGGCGCGGCAAACATACTTTGGGCCATTCGCGAAAAGAGCGGGTTCCCGAGCCAGCGATGTGTGAACGGCATTGCGCCCGGCAGAATTTTTCCGCCTCCGCTCGGCAGGCGGCAACCGGCGATCAATTCAAAGCCTTCTTGAAACTTTTTCACGAAGCGGTCGGTTTCTGAAAAGTCGTAGCTCTCATCGGCGTCGCCCATGACAATCCATTTGCCCGACGCGGCTTGAATTCCGCCCCGCAATGCGTTGCCGTATCCTTTTTCCTTTACACGAATAACACGCGCTCCAAGTTTCTCCGCGATCTGCACTGAATCATCCTCGCTGCCGTTGTCGGCCACAAGAATCTCGCCGCGCACGCCACAACGCTTGATGCCAAGCCGCGCCTTCTCGATACATCCCCCGAGCGTTTCCGCCTCGTTCAAGCAAGGCATCACAATGGTCAGATCGATCGCATCAGTCATTCCAAAAACCTACCTAGGGGGAGATGATTTGGCGAGCGTGCGCGCCCTTTGAGTCTTAGTTTTTCGTCTGTGTCCCGCGTTTTGAGAGACAATCCACGATTTCGTGGACCCAACGGCAACCCGACGCAGCAAGGATCCGGAATCCGGTGTCTCCTTTGCCGAATGTCCTTGGGAAGGACGGTGGAAAACCAATTCACGGAAATATCACGGCTCGTGTCACCTTTTCCAGGTGGCGTGGAACATCACGAGCGGCTGGATTCTCAGCTCGGCAACGCTCGGCGAGCGAACGCCAATGATCTGGCGACTGCCCAGAAGGCAACCGCTCTTCGAGCAGCGCCAGTAGTTGATAATCGTTTTGAAAGGGCGCATAAACGCGACCCTCAGTTCGATGCAGCAGATCTTCTCGCCATTCTTGGAGCAACGCCCGCGCGGTTTTGCCCCTGTAGATTGTAACTTCTACTAGTCCGAATTGCCGGATGGAGGCCGTGCGACCGTTTAAAATTGCCGGTCCTGTCACGTAAAAGACGCGCCCCTTTAATGGGGCATCGAGGTTTTTAGCGACCTTGTCAATGTAGCTGTTGGCCAGCAAAATACGATCTTCAGGATGATCGAAGAACTGGCCCAATGTGAACCCGATGGCCCAGGCCGCGACAATGACATCTGTTTTCTCCATGTGCCTATGCAGAAACTTGGCCACCCGGGCATAGGGCCAATTTCTCTGTACGAGAAACTGCCACCGGATGTACGGCGTCCCAGCAGGCAACAATTAGCGCCGTGAGGGTCCAGGCTACAATTGTGGCCCCTCGCACCCAAACATGCCTCGCAAGCCAATCGATCCCCTCGGCCATCAGGATCAGAAGCAAGGGCAACGAATAAATCAGATAACGGGCGTACCCCGACATATCAACAGAGACCCTTGCAAGGACATAAGAATCGGGCCCAGAATGATTGCTCCACACAGCAAAAAAAGCGCCCGCTTCTCGCGCGCTGCCGACCAGCAGCCGGCGAGCAGTAACAGCGCGGACAAGCAGGTGGCGTAACCAATACCCATGTACGTGGTAAAGACCTGCGGAAGATATGCCATGCTTGTTGGCGGCGTTTCGGTTCCCCATTCTCGGTTAACCTTCGCGATATCCGGCAGTAGACGCCAGTAAGCTACTCCGACCATTATCGCCGCTCCAGCCAACGGAATCCACAAAGTCCTGGATTCCCAGAAAAGCTTTCGGCAGACTGGAAAACCGGCTGAAACGCTTTCAATTATCAGCAATAGAATGAGGAATGCCACTGTGTAAACGCCGTTCAGATGTGTGAGTAACAGCAGTAGCACTGCCGCGGCGCATCGCACGCCGCTCCACCAATCCTGCTGCCGATACCAACGAAAAATTCATTGATTGCCAAAAAACTGAATGCCACCAGCAGCGAATAGGCTCGAATCACAGGACCCCACGCCACCAGATACGGATTGAATGCGGCTAAGCTGGCGGCAATCAACGCGGTGCGCGTCGGACCTGTGAGCTTCAGCGCCAGCGAAGCAGTCAGCGGAATTATTGCGACCGCTGCCGCCATCGGCACTAGAGTCAGTCGCCAATCGGCCGCTCCGCACAGCCAGGCGACTCCTTTCTCGACCAAAATGAAATAGTTCATCGACAGCCAGGTGCTGAAATGGGTCAGGATATAGATTGGGCTTTCTTTCAGATATCTGAGCGTACCGATTTCGTCGCTGAGGAATACTCGGCCGTATTGAAGAGCAGCAAGCAGGGCCAATGTACAAAGACATATCGCCGCTAACGCGAGACGTTCTTTTCGTGACAGGCACTGCAAACCCGAGTCAGAGTAAACGAGATTCAATAACGTGCATGAACGACCGCTGGAAAGCATCGGAACGAACAAGAAGCTGTAAGCAATCTAAGACGTTTCAGCCCAGGCCGGCTCACTTGGACCACCCCTGTCGGCGGCAATTAAGCGCGCGACGTGATTTGACACGACGTGATGTTACAGAGTTCGTGGGAACAGGGCATTTCAGCGAGGCGTAATGCCAGTGCTGCGTTCCGAAAAAGCAAAAGCGTCGGGAAGGGATGAGTCATATCTTGGAAACTACTCCAGTAATCAAGTATGACCGACGTTACTCGAGATAGCTTTGCAGAAACAACTCCATGATGTGCTGGGCTCCAGCGCCTCTGACGTGTCTCAGGTCGCGCTCCCACGCAGCGGTCCGATCTGAGCTTTGGACGATCTCATAACTTGGAAAGTAATCTACGTTGCTATGCGCAGTAGCCCATTCCTGGGCAACTGCTCTTAAGAGTGACTTGGCCCAGGTGTTGGCTACGACAATATCCATGGTTGAAAAAGTATTCATTAAGGGGACTGGAGAAACTGTGACGACGATCCGAACGTCAGGATGTCCGTACTGAGACAGTAACGCGTGTATCGCTTCCAGATTGGCCCAATTTTCAGCGAAACCGGTGAGATGAAATTCATATCGGCTCGGCTGAGCCTTGAACAAAAGTGGAGCTGCCCTCGGATTCAATGTGTACGCCACATCCATGGGGGTGCAATTGACGAACACATCTGCTTGAAGGTCGCGCCAAACCTCGGCGAGTCCAAGGGTAACGATCACCGCGCGACAGCCCTGTATGCGTTTGGTAACTGTTTGCATCAACGCGCGGCGCTCTAGAGTTTCTTCCAAATCGGCGAAATTTAACGTTGGGTTTGTGTGCGGATCGTACCACGTGCTGTTTGTGAGTTGAACAATAGACTCCAAAGGAAATATCGCGTCTGGGTGAAGCGACCAGCGCAATTCGTTCAATATCGAATAGGTATTGTACTTGTTGGTAAATCCGAGTCCCGATACCTGCCTTTTGGCCGGCTGAAGCTTGGCGAACTCGGGCGCTGCGCTTTCAACGGCTATGTTCAGCCTTTCCAGGGAGTGTTCGATACCGCGCGCAAAACATGAGCCGATGGCATAGAATTTATCGTCTCGACGAAGTCTGAACTTGGGGTGAACTTTGGGCGTGAACCAAGTGTGCCGCAGTCGCTGAAACGCGTATTTGCCAGCGGCATCATCGCGGTCGGCATCATCATCGTACCAGACGCCAGCCGTATTTCCCCTATAGTTTTCCATTGCCTCAGCGGCTGTCGCGACGCAAGCCGATTGCCGTAATGGGTGGTAATACCGCGGGGGATCAGTGGGGGCTATTTTTTCAACGCATACCTCGGGCATAGCTCAAGGGTATTCTAAGAAGCAGCGAACGCATCAGTTGCTTTGGAGCTCATTGGTGATTTTTATGACGCTACGCAGGCTTTTCTGAGGACAAACCAAGTGAGTTTGACTTAAGCACAAGGGCACCCTTTCTCCAGCAGAAAATCCTAAAGAAAACGTGCCAAACGGAGTTTTGAAACCAGTCACTCGACTGGCCAATTAAATTTGGCGAAAACTTCGCTGGCGAACTGAAACAGGATCGGCGATAAAATCGGCGAATGGAACCTGCGTTTGGAAACACCGTCCTCATTATCGAGGATGAACGTGATGTGGTCGATCTTCTTGCGCTTAATTTGCGCAAGGCCGGTTTCACGACCTCGACTGCGCCTGATGGCGCTATCGGACTGGAGAAAGCGCGCAATGAGAAGCCAGCTTTCATTGTTCTCGATCTCATGCTGCCAAAAATGCCTGGGTTGGAAGTTTGCAAAATTCTGAAAAGCGACCCGGGAACCCGCCAGGTGCCGATTATGATGCTCACGGCGAAGGCCGAAGAAATCGACCGGATAGTCGGTTTGGAATTTGGTGCGGACGATTACGTGACAAAACCGTTCAGTCCGCGGGAAGTGGTTCTACGCATTCGAGCGATCATGCGCCGCGGCGAGACGAAACAGGATGATGAACGTTTGACGGCCGGTCCTATCACCGTTGATCCGGCGCGTTATGAAGTCTCTGTCAGCGGCAAGCGGATCAACCTCACCAGTCTTGAATTTAAACTTTTGCGCACGCTGATACAGCGACGCGGCCGCGTCCAGGCGCGTGACCGCTTGCTCAACGACGTATGGGGTTACGAAAGTGTCATCGACACGCGCACAGTGGACACGCACGTCCGACGTCTGCGCAAGAAACTTGGCAAAGCTGCTGATGTGATTGAAAGCGTCCGCGGGTTCGGCTATCGATTGAGAGAAAAGTAAGGCCAGATGTATTGGCTAATCCTCGGAGTGCTCTGCGCCCTATTCGCAGTGACAGCGCTGGTTCTCTGGCAAAAATGGTCCGCACCGTGGGCACAAATTGGGCAGCTCGTTTCGCAAATAGCCCGTGGTGAACGTCCATCCACGTTTCTGATAAACGGTGGAAAAAACCCGCACCGCATTGGTCTGGAGCTGGAGAATATATTTGCGCGCCAGCAGGAACTCGAACGCCAGATTGCCGGGCGCGAATCCGGCACGCAAACAATTCTCGGCGCGATGCAGGATGGCGTCCTCGTAGTTGACGCGCGCAGCCGCATTACGCTCATGAATCCCACGTTTAAAAAACTGTTCGACTTACGCGGTCCACCCGTGGGCGTTCCCCTGGTTGAGGCAGTTCGTCACGCTACGCTTGATCAGCTGATTGCGGAAACGCTAAGCACCGGGGACGCAATGCGAAGCGAGTTGAACTTGGCCGATTCGCGAACCCGCAGTGAGCGGCATATCGAAGTCAGCGCCGTTCCCATCAAGAAAGCTGATAATGAAACAACCGGTGCGGTCGTGCTTTTCCACGATATCACTGAATTGAAACAGCTGGATCAAATTCGGCGCGAGTTTGTGGCGAATGTTTCGCACGAGCTGCGAACGCCTTTGTCGATTTTACACGGCTACATCGAGGTGTTGCTTGATGAGCCGGAGACGTCACGAGACGAACTGACACGGATACTTTCGATTATGGAACGGCATTCCAAGCGACTCCAGGGGCTGGTTAATGATCTGCTAAGCCTTGCCCAACTGGAGTCGTCCCAGGCGAAGCTGGAACTCAGCGTCGTGCGCGTGGATGAGCTGTTTAATAACCTCATCCGTGATTGGAAAGAAAAACTCGCCGCGAAGAATCTGAAAGTGATTGTCGATTTGCCTTCGGAGACGTTGACGCTTCGCGCCAATGGAACGCGCTTGGAGGAAGTGCTCCACAATCTGTTGGATAACGCAGTGAAATTTTCACGCGAGAACGGGCAGATTCATCTACGAGCGACGCGTCGCGGCTCCGAAATGGTGCTCAGCGTGGCCGATGACGGACTTGGGATCGGCAAAGAGCATTTGCCACGAATCTTCGAGCGCTTTTATCGCGCTGACAAAGCTCGCAGTCGCGAACTGGGAGGCACCGGTTTGGGATTGGCGATCGTGAAACACATTGCCCAATTGCACGGGGGAGGTGTGGAGGCTGAGAGCGAGCTGGGGCGTGGAACCACAATCCGGGTAGTGCTTCCAGAGGCGCACCAAGGCTAATCGTTGAAGCGTTGAAAGATTGAACGGATTTAGCGTTCGCGATTCAACAACGTAACGATTCAAACGGCCAAGCCTGTCACACAAAAGTAACATTAAAAATTTTGACGCTTCGGCGCGCGCTACGGCAGGCTGGCGACACGTATGAAATCAGCCATTTTTAGCAAAATTTTAGTGACGGCGCTCTTAGCCGGAATCAGCGCGACCGCCTCAGCACAGATGATGATTAACGGCGCAGGCGCGACTTTCCCGTATCCCATCTATTCAAAATGGTTCGACGAGTACGCAAAAGTGGATCCCTCGGTTCGGTTTAATTATCAATCCATCGGATCGGGCGGTGGCCAAAAACAAATTCTCGCACAAACAGTCGATTTCGGTGCATCGGATGGTCCGATGAGCGACGAGAACCTTAGCAAAGCCCCCGGAAAGATTCTACACATTCCCACCGTCGCGGGTGCGGTGGTGCTAACCTACAATTTGCCGGGAAATCCTGCGCTGCACCTCGACGCAGACACCATCGCCGGAATCTATCTCGGCCAGATAAAGAAATGGAATGATCCGAAGCTGACAGCGTTAAACCCTGGCGCAAAATTGCCCGATCAAGAGATCGTAGTCGTGCACCGATCGGATGGCAGTGGAACCACATTCATCTTTACCGATTACCTCGCCAAAGTGAGCGGGGTATGGAAGGAGAAAGTCGGCAATAATACTTCTGTCAATTGGCCGGCTGGTATCGGCGGCAAAGGAAACGAGGGCGTGTCGGGGCAGGTAAAGCAAACGCCCGGGGCAATTGGCTATGTGGAACTGATTTACGCGATACAGAACAAAATGCCGTACGCGGAGGTGAAAAATTCCGCAGGCCAATTCGTGAAACCGGCAATTGATTCGGTGACTGCTGCGATCGCAACGGCCAATATTCCGGATGATTTCCGGTTTTCCATGACGAATGCACCGGGAAAGGATGCCTACCCAATTGCCGGTGCCACGTGGCTGCTGGTTTACGAACACCAAAAGGACGCCGCGAAAGGAAAGAAATTGGTCGAATTTCTGAAATGGGCGATGAAGGACGGCGAAAAAATGGCCAAAGATCTCGATTACGCCTCGCTTCCGGAGAACGTGCAACAGCGCGTTTTGAAGCGGATCGACGAGATCAAAATGTAATGTAACTAGGGATGGAGGTTGCCACAGCTCCAACAATCGCGGCGGGCCAGCCACTCTCAGCGGCCGCGGCGATGAAGCGGCCGTCGCGCTTTGGCGACAAAGCGTTCGAATGGCTCACATTGGCCATGGCGCTCACCGTGGTTGTGCTGATAATTTTGATAGGATGGCAACTGTGGCACGGCTCGGTGTTCGCCATTAAAAAGTTTGGGTTCCATTTCCTTGTTACATCCACATGGGACCCCGTCACAGACCAATTTGGCGCTCTTCCGTTTATTTACGGCACGCTAGTTTCTTCGCTGATCGCGCTCCTGATCGCGGTTCCCTTGAGCATCGCAACGGCAGCGTACTTGACCGAGCTTGCTCCCTTGTGGATTCGGCAGCCCCTTGTGTCATTGATCGAAATGCTGGCGGCAATTCCGAGCGTCATCCTTGGGCTTTGGGGCATTTTCGTAATGATTCCGTGGTTGCGCGATTATCCCTTCCCGTTGCTCAAGCGATTGTTCGGTTGGACACCGTTGTTCACTGGACCGATCTACGGGCCGAGTATGCTCGCCGGCGGCATTATTATTGCGGTCATGATTCTGCCGATCATCACTTCGGTCTCGCGCGAGATTTTGCGCAGTGTCCCGGATTTACAACGGGAAGCAGCCTACGGTCTCGGAGCGACTCGCTGGGAGGCGACCCGCATCGCGGTCCTGAGTTATGCCAAGAAAGGTTTGTTCGGTGCAGTAATTCTTGGTCTGGGACGCGCTCTTGGCGAAACGATGGCTGTCACGATGGTAATTGGCAACACGCCACAGATCGCTGCGTCGCTCTTCAAGCCCGGATATACCCTGGCCAGCGTGCTTGCCAATGAGTTCACTGAAGCGACGACTGATATGTATCTTCAGGCTTTGTTCGAAATTGGACTGGTCCTTTTTGGAATCACCATCCTGGTAAATCTTCTGGCCCAATTGCTTCTCCGGACCATCGCAACCACATCAGCCACTCGCGCCGTGCAGTAGCCATGAATAGCAAACGATCAGACAACCATGGGTGGCGCAAATTCAAAAGCGCGCTGGCATCGGCGATCGCCTTCGTCTCGGCTGTCCTCGTGATCACGCCACTCGGTCTGGTGTTCTTTCACCTTGTGGTTAACGGCGCCAGTTCAGTGAACTGGGATTTTTTTACGAAATTGCCTGCGCCGGTTGGAGCCGTTGGCGGCGGCATGGTGAATGCAATCGTCGGCTCGCTTGAATTGCTAGCTATCGCTAGTGTAATCGGAATACCGATCGGCGTGTTGGGTGGAGTCTATCTCGCGGAATATGGTTCGGCGCGGATCAATTCTATTCTCCGCTTCCTCGCCGACGTGCTCAACGGCGTTCCGTCGATCACCTGGGGCGTCGTGGTTTACGGTTTGGTAGTTTTGCGCTTCAAAGGCTTCTCAGCCTACGCCGGCGGTCTGGCGTTGGGGCTGATCATGATTCCACTGATCTTGCGCACAACGGAAGAAGTTATTCTTCTTGTGCCAAACGGATACCGTGAAGCCGCGCTCGCGCTTGGCGTCAGCCGCTGGAAAACAATCGTCCACATTGTGATGAAGACGGCGTCCAAGGGCATCATCACCGGGATTCTCCTTGCTCTCGCTCGTGTGGGCGGCGAAACAGCGCCGCTTCTTTTCACCGCCTTCGGAAATCGTTTTTGGAACCACAGCCTCAATCAGCCCATTGCCGCGCTACCGTTGCAGATTTTTACCTATGCCATTTCTCCGTATGACGATTGGCATCGCCAGGCCTGGGCCGGCGCGCTTGTGCTCGTCACCGGAATTTTTTGCGTTAATGTGCTTGTGAGAATCCTGACTCGGGGGCGCGCCGCGTCAGTCGTGTAGCGTCCTAAAATGGTTAACGTCATTATGGCAACACCAGAGCGAACGGTTATGGAGCGTGTCGAAGAGAAGTCCGAGGCGCCGGCGGCGCCGGCGGAGGCTCCGCCAGCGCGTACGTTTGAGGTAAAAAATCTCTCAATCTGGTATGGCGAGAAGCGTGCTATTGATAATGTGACGCTCGACGTTGCTTCGAACGCAGTCACTGCGATCATCGGGCCGAGCGGTTGCGGAAAATCAACATTTCTGCGGGCTCTCAACCGCATGCACGAATTGGTGCCAAAGACTCGTATGGAAGGCACTGTCCTCCTGCACGGCGAAGATCTCTATTCGAGCACGGTCGATCCCGCGATTGTTCGGCGCCGTGTCGGAATGGTTTTTCAGAAATCGAATCCATTTCCAACCATGACGATTGGCGAAAACGTCGTCATCGGCTTGCGCTTGAATGGCGTCCGCAATCAAAAATTTCTCAATGAACGGCTCGAAAAATCGCTGCGCATGGCTGCTTTGTGGGACGAGGTCAAGGATGATTTGCACAAGCCGGGCACGAGCCTTTCAGGCGGACAACAGCAGAGACTTTGCATCGCGCGCGCGCTCGCCGTGGAGCCTGAAGTGATTTTGATGGATGAGCCCTGCTCGGCACTCGATCCAATTGCGACAGCGAAGATTGAGGAATTGATCTACGAGCTCAAGGCCCGATACACGATCGCAACGGTAACACACAACATGCAGCAAGCCGGCCGCATTTCAGATTACACCGCTTTCCTTTACCTGGGGCGGCTGATCGAGTTTGGAGCGACAACAAAGATTTTTACAAATCCAACCGAAAAACAGACCGAGGATTATATTACCGGCCGATTTGGATGATGAGTGGTAGGGCGCGACCGCCGGGCGCGCCGGGAGCAAGAGTAAGAGAAAAGAAGATTAAGGATTGATAAGCGATGATTGCGCCAAGACATATTCTCGGAACGTTCGATGAAGCGCTCGCAGCGTTGCGCAACAACGTGCTCATGATGGCTGGGCTGACTGAGCGCAGCCTGGAGCGGGCAATGAAAGGCCTGGTCGAGCGCAATGACGATCTTTGTGCAAACGCAATCGCCGACGACGAAGAGATCGATCAGCTCGAGAAACAGATTGATAAGGACGGCGTTGACATTTTGTTACGTTTTCAGCCCGTTGCGTCGGACCTGCGCCGCGTCGTCTCCGCAATGAAACTGTCGTCCAACCTGGAGCGCATGGCCGATCAAGCGACGACGATCGCGCGGCGCGCGCGGAAGTTAAATCAGCATCCGCCACTGCCCGAAGTCGAGTTGATCCGGCCAATGTACGATCACGCTATGTCGATGTTTAAGGACAGCGTGGATGCCTTTGCACGCGAGGATGTCGATCTCGGGCGTGCCGTCGTGCCGCGCGATCAAGGACTGGATGATTTGAACCGCTTGGCGAGCCATAAGCTAGTCGAGCGCATGGCGCAGGATCCGGATCAATTGCGTGGTTACTTGAATCTGATTTTCGTTGGCCGCTGTCTGGAGCGCGTCGGCGATCACGCGACCAATATTGCCGAAGACGCAGTTTACGCGGCCGCCGCTGAAGATATCCGGCATCCTTCCCTCGCTGCCACAACATGAGGGATCGTTAGCGGGCGTAACCGGCCTTGCCTAATTTTCCAAGCAGTGGTTGTTTGAATTTGCGGGGACCTGCCGCAGCAGGTGACGGAGTAGGGGAGGCTGTAACCTCCCGAGGGAAGCCAACGGCTTCCTCTACAGAGTCGCCGCTCGCCGCGGCCGGCCGCTTATTCGACCACTACTTAAAATGCCCACAGCAGTCGCCAAAACTAGCGTTGCCCAGGAGCCTTCTGCCAAAGTCGAGCTGCTCCGGAAGGATGTTCCTCAAGAAGATCGTTTTTCCAATCCAGAAAATTTTATTAACCGCGAGCTGAGCTGGCTTCAGTTCAACCGGCGCGTGCTCGAGGAAGCGCAGGATCCGACCCAGCCGCTCATCGAGCGAGTTAAGTTCCTTACCATCTTCAGCTCAAACCTGGATGAGTTCTTCGAGATCCGCGTGGCTGGGATCAAGCAGCAAATCAAAAGTGAAACCAGCGAGATCGGGCCCGACGGATTGAGTCCGACGGACACATTTAATCGCATCCAGAAAACGGTGCGGGAACTCGTAGCGACGCAATGCGCGCTGTGGAAAAATGAATTGCTGCCCGAACTTGCAAAGAACGGGATTTACGTTCGCGAAATGGGGGAACTGTCGGCAAAACGTGCCGCATGGGCGCATCGTTATTTTCAACAGGAAGTTCTTCCGATGCTCACCCCCCTGGCGGTGGATGCCAGCCATCCATTTCCGCATCTTTTAAACCGAAGCCATAACCTGCTGGTGCGGGCAAAATTGCAGCGAGGTGGCGAACCGCTGCACGCCATCGTGCAGGTGCCCAGGGCGGTATCACGTCTCATCGCACTGCCACGCGGCAAGAGCGCGGACGAGCCGTGGGAGTACATTTACCTCGCCTCCCTTATCAAACAGCACATCGGCGAATTGTTTCCCGGTTTGATCCTGGATGAGGTTCACGCGTTTCGGGTCACACGCAATAGCGATCTGTACATCGACGAGGAAGAAGCGGAAAACCTGCTCCGCAGCATCGAGCAGGAGCTGCGGCGCTCAAGTCGAGGCAACGCTGTTCGGCTTGAAGTGGAAGCGGATTGCCCAAAAGATGTTTTGGAATTGTTGCTGAGGTTTTTCGACCTGACAGAGGCTGACGCTTACAAACTCGACGGCCCGCTTTCGATGACGCATCTCATGCCGCTTGTGACAAACGATGCGTTTGCCAAGCTAAGGGACCGGCCGTTTCAGCCGGCACGCGATCCCGCGCTTCCGCCGCATGTCGATTTTTTTGAGGTGCTGCGACGCCAGGACGTGCTGCTTCATCATCCTTACGACAGTTTCGATCAAATTGTCGAGTGGATCGAGGCCGCGGCGCGAGATCCACAGGTGCTGGCGATCAAAATCACCCTATATCGAACAAGCGGCGATTCGCCGATCGTCGGAGCACTCATCGAAGCGGCCAATGCCGGAAAACAAGTCACCGCCATTGTTGAGCTGCGCGCCCGTTTTGATGAGGCAAGTAATATTCAATGGGCCCGGCGCCTAGAGGAAGCCGGAGCGCATGTCATTTATGGAGTGGTCGGTCTAAAAACGCATTCCAAGGCGCTGCTAATCGTTCGTCGCGACCCGGACCAACTCCGGCGCTATGTCCATCTGGGCACTGGTAATTACCATTCGCGCACTGCGCGCATTTACACCGACTTCAGTTTGCTCACCAGTGAACCAAAATTGACGGAGGAAGTAGCAATCGTTTTCAACACCCTCACCGGCCTCGCGGGTTATCCAGGGCTGAAAAAAATGATGGTCGCGCCGTTTGATATGCACAGCCGCCTCATCCGGCTGATTGAGCGGGAGCGCGATCACGCTCGGGCGGGCAAACCGGCCCGCATCGTGGCGAAATTGAACGCGCTGGTCGATCAAGAGATCATCGAGAAGCTGTATGAAGCTTCGTGTGCAGATATGACCATCGATTTGATCATTCGGGGCATCTGTTGCTTGCGACCAAAAATGCCTGACTTGAGCGAGAACATCCGAGTCATCAGCATTGTCGGTCGCTTTCTAGAACACAGCCGCATTTTTTATTTTGAGAATGCCGGACAGCCCAAAGTGTTCCTTTCCAGCGCGGATTGGATGCCGCGAAATTTTTTCCGACGCATTGAATTGGCGTTCCCAGTCGAAAACCCGGCATTGCGCGATCAGATTATCAACGAGGTGCTTCCGAGTTTTTTGCATGATCGCGTCAAGGCCCGGGAGCTACAACCGGACGGAACCTATCGTCGCTTGAAACCTGAAGGGCCGGAGCCGCGTGCCCAGGCACAATGGCATTTCCGCGAAGTCTCTCGCGAGCGCGCGAAAAAGATGACTGGCTCCAAGAAAAAACTGCGCGCAGAGAGATTAATCCCAATCAAGATTGCCACCGATCCATCCATTACCACGAATCCCGAAACTGACAGTGGTGAGAAGTCGGTGCCCTCAGCTACGACAGCGCCGGCGTCATCGACGCCAGCTACAACTCGAAAGCAGGCTTGAAAAAAAAAGTCCTGGTTATCGACATCGGCGGCTCAAATGTGAAGCTGATGATTTCGCGCGCGGAGAGGAGAAAATTCAAATCGGGACGGAAATTGACGCCGCGCGCGATGGTGGCCCAAATCAAACCGCTTGTTGTCGATTGGAAATTCGACGCCATCTCACTCGGGTTTCCTTCCCCCGTGCGCAACGGTAAGATAGTGAGCGAGCCAAAACACCTGGGTAAAGGCTGGGTCGGATTCGACTTCGAGAAAGCGCTGGGTAGACCAGTGCGAATCATCAATGACGCCTCCATGCAGGCGCTCGGCAGCTACCGCGGCCGCCGGATGCTCTTTCTCGGGCTCGGGACTGGACTTGGGTCCGCCCTGGTTTGGGAGAATTATGTTCTTCCCCTCGAGTTGGGCGACTTGCCCTATCGCAACGGCAGCATCATTGAAGATTATCTTGGCAAAGCCGGCCAAGCACGACTCGGCGAGAAAGCCTGGCAGCGCGATGTTCAGCACGCCCTTGTGCAATTGAAGAAATCACTCATTGCCGATTACGTCGTGCTCGGTGGTGGAAATGCCAAGGAATTGGACGAGATCCCGGAGGGAATTGAACTCGGACATAACCGGAACGCGTTCCTAGGTGGAGTTCGACTCTGGCGAATTGACTCCCGCACACGGCGACCCAAGTGGCAGATTTTATGAGCCGAGTAGGATATGAATAGGAATAACAGTGAGCAACAGGCGCCGCCGAAAACTTGGCGGGTTGCTTCTCCTATTCGCATCCCTATTCTTACTCGTTAGGATAAGTATTCCAAATGAAGCTCTATTTTCTCAGGCACGGTGAAGCCGACTGGCCGAACTGGAAAAAACCTGATGACGAACGCCCGTTGACCAAGCGCGGCAAAAGAGAAATGCGCGACGTAGCAAAATTTCTAGACCGCCTGAAGGTGCGGCCCGACCTAATCGTGACCAGCCCATTGCCTCGCGCAGCGCAGACCGCTGAAATCGCGGCCGATTATCTCAAAGCGAAGGTGCGCAAGGACGAATCGCTCGCGCCAGGATTCGGCGCAAGCAAGTTGCGAACAGTAATGAAGCGGCATCGTGCCAACATTCTGATGCTGGTCGGTCATGAACCGGACTTCACGAATGTCATTTCAGGATTGACTGGGGCATCGCTTAAACTCTCCAAGGCTGGTGTAGCGCTGGTCGATGTCGACCCCGAATCCGAGCACGGAAAACTTCTCTGGCTTTTCCCGCCAAAGATCGGTAAGAAGTAGGCTGGCTTGCTAAATATATCACTGTGCGAGCAGATAAATTGTGACGAGCACGAGCAGGAAGTACGGAACTAGCACGGCTGCCCCAACGTAATCCTTTGCCATTCTTTGTCCGAGGAATAGCGCAACAATCGCAACGGCCGAAATGACAGCGCCATAGAAGGCGAAGGTGGTTTCCCGCGAAATGATTAGCACGACGCATCCAATCGCGCTCAGCGCTCCGGCTGCAACCTCAAGAATCATGATCGCCGTCAATAGAACGGGCACAACTCCAGCCAGAGGGCTTTTGGCAAAATGTCCTTTTAGCCATTCGAGGTTACCGCGGTGATCGATGACTTTATCAATTCCGGATTGAAGAAAGAGAATTGCCAGAAAAGCGGAGCCGAAAATCTGTGTCAGATAAATTGCTCCCGTGAGTGTATGCAAAGGTGGCATGGCTCACGAATCTTAGCCGGAATAATCCGGCTTTGTCGATCCTCATGGTAACGATCTCCCGCTGGGATGTCCGGAGGGCAACTGCCAGAAAAAAACAGGGACGCGATTCTATTCGCGTCCCTGTCTCGCAGAACTATCTTACAATTATTTGATCGTTTTAGCGGCCGACTGTGGCGTAGTAGGCGAGGTGCAGGTCGTTGGCGCCCGGACCATCTAGGTTGATCCAACCTTGAACCACGTCACGGTGACCTGCATTGACAGTTACCGTCATCGTCGTCGAACCGTTGGCCGGCACGTTTACGCTACCTGGCACAGTGATCCGATTATCGCCCGCGCTCAGGGTTCCGGCATCATAGATGCTCGGGACGGTGCCCCCAAAGGTACTCGGAGTGAACTTTGTCACTGAAACGCTGAAGGTCTCGTCGGTACCAGTTGGGTTGGACAGTGTGATAGTCACCGAAGTCGGATGGCCCACAGTTACCTGGCCGAAACTCGCCGAAACCGGATCCATCCATGTTGTTGCGTCTGCGGCTACGGAGAGGTTCTCACGCCCTGCACCTTGCGCCGTCGGACCGATGTCGTGCAAGCCGGTCGCGGCATCCTTGATAACCAGGTCGGCGTGGTTAACGAGCGCCGACTTTACCTGTGCGGGCGACCAGGACGGATTGAGGTTCAACAGCACAGCCGCCGACCCGGCAATGTGCGGCGTTGACATTGAAGTGCCGCTGAAGAAGGCCCATCCGGTACCATCGCCGGGGCACGTCTCGGGTTTGCCGACGCATGTGATCGAGCTGAGAACGTTAACGCCAACTGAGGTCAAATCAGGCTTAACGGCGAAGTCAACGGCTGTTGGACCCTGACTGCTGAAGCCGGCGAGGATATCCTTGTTTGCAGTGATGAACTCTTGGAACGTGGCCTCCGCTGATGCCGTCGTTTCTCCAGATGCCCGCAACGCGGCCCCTTCATTTAGGCCGATCATGACTGCCGGCAGGTCGTCGCCACCCCCCCCGTCCTTAGCCATGGCGACTGGGTCACCGGCGACATTGTTGATCACGAGCACACCAACCGCACCGGCCGCGATCGCGTTGCGCACCTTCGTGCTGAAGGTGCAACCCCCGCGGTTTACGATCGCCAGCTTACCGGAGGCACCGGGGTCGATGCTAGTGCAGCTGGTAGAGTTAGTGTCGAAAAGGTCGAATGACGCACCTGGCAACGGCGGGAAATCACCCACCGCCGCGCCTATCGTTGTTCCGCCGCCCGCCGGATACGTGAACGGCTGACCGACGAAATGCTGGTTTGTACTCGCACCGACCGTGATGATTTTACGTGCGCGGCCGGGCGACTCAAGGGTGCCCGCGCCGGGTCCGCTGTTACCAGCCGCGACGGCCACTACCACACCCGCGTCGACTGCATTGTCGAGACCCATCGCGAGCAGATCGTTGTTACCATGATAACTGCCACCCAGTGAAAGATTGAGAACATCCATGCCATCGGCGACCGCGGCATCGACGGCGTTGAGGATGTCCTCGCTGCGGGCGTTCAACACGTCACCGGGGAAAACGTTGTAGTTCCCCAGCCAGGCGCCCGGCGCTATGCCAGACATGTCATCAATGCTAACGCCGTTGACCACCGCAGTCTGGCCGGTCACACCCGCCGCGATTCCCGCAGTGTGTGTCCCGTGGTCTTGGATAGCCTGAGCATCGAGGCCCTGCTGCTGGGCTTTATTATAGAAGACCTTAGCAACAATGACTTTTGGCGAGACATACTTGCAGTCTTGGTCTTGGTGGTGCGAATTGCTATCTGCTGCGTCGCACTTGGGGAAGCCGGGGGGATAGCTGAAACCAGTTGGATCGAAGAAAGGATGCGTTTCATCAATGCCCGTATCAATGTCTCCGATCTTGATGCCCGCCCCGGCGACGGGTCTGCCGCCGGCGGCATTCCAAGCATCCATCGCATTGATAATCTTGTAGCTCTCGCTCAGGTTGGGATGATAAAGAGCGTTGTACTCGGCCCGCTCTACCATTGGCGCGGCGGCAATCGTTTCCAGTGGTGTCCCATTGAGTTTCACGGCGACTGCGTTGAGCGAGACATCGTACTCACTCGTTATTCTTGCTCTGGGCGCATTGGCTCGCAGCCATCTTCTGAACTCGTTGCGTCCGGCGGCCAACTGCGCGCGGTACGATCTTACTGCGTTGCTGTTGAAATCGATTTTCTTGCCCGCCGCTGGTTTAGTAGCGGAGTGCGTACTCAGCGGATCGCCTTTGAGTTGGACAATCGCACTCGATCTGTCCATGTCGGGGCCCTGGTTGAAAGCATCAGCGTTAGCGTTCGGTCGAGTCGCTGCCGGACGGCCGACGCCAAGTGCTATGACGCTCAATGCAATTGAGGAGAATATTAGGGATGCTGCGAGTATTTTTTTCATATGCTTTGATGGTTGAAGGTTCAGGAGCTTCAGAGACGGTGTTTTAGATGTCAAACATCATTTCGCACGCGAATGCGTTGCAGATGCCTTAATCGCCCTGCGCGACGGCGTCGGCGAAGGCGACGTCACCTGATTTCAAATCCAACTCCGCTTCAGCCGCCGTCCCAAAAACACGCGCACGGCTTTCATCGAATTCTTTTTCCCACCGCGCGACGACCACCGTCGCTAGACAATTGCCGATCACATTCACGCAGGTACGCCCCATGTCCATCAATTCATCCACGCCGAAAATTATCGCCACGCCGATCGGACCGAGACCAGACGGCAAAAAACTGTTCAGCGTCGCGAGCAAAATGACCAGCGACGCACGTGGCACGGCGGCCACACCTTTGGACGTGAGCATGAGCGTGAGCATCATCACGATTTGTTGACCGAAACCCATGTGCCAGCCCGTGGTCGTCTCGGCGGCTTGCGCGACGAACACCGAAGCGAGCGCAAGATAAAGCGTCGAGCCGTCGAGATTGAATGAATATCCGGTTGGCATCACAAATCCCACGATGTGTCGCGGCACACCGAAACGCTCCATCGATTCCATCGCTTTCGGCAAGGCCGATTCGCTGCTCGTGGTTGCGAATGCGAGCGCCGCCGGCTCGCGTACTGCCCTGATAAATTGTCGCAACGGCACGCGCGCGATGAAAATAACCAGGCCGAAAACGACGATGATGAAGATAGTCAGAGCTAGGTAAAGCGACAGAATCAATTTTCCCAGATTCACGAGCACCCCGGGGCCTTGCGTGCCGATAGTGTGCGCCATGGCTGCGCCTACGCCGATTGGCGCGAACAGCATCACGTAATTTGTAAACTTGAACATGATCTGGGAGAGGCTCTCCATCGCACGAACAATTGGCTGTCCTTTTTCGCCAACCGCCGAGACCGCGAGCGCGAAGAGCACGCTGAACGCAACGATCTGCAAAACGTCGCCGCGCACCATCGCGTCAATCACACTGGATGGGAAAGCATGCACGATTGTTTCGACGAATGTTTTCGGATGGCTTTGCCCGATCGTCTTAATGACCTCGGTGTTCGTAGCGGCGAGAGTCACGCCCACGCCGGGTCTCATGAAATTGACTACGGCCAACCCAATGAACAGCGCGGCCGTGGTGACGATCTCGAAATAGACGAGCGCTTTCGCGCCCATCCGTCCCACTTTTCGCAACGCACCTGCGCCCGCGACTCCAACCACGATGGTCGAGAACACCAGTGGCGCTATGATGGATTTGATCAGGTTGATGAAAATGTCGCGCAAAAAGTAAACCGCGTTCCCCCAATCGGGCCTCAACCAGCCGATCACGCCGCCGACGACTAATCCGATCAGAATCTGCACCGTCAAAGAGGGCCGATACCATGGTCGGCGCATGCGTTGAGAAACTCTCGTGGTCATTGCCACCGTATTAGCACAACGCTCAAATCCGAGACAGGCGTTTCAGACTTTTGGGCCTTAGCGGCACGCAGCAAACGCTCGGAAATCAGTCTATCATTCGCTGGTCAAGCCCGCCGTAAGCATCGATGCGCCGATCCCTCAAAAATGGCCAGTGCGTCCGTTGCTCGTTTACGCGGCCCCACTCCACATCGGCCACCACGATCTCTTCCCGGTCGACGGAACCTTTTGCAATGATTTCACCGTCTGGTCCGCAAATAAAACTTTGCCCCCAAAATTCAATGCCCTCGCCGCCCGCAGGCGCTTCATGTCCGACACGGTTAGGCACCGCGACGTAACAACCATTCGCGATTGCGTGACTGCGCTGGACTGTTTCCCAGGCGGCATGTTGCGCCGCGCCGAATCCCTTCTTTTCCGAAGGATGCCAGCCAATTGCAGTTGGATAAAAAATAATCTCCGCACCGTGCAACGTGGTTAGGCGCGCCGCTTCCGGATACCATTGGTCCCAGCAAACGCAGACGCCGATCTTGCCACGCGCTGTTGCCCACGCCTGAAATCCGAGGTCGCCGGGCGCGAAATAAAACTTCTCGTGATACAGCGGATCGTCGGGGATATGCATCTTGCGGTATTTGCCGATCAATTTGCCATTCGCGTCGATGATTGCTGCAGTGTTGTGATAAACGCCGGCGCTGCGTCTCTCGAAAAGTGAGGCAATAATTACCGCGCCGGTTTCTCGTGCTACCTCTCCTAATGCCGATGTTGATCTTCCCGGCACTTCCTCGGCCAAGTCGAAATTTTTGTGGTCTTCTGTCTGACAAAAATATTGCGACCGAAAAAGCTCCGGTAAACAAACGATCTGCGCGCCTTTCCCTGCTGCCTCGCGAATGAATTCAATTGCGCGCGCGAAGTTTTTCTCCGGCTCCGGGCCGCAGCGCATCTGCACAAGTGCGATTTTTGTGTTGTTTGTCATTCCGAGCGAAGTCGAGGAATCTCTAATTTATTCAGAGCGAACAGCAAGAGATGTCTCGACCGAGAGGAAAATCTGGTTTATTTCCGTTGCAAGGAACTATTCTAGCAGCCCCGTGGTGAAAAGCAGCTCTTGCTGCAGCAGCCGCAGCGGAGGACGGCCCGATGGATCAAGTCGATCAGGAATTTGGTAAGCCCAACCCCAATGCGCCGGCAGCGCTCTCTCGATTTGCCTTTCTCATTGGCAGATGGCGGTGTGAAGCAAAACTGAGGCTGGCCAATGGAGAATGGCAGACATTCCAGGCAAGGTGGCTCGGTCGCTACATCCTCGACGGCTATGTAATCGAAGACGAATACAGGATGACAGACTCCTCCGGAAAGCTCATCGTGCTCGGCATGAATTACCGCGCGTATGACCCTGCCAGGCAGATTTGGAACATTAAATGGCTAAACGCGCTGGCTGGAACGTGGACGGACCTCGGATCGGAGGAGCTCGGTGGAGTCAGGTTCGATGGGCAATCCATCATCTACGCCTTCAAAGAGCCAGTGGCCGCCCACGCTTATACGCGTGCCACTTACACGAACATTTCCAAGACCCACTTCACGTGGCGAGGTGAGAAATCTGGCGACGGGAAGGCCTGGAGCGAATTCATGGCCGTTGAGGCCTATCGTAGCAAGGAGTAGAAGTCCGCCCTGAGTTTCGCCGCTGCTGGGGCTTGAAAGCAATTAAGTGAAATCGAAGGGCTCGACATGACAACGGGAGAACCCTCTACTTCACCGATTCCGCCGGCACGATTTTCACACTTTCGATCACGACGCGTTTCGTCGGCTTGCTCATTTCGCCTTGTGCATTTCGTTCGACCGGCGTGTTGCCGATTTTGTCGAGCACATCATCGCCTTTGATCAATTTGCCGAACGTCGTGTATTGCCCATCGAGTCGCCGAACAGGCGCAAGACAGATAAAGAACTGCGAGCCGGCCGAATCCGGATCAGGCCCGCGTGCCATTGAGATTACACCACGCTCGTGTGAATGATTGTTAAATTCGGCTTTGATTTTGTATCCCGGCCCGCCTTGTCCGTAAGCGCTCTCTTTTGCCGGATCTTTCGAATTGGGGTCGCCGCCCTGAATCATAAACCCTTTGACGATTCGGTGAAAAATGGTGCCGTCGTAGGACCCTTGGCGCGCCAGTTTCTTAAAGTTCTCGATCGTGTTTGGCGCGGCATCAGTCCAAAACTGCACGATCATTTCGCCTTCGCTGGTTTTGATAACGGCAACTTCGTTTGAGGTGTTCATCGGAGTCTTCTCTTCCTTCCTTTCTTCTGTGGCAAAGCCCGCCGGGCTGAGTAACGCAAGAGCAAGGACGATCGATAATTTCATGCTGACAAATGGCACCAATGCGATGTCATGTGGAGCGAAGTCGAGACATCTCTTGATGATCAATTAGAGAGATTCCTCGACTTAGCTCGGAATGACAGAAGGCAGTTCATTGAACCTTGGATGTTGAACGTTCGGCATTTGTTATTCGGTCATTCAGATTTGTTTCGTCATTGGTGATTCGGATTTCGTCATTCACGTATGGTATTCCTGCAAACTGCGCACCTGGACTTTGCGTTTTTGCAGGGATCGAATTCCGTTCGCGCTCGCCAACGCTGCACGCACCGTCGTCATGATCGGAATCTTCGCGGCCAGCGCGGCATTGCGAATAACCACTTCGTGCTCGCGGGGAATTTTCCCGCTCGGGGTGTTGATGATGAAGTTGATGTCCCCATTCTTGATGCGGTCGAGGACGTTTGGACGTCCTTCGTGAATCTTGAAAACCTTGGTCACTTTGATTTTCGCTCTTGTCAGGATGTCCGCAGTCCCGCTTGTGGAAATGATTTCGAAGCCGAGTTTCACAAACTCCCGTGCGACCGGGATCACCGCTTCCTTATCGGCGTCCTTGACGCTGATGAACACTTTTCCTTTTTTTGGCAGCGGTGGCGGTGCAGCCATCTGCGATTTTGCATAGGCGAGGCCGAGATCGACATCCATGCCCATTACTTCGCCGGTCGATTTCATCTCCGGACCGAGCGAGATATCCAGGCCTTCGTAGCGCAAGAACGGGAATACCGCTTCTTTTACCGAGAAATGTTTTGGCACGATTTCTCGGGTAAATCCGAGCTCGCGTAATGATTTTCCGGTCATCACTTTGGCGGCTAGTTTTGCAAGTGGGACACCGATTGCCTTGCTGACGAAAGGAACCGTGCGCGATGCGCGCGGATTCACTTCCAGGACATAAACGTCATCGCCCTTCACCGCGAATTGCACATTCATCAGACCGCGCACGTTCAACTCGCGCGCCATCGCTTTCGTCGCCGCAGAAATCTCATCGAGGACTTTTTGCGACAGCGAGAAAGTCGGAATGGCGCAGGCGCTGTCGCCGCTGTGGATACCCGCCTCCTCGATGTGCTCCATGATCGCGCCGATCACAGTCGTTTCGCCGTCCGAGATGCAATCAACGTCGACCTCAATGGCGTCTTCCAGAAAACGATCGATTAGTACCGGACGATCCGGCGTCACTTCAATTGCGCTTGCCATGTAACGCCGAAGGTCCTCCTCATTATAGACAAGCTCCATGGCGCGGCCGCCGAGAACGAAGCTCGGCCTAACGAGTACTGGATAGCCGATTTTCCTGGCTATCGCGACAGCGTCTTCCGTGCTCGTCGCGGATCCGTTCGGGGTTTGGCGCAGACCAAGTTTGTCCAGCATGGCCGCGAACAATCGTCGGTCTTCTGCGGTCTCGATGCTTTCGGGCTCCGTGCCAAGAATGGGTACGCCTGCCGCCTTCAATCCGCTCGCCAGATTCAACGGTGTTTGACCGCCAAACTGGACGAACACGCCCTCAGGTTTCTCCTCATCATAAATGTTGAGCACGTCTTCGAGAGTAAGCGGCTCAAAGTAAAGTTTGTCGCTCGTGTCGTAATCAGTGGAAACCGTTTCCGGATTCGAGTTGACCATGATCGTTTCGAATCCGAGCTCACGCAGGGCGAACGCCGCATGTACACAGCAGTAGTCGAACTCAATGCCCTGCCCAATCCGGTTCGGACCGCCGCCGAGGATCATGATTTTGCGCTTGCCACTCTCGCGTCGCTCGTTCTCATCACCGTAGGTTGAGTAGTAATAAGGCGTGTAAGCTTCAAACTCCGCTGCACAAGTATCGACCAATCGATAGGTCGGCAGGACACATAACGACTGCCGTTTGGCGCGGATTTCATTTTCGGTCGCACTACTCGCCACCGCGAGTTGCCGATCTGAAAAACCGAGCTTCTTGGCGCGCAGCAACTGTTTAGTCTTCAGACATCGCGTTTCGGCCACGATGTCCGCCACATTCCTCAAAAACCACCGGTCGATCTTCGTTAGTTCGAAGACTTCTTCGATTGGCATTCCGTCTTGAAACGCCTGGGCTAGATAAAAAATCCGTTCCGCGTTCGGGATGGCCAGCTTCAAGCGCAGCGTCTCAGGATCGACATCTTTATTTGCGCCATCGCCGCATAAACCGAAGCGCTTGATCTCCAGACTGCGAAGCGCTTTTTGCAAGGCTTCCTTAAACGTCCGCCCGATAGCCATCGCTTCGCCAACGCTTTTCATTCGCGTTGTCAGCGTCGCTTCCGCCTGTGGAAACTTTTCGAATGTAAACCGCGGTACCTTAACCACGCAGTAATCGATAGTCGGCTCGAAGCAGGCTGGGGTCTCGCGTGTGATATCGTTCTTGATTTCATCGAGCGTGTAGCCGACCGCGAGTTTGGCCGCGATTTTCGCAATCGGAAACCCCGTTGCCTTCGACGCCAGTGCACTGGACCGCGACACGCGCGGATTCATCTCGATCACAGCCATCCGGCCGTTCTCGGGATGGACCGCGAACTGAATGTTCGACCCACCGGTCTCCACGCCGATCTCGCGAATGACGGCGAACGCGGCGTCGCGCATCATCTGGTATTCTTTGTCAGTGAGCGTTTGCGCGGGTGCCACGGTAATGGAGTCACCTGTATGCACGCCCATCGGATCGAAATTCTCGATGGAACAAACAACCACACAGTTGTCCATCCGGTCGCGCATCACTTCCATCTCGAATTCCTTCCAGCCAACCAGCGATTCCTCGATCAAAACTTCGCGCACCGGCGAAAGATCGAGGCCGCGGGCAGCGATCGCATCGAGCTCCTCGCGATTATAAGCGATGCCGCCCCCGGTCCCGCCCAGAGTGAACGCCGGGCGAATAATGAGCGGGAATGTTCCAATCTCAGCGACGATCCGATCGATATCTCCGAGAGAACGCGCCACGCCGGAACGCGGCACGTCGAGGCCGATGCGCAACATCGCTTCCTTGAATAATTGTCGATCTTCGCCTTTCGCAATTGCTTGAGCGTTTGCGCCAATCAATTTCACTCCATGTCGCGCCAGTGCGCCGCTTCGGTTCAATTCCATCGCAGCGTTTAACGCAGTTTGTCCACCCAAAGTTGGCAAAATAGCGTCTGGCTTTTCGCGTTCCATGATCGCCTCGATCACTTCGGGGGTGATCGGCTCGATATAGGTACGATCTGCGAATTCTGGATCAGTCATGATGGTCGCCGGGTTGGAATTCACCAGCACGACCTCGTAGCCTTCCTCGCGAAGCGCTTTGCACGCTTGCACGCCTGAATAATCAAATTCGCAGCCCTGTCCGATCACTATCGGACCGGAGCCGATCAGCAGGATTTTGTTGAGCTCGTTATTTCGCGGCATCTGCGCCAGCGCGGACAGTAAACGAAATCACGCGAACGTCACGTGATAACTCCGCGGCGGAGAACGACAGATGTAGTTACGCTACTTGCGCCATGCGCTGGCGACCGAGCCAGACTTTGCAGATGCTTTTGATGCGCGTGAGCACGTAATAGACAGTCTGGCTGCGGATACGCACCAGCTCCGTCCCGACGATGCGAGTCACGAAATCGCTCGGAAGGTCGAGAATTTCCTGTGGCGTTGAGCCTTCAAGTCCTTTGCAAAGAATCGCCGTCATGGAGCGGGTAAGCGTTTGCACTTCCGGACCGAGCGTCATGCGAATGTGTGCCCTGCCGTTTTCATCCACGTGCAGATAAACGCCGACAGTGTCTGTGCATTCCTCGTCTTTTCGCACGTCGACTAGATCGAAGTTCTCGTCTTCGCGGGGCTCCTGCTTCTTCGCGTTGTCCGCATAGGACACCAGCGTCTCGCGCCGCTCATCCTCGGGTAGCGACTCGAAGAGGTTGATGATCTTGTTTAGCTTTGTTGGATACATCGAGAATCAGAATTTACTGCGGATTCCATTCCTGTCATTCCGAGCGAAGTCGAGGAATCTCTTCTTAAAAAAGCCAATCCCGCGAAATCGCATGGCCAATCGCGTGCGGCGAGCGTCATGACAAACGCGAGCCGCGAGCGCTGCACGTCCATAATCTAACACAGATTGCCCACAGCGTGCTAAGTCGCCGCAGAAGCTCAGGCTTTGCTCAGCAATGCGTTTATGGCTAATTGCGTTATGAAAACTCCGATTAAGGTCGCTGTGACCGGCGCCGCCGGACAGATTGGTTACGCGCTTCTGTTCCGCATCGCCTCTGGACAAATGTTCGGGCCAGATCAACCGCTCAAACTCCATCTCATCGAGATTCCAGATGCGCTCGTTGCCCTCGATGGTGTGGTCATGGAATTGCACGATTGCGCCTTTCCGCTGCTCGAATCAGTTGTGCCCACTGCAGACCTCAATGAGGGCTTCCGCGACATTAATTGGGCGTTGCTGGTCGGAAGTGTCCCGCGCAAGGCCGGCATGGAACGAAAGGATTTGCTGGGGATCAACGGCAAGATTTTCATCGGACAAGGTCAGGCGATCGAAAAAAACGCTGCGGCCGACGTGCGGGTGCTCGTGGTCGGAAATCCCTGCAATACGAATTGTCTGATTGCGATGAATAACGCCAGGGGAATTCCGCGTGACCGCTGGTTTGCCATGACTCGACTGGATGAAAACCGCGCGCGCGCGCAGCTTGCACACAAAGCGGGTGTAAGCATTGGCGCGGTCACAAACATGACCATCTGGGGAAATCATTCCTCGACGCAGTATCCGGATTTCTACAATGCCAGAATCGACAACCGCCCGGCGAACGATGTGATCGGGGACGAGAAATGGTTGAAGGATGAATTCATTGCCACCGTGCAACAGCGCGGCGCGGCGGTGATCAAAGCGCGAGGACTGTCGTCCGCCGGTTCCGCGGCCAACGCGATCGTTGATACCGTCTTTTCGCTCACCAACGACACGCCGGGAAACGATTGGCACAGCGTGGCGGTTTGTTCCGACAGAAACTACGACGTCGAGAAAGGATTGATCTCGTCATTCCCAGTCCGTGTACGTAGCGGAAAATGGGAAATCGTGCAGGGATTACCGATCAATGATTTCAGCCGCGCGAAAATCGATGCATCTGTAGCAGAATTGAAAGAGGAGAAGTCCCTCGTTAGCGAATTGATTTCGTAACTGATTGACCAGGTCACTGACCATAGAGCGCGTTCCCCTTAGAGCGAGTTCAATAATGGTGTAGCCGCATGAAGCGCCGTAGGCGCGGAAGAATGTAGCCCCGGGGCGTCAGCCCGGGGTTTTCAATTATTATTCGGAGCGAGCCCCGGAGGGGCGTAAGGAGCGAGAGCACTATTGGGAGGTATTCTGTCGCCCCTTCTGGGGCTAATATCCATGTGGACGCGAATCCCTCGGGCTCACGCCGCGGGGCTAATATCTGTCGCGCCTACGGCGCTTCGAGCGGCTACAGGTTTGTTTAAATCGCCTTAGCCGTTGGGCTTGACTGCGTGGATTGCCACGGATGCAGGGAAGATTAAACTTGTCAGGCTTACTTCGCGAAATCCAGCCCCGAAAATCTCGCACCAGAAATCGGCGCCGTATTCCGTTTGCACCACGCAATCGTCGCGGTTCACTCCCGGTTTTCCGTGATAGCTTGAAGGCAAACCGCGCCGTGTCCGGGTCAAGCGGCCAATAATAATCGGTACGGTATAAAATAAATGGCCGCCCGGTTTCAGAACGCGCACGGACTCTTTTAGAGCCGCCTTTGAGTCCGGGACGTGCTCCAACGTGTCGGAATGAATGATGATATCAATCGATGAATCCGCAAAGCTCATTCGTTGCATGTCGAGCTGGGGGAAGGAATGAAGTACATGTTTGGGAAGCGCCTGAAGAAAAGGCGACAAATTTTTAGCAGGATTGATTTCAATTACAGTGAGCTCCCTAATCACGGGGTCGTTGCGACAAAAATCCTTGAAACTGCCGGCGAACCCGAACGCTCTGGTCACCGCCGCGGCCAGCGTCATCGTTCTCAGATTATTTTTGCAGTCCGCGCAACAAAATCCCTGCTGTAGGTCGATGTAAGCGACTTCGTCAGGTGACAACTCCCATTGCTCGATCAGTTCCGGCCACAACACTGGCTCGTTCGTGAACCGGTCGCCGCCGCATACCGGGCAAATCTCCAAACTCGGCGACGGCTCACCCATTCCGCCTAACGAACATCGACCGGTTTCACGAGCAGTCCCTGGCCAGTGGGCAACGACAAAATTTTGATCCCTTTTTCCTGTGCAAAACGATCCATCGCAATTTTCTGCGAAAGGTAGCCGTAGTACGCGTAGTCATCGAGAAGCACGAACGCGCCCGGGACCAGACGCTCCCAAAAGAACTGGATCGCCACGATCTCAGGGGGCGAACAATTCATATCAAGGTGGAGGTAGGCGATCTTTTCCGCGCGAACCTGCGGCAAGGTTTCGGGAATCGGTCCTTCGATGAGAGAGACATTTTTCCATTGAGAAAAGTTCGCCCGCACTTCTTCGATTCCCTGGACATAAAATCCCGAAGCCAGACTCTTCCTGTTTTTCTCCACTGCGCCTGAGGCCCTGTCTGCGGGTGAAACAAACCGTTCGTCCAGGCCGCGAAAAGTATCCAACAGGTAAAAGTGTTTCCCCAAAGAATCCCAGTTCAGATAATCCATAATCCCGGAGGAGAGGAAACCGCGGTTCACGCCGCACTCGACGAAGTCGCCTTTGAGTCGAGCGGCACAGGCAGCGGCCCACAGACCGATGTGGACCCGCCAGTGCCATCGATAATCGTCGCCTGCCGCGCGAACACCGCGCTCGTAAGCTTTTCGAAAAGCTGGATCGTCCATGAATTCATGATTGTGAATCGACCGCAGTCCGTCCTGGTCATAGACGTGGCCTTCCGCGTGGGAAAGATCGGTGGAAGCCGCTGGCGGTGCCGGAGCGACATTCCCGGCTTCGTTTTTTCCGAGCGTTTTTTCCAGCCCTGCATTCCAAGTGAGAGGTCTGTTTTTTAACCAAGCCGAATCAAACCTTGGCGCAGCGAAAAGCGCCCATGTTTGCCTGGGATGCTTCCAATCGAGGAGTTCGAATCGCAAACCGGCATCTACCGCGGCCTGTCTCATTGTCGTTGGCCTGTAATTCACACAGTCGGGATAGACCCAGCCCTTGGTTGGCGAGTCCTCCTCGCCAGGCAAAAACGTGGCGACCAAAGCTCCATCTTCAGCAAGTGCGCGCGAAATTCCGGACAGCCAATCTTTGATCAGATCCAGTCCGCAGTGACTGAAGATCGATTGGGCGAGAGCGAAATCGAATGAGATTTTCGCCTGGGCTATTGTCTCGGCTGAATCGGAAAAAAAGAATGTCGGGCTCTTGATCTGCAACAATGCTTCGCCGAGCTCCCGCCTAATTCCTTCCTGGACCAGCCATTCATTTGGCTCAACGCCAAAATACTTTCCGCGATTCAGGTAGGGAATTAACAAGCGCCCGATCCGAAGAGATCCGCATCCGACGTCGAGCAGTGAATGGTGCTGCCGCAGACCCAGTGTGGTCAGGAGATTGAATGTCATCGCCGCGATCAAGTCGTAATCCTCCGGCGGACCGACATACGCGCGGTAATGCGCATCACCGGGCTTGAGACCGACGCCCAGACTTTCTCGATCGTCTAGAGGCGCTTCCATTTCACTTCACGCGCTTCAACGTGGCGCGCTCGAAACCTTTCAATGCGTCCTCTGGTCGATCGGGAAATCCAACGACGCCGCGCGAGCGGTCGAATTGATAGATGCGCGTCCGTTGGCGTTCGCGGAAAGGAAATGTGCGAAGCTTGTCGCCGTCGAGAGCGTCCGCCGCGCCCGGTCCCATGCATGCTTGCACACCCAAAGCATGCAGATCGTCCCTGACCCGAGGAACAGATGCGACGCAGTTCGACAGCTCGTTTGAGTCTCGCCTGAGATTGAAGAGCTGTTCCCGTCCACCGTTCGCCATGAAAATGTATTTCCACTCATCGGTAACCACCATCAGTTTGAAATCGTGTGACCCGGGAGGTTCAACCATACCAACAAGATACTGGCGTCGCGCGCATTCGCCTCGCATCATTTTCAAAACGTTCGTCCCTTCGCGCACGTCGCATTCGCCGGCAGCCTCGGTCGCGATTCCGAATAAATCCGCGAGGCTGATCAATTCATTCCGGACAGGCCCCGCCAGGAGCATCGCCGGCCAACTAAGCAGGAAAAGAACACGGCAGGCGGCCGCAAAGAAGTTTTGTTTCTGCCAGCCGTGATGATCGCCCAGAAGATCGCCATGGTCCGAAAAAAAACAGATAAGAACATTCTCCGATTTCGGGCGTGCTTCGATCGCATCAAGGATTCGGCCAAGACAATGATCCAGGTAGCTAACCTCACCGTAGTATCGCGCTTTCACGATTCGCGCCAGCGCCGGGTTGATTGCATCTGCCCAAACTGCATATCGCATGAAGGGAATCTCCTCATCCAAGTGATCTTCTTCCACGCTGCCGAGAACGAGATCCGGCATTCGATCGGGATCGTACATCCGATTGAAGGGAATTGGAGGAGCGAGCGGTGGATGCGGGCCGACGAATGATACAAATCCGAAAAAAGGCCGCGGGTCACCTGGCTTTGTAATCTCGTGCACCGCGCGATCGGCCGTCCACCACTCGACGCCTAATTCAGCCGGAAGCGGACTGCGCTGTGGAAGGTAAAACATTTCCGTGCGTTCCCCAAAGGGTTGCTCCAGGAAATCGAACGCTGGATGTTCCCGCGTCAGCCAAGAACCGTAGTCGTCGCCTTCGCGCGCCGGCGGATGGTAAGTCTCTTCACTGCGCCATAGCGTCTCGTAACCGACGTCTTCATTCCAAGGATATGTATGAAACTTTCCGATTCCAAAAGTCCGGTATCCGAGACGCGACATCGTGAGCCCTAGATACGGCCCGCAACGCGCTTCCATTTCAGCGGCCTGCCCCGCCGCCGGCTTTGGTATTGCATTGCTAAAGGCGCGCGTGGTTATTGGTTCACACCCTGTACGGATCGTGTAGCGCGCGGGGATGCAAATCGGGCAGGTAGCGTATGCATTGGAAAAGCTGATTCCCCTGCGCACCAGGCGGTCGAGGTTAGGGGTGTAAATGTGCGAATTACCCAGCGCAGCGATGGTATCGAATCGCTGCTGATCCGTCATGATGAACAAGATATCGGGCCGGGTGGATGACATTTTCTTGAGGGCCCGCGCAGGCGCGCGAATTGACAATTCTACCTACTCTATTCGTTTGCGAGTTCGCGACCCGTTAAGCGACGAAATGCCTCGAGGTATTTCGCGGACGTTTTCTCGATAACATCCTTCGGCAGTCGCGGCGGGGGCGGAGTTTTGTCCCAGTCAAGCGTCTCCAGATAATCGCGCACGAATTGTTTATCGAAACTCGGCGGGCTCTGTCCAATAGCGTATTGATCTCTCGGCCAGAAGCGCGATGAATCCGGCGTCAGGCATTCGTCGATCAAAAGCAAATCTCCATCGACAATGCCAAACTCGAATTTCGTGTCTGCCACGATGATTCCTCTTTGCGCGGCGTATTCGCGACCGCGCGAATAAATTTCGAGACTCAATATTTTCACACGATTGCCGATTTCATCGCCGAGAATCTTGGCACATTGTTTCATGTCGATGTTCTCGTCATGACCCTTCTCGGCTTTTGTCGACGGCGTAAAGATCGGCTCGGGTAATTGCGACGCCAACTTTAGTCCATAGGGAAGTTTGATTCCGCAAACGCTCTGCGACTCCTGATATTCTTTCCAACCCGATCCAGCAAGATAACCGCGCACTACGCATTCCACAGCGAGTGGCTTCGTTTTCTTTACGATCATCGACCGTCCGGCAAGCTGCTCGCGGAACTGTTGCAGCTTCTTCGGAAACTCTTCGAAATCCGCTGTGACAAGGTGATTCTGGATCGTGTCGAAATGCTTAAACCAAAACGCGGAGATTTGATTGAGGACCGCGCCCTTGTGCGGAATTGGGTCGGGCAGAATGACGTCGAAAGCCGAGATGCGATCACTTGCGACAAAGAGCAGTGTGTCGCCAAGGTCAAAGATCTCGCGCACTTTGCCGCTGCGCAGTTTTTTGATCCCGGGAAGGTCGATAGAGGACTCAGCTGTAGTTTGCATATGCGTGGTGATTCGTGAGAAGTGAGAGGTAAAGTTACTTCTCACTATTCACTTCTCGCATCTCACTTCAACTCATGGCCGGAATCGTTGTCAAACCGCGGGCGCGAATTTTGCACGGACACGATTGGGTATTTTCCAGTGAAGTCCTGAAGGTTTTTGGAAAGCCGGCAGACGGCGATGTCATCTCGCTCAAGGACGGAAAAGACCGTTTGATTGGCAGCGCCATTTACAATTCAAGGTCACAAATTGTGGCGCGCCGTTTCTCGCGCCGAAAACAGGATCTGGACTTGGATTTCTTCAAACGCCGGATCGCGCAAGCCGCGGAATACCGTACGCGGCGAGGTGTCGATCCAACGCTCTGCCGCGTTGTCTGGAGTGAAAGCGACGGATTGCCAGGCGTGATCATAGATCGTTACGGCGATTATTTTGTCTTGCAGACGCTCACGCTGGCGATGGACATACGCAGAGACTTGATTGCCGATGCGATTACCGACGTTTTTAGCGACGCCACCATTATCGAGCGAAATGACGCAGCAGTCCGCAAGGCAGAAGGCTTGGAGTTACGCACGGACGTTTTGCGCGGAGACGCCCCGGCGCGAATCGAGATCGAAATCGAAGACGTAAAGTTCGAAGTCGATCTTTTGCACGGGCAAAAGACCGGTTTCTATCTCGATCAAAAGCACAATTACGCGATCGTCGCCGGATTCGCGCGCGACCGGCGCGTCCTCGATTGTTTCACAAATCAGGGAGCATTTGCGTTGACCTGCGCGCGTGCCGGCGCAGCGGATGTGACCGGCATTGAAGAAAGCTCCGAGAGTATCGCAGCTGCGAGACGAAGCGCAGCGCGCAATGATTTGAAAGCGCGATGGATCGAGCAGGATGTCTTTCAATTCCTGCGCGCGGTCGAAAAAGCCGGCGCGCAGTATGATTTGATTGTTCTCGATCCGCCGTCGTTTACAAGAACCAAAAGCGGATTACGCGACGCGTTGCGCGGCTATCGGGAATTGCACATGCGCGCATTCAAGCTCTTGTCGAAAGGAGGCCTGTTGGCGACTTTTTCATGCTCCCATCACGTGGGCGACGCGGCGTTTTCGCAAGCAATCGCCGATGCACTTGTCGATGCTCGGCGTTCTGCGCGCAGGTTGCGCCAATTCGAGCAAGCATCTGATCATCCTGTGCTGCCGACAATTCCTGAAACGGAATATTTCAAGGGTTTCCTTCTGGAAATGATGCCGGGCCGATGACGCTGATTAGTTGTGATGACAACGAGAAATATCTGGAATTCTCAAGTGAGCGATTTAATATGGCGCTCAGCGAGCCCGGACGGCGAGTCTTGATTTGTCATGGCAGAAAAAATTCGACCGGTTGAACAAATGCTCGAATTGAGCGAGGACGAAGCGCTCTCTTCCGAGCATCTGGACTCGCAAGTGCAGAAGGCGCAGGAGCAACTGCTCCAACTCAAACGCCAGCAAGAGCAGATCGAGAAACAAAAGCGCGAGCTCGAGGAACTAAGTCGCCGCCAGGAGGAATTGGAGCACGGCCGCGCGGATATGACCGACAAACTGACTCGCTCGCTCGTTGTGCTGGAACGTGAGGCGTACAATGCACAAAGCCGGCTAGAGCAGATTCGCGCAGCTCGGGAAAGTTTTGGTCAGCATTTGGAATTAATAGAGGCGATCGATCCAAAAAGCTGGAATCCCTCTGATTTGCATAAGGAATTGAGCCGAGCTTTGAGCACGGTGGACGAGGCGCGCACGGAGTACCACGAACAACGCAGCCGGCTCCAGGCAGCGGGCGGAAACGCAGCCGATGTGTCACTGCCCGACGTCGCGGGGGATGCTTATGAAAGCAACGACGGACGCTCGTTTTTTCAGTGGTTCCAGATTGGCGTCGCACTTACTTTGCCGCTGATTATTTTTGGCGCTATTGCTCTTGCTCTTTTCGTCTGGTTGGCGAGCAAGTGATGGCGATGTTTCGTCGTTCGCGCAGATCCACTCCGCCGCTTCGGCGCAGAGAGGAAGAAATTGCACGACAGGAAGCCGAACTGCGCGAGAGGCTCGAAAAACTCGAGCGCCTTGTTGCAAAAGTGCCGGTGATCGAGAAAACCAGGGCGGACCAAGGCACGAAAAGTAATCAAACCGATAAACGATTCCGCGTCTCAGTGGCAGCGTTAGGCCGAAGCTCTCTGGGCGAAGGCAGAAAGGCCCGGCGTCCTCGTTCATTGCGCAAAGAGCGACGGGAAGGCCAAATCATTTTCCTCCTTCTCGTGGTCGCGCTTGCGGCAGCAGTCATCTGGCTGATCAGCAATCTGCATTCTTGAGCGACAATCATGGCCGGGACTTCGGATCTCGATGTTGCGTACGTTGCCAGACTGGCGCGGATTAATCTAACTAAAGAGGAAGCAAATGCTTTTCAGATGCAATTGGAGGATGTGCTGAAGTACGTTGAAAAACTTCGCCAGGCGGATGTGAGCCATGTCGACGCAGCTGCGCATGCGCTTCCGATTTTTAACGTCTTTCGGGAGGACGCGCCGCGCGACTGGTTTACAGCGGAACAAGCGTTGAGCAATGCGCCTCGAAAAGCGAACGCTCTTTTTATCGTCCCTAAAGTTGTGGAATGACAGACAAGGACCTGCCGGCGCTGAGCATCGCCGATCTGCAATCATTGTTGCGTCGGAGGGAGGTTTCCGCACGCGAAGTCATCGATGCTTTGCGGGCCCGCATTGAAGCGGTTGACGGAGAAATCGGCGCTTATCTCTCGCTGAACGTAGATGCCGCCGCTAAAGAAGCGGAGAAGGTCAACGTCCATCTTCCGCTGGGCGGCGTGCCGCTTGCAATCAAAGACATCATAAGTGTCATGGGCCAACCCTGCACTTGCGGGTCAAAGATTTTGCACAGTTATCGAGCCACCTATGACGCTACGGTCATTCAAAAATTGCGCGCTGCGGGCGCGATTCCATTCGGTAAAACCAACCTGGATGAGTTCGCGATGGGTTCGTCCACTGAAAATTCCGCGATTAAAATGACGCGCAATCCGTGGGCATTGTCGCGCGTGCCGGGTGGATCCAGCGGCGGTTCTGCGGCAGCTGTCGCTGCTGACGAAGCATTCGGTGCGTTGGGCAGCGACACTGGCGGCTCAATTCGGCAACCCGCTGCGCTATCGGGTGTTGTCGGTTTCAAACCGACTTATGGCCGGGTCTCGCGATTTGGTCTGGTCGCGTTTGCTTCATCGCTCGATCAAATCGGGCCGTTAACGAAAACCGTCCGCGACGCTGCGCTCATTATGAACGCGATTGCGGGTCATGATCCGCAAGACTCCACTGCTCTCAACGAGCCCGTGCCTGACTATGCCGCACAGCTCGGAAAAGATTTGCGCGGAGTTCGGCTGGGCGTGCCGAAGGAATACATGATCGAAGGGATCGATCCGCAGGTGAAAGCTGCAATTAACGCCGCGCTGAAACAGATGAATTCATTAGGCGCGGAGATTGTCGACGTCTCGCTGCCTCATACTGATTACGCAATTGCGGTCTATTACATTCTGGCCACGGCGGAAGCCTCCGCCAACCTCGCTCGCTTTGATGGAGTCCGTTACGGATATCGAGCGGAAAATGCCAAAGACATCCTCGATCTTTATGGCCGCACTCGTGAGGAAGGTTTCGGGCCGGAAGTGAAACGGCGCATTATTCTTGGCACCTACGTTTTGAGCTCTGGCTATTACGACGCCTATTATTTGCGTGCACAAAAAGTGCGCGAGTTGATCCGGCAGGATTTCGCAAAGGCCTTCGAGAAAGTCGATGCATTGATTTCGCCGACTTCACCAGTGCCGGCATTCAAATTAGGCGAACGCACGGCAGATCCGTTGCAAATGTATCTGGCCGACATCTTCACCATCGCAGCGAACCTGGCTGGAATCTGCGGGATCAACGTTCCGTGCGGTTTCGCCGAAGGGGACGGGCATCGCTTGCCGATCGGCTTGCAGTTGTTAGGCAAACCGCTGGACGAAGCGCGCATTTTGCAAATCGCACATGCCTACGAGCAGAGCACAGACTGGCACAAGGCGCGTCCGCCGATCAACCAGGCGAAATAGGACACATAGAGAGCCCGTCGGTGCGTGGATCTGTTGAGACTAGCGCCGAAGGTGCGGTGTCATTGCCGAGCCTGGGACAACGCCCCAGATTTGAATACAGATTGAGTAAGCGCTGAAGGCGCGTCTCAACCATGCCAGAGAGATTGAATCGCGCTTTCAGGGCTTGCCGCGGTTTCTATTCGATTCCTAGGGCGTTGCCCTAGGCTGAAATGAGGCTGCGCCTTCGGCGCTAAACAGAGCCAGATAGTTCTGTTACATGTGCAACATGAAATTGCCCTTTACGCGAGAGTCCGCAGCCGCGACAAGGTGGCTAACTTTCAATCGCCGATTCAACAGCGCTATCGGAGTTCGCGCGTTGCTCGTCGTATTCATCGTGACGGCGACAGTCTTTTCTGCTCTCCCCCTCCTGCGTTACCTCCGCGGCGGCAGCATCTTTGATTACGAACTCTGGTACGCCACCGGCAAACATGTGCTCGCGGGCCATGAAATCTTTTTCTTTCGTGCCGGGAAGTACGATTTCATGTATCCGCCGCCGTGCGCGCTCTTTCTTGCGTGCGCGAGCCTGCTTGGCCAGGGGGGATTGATTTTTCTTCTTGTAGCGATCAACTTCGCCGCCTGGTTTTGCAGCACGAAGCTGAGTGTGGCTCTCGCTACAGGTCACCAAGGCAGAACAAACCCGTGGCTATACCTCATTCCGAGTCTGCTCGTGATTGTCTATATCTGGTCCAGTTACCACCTGGGCCAACCGAACCTTGTTTTGCTTGCGCTGATGCTTGGCGCTTTCGTTGCGCTGTGCGCGAAACGCGAAATTGTCGCTGGCGGGTTGATCGCGGTTGCTGCCGGCATCAAAGCGTTTCCAGTCATTGCGATCGTTTACCTGGTTTACCGGCGTTACTGGAAAGCAGCAGCTAGTCTTGTCGCGACACTCGCGTTCTTACTTCTTATTTTACCGGCGCCTTTTCGAGGGTTTGAACGAGCGTGGCGCGACCTCGAGAAGTGGAGCGCCGGAATGTTGAAATACAGCGAAGTCACCGTAGGGCAGCGCCCGATGCGCAGTTACACGTGGAAAAATCAATCTCTTGTGGGCGTGACTAATCGGTTGCTTCGCCACGTCGATGCCGACGTCGCCTCTGCGCCGCACCGGCCCGTTTACGTAAACTTCGCGGACCTCAAGTTTCCGGTCGTCAATGCGATTATCGTTAGCGTCGCGTTGGCGCTCGGCATCCTGTTTATCGCGGCGATGCCTCCGCGCGGAATGCGAACGGCGGAGAGCGATGCGATCGAATTTGCTTTGCTCCTTTTGCTGATGCTGATGGTCACGCCACTTTCGTTTGGCTATTTCTTTTCCTGGCTCATGCTGCCATTTGCGGTGGTAACGCAGCGAGTACTCGTCGGAAAAAGCTCGACTGTTTTCTGGTGGACCTTGCCAACCCTCGCGTTACTCGCTCTCGGCATTCCCTTCCCGCGCGGCGCGCAGCTCTATGGGAATACGTTTTTCGCCACGCTGTTGCTGTTCATCGGGCTATCGATTGAACTTTGGCGCTGCAGGCAAGAAAGAGGCAATATCCAACTGATCGGTGATTTTGGTTAGACCTTCTTGAGCGTGAATGTCACGGGTAGCTTCACGAGTGTCTCTTCTTTGCTCTGAGGTGGTGACATTCGCACCGAGGTGATTTTACGGTACGGCACTGCATTGGGCCGAAAGCGCAATTGGCGCAACGCCTTCACTGCAGCTGCGTCGAGGAGCCGATTGCCTGTACTGCGACCAACAATGACCTGCGCAACTCGGCCAGATTTGATTTGGACACGCAGGAGAAATATATCGGTGCCCGCAATGTAGCGCTGGACCGCTTCAGCGGGATATTCTGGTGCTGGGGCATAAAGCAGAAGTCGCGTCAGATCGGGCGGAGGCGACGACACGCTACCCGTCGCCGCCAGCGAAGTAGCGGCAACAGCGCATGTCACAATAACTGCTGCAATGCTGCAAGCGCGCATATGCCTAACGAGAACTATGCGGATGTTCGTATTTAAAGGCGAATATTTTCGTCTAATGCCGCAAGCTCGAAGACCTCCCGATGGAATGGCCTGACGAATGGCGACCAAGACCGCCGAGTCTGATAGGCTGTTAGTTTGTTGTCTTGCTACCCAGCAATGATCGGACTCTCGCGGCAGCAGATTTCCAATTTGTTCCCGTCAGGATCCTCGAAAAAGAACGCGTAATAGCCCGGGCTGTAATCGACACAGATTTCCGGACCTTCCAGATTTTTTCCGCCGGCTTGCCGCACCAGTTCTGCAATACGATCGACTTCCTCTCGCGTATCGGCCCAGAATGCGATCCGCGTTCCGTTCGGCTGATGATTCTTGTCCTCGGTAAATCCGAAGAACTCAGACGGCTTGTCGGCACCAGCAGAATAAAAAGTATGGAAATCTCCGCCGACTTCCGGACGCGGCGACGGTTCGTGCCGTTCGCGAACAAATCCGAGCTGCTGCAAAAATTGTCCGTAAAACTTCTTTGCTACCTCCATGTTTTTCACTCGCAAATCGATGTGATCAAAGCAACGTGTTTTCATTTTCGGTTCTCTCTTCGAACCATCAATTTCAACCCTGACCAGGTTTCATCAATCGCACACACTTTTACATCGACGAATTCGAGCGGCAGTGCGACAGCGCGAACGACGTCTTCCGTCACATCGGTCGGCACGCCAGACGATCTTTTTGGCCAGGAAACCCAAACTGTTCCGGTGTCCGCCATTTTCTCGCGCAAGACGGACAATTTCTTTACCAATTCGCTGCGCTTCTTGACGAAAACGTGAACAAAACTCGAATCTGGCTTCAAGCGATCGGAAAAAGTTACGCCCTCGGGAATTGCACCGAGCAATCGACGATAGTTTGTCGGCGCGTTGATTGTGGCGACGGTCAGGCCCGGTTTGATTCCAAGCTTCTGTGGTAGCGGTGTTCCCGAGTAACCGGCCATTGTTAGTGCGTTACCGATTCAGCATGGCTTTTTCGAAGGATTTTCCAGTTTACGGCAGCCCGGGTAAAAAGTGAGACATCAAAATATCGGCAGTCGACCGTGGAAACTAAATATACTGGATTAGTTTCCGCACCGTGATAAGACTACCATGGATATGAAACCGGCACGCAAACGGTGGCCGCGAAGCCGAAAGCGCGACCCGAACCGGCAGCGAATTGTCGACGCTGCGCGGGTCCACTTTTTCAGTCACGGATTCCGCAGTGTGACCATGGACGATCTAGCGGAGGAGCTGGGCATCAGCAAGAAAACCCTCTACGCGCATTTTCCGGGCAAAATCGATCTGCTCGAGGCTGTGCTGGCCGATAAATTCGCAGGCGTCGAAGCGACGCTAAAGGAAGTTACCCGCACGCACCCGCACGATTTCCCAGCGACTCTGCGCGAGTTATTGGCCGGTACGCAACGCGAATTGGATGAGATTAAGCCGCCGTTCGTGCGCGATATGCGCCAGAAAGCGCCGGACGTCTTCAAACTCGTCGAACGTCGCCGGGCTGCGCTAATCCAGCGCTACTTCGGAAAATTTTTCGTCGAGGGGCAAAGGTCGGGAATGGTGCGTAAGGACGTTCCGGCCAAACTGATCATCGAAATTTTGCTGGCGATGGTTCAATCGATCATGAATCCGCCGAAGATGGAGGAGCTTGGGATGATGCCGAAAGAGGGGTTCACCGGGATTCTTAAGATTGTTCTCGAAGGCGCGCTGACAGCAAAGGGGCGGAAACCGTGAATGCGTCATTCGTTGGGGAAAATCGATCCGCCACAGGACGGATTCGCCGTGGCGAACAATTGATGCGCGCAGCGGGAGCTTTGGCGTTACTTCTCTTGCTCGCCGGTTGCGGCGATCGTGGGAAGGCGGTTTCGGGAACCATCGAAGTGGACGAAGCGCATGTAGGCCCGCGCGCGGGAGGGCGGGTGGAGAAAATTTTCGCGTGGGAAGGGGATCGTTTGCACGAGGGCCAGGTGATCGTGCAACTGGACGCTTCAGAACTCCGAGCGCGTCGCAACCTTGCGTCCGCGCAAATCGACACGGCAGTGCACGATGCAGACGCGCAGGAAGCGCAATTGGTGTTTTTGCGCGATGAAGCGCGGCGCCAGCAGGACTTACTTAAGCGGAAAGTCGTTTCTTCGAGTGATGCCGAGCGCGCCGACAGCTCCGCGAAAACACAGGAGAAAAATCTTGCCGCGGCGAAAATGCGTGTCGCGCAGGCGCGCGCACAACTTGCCGATATCGACGCGCAGTTGGCGGAAATGCAGGTCATTGCCCCAGCCGATTCCGTTCTGGAGGTGCTTAGCGTGAAAGTGGGCGATGTGCTGCCGGCGAATCGTGAAGCTGCCACGCTGTTGTTGACCGGACATCTCTGGGTTCGCGTTTACGTTCCCGAATCCTGGCTGGGTTTGATCAAACTAGGCGAGCACGTTCGGGTCCGTGTGGATTCGTTCCCGGGCAAAGATTTCGACGGCGTGGTCGAGCAAATAAATCGTCAGGCCGAGTTTACCCCGCGCAACGTGCAGACCGTTGCGGATCGGATCAAACAGGTGTTCGGGGTGAAGATTCGTTTGCCCGTCGACGACGATCGCCTGCGCGCCGGAATGGCTGCCGATGCCTTTTTTCCGAACGTAAAATGACTGAACAACCACGTATGAGCGCGAAGGACACGAAGATCCAGTCAGACGACAAAGCGGCGGAGCCCATGATTGAAGTGGACAGGCTGACGAAACGCTTCGGCACATTCACTGCTGTAGATCATGTTTCGTTTTCTGTCGGAAAAGGATCGATTTTTGGTTTTCTCGGCCCCAACGGCTCGGGGAAATCGACTGTGATCCGGATGTTGTGCGGAATTCTTGAGCCGAGCGATGGAACTGCACGCATCGGCGGGCACGATATTGTGCGAGACGCCGAGCCGATCAAGGAAATGATCGGCTATATGTCGCAACAATTTTCGCTCTACGATGAGTTGACGGTGAATGAGAACCTTATCTTTGCCGGAAAACTTTATGGCTTAAGCGGGCACGAATTGAACCAGCGTCGAGACGAAATGATTGCCACAACGCATCTCGAGCCTTACATCGGCAGACGCGCTTCGCAGCTTTCAGGTGGCTGGCGACAACGGCTCGCCATGGCTTGCTCGCTCATGCATAGGCCCACCGTGCTCTTTCTCGATGAGCCGACGGCCGGGATCGATCCGGTGGCGCGGCGGGAGCTGTGGGATTTGCTTTTCGAGTTCGCCGGTAAAGGCATGACGCTTTTTGTCACAACCCATTACATGGATGAAGCGGAGCGCTGCGATCATGTGGGCTACATTTACATGTCGAAATTAATCGTATGCGGCGAGCCGGACGAGTTAAAGAAAATGCCAGAGGTAAATCCGGCCGGAACGCGCCGGCTCGACGTGACTTGCGATCATGTGACCACGGCGCTGCAAGCCATGCACCAGATGCACGGCGTCCGCACCGCCACGGTGTTCGGCCAATCGATGCATTTACTGGTCGATGAAAGTGTCAAGCGCTCGCAGATCGACGAACAGCTGCGCAAAGTTGGCGTCACTCATGCCGAGATTCATGAAATGGGTCCTTCGCTCGAAGACGTGTTTGTCGAGCTTTCGGCCAAGCATGCTGCTGAACAACAAAAGGCCGCGTGACCCAATGAATGTCATCCTGAGCGAAGCGAAGGACCCCGAGTTGGAATGCGCGTTTACTGCAACCATTCGAAGATCAACAAAGCGAAGATGATCGAAGCTAGTTTGAAAATGGTGACCGCCGATGAGAGGTCCCTCGCTATGCTCGCAATGACAGAGTAGCAAACCGAAGGATCTCACAATCGATGAAGGTATTCTACGTCTACATGATGACCAATCGCAGTCGCGTTGTTCTCTATACCGGGATAACAAACAGTTTAATGCGACGAGTCTCCCAACATCAGAATGCCGAGATAAAAGGTTTCACAAAGACTTACAAGGTTAACCGACTAGTCTATTACGAAAGCTTCAACGACCCGCGCGACGCGATTGCGCGTGAAAAGGAAATCAAGGGGTGGCGACGCCAAAAGAAGAACGCGTTGGTCGAGAGAATGAATCCGAAGTGGGCCGATTTATCCCCGATGCTTTTTCAGCATATGAGAGGTCCCTCGCTCCGCTCGGGATGACCAAAGAAAGCATATGAAGCACAAACTTTTTCGCGGGCTCGGGGCAATTTTATTCAAAGAGTTCATCGTCGTCTGGCGCGATCCGATGACGCTCTTCTTTATGTTTTTTCCGCCGCTGATCGAGATGGTCGCGTTCGGTTACGCGCTTGATAACGATGTGAAACACATGGCGATGCTTATCCTGAACGAAGATCGGACCGTTGAGAGCCGGCAGTTGATTGATCGCTTCGTGAATACGGAGACGTTTCGCGTGGTCGGTGAGGTGCAAAGCCTGGATCAGCTGAAGAGCGAAATGCGCAAGGGCCGCGCCTATGCGGCGTTGGATATTCCGCCGAACTTTACCCGCGAACTCAATGCGGGTCACTCTGCGCAGGTGCAGTTGCTCGTCGATGGATCCAATTCCACGACGGCACTGCAAGCTCTCAACACTGGGCTCGGTGTGGCGTTGACCCAGTCAGTGGAGTCGCTTTTGCGCGAGACCGGCCGGCAAGGGGTGCCGATCGATGTTCGGCCGCAGATGCTTTACAACCCGGCAATGCGCGCTCCAAACTTTTATGTCCCGGGCGTGATCGGCGTCGTCTTGCAAATCGGAACGACAGTCGCGACGGCCATGGCCCTGGTGCGCGAGCGAGAGCGCGGCACACTGGAGCAATTACTGGTCAGTCCCTTGAGCCGCGCAGGCCTCATGCTCGGCAAGCTCGTTCCGTACTTGTGTATCGGAATGGCCATGGCGGTGGTCCTCTTTCTCATCATGCGTTTTGTGTTTTTCGTCCCGATCGAGGGCAACATCGTAGCGATGTTGTTTTCGACGCTGGTGTACGTCTTTGCGTTGCTCAGTCTCGGTTTGCTCGTTGGGACTTATGCCGAAAACCAAATGCAAGCGCTGCAAATGTCGATGGTGTTTCTGTTGCCGAGCGTTTTCTTTTCCGGTTTCATTTTTCCGCGTGAAACCATGCCTTGGATTTTTTATGCGCTCGGCACGCTCTTTCCCACGACCTATTTTATAGCGCTCATGCGCGCGATCATTTTGCGGGGAGCAAATCTCTTCGAATACTGGCCGAACCTTATCGTTTTGATCCTGATGTCGAACTTACTTTTTGCTCTCTGCGCTTTGCGGTTTCGAAGAAAGATGGCGTAATCTTCGGACAATTAGGTAGGGCGCGACCGCTCACCACGGCGGAGGTGGGCCGGGCGCGCCGACGGGCGGACGGCTCGGCGACCCGTCCCTACCATTTAGAAAATGCCACCCGTGCGCTCAGCTGTTCTCTCAAAAATTTTCTTCAGCGCGCTTCGCGTTGTTATCGCAGTCGCGGCGGTTCTAGCGTTACTCTGGTGGTTTGGAGTGAGGATGCCCGGAAAAAATATTTCGCATGCAGCGCCGCTATCGCCTGATGAAGTTGCATTACGCGAAGAACTCCGTGCGAGTGTGCAGAAGCTCGCCGGAGAAATCGGCGAGCGTAACATGTGGCACTACACACAGCTCAATGCTGCCGCCGATTTCATCGAAAATTTTTTTTCACGCGCCGGCCTTCGCCCGCGACGGGACACTTACGAAATGCGCGGGCAAGCCTGCCACAATATCGAGGCAGAAATTCCAGGCCCAAATCGTGAGATTCTTCTAATAGGCGCGCATTACGATTCAGTATTTGGTTCGCCCGGTGCGAACGATAACGGCAGCGGCGTGGCGGCAATGCTCGCGCTGGCGCGGCGTTTCGCCGAAAGAAAAACACAGCACACCATGCGCTTCGTCGCGTTCGTGAACGAAGAGCCGCCGTATTTCTTATCGAATGAAATGGGAAGTTTTGTGTACGCCCGGAGATGCAAAGAGCGCGGCGATCAAATCGCTGCCATGATCAGTCTCGAAACGATCGGCTATTTTTCCGATGCACCGCATTCACAGACCTATCCAGCTCCTGGGTTGGGCGTTTTTTATCCCAACGTCGGAAACTTTATCGGATTCGTAAGCAACGTTCATTCACGTGGGCTGCTGCGTCGTGTCGTCGCGCTGTTCCGCAAACGTTCAAAGATTCCATCCGAAGGCGCAGCGCTTCCTGCGTTCATTCCCGGCGTCAGTTGGTCGGATCAATGGTCATTCTGGCGGAACGGTTATCCTGGCATCATGGTCACCGACACCGCGCCTTTTCGTTATCCGTATTATCATTCAGCTAACGACACGCCCGACAAGCTCGATTACGATCGCTTCACACTCGTAGTCAGCGGCATGGCGAAAGTGATCGAAGATCTGGATAAATTGTGAGGACTTACATAAAGCCGCTTGCGCGTCAGCCGACGAAAGATCTTGCGCTCTGGTTAGGCTCTACGCTCTTTGATCGCGGCCAAAAGATCGACAATCACCTCGCCACGCGGCTTGGCGCCGAGATTGCCTTTGCCGTGGATTTGCGCGGTATTTGAGGTTAAATTGGTTTCTCAGAACTCACGGTTCTCTAGTACATTACGACTTTATGGCGGAAGATGCCCCTGTCTTAGCCGCTCTCGGGTTGAAAGCGCCAGGCACGGCCCGCCACTGGTCATTTCAAGTTAGCGACATTGTTTTAACCGCGGCAATGCTCGCCGGCGGCACCAACCCGACCCACAAATTCATGGACGCGTTTCCGCAAGTTTATGGAGGCGTCATCTGCGGAAGCCAGCGGCACAACGAAATGAAGAAATTCTGTGAAGTGACGGAAAATGGCATCGACATACACCTTTTGCGTTGGATCGGTAGCTCGCGCTTTTCGCGGCAGGGCGTTCCATGGCGCAGCCAGCGCGATCACGCCCTTGGCCGGCTTTGGAGAAAGCGAAACCGTCAGCACATCTGAACAAACGTCCTCTTCTGAGGGCTTCGGCTTGGCTCCCTTGGCCTGGCCAAGCGATTGGGTCAATCCGTAAACGTGGTAGCTCGTTTCACCCCGTAGCGCCTTTGCGGCTTCTTCCGCTTTCACCCATTTACCGTCAGCCGTCGCTCCGAAAAGATACCCGCTTTGAACTTGGACAATCGGATGTAAATCAGCCGCCACAGCCCTGCCAGCGATCAAAAGCGACCAAGCCGCGATAACGAAACTAACAAGTTCCATTACAGCGAATTTATGGCCGTCGTTCTCTAATCGACAATAAGATTTCCGCGATGGCTTCGGCGCGTGGCTTCGCGCCGAGGCTCCCTTTGCCGTGGACGCGCACGCTGACTACACCGGCGTCCATGTCGCGTTTTCCGATCACGAACATGGTATGGACTTTCATTTGCTCGGCGCGCTGAATTTTGCCGTTGATCTTGTCGTTGCTGTCATCAACTTGCACGTGATTCGCGAGGCACGCGAAAGTCAGCGTGACGTACGCGGAGACGTTGGACGAAGCAAATTCTTCAGGGACCCCTTTTCGATATAAAAATCGTCGAAGTATCGGGCGACCGGGTAGAGTGCGCCGCGCGCGAGCACAAGACCGACCCCGCTCACGGCTACGAACCAAAACGCCAGCGGTAGAAGTAGCAGTGGCATACGCCAGAGTAGGCCGGCGAATGCCGCCGCGACCACGAAAACGGACACAAGGATCATAATCACGACAGTGGCCCAAACGAGGCATTTCAATAGCCGCGGATTCGGCACCAGTCGCAATCCTTTGAACAGCAATTGCGCCGCGAGGTTCAATGCTGCGAGAAAATCAGTGACCTGACATGGCTCGGGGGCGTCGGTATTTCGCTTTGCGGGGTCGGATAGGAATCGGTTAACTTTTAGAAATCGCCAGCGTGGGTCCGTGGCAGCTGTGGGGTTAAAGCTCTTGATGTTTCTCGGAAAATAGTGCGCGGTCATTAGATAGCCCGAGGCCATAAGGGCGTACGCCTCTGCTTCGGAAAACACATCGAGATCGGTCCGGATTCCGGCGAGCAGATTTTGCACATCGGCGCGGACACCATACCTGGTGGGCTTGTCACTTTCCGGAGGGATTCCTTCCGATTCAGGCGATTCCTTGGTCAAATCACAGTCGAGCCAATCAACAGGATCAACCGCAAGGTCTTTCTTCAGATGGACAAAGAGAAAATCGCGCAGCAGACTCGCTTCCTTGCGAGCAGTGAGCTCCCGGTATTCCAGCTCGCGCACTCGGGCCATGAGCGTGCTGTTGCTACGCAGCAAGACCGAAGTTTCGAAGCGTGAAGGCTGCCGCTCGGTAACGAACTGTCCCGATGCATCGCTTACGAGGATAACGGTACAATCCTGCTCCAGCAGCCCGCCAATACCTTGATTGTCGTGGACACCACCGTCGGCGAGCTGGATGTCGCGGTCTTTGTACAAACCCGCGAGTTGGACGGGCCGAAAAAGACCTGGCACTGCGGCAGAAGCCGCTACAGCAAGACCTAGCGGCAACTTGCGATGCTCGTCGGGCATTTTTTCATCGAAATACATTCGGCGGAGACGCTCGTTCCCATCGACTTCAGGCGTAATCTGATTGGGTGATTCTCCCATGAACGTCGCGGTAAATTGCCAGTTATGTCCGGTGTTCAAGGTCGTGGCGTTGATGATCAAAATCGGAACCTTGTGGCCGCGTTGCCAGTTGTCATACTTTGGAATGAAAGGCGAGCGCTGTTCTCTCGGAAGCCTCAGTTCCCCGCTTGTCAACGGCGGGTAGATTTTCAAGCTGCGCAGCTCCGGCCGATCGCCATACTTGAGTCCGGCAGCGGGACCATAAAGTGTTGTGTCGAGTAACTTCCCCATCTCTTCGGTCCGTTGGCCGAATTGGGCGAGCTTGCTGAACACCTGCATCCTGGGGTTGTGCTGGATCATAGCCGTGAACTCCTCGTCCATGTCATGCACGAGCTTGAGGTAATCCTCGCGCGTGATCTCGTTGTCAGGTTTACTCTCCAGCAGTGCGCGCACTTTGAGGTAATAGAGCGCGCCGATAATAGATCCGCCAGAAACGCATGACAGCACCTCCACGTGTCGCAGCATGTCGAGTTCCGCGAGCCGAGCGAGCACGCCGATGTGAAAAAGTGATGCCCGAAAGCCGCCGCCCGACAGTGCCAGACCAACTTTGCCACTGAATGCCGTCAAGAGACCGGCTTGATCTCCGCCGACAAACTCGCTGAGCACGCTCCAAGCGTCGCTCCTCGCAAATTCCTCCACTGCTTTGTCGCCCCCTGCTTGAATCATCGCGAGCTTGGCGAGCTGCTTTACGGTCGTCTCATATTCCCACGGCTGCGGCGGCGTAATTGCAGCAACAGCTTTAAGCCAACAACGCGCGCCGTCATAATCGCGAAGACCGAAACAGGCTTCAGCCAGGGTCACAAGGGTCCACCAGTCATTGCGCTTACTCTCAGGAAGCGCGGTGAGCCGAGCGCGAATTTCCGCGCGAATTTGCTGCGCTTTTTGTTTCCGTTGAGCAACCAGTTCAAGGTCATCGGGCACTTGTTGCGCCAGCAGGTCCAGCACAAAGGCCGCATTGATTCCCGTATAACCTTGGTCCGGTATGCCTGGCGCCGACCACCCCTGTGCAAGCCGCCAGCCCTTTTCGTAAAGTTCCTGCGCTTTCACCAAATGACGAACCTGGGTGTCCACTTGCCACCAGCGTTTATAAATTGCGCCGGCGATACCAAAGGTTTCCTGGTGCGCGTAGATTACCTCTTCGCGCTGCTCGTGAGCGCGATCAAGAGCAGAAAGTTGCCGTCGGCGCGCGAAAGACCCCTTCGCATGCTTATTACTTCGGAAGTGGCTGTTCGAGGGCAAACCGAACGTCGAGATAATGGTCATGAAGCCGCTTCCCCATTACCCCTAGGAAATCTGTGATGTAACCCAACTCCCCCGCGAGTTGTTTCCGTAGTACGTCCAAAGATTTGCGCGCCGACTCCCGGACTCGTGCATTCTCGCTGTAAAGCTGCGGATAGAGGACCTCGCGCCTTTCCATCAATTTCTCCATTGCCGCTTCATGCGAACGAATAAGAGTCTTCGATTTTGCATCGAGCGTCTGAATTTCCGACGCCGTTATTTTTTCGATCTCCTTCTTTCCTTCCATAAATCGAATGTCGGTCCCCTCCTGCCGTGCCATCACGCGCAAGCCCCGCACGCTTTTCGGCGGCCGCCGCCCTGCCTTGAGCGCTTTCGATTCCACAAAAGATTTGTCAGCGACCTTGAGGGCATTGCCGAGCGCGCTGGTAGTTAGGTCATTTGCCAGCTTCTCCGCGAGGTCGCTCAGGACCTGGTTGCGCCGACCGGCGCGCAACATGTCGAGAGGCTCCTCCGGTGAGTTCGCAGCTTGTAACTTCCTCAGCGGCGTAGCCCGATAAGCGCTCGCGCTTACTGCGATCCAAAATACAATCAACGCTCGTCTTCTACAGTTCGCTAGGATGCGAGGGAGTTCTTCCTTTACCACATAGTCGGAAGCAAGAAAGTTCGGTGTGACAAGCAAAACCGCGGCGCGTGCTTCGTCCAATGCAGAAGTGATCGCGTTGTGCCAGTTACCTCCTCTCTCAATCTCGCGGTCCGACCAGGGGTGCACCTCCTCCTTCCGCAAGACAGGAATGAAGGAACGGTAAATGGTGTCAAACCACCGCTTATCACGATGGCTGTAGCTGATGAACACACCTTTGCGGAATTTTGGAGCCGTCCTAGCCACGATAACAATGGGTAGAATGTCAGATGCAAAGAGACGGGGCAAGCCGAATTGTATGCGATTGAATGATCTGAGGTGCAAATGTCCCCCAGGAGGACGTCACGCTTGACGCTCTCGGACTAATTGCAACAGAGATCCAATCATTTCGGCTCGCGGCTTGGCGCCAAGATTGCCTTTGCCGTGGACTCGCACGCTGACTACACCGGCTTCCATATCGCGTTTTCCGATCACGAACATGGTGTGAACTTTCATTTGTTCGGCCCGCTGAATTTTGCCGTTGATCTTGTCGGTGCTCTCGTCGATTTCCGCGCGAACTTGATGAGCGCGCAGTTCGTTCAGAATCGATCG
>JBKPDP010000007.1:0-49044 GCA_046727935.1 Verrucomicrobiota bacterium | reverse complement strand
GCGCTCGATGGAGGACCTGCGGGTTGGGCTGAGGGACTGGTTGCGCGTGCGCGCGGCGATAAGGAGAAGGCTCTAGCGGCGTTTGCAGCCGCGCGCGAGAAAATGGAAGCCCCACAGGGCGACAAACCCAAGGATGCGGCGTACTTCGGGGGCATTGCGAAACTTGATGCTGGGCTTGGCCGAAAAGAAGAAGCGATCAGCGAGGCACGCCGCGCGGTCGAGATGATGCCGATTGCCAAGGATGCAGTCGAAGGTCCAATCTGGGTTGCCAATCTGGCGCTGGTTTACGCGTGGACGGGCGAGCGCGACCGCGCGCTAGAGCAACTCGAAATTGTGGCGACACTTCCCGGGTGGGGTCCGACATACGGCGATCTCCGCTTGAATCCGTGCTGGGATGATTTGCGAGGCGATCCACGTTTCGACAAGATCGTTGCCGCAGCCAAGGCTGCCTGCAAATGACTCCTCAACTAGAAAAAGAAACCGTTCTGACTTAAATTCGGCGTTGGACGTTGAGCGTTGGGCGTTGGACGTTTCTGAGTTCAATGAGTTTCAATAGAGACAGCGCTCTATTAATCGTCGCACACGGCTCGACGGTGAACCCGGATTCGAGCGTGTCGACACTGGCGCATGCGGCGGAGATTCGACGACGGAAAATTTTTGCAGATGTCGAGTGCGCGTTTTGGAAAGAGGAGCCGAGCTTGCGCGATGCGCTTTTCTTGTTTGAACCGGAATCGATTCGTGAAGTTTATGTCGTGCCCAATTTTATCAGCGAAGGTTACTTCACGCAGACAGTAGTCCCGCGTGAGCTTGAATTGAATGGTCGAATCACAAAACGATCTAACGGCCAGATCTGGAGCTATTGCGAGCCGGTTGGGAATCATCCGGCGATGACCGAATTGTTACTCAAGCGCGCACGAGAGATCGCGCCCGGTATTGATCCTGGCGAGACCAGCTTGCTGATCGTGGCGCATGGGACCGATTTGAACGAAAACAGCGCCGTCGCCGCAAAACGCGAAGCGGAAAAGATCCGTGCACTGAGAAAATATTCGTCCGTGCTCAACGTTTACATGGAAGAGCCGCCCCTGGTGTCCGAGTGGCGAAAGCTAACCAAGAGTCCGAGCGTGGTCGTGGTTCCATTTTTCATTTCCGACGGCTTACATAGCTACGAGGACATTCCGAGGCTGCTCGGTATCGTCCATAGTCATCCTGAGCGGAGCGAAGCGGAGTCGAAGGATCCCGCGGAGTCACCTTCGGGTTTCATCACGGGCTCCCTCGACTTCGCTCGGGATGACACGAAAATGACGACGCGCTCGGTTTTTCGCCGGAACCCTTACAAAATCGACAACCGCTCCCTGTTTTACGCGCCATCGATCGGCACCGATCCCGGTTTTGCTGATATCATCATCGAGCAAGCGTTGAACGCAAAAAATTGAAATCGCGCTCGCGCTTCGTTTCTTTTTGCGCAAGATTGCTTTCCCGCGAATGAAGGAAACCACTTGCAAGAAGCTCCAGGAGATCGGGGCGTTTGCGCTGGCTGGTGGCTGCACACGAAAACGAATGAAGCAACTGGCGGAGATGATTCGTGCGGCGCGCAATTACCGGTGGCTGGCGGTTTACAAAATCGTCAAAGATGAATTCGTGATTCTCGCTGGCACAGGCAACGAGCCGCCTGCCTATGCCCAATTTCCTACTACGCAGGGGCTGTGCGGCGCTGCGTTAGACTCGGGTAAACCGATCATTGTCGGTGATGTGCACAAGGATCCGCGCCATTTGCCTGCGTTTCATACGACGCGCTCAGAGATTGTTGTCCCGATGAGGAACGAGCACCGGCACATTCTCGGCATGCTGGATGTGGAGAGCGACCAGTTGAACGCGTTCGGCGAGGAAGATCGCCAATTTCTGGAGCGTGCCGGCGGTCTGATCGCGCACTGCTTGCACTAGCGTGGCGCGCCGGCGGTCGCGCCCTACCGATGCAAAACCCCGTCGAGCGGGCCCTCGAGGCTGTCCCTTTCTGTTTCGGTCAAATTTTGGTTCGAAAAAACGGCGACGATTTTGTTCTTTGCCATCGGGATGACCAAGCACGCGATGATTTGGAAACGTTCAGAAACGCAGAAGACGCGATCGAGATCGCAAGGTACGACAACGAGGGGAACTATCGTCCGCTAAAAACTGCACCGAATTTGCGACACGGCTGGCGCATGGAGCTTCGGACACGCGAGGAATTGAAACGCGCGCTCGATCATTTTTATCCAGGTAGGCTGGCCGTCTTCGTCGCGTGGCAGCGTGGCCACCTGCGCACCACGCCGCTGCGTGAAACATTGGATCGACAGTCAGGGATGTATCGCATTGCTGCCAAAATTTCGGATGCGCAGATTGACGATCTCGTCGCGGACTTTTGCCGATCCAATGGCGGTTGCTTGCGGACAATCTTGTGGAAGCGCGACCAGCGCGGCGCGATTGCGTCAGCAAAATTGCCCAGGGGGAAATTTGATCCTGCTTGGGATCAGGTCCAAGCATTGGGTGGGCCGGAGTCAGCGACATCGGCTACAGTTCCGCTTCTTTGCCAGGAGCCGTGCAATCTTTTGGTGGCCGCATGCCGGAAAGTCGTAAAAGGGGAATGATCGTTCGCGCCCGCGCCGTTGTGACAATGGACGGACCGCTTATTGAGAATGGCGCAGTCGCAATTTCCGGAGATCGAATTATCGATGTTGGAAAATTCCCGGAAATCTCCGCGCGACATTCGGGGCAGGAGATTATCGATCTTGGCGAGCAGGTTCTCTTGCCAGGGCTGATTAACGCCCATTGTCATCTCGATTACACATGTTTGCGCGGAAAAATTCCCACGCAAAAATCGTTCACCGATTGGATCCGTGCCATTAACGCGGAGAAATCGAAACTCTCACCAGAGGACTACATCGCCTCGATCAACGAAGGATTCGCGGAGGCAAAACGATTCGGCACGACAACCATCGCAAACCTGACTGCATTTCCGGAATTGATCCGGCAGCTCCCGGATGCGCCAATTCGGACGTGGTGGTTCGCAGAATTAATCGATGTGCGCTTGCCGAATCGGACAAACGAACTTGTCGATTCCGCAATCGAATCACTGAAGTCTGCGCGAAACTACGGATTAGCACCGCATGCACTATTTACCGCGTCCCAAAATTTGTATCAACGCTGCGAGGAAGCCGGAGAGGATGTTCTGCTGACAACGCATCTGGCGGAATCGCGAGAGGAAATGAAAATGTTTCGCGAAGGGTCAGGTCCCCTTTTCGAATTTATGAAAAGCATCGGACGTGACATGGGCGACTGTGGGCATGAAACGGCACTTGAGCGTTTCTTAAAAGTAACAGATTCCTCGACCCCGAAAACTTTCGGCGCTCGGAATAACAACGACTGGCTCGTTGCGCACCTGAACGAATTGACCGAACGCGACTTCGGGCTGCTGGAAAAAATAAAGACAAAATTTCATGTCGTGCATTCACCGAGAAGTCATGAGTATTTTGGTCACAGCCGATTTCCATTCAAACGGCTGCGTGCAGTCGGATTCAATGTTTGCTTAGGCACCGACAGCCTCGCCAGCAACGAGAGTCTGAGCTTGCTTGCAGAAATGCGCGCGTTTCAGTGCAATGAACCAGCGACCCGGCCGGAGAGGATTTTTGAGATGGTGACAGTGAATCCAGCGTCGGCGCTACGTCAGCAGAACGTGCTTGGCCGGATTCGGCCCGGATTCCGAGCCGACCTCATAGCGATTCCCTGCAGGGAAGGCCGCGACCTATTCGGAGAGATCGTGGCATTCGATAGGGAAGTTGATTGGATGATGGTCAATGGACAGACGAAGAGCGCGCAATCCGCCTGCGGCTGATTCCGTTCGATTGTGAAAAGGGCTCTCCCCTGAACTGCTTGCTCGCGGTCTGCGACACTCGTAAACTCGGCGTATGGCCGGACAAGGAATGCAGACCCGACTGCTTCCCGGACAGAGCCTTGCCTTACAGCAAGTTCTCTCGCCCCAACTCCAACAGAGCCTGCTCGTCCTCCAGACGCCGCTGCTTGAGCTGCGCAACCTCGTTCAGCAGGAGATGGAGACTAATCCCGTGCTCGAAGAATTGCCAGATGAGCCCCGTGCCGATGCGCCTGGCGAAGCCGAACCTTCCGCTGACGATAATTTCAAGAACGAATTCGAGAAACTCGCGAGCTTGGATGAAGAATGGCGCGATTACATGGCGCAATCGGCCAGCTCCGGCGCGGACGGTTTTCGGAGTTCGCGCGAAGCGAAAGATAAGCGCCAGTTCTTTTTCGATTCTATTGCTGTTCAGGAAACGCTTCAGCAAAATTTGCTAGGACAACTGAATCAGACCGCACCTAATGCCAGCGACCGCAAAGCTGCGGAGCTAATCATCGGTAACATCGATGACAACGGATTTCTCCAAAGCACGCCGGAAGAAATGGCGCTGAACTCGGGAATCCCAAGGGACGATTTCGAGAAGATGCTGGCGTTGATCCAGGGTTTTTATCCGCCAGGGGTCGGGGCGCGCGATTTGCGCGAGTGTTTGCTCATTCAACTAAAGCGAGAAGGAAAAGAAAGTAGCCTCGAGTACAAAATTGTCTCGGAACACATGGACGATTTGGGCAGGCGACGCTTTCCCGAAATTGCGCGTCGGATGGGGATCAGTGTGGAGGACGTGCAAAAGGCGGCCGACAACATTGGACGGCTGAATCCGCGTCCCGGCCAGGTGTTCGCTGCTGCACCGCAAAACTATGTGTTGCCGGACGTGACGGTGGAAAAGGTGGATGGCGAGTATCAAATCACTCTGAACGACGAGCAGATTCCGCATCTGCGGATCAGCAATCTATACAAAGATATCATTGCGTCAGGCAACACCCAGAGCAGTGAAGTTAAAGATTATATCCGCGACAAAATCCGGAGCGGAAAATTCCTGATCCGCTCGATCCATCAACGCCAGCAAACGATTTCCAACATCGCGGAGCAGATTGTCGCACGACAACGCGATTTTCTCGAGCATGGGCGGTCGCATCTGAAGCCGATGACCATGGCGGAAGTCGCCGATGCGGTCGGCGTGCATGAGACCACGGTCAGTCGCGCCGTATCTGGCAAGTACATGGCCACACCCCAGGGTGTTTTCGAAATGAAATACTTTTTCACGCCCGGCTATCAAACCGCCGCCGGCGAATCGCTGAGCAACACCAGCGTGAAAGAAGCGATCCTCGATCTGGTCAAGCGCGAGGATGGTAATGCGCCGTTGAGCGACAATGAGATCGTTGAGATCCTGAGTGAGCGCGGCATTCCGATCGCCCGGCGCACCGTGGCAAAGTACCGCGCCGAGCTGAATATTCTCCCAAGCCACATGCGGCGGAAATATTGAACTTGGATTAGCGGAGTAACGAATCTACTCTGACCCAGCCTCCATTATCAGGTCACTCTGATGTCATCTTCTCTCCGAGCCGCCGTGATTGCCGAATGGCGAGGTCTTCCTGAGAGAAAAGCGCGAGTAGACCGCTGGCAATCGCCGGCCGAGTTGGTTCCAAAATTGATGCAACGCCTCGGGTTGCGCGAGCGCTTGCACGAGACGGAAGTGATTGATGCGTGGGGGAAAATCGTCGGTGAATTTATCGCTACACATTCGGCGCCGGTAGCATTGCGCGAAGGCGTTCTCTATGTTCGCGTGCTCCAGCCAGCCTTGCACTACGAGCTCGAACAAATTTCCAAGTCCGAAATTTTGCGGAAACTAAAACAGCGTTTCGGTGGCCGGACAATTCGCGACGTGCGCTTTCGCGTCGGCTAAACTTAACCGCGAAGCGGAGAAGCGCCGAGGGCTAGTCGCCCTGAAACACCTGGACGTTGCTCCCCGCTCCCGTCGGCCGTAACCTCGGCAGAGACGGGTCGCCCCTTGCCCATTCCGATACCGAAGGCCGCAAGGTTTAAAACGATCATCACAAGGGCGAAAAGGTACATTCCCATTGCCAGACCGATGGCCGCGTGCATTGCCAAAATGCAAACCAACCAAAATAAGCGGGTCTTCTTTATCCAAATGAAAAACGGGTAACCGAGTTCGATCAGACAGATCGAAATTCCGAGGATCGGCAGCGCGTATTTGAATCGAACAAGAACGTCCGGGGAAATGAGATTGAAAGGTGGCCGGGTCAGCGATCGCCAGAGATTAGAGCCGTTCCACCAACCGCTGCCCAGGCATTTTGCCAGGCCACCGATAAAGTAAACGAAACACATGTGCACCTGTAAAACCCGACGCCAAAAACCTAAAAGTTGTGGATCGCTTAGTTCTACTTTGAGCAGTCGGTAATCGAATGAGTATCGGTCTGGCAACGGCGATAACATCAAATAAAACAGGCCCGTAGTCATAAAGTTGTCGGCGCCGTATGCGAATAGCCCGCCACTTTCAGCCGCGCAGAGGTGAAGGAACCACGCGATGATCGCTGCCTGGCGGCAGAAGAGTCCCATTAATAAGAGAAGTCCCATACAAAGCAAACAGGCCCAGGTAATGGAAAGCACGGCGTCCTCGCCGCTGTGAGCATAACCGCCAAGAGCAACAAGCCAGCCAAGCTTCGGAATGAGTGGACTGTCGAAAGACGTAATCGCCTCTCCTAATTCCCGGCTGACAAGACCCTTGCCGGTACTGGCGAACAAATAGTGCCAGTCGCTCCTTAAGAACAGCGCATAAACGGCTACTTGGAGCCCCAGACCGATACGCAAAGCCGCGAGCCACTTGTCTGTTTCTGGCGGAAATAGAAATCCCAATAATCGAGTCCGCCAGTGTTGCAGCGGAGTCATGGCGTTTAGTCTAGACGGGTCTGTCATTTCAACCACCGATTACGCGGATGCCGCGGATTAGATGTGTCAGGGGCGTGCGATTCATGGTTGAATCAGCATCTCGCGTTTTTGCGTCGCTCTCCTTATCCCTGCCATCCGTGTAATCGCAGTTCCTCTATTGCTTCTTCTCACGCAGGCTGAAATCGTAGCTGAACATGGGCTGAAACGATTCACCTTTTCCATGCCCAAAGTCATCGATGTCAGGCGGGGTAACCGCCCCGAATGTGGCTCGGATTTTTTTCACTTCAGGATATTCCCGCCAGATGGACAATGCGAGCATCTTAACGATCACTTCCCGTAACGGCTCATAACGGCTATCTGCTAATCGATCTAACAAGCTGTCCAAACGGAGGGCAGCTGCTTTCCCGCGCACATGCGGCGACTCATATTCTATTCGTCCGTCCTCGTAATAGAGTTCCAGGGTCAACTTGTGATAGCCTGGGATGTTCGGCGCAAAGAAAGTGTACCCCGCCTGGATACCCGCGGCATGCAGATAGGTCGCAATACCTCGCCGCACCGGACTGTACGCAGTCGCCTGCTTCCCTAGAAGGAATGCTGCAATCAGCTCAGCCTTGCGCGCGTACTTTTCGACGGCTGACGGCAACATGGTAGAGCCTTCGGCGATAAGCGAGAAGACGCCGGCAAAGCAAACTGCCGTTATGAGGAAGAAATGTACCCCAAACCAGGCCGCGTAAATGCGCTTCGAAATCATCGCACAAAATGGTAGGGACGGATCGCCGGGCCGTCCATTCCTTTCAGCGCGTCCAGTCGAACCGTCTACCGGCTGATCGCCGCAACGGAGAAATTTTTACAGAAGGCAACAAATAAAACCAAGGCTTCAATCGGGCATCCTGTTCGTTGCTTTCGTTCCTTTTGTTGCTCTAACTTGATGGCGAATCCGGGCGGATTTTTTCAGAAGGCAACTAGGAACTAAATGGCTTGCACCTGGAAACGTCCTCGTTTCGCTCTGTAATCCTAAGGATCTTAACTCCCGGATCTAAAAGCGGCGTAGTAGCGCCGCTCTCCAAGATGCAAGCGCGCAATGTGCGTCAAATTCGCGGCCACGTTTTGGAGTGCGGTGTCCGCTGCTTTAGCGCTGCGAACTTCTGGACGCACGAGCATCAGATGGCCGCCTGCCAGCAGTTGCTATAACGGCTGCAGACTGGGGCAGGTCCGGCTGCCTTCAGTACACAACACCGCCAGTCCCGAAATTCGGGACTGGCGCATTGATTCGTCAGCTAAACCGGCAGCTTAAAGTGTCGCTGCGATCAACTTCAAGTTCTCAGTCGCAGCCTTACTCTCGTTAGTTCCGAGCAGGACCATCTCCACGCAGTAAACTCTAGCTTGCCTGCTGTCTGCGTAGAACAGAGTGGCTTTATCGGTCTGAATGCTCTTCAGGGAACGAGCTGCGGAGTTTTGGTCCTGAGTGGGCGCATGCATTGCCAGGGCACTAAGACCGACAACGGCCACAGTTACCAGCATTGCCGCGACCAAGCGTTTGGTGATTTCGGCTTGGAGCTTTTTCATAAGGTGGGACGTTTACAGGCAATGTGAATAACTGTCAACAGGAAAAAACAAAAAGATTACATTGGCATTTTGAGCTGGTTTCGTCAATTTTTGGGGTGTCCAAAGAGTTGGCGCGCGAAATTCCAACCTCTGACTTCGGACCTCTGATCGCTGAATTTCGTCATTGTTATTCATCCGTGGTTGGGTACTTCTCCGGAAACGGCGGAGCGAGGTTCTTGTAAAAAGACCGAGACACCATCGATTTGCCTCCGCCGAGATACGCCGTGACAAGTTGCACGACTGAGGGGCGGACAAGAGGCAGGCAAAGAACGAAGAGCAAGTGATGGCAGTGTTCTGCGACGCCTAACGAATAGCCTATGAGCCCACCCTGGTGCGCGGGCTCCGCGCAGCTGGCCCCTTCATTTGCTCGCTTCAACTAGCAGATGTCTTTAGTCAAAATGTGTACAACGCGCGCCGCTTCACAAGGCTATTGCCATTTGGTGTCATTCCACTAGAACGGAAATAAGACCATAGATTGAGTGTAATTCCCTTTTAGAGCCCTTCGTTGCCTTCGTTTCTTCTGTCAAAAAAGAGTGATTAACCTCCGGAATCTCCGAAACGACGATTCAATGCGCGAGTCGCCGCACAGAAGAGAAGAGGATCTAGATCGAAGATAAGGAGCGAATGTGGCACAAAATTTTTATAGAAGACGACAAAGGAAACAAAGGCTCGGTTCCAGTTGGACTTCAGACGCTTCTTTGTCGTCTTTTGTTTCCTTCTGTTAAGTCTCTTTTCTACGCAAAAACAATCGCCGAGTTAGAGGCGTTCCGATGGCCGCAAAGCGGCCGAGAGCTGCCGCACTCCGAAAGCATTTCCAGCCACGGCCGGCCGGCAGTGCGAAATTGTTACTTCGGCGCGAGCGAAGCGACGATTGCTTCAAAGCGTGGGTCGCCCCGGAGCGGATCCCAAAGCGGATTGAGACGCAAATGGCCGTAGCTCACGTCATTCGGCAGTTTCGCAATTTCGGTCAATCGTCCGATTGCACGATCCTTCTGGCCCGTCCACGCATAGATTATTGCCAGATTTTTGATCAACAAGGGACCCTCAACGGCGCTCTTGCCGACCGGCATCAGCTCGACAGCGCGCTCGCCTTCGCGAATGGCGTCCTCCTTGTTCCCCAAAACAGCATCGAGCACACCGAGCGCGCAGAGAGCTGCCGCATAGTTTGGCTGGTCACGCACCGTTTTCTCGAGGTCTTTCCTTGCACTAGTGAAGGCGGCACCGGCTGCCTCCTCATCACCGCGGAGCCTAGCGGCAAGACCCTCGCACCAACTGTTGGGAAATGGAATGTTGTCGTCATAGCACCCATCAGCCGGCATATTCGCTAGAGCGCGCTGAGCGGCAACTGGGTCTCGTTCGCGCAGCGCAAGGAGTATCCATCGGTCAACGAGAACGGGCGCCGCATTCGGATCCTCGGCCAAGATCGTTTCAATTGTCGTATGCAGCGATCTTGGGTCTGCGCGCCATACCAGATCAACCCAGGCGCGCCGTACCCGGGTCGGAATATCTTTTGGAGCAATTGCTAGCGCGCGATCCAAGGTCGCAGCCATCTCTTTATAGCGGCGCAGACCTTCGTAGCTGATAGAAACTTGCTGAAGTATGGAGAAATCGCGCGGATCCAACTCCAGTGCCCGGTCCATTTCCTCGATGGATTTCTCCCAGCGACCCTGGCGCCGGTCGATAAAGCCAGTCATTAGAGGAATTCGAGATTCGTTCGGCAACGCCTTTTGCGCGACAGCCAGCTCCTCCCGAGCTCGATCATAATCCCTATACGCCCAGTAAAGATGCTGAGCGAGCGTCAGATGTGTCTCGCCAGACGCGGGGCGCAGACGGCGAACTGTTTCAATGGCTGTTTCAGCTAATTTCAGGCGCGCATCCGTGTGATCGAAGCCGAGGAAATAAATCCGGTCATGAGCACCCGCAAGCTCGCCATAGGCCAGAAAGAACAGTGGGTCGCGCGCTACAGCCTGGTCAAGCAGTTGCACGGCCTGGAACAAATCTTCCTTTGCCCGGGTGCTAAACGTAATGCCATTGACAAGGTCTTTGGCCCGCAGGTAGGAATCATACGCGACGAGGTCTGTGGTCGGCGGCTCTTGGATGGCGGCCTTCTCGACCGATGAGACTTCGGCTCCGAGTTGATCCGTGACTTTTTGCGCGATTTCGCTTTGGAGCGAGAATACGTCGCTTAAATCCCGATCGTATTCCTGCGCCCAAACATGAGCGTCCGTGCGCGTATCAATTAACTGGGCATTTAGATGGATTCTACCTGCTTCCCTGCGCACGCTGCCTTCGAGCACGTACGCCACATTCAGGGCACGACCAATTTCCTGCGTATTCCGCGCCCCGCGATATTTTGCCACGCTGTTGTGGCTGATCACCTTTAGATTGGCCACTTTGGCAAGCTTGGTAGAAACACCGTCGTAAACGCCGTCAGCGAAAAACACGTTTTCTTTATCTGGACTTAGACTTTCGAAAGGCAGCACCGCGATGCCACTTGCCGCTGGCGGAGCCGCCATCTCGCCGTTCCAAATCATCACACCAACTGCCGATCCCAACACCAGCAGGAGCGCGGCCATTCCCGCAACAACTGGATTCCGCTGCGTCCAGCGCCACGCCCGCGCAGGCGCCGAAACAGGACGCGCGATAATGTGGCGGCCTTCCAGCCACCGTTCGAGGTCTTCGGCAAGCGCCCCCGCAGAGCGATAACGCGCACCTGGGTCCCGCTCCAAACATTTCGCGCAGATCGTCTCTAGATCCCGATCCAGCGTCGGCACCAGAGTGCGCAGCTTCGGCGCTGCCTTCTCGCTCGCCTGCTGGATGACTTTAAGCGCGTGCTCACCCAGAAATGGCGGACGACCAGTTAAGAGATCAAATAAAATTGCACCCAGACTGTAAACATCCGCTGTTGGAGCAAGTCTCTCCGCCGATCCGGTCGCTTGCTCCGGCGCAATGTAACCGGGCGTACCGAAAATGGTGAGCGTGCGTGTGAGGTGGCTTGTGGAATCCAGCCATTTAGCCAGACCGAAGTCGCTCACCAGCGGTTCGCCCCGCCCATCCAGCAAAATGTTCCCCGGTTTCAAATCCCGATGCAGGATCCCCTGCGCATGCGCGTATTGCACCGCCCGCGCTACCTTCGCCATCAATGCCACTGCACGCCGTGGCTCGCTGCGCAATACCGGAGCCGCTTCCAGCAAACTCCCCCCACCGGCAAACTTCATGCTGAAAAACGGCAGCCCATCGTCGCATTCGCTCACTTCATAGATAGGCAGAATGTTCGGATGATCGAGGCTCGCCGCAGCTTGCGCCTCGCGCCGGAAACGCGCCAGTGTTTCCTGCGAATCGGCGTGATAAGACAAAATCCGTTTCACCGCCACGATGCGCCGCGAATGCCTCTGTCGCGCGCGATAAATGACGCCCATCCCGCCGCGCCCGATTTCCTCCAGAATTTGATAATTGCCTACGCGCCAATCGGCGTCGCACACGTCGAGTTCGCCAAGCACGTCGTCAAGTGTTTCCGCCTTCGCTGAAGCTCGCGCCTCCGCCGAGGCTCCGGCTGGCAGGCTGGCAGACGGGTCATCGTTGTGCCCATTGGCGCCGACACCTGCGGAAAGCAAACAGCTCAAACAAAGACTGCGAGCAACGCGGGATGCCGATCCACACTCCGGGCAGGTGAAGGATTGGTTGTGCAGCCCGATTGAAGCAGAAATGTCAGGCGCGCTCATTAAGGGGTCAGAAAGGTTAGGATGGTAGATGAACTTTACGAAGTTGCAAACAAAAAAATCTGGAATTTTTTGAAAACTTATTCACATTAATTTGAGATTTTTCGCATGGGGACGCGCGAATCTGTCGTCATCTGCGGGCTCCCTGCTTCGGCGCGAGCGAGGCGACGATCGCCTCAAAGCGGGGATCGCCGCGGAGCGGGTCCCAACACGGCAAAAGTTTTAATTGACCATAACTGACCGTACTTGGTGGACGAACGGCGACCGCCAGCTGTCCGCAGGCCAGATCTTTATCGCCGATCCACGCAGCAATCATGGCCAGATATTTGATCATGACGGGGCCGCCTAATGCATCTTTCTTCACCGGGAGCAGCTCGACTGCGCTACGGCCTTCGCGCAGCGCTTCCTCTTTCCGCCCAAGACCGGCATCAATCAAGCCCAGCACGCACAGCGCCGGACCAAAATTGGGGTCAGCCTGCACGATTCGCTCCTGCTCCGCGCGCGCCGCGGTGAAAGCTGCGCGCGCTTTTTCTTCGTCGTGCTGGATGCGAGCGATGACGCCTTCAATGAAGCGACGATCCAGGTAAATCCTGTAGTCTGTGAGCGGCGTGTCGCCGATGATGTCCAGTGCATTCTTCGCAGCCGCGACATCGCGTTCGGCCAGCGTGCAACTCAACCAATCATCGGCCGCATCCAACAGGGCGCCGGGATTTGTGGCGCGAATGGAATCAATGGTCTGATGCACTGGCCGGGTATCGGCTTTCCAATGAAATTGCACCGCAGCGAGCGCGACTTTTGTATCGACGTCGTCCGGCTCGATGGTCAACGCCCGCTCGAGCACGGATTTTTCCTCGGCGTAGCGCCGGAGCATGCCGTAACCGAGTGCGATCTGCTGAAGCGTTTCGATGTTGCGCGGGTCGAGGTCACCTGCGCGCTCCATGTTTTGTATGGACTCCTGCCAGCGTCCCTGCCGCCTCTGGATATAACCCATCAGTTGGAATATGCGCGCATCATGGGGCAACGCCTGGCCAGCAATTTGCAACTCCGCCAGTGCGGCGTCGTAATTGAGATAGCCATGATAGTGATTTTGCGCCCGCGCTAGATGCGCTTCACCCGCATTTGGGCGAAGGCGAAACGCCGTCTCGATGGCCGATTCGGCCAACGCCAGCCGCGCGGGGGAATGATCGTATCCAAGAAAATAAAGGTGGCCATGAGCGGAGGCGATCTGGCAGTACGCCTCGAAAAACGAAGGATCCCGCGCCACCGCCTGGTTCAACAGATCGACCGCCTGCAGCAGGTTCGCCTTCAAGGCACTGCTAAGCCGCAGCATCAGAAGGCCGTTGGCGCGATTGTAGAGAGCAAAAGCGGCGAGATTAGCCGTTGGTGGCTGCTCGATCGCGAGTTTCTCGGCAGTCGAAATTTTCGCGCGAAGCTGTTCAGCGACTTTTTGCGCAAGCTCACTTTGGGCTGCGAACAAGCCATTTAAATCGCGATCGTAGTCCTCCGCCCAGACGAGAACACCGGTGCGAGCGTCTATCAATCGAACTTTGAGGTGAAAATCGGCTCTCCCGCGACTGCGGGACACATTAGCCTCCAAAACGTGAGAAACCCGAAGGGCTTTACCAATCTCACGAGCGTTCTGCTTTCCACGATATCGCATCACGCTGGTTCGGCTGATCACCCTGAGATCGCGAATGCTGGCCAGCTTGGTCAGAATGTCATCCTGAATGCCGTCGGCAAAAATAGCCTCTTCTTTATCGTCGCTCGAACTTTCAAAGGGGAGAACAGCGATGCCGGTCGTTGCTGAAGGGCTCGCCGCACCCCCCTTCCACATCATCACTCCGGCGGCCAATCCTAACGTGAGCAGGAGCGCGGCCATTCCCGCAACAACTGGATTCCGCCGCGTCCAGCGCCACGCCCGTGCGGGCGGCGAAAGGGGACGTGCAGCGATCGGCTGACCTTCCAGCCACCGTTCGAGGTCTTCGGCAAGAGCGCCTGCAGAGCGATATCGAGCGCCTGGTTCCCGTTTCAAACATTTCGCGCAGATCGTTTCCAGATCCCGATCCAGCGTTGGCACCAGAGTGCGCAGCTTCGGCGCTGGCTTCTCGCTCGCCTGCTGAATCACCTTAAGCGCGTGCTCACCCAAAAATGGCGGACGACCAGTCAGTAAATCGAACAAAATCGCACCCAAACTATAAACATCAGCCGCCGGCGTGACTTTGCCCGTTACGGCGCCCGCTGGATCCACTTGCTCCGGCGCCACGTACTCAGGAGCGCCAAAGGCAGTGAGCCTGCGCGTCAGATTGCTCGCGGGTTCCAAGCATTTGGCCAGACCGAAATCGCTCACCAGTGGTTCGCCCCGCCCATCCAGCAAAATATTCCCCGGTTTCAAATCCCAATGCAGGATCCCCTGCCCATGCGCGTATTGCACCGCCCGCGCAACCTTCACCATTAATGCCACGGCGCGCCGCGGCTCACTGCGCAAAACCGGAGCCGCTTCCAGCAAACTCCCCCCACAAGCAAACTTCATGCTGAAAAACGGCAGCCCATCGTCACATTCGCTCACTTCATAGATAGGCAGAATGTTCGGATGAACGAGGCTCGCCGCAGCCTCCGCCTCACGCCGGAAACGCGCCAGCGTCTCCCGTGAATCGGCGTGATAAGACAAAATTCGTTTCAGCGCCACGATGCGGCGCCTCTGTCGCGCCCGATAAACGACGCCTATGCCGCCGCGCCCGATTTCCTCCAGAATTTGATAATTGCCTACGCGCCAATCGGCATCCCGCACATCGAGTTCTCCGAGCACGTCCTCAAGCGTTTCTTCCGGCTGAGGCGCGGGAACTCGCGCGCGCAGGCCCTGAGCAAGGAGACAGCTCAGACAAAGACTGCGTCCAATGCGCGACGCCGATCCACATTGCGGGCAGATGAGCGGTTCCTTTTGCAGACGAATTGAAACAGGAACGCCGCTCATCGGATTCTAAAAACTTGAAAGGACTGCAAATGCGAGGCAGCGGCGTGGCGAGAGTCGAGTATCTGCTATCGGCTCCGACGCCTCCTCTCTCTCCTTTCTCCGGAAATGACAGAGCGGAGTTCTCGAAAATAATCTAATTACCAATCAAGACGGATGAGCATGATGACGGCGTGGCCGAACGAGAGGAAAATGACCAAATCCGAATGACGAAGCTCGAAGGAATGATTAATGATTAAATGACAAATGATCGCGAGATCGCGTCTTCGGCATTCGAGATTCGGGCTTTGTCATCTCCCGCCGGCATCGGATTTGTTTTCCAGATCTAGGCCGCCAGCCTAGTCAACTGGCCGCCGACGAAACCGAATAGTGAAGTTTGTCTGGTCTATTCTGCAGCGCTCAACGCCGCACAGAGATAACGGAGTTCGTCATCAATCTCGCTGGGTCCTTCAACAGTTTGAGCAACTTCTTCGCGGAGCAGCGCGCGATAACGTTCCCGCAACCGGTGCACGAGGCGTTTCACCGCCGCTTCCTGTAGTCCGAGCGTTTTTGCGAACTTGGCGTAGGAAACATCTTCTCGCTCGGCCGCGAGGCAACTGCTCAACACGTCGAACACGCGTCGACGACCACGTTTTTCGCATTCATCGCCCAATCGCCGCAACGCGCGCTCGACCACCGTCGCCGCCCAGCGCACATCGAAAATTCTTTCCGGCGACCAATTCTCCGATTCCTGCTCCGGAATCGACAAGTGCGATGGCGCCTCAGCCATCCAATCGTCCCACGAAACGAACTGCACGTCGCCACCACGTTTCCGGGCGTGACGCTTGTCCACGGCGTCGTGCAAGAAATTCTGCAATGCCTTGAGCACCAATGAACGGAACCGCCCCCGGCTCCGGTCGGCCCGGTGCAGAAGCCGCCCTTTCAGCACCATGGCGAAAAAGTCCTGCGTCAAGTCCTGGGCATCCGGGACGGAGTGGCCCTGGCGACAGATGAACGCAAAGACTGGCCGCCAATAGATCTTGCAGAGCTCGGCGAGGGCGGCGTGCGCCTTTTCTTCGTCACCCTCAGAATCCGTGCATGACAAGACGACGCTCCACCGGGTCGTCATGAAGCGGTCGGGGCGGCGGGCGCCGGCCTGAGATGCTTCGGATTTCACAGCCGCGGATCATCTCATTGGTACGATTGTTAGGCAAGCCCGGAATTTTCCGCCCGCCGCTGGAATACTGCACATGGAGGGTAAATCGATCCCTTGTGGAGGCGGTACCCAGCACAGAAGCGACCGCCCGGTTCTCGCGTAGCGTCGAGTATCGTAAACAAAAATGCCCGATCAAAATTGGCGCAGGCATTTCAGGGCAGGGTTGTCCGGCGCCAGCAAGTTCATGACGCTGCAGAGGAACCTTTCAGCTTTCCCGCGCAGTTCTACGACTCTATTCTATTTACGATTGGCACCATGGCGCCTCGTCAGTCATCGCAGTGTCCAGGGCCAATCGTTCCCTCGTTGTATTCCGTGAGGGTGTCAGTTAGGTTGCTTGTCTGGTTTGGTGACAAATAACCGTTGCCAATCGGCGGTACGATCAACCCTCCGATCATGCTGTCCGCGTCCATTACCGTTTGCTGAACCGCCGTCGGATCCGCTCCGTTGGCTATATTCAATTTTGCGGCAATGAGTTGGTGCGCCAGTGTCACGAGCCCGTTGCCCTGTGCGGGACGATTCAGGATTTGAAGTAACTGTGCTTCACTGTAGCTGACCGCTCCAAGCGTCAGACTTTGCAACGGCCAAACGTCGGAATGGTTCTTCCAGTAGCCTTGCGTATACGTGCAATTTTGCCCCGGATTGCACGGTAACGTCGCGCAGTCGATGGCGTTGCCCCACTGGCTTGCATCACAGGACTGTGTTTCGTTCGCGCGGCAACGGAACACATAAGCAGTGTCGCACAAGAGCGGGTCGCCGGAGCAATCGCTGCGCACACCAAAGGAGTCGAACAATCGATCATCGCCGATGACGACCTCGATGGTTTGATTTGGCGCCACGTTGTTGGGAAAGCTGGCCTCGCAAACCGCGGCTGGATCATCGGGCCATTGATTTCCATTAGCGATAAAGTCAGCCAGGGTTATCCATTCAATGACAAATCCATTCGGAGCGCCGGACTCTCCAGCGGTGACATCGATGGCTATGTTTGAAGATGCAGACGTAGAACAGGCGATAGCCGGCTTGTCCAACTGACATGGCGTAGGCGTTGGAGTTGGGGTTGGGGTTGGGGACGGCGTCGCCGTAGGAGTTGGTGTCGGAGTTGCAGTAGGCGTTGAGGTAGGGGTTGCCGTAGGAGTCGCTGTAGCTGTCGGAGTAGGCGTGGCTGTTGGCGTCGCAGTCGGGGTTGCAGTGGGCGTGGCTGTAGGAGTAGCTGTCGGTGTCACAGTCGGGGTTGCAGTGGGCGTGGGCGTCGCAGTTGCTGTCGGCGTAGGTGTAGCTGTTGCTGTTGGAGTAGATGTAGCCGTTGGGGTCGCTGTCGGTGTTGCCGTAGGCGTAGCTGTTGGAGTAGGTGTCGCGGTAGCTGTCGGTGTTGGCGTGGGCCTCGGAGTAGGAGTTGGATGCCGCGGTGTCGGAGTAGGAGTCGGAGGTGGCGGCGTCGGCGTCGGGGTATGAGGCGTCGGTGTCGGCGTCGGAGTATGAGGCGGCGGTGTCGGCGTCGGAGTATGAGGTGGCGGCGTCGGCGTCGGAGTATGAGGCGTCGGTGTCGGCGTCGGAGTATGAGGTGGCGGCGTCGGCGTCGGAGTATGAGGCGGCGGTGTCGGCGTCGGCGTCGGAGTATGAGGTGGCGGCGTCGGCGTCGGAGTATGAGGCGGCGGTGTCGGCGTCGGAGTATGAGGTGGCGGCGTCGGCGTCGGAGTGTGAGGTGGCGGCGTCGGCGTCGGAGTATGAGGCGGGGGGGTTGGTGTCGCAGTCGGGGTGGGCGTTGGACAATCCTTGCATTTTTCGATTGTGAACCGAACGACGTACCACGGGTCTTTCACGAACACAACGGTCCGCGTCCAGCAAAACACACATCCTTCCGGTGTAGTAAAGGTTCCGGCAAAATAAGATGAACCGTCATGCTGTTTGCGCTTGGTAATTATCAAGCCGGGGATTCCGTTAGGAAGATGTGTCATTGCTTCTGGTAGTCGACTAGCTTTCGGCCAGCGCGTAATCGCGTTCCGCGCTTCGCTCGCTGCCTTCTCTAGTGCGGTTCTTAACCCGTTCCCTCTGAATTGTTCTTCGGAAAGAATGATGTTCGCGCCTAGCGCTCCCTTCGGAAACGCTGCCAGTTCGCCGTGTGTAAACTTGGCAATTGCCGCATCTACTTTTGCTGCAGAAACGTGCCCTTTGCTGCGTTTCTTTCGATGTTTAGCGGCTTCCAGCGGCGCGAGTGGCGCCAAAGCCACCAGAATGGCTAGCACAGCGGCTATCTGTCTTAGAAGATTGGTTTTCATGTTCTTGTCCTGACAGAGCCTTGCTGCGTCACACGAAGGCACTGATGTTTTTCATTGCTTAGGTCTTTATCCGGAAACGCGGGAACCAGGTTCTCGAAAAAAGGTTCATTCACTTGTCGATCTTTGTTATATAACTGACCTGCCGTGTTATTTGGTCAGCAGAGTACTCCTAGATAAGAAAGGCACCTGCACTTTCTATGCAGTCTGCTCCTATTCCCAGTTGTTTACCTCGCGCTGCAAGCTAGGCACTACACCACTGCTTGAGCAGTGGCACTGGGTAGTTATACAGATGTTATGATTGCCGAAGCTAGGCTTGTAGGCATAGCCCTACTGCGCAGACTTAGAAGTCCCACTTCACAGATGGGACCATGTCTTAGGTCTTTATCCGGAAACGGCGGGGCGAAGTTCCGGAAAAAGATTTGCCCGCTCAAATCAAACGAAAGTTTTGACCTTCTTTGGAAGATATCCGACTTTGCTGAAAAGCTATGCTGGCACAGCGACGAATTAAAGTGTCGTGGGAGCTGCTATGTGCAGGGAGCAAAGTCGGTCGCCCACGCTGTTCCGATCCCAGGAGCAGCACGGGAACGGCTGCTTGTTTGAGGTGCCGTACCCAGTAAAGTGGTTGACGGCTTTGAGTGGTCGAGCTGGCAACCAACGAGTCACGATGTCGAGCGGATATCGCACCAACGCGCCGCAGCAGCAAAGTTTCCGGTTTAAAGCTTACGGCGCACCAGAGGGAATGGCCTTTGCTCGATCGATCTATGTATCAGACGTCATTCGCCTAGCCGTACAAAAAGAAGGCGACTGGCAGTTCTACCAGTCGCCTTTCTCTTAGATGTGTCTTAGTTAATCGAAATGGTGCAGGTTAATCATTGCAATGACCGGGACCGATGGTTCCCTCGTTGTATTCCGTGAGGGTTTCGGTCAGATTGGTGGTCTGGTCCGGTGGCAAATAGCCGTTGCCAATCGGTGGTATCACCAGCGTTGCGATAATGGCGTCGGCATCAGTTATAGTCTGCTGAACTGCCGATGGATCCGCTCCGTTGGCTATGTTCAATTTTGCGGCGATCAGCTGATGGGCCAGTATCACAAGCCCGTTGCCTTGCGCGGGGGTGTCCAGGATAGCCATGAGTTCCGCAGCCTGGTAAGTCACTGTTCCAATGATGAGGCTAGTCACCGGCCATGCAGTTGGATGGTTCCGCCAATAACCTTGCGTATAGGTGCATGAGCTTCCACCTGCACACGGCAGAGTCGCACACGTAATAGTGTCACTAACCCTGAGCTGACCTGTGGAATCAAGCGCGAAGGCGCGGAGCACATATGCCGTGTTACACAACAGCGGGCTGCCGGAGCAAGGGCTGGATACAGCACAGTTGTCATGTAGACTGTCATCGCCGATGGTGACCGTGACGCTTTGCCAGGGACGTAGGCTGTAGCCGGCGCAGCCCGGCGTCACGGGTACACCGAAGGTGGCTCTGCAGAAGGTCGGAGCCTGCGGGTTGGGAACCTCATAGGTTGCAGGCCATCGGTTTCCCGCGGCGATGTAATCGGCCAGCGTCATCCACTGGATTGAGAATCCGGCTGGGGCCCCAGCTTGTCCAACGTTGACGGTGATTGCGATATTCGATGAGGCTGATGTTTCGTAGGAAATGACCATCGAACCAACAGCCGGCGGCACTGGCGCAGGAGTAGGTGTCGCGGTCGAACGCGGGACTGGCGATGTCCTAACCGTGGGCACAGGCATAGGCCGCCGAGGCGGTGGTGTTGAAAAAACCGGCTGGTTCATCACCAGACCGGCAAGGGTCAATATCGTTAATAATAGTGTATGTTAACTTTCATTTTCCCGACAATTGTTGATTGAACAGGGGATGGGTTTAATGCCCGCCCCTTGTGGTTTTTGTCACCTCCTTCTCCGGGAACGCTAGTAGGGAGTTCTCAGGAAAGTGTAAAATTTTCCTGACATCCTCGATTAGGGGGGAGGGCCGGCACCCCACTGGCTTGGGTCAGCTATTCAGGCTAGAACAAAAACGACCGGCCAATTTTCAATCACAGCCTGCTGGCATCACCATTCCCGGGTACACGCTCGAGCACGCGTGAATCACACGCGATCGCCGGAATGTTTATGTCGATCTTTGAACGTGAGCTCGGCGATTCCCGATTTATCGAGCTCGCCCAGGCCTTCCGCGACCATGCGGTCGTATTGTTCCTTGGTCGCGCGCGCGAGTGGTAAATCAAGGTCAAGACTGCGCCCGAGTTCGAGAGCGATTCCGCTGTCTTTGGCCGCATGCGCAGCAGAGAAAAAGCAGGTGTGCTCGCGATTTTGCATATCCTCGCCATCGGTTTCGAGTACGCGGGAGGCCGCGCCCGTCTGGGAAAATATCTTTCGCAACATTTCCAAATCCAGACCGAGTGCCGCGCCCAGGGCCAATCCCTCCGCCAATCCCGCGGTGTTGATGTTCATCACCATGTTGACGAGTGCTTTCACCTTTGCGGCTTCGCCAGCCTTGCCGATAAAGCGCACCTCTGAACCAAGCTCCTTCAAAATCGGTTCGGCCTTGCGAAATGCATCTTCTGTCCCGCCACACATCAAATAAAGCCTGCCTTCGCGCGCCTGGGGAATACTCGATGCCATGCACGCTTCGAGCGTTTGTACTCCAGCCTGGTGCGCCAGCTTTTCAATCTCGACATGCACCTGCGGCGAGATCGTCGCGCAGTTAATGAAGAGCTTGCCGCGCGCGTTAACTAGCAGATTGTCGCCGGTTCCTGCGAAAATGTTTTGCATCGCATTATCATCGGTCACGACAGTGAAGATCACGTCAGATTCCGCCGTTACCTCCGATAAGTCTTGAGCGGCCGCGGAGCCGAGTTCAGCGGCGAGCGACGTAGCGACTGCGCGGTTCGTGTCGTAAACGGCCGTGATGTGAAACTGTCGATCTTTCAATCTGCGCGCCATGTTCGCGCCCATTCGACCGACTCCAACAAAACCGATATTCATAACGAACTGTTCTCTTTACCGACTCTTTAAAACTGAAGTATCGACTCTCAAGCTTTTCCGGCAAAAAATGGATTATGCGCTTTCTCTTCGCCAACGGTTGTCATCGGGCCGTGTCCTGGGCAAATGATGGTGTCATCCGGTAACGTAAGGATTTTCTCCCGGTTATTTCGTAACGCGTCCTGGTAGGAGATATTTCCGCCACCCATCGATCCGGCAAAAAGCGAATCGCCCACGATCGCGATCGGGCGTGCGAGACCCGTCACCACGTATGTCATTCCGCCTTGGGAATGACCCCAGGTCAATCGCGTATCAATTTCCAGATTTCCGAGACGGAAATGCTTTCCTTCCTCGATGGGCTCGGCGCCGGAGACAAGTTCGCGAGCAGGGGCAAAGACGTCTGCACCGGTTTCCTCGCGCAGACGCGGCAGGTCCACGACATGATCCGGATGCGCGTGGGTAAGAAGAATCAGTTGCACGTTCAATTTGTGGCGGTTGGCGAATCGCATCATTTCGCTCGAATCGGCACCCGTATCGAAGACCGCCGCAACGCGGCTTGCCGGATCCCAAACGAGATAGGCGTTCACGGCCATATCGTGATAACGCGTGTTGAATTGCGCGAAACCGTCCCGCTCATTGATCCTTTCCGGACGCCATTCACCTTTCGCCAGCTCGCAAAGCTGCTCCCCGGCAAGGCCCAGGACCGGCGCGACGCGCAGCAGCGCCTGCTCATCCAAATCCCCCTCACGCAACTTGCGGATTGTTTGCAAGCTGACGCCTGCTTTTTTCGCCAGTTCGGAATCGGAAATGCCCAAGCCGCGTTGCGCTTTTCCAATGACGTCCTCCACGTTGTCTTCCAGCGGAATCATTCTGCTCCTTAAGTAGTGATCGTTTCCATTTCTTGAGCGACGCGTAAATTGACAATTCGATCTGCCACCAGCTTCCCAAGTGCTCTAGCAATGTCGCTAACGGAGAATGCCTTGCCTGTTTCTTTTTCCATCGATGTCATCGCAACATTATTAATGCCGCATGGAACGATGTGATTAAAAGGCGAAAGATCGCCGCAAACATTCAACGCAAAGCCGTGCATGGTAATCCAATGACGAACACCTACGCCAATCGAAGCAATCTTGCAGTCGCCGACCCAAACACCGGTGAGCGATTCGCGCCGGGAAGCGGCAATGCCGTGCTCGCCAAGAAGGTCAATGAGCAATTGTTCGAGCCAGCGCAAATATTTGTGTAAATCCTGACCGCATCGGCGTAGATCGATAATGGGATAACCCATTAGCTGCCCTGGCCCGTGATAAGTAGCCTGACCGCCACGATTGATGGCGAAAAGGGGATGCGGCAAATGACCGGCGCCGAGCAAACTCGATTGATCTGGCGTCCGCCCAATGGTGTAAACGGGTTCATGCTCGAGCAAAAGCAATTGGTCTTCCACCGAACGGTCGTAACGCTTCTTCAACACAGTTTCTTCCTGCAACGCGAGCGCATCGGCAAAATCCATTCGGCCGAGCCAACGCACGTGAAGATCAACAACCGCTGCATTCATATTCGCGTTGCTCCCGGCACGCCTAAGCTCGCGACTTCCTGCGAGCGCAAGTGCGTCAGCCCGATCGCCAGCGCATCGGCGGCATCTGCGTCCGGCGTTTCCGTTAAACCGAGAAGGGCGCGCACCATAAACGCCACCTGATCTTTTCCAGCCGCGCCGCGCCCAACAGTGGATTGTTTGATTCGTTTCGGTGAATATTCGAACACTGGCAATCCGTTTTCTGCGGCAGCCAGGATGGCCGCGCCTCGTGCGGCTCCGAGGACAATCGCGGTCTTATAGCTTTGGACGTAAATGACCGATTCGAGCGCGCAACAATCCGGTTCGTGTTCTCGAATGAGTTCAACCAACCGATCGCGAATCACGACCAGACAGGATGAAGAACGCATCGAGCTGACGTTGTGGATCGTCCCGAAATAAACGGAGCGCGGTTTGCCATTGTTTGCATCGACAATCGCGACACCCGTGTTGCGTAGAGAAGCGTCGATGGCGAGCACGCGCATTATCGGTAATCTTAAAATCACCCGGCGCGGGTTCAACCCCGAAAGCTTTCGGGGGCAACACGGAATCGACAAATTCCTGAACAACCGTTTTACTCGCGGCAAATGTTGAACGCTTTGCATAAACGAGCGGTGAGCAAAGGGCCAAGCCGCTTCGTGAAGATCGTTGAGGTGATGATCATCATTCTTTTAAGTGCCCCTTCATCATTCGCTACGACGAAAGGTTTAAGTCAAATTGTGACGCCGGAGTTGCAGCCAGAAGGCGACCTCTCCTTAAGTCTGCAAATTCAAGACAAGCGGATTGCGAACCCGGATGAGTTGCAAGCCGAGATGGGCCTGACGAAATGGGCTGAGGCAGCGGTGTTTCGCGGATTCCAACCGGACGAATGGATTTTCGGGACAGAGATCGGACTGTTAACGAAAGAGCCTTATCTTCTTTCGGTTGGGTTCGTGAATTGGTCGCCTCATCTGGATGTAGATCCTCAACCGTTCATCGAAGCCGGCTACTACACCGAGCATCACAAAGTAATCGTCGGAGCCATTCATGCCGGATACAAAAACGAAGCAATCCTCGGCTACGCCTACGACTTCAACGAAACGTGGCGGGTGCAGGTCGATTGGCAGAGCGGCTCTGAAAACTCGTCGACGATCGGTTTCACCTGCAACGTCACGCCCGATTTTCAATTCAATCCCGCGCTCTATGTCAGCAATGATTCGAAGCACGATCTATTCGGCTACATAGTTTTCACGTACACTTTTCATCTTTGGAACCACGGAAAAAGAAGAGAGCCGGGCTTCTAACAAAATGTGCTAGGCACGTTGCCCGGCGTATGATCACGTGTGCGGAAAGACTCAAAATCTGAACGAAGTCGCACCAGCGCCGGTTTGCTTATGTTCCGGCGCAGGAACAACCAAGTGGAAGTTCTCTTGGCGCATCCCGGCGGACCGTTCTTCGCCCGCAAAGACGACGGCGTATGGACGATCCCAAAGGGTGAGGCCGCTCCAGGAGAAGATTTCCTAACGCGTGCTCAAATTGAATTTGAAGAAGAAGTCGGATTCCGGCCGCACGGCGAGTGGATTGAGCTCGGCTCAATCAAACAAAAAGGAGGCAAGACTGTGCACGCCTGGGCATTCGAGGGCGATTTACCGGAAGCATTCGAATGCAAATCAAATCTATTCGAAATGGAATGGCCGCCGCGTTCTGGCCGACGCAGGAAATTTCCGGAGGTGGATCAGGCGCTCTTCTTTTCGGAAGAAGTTGCCCGACGCAAAATTAAGCCGGCACAGGTGCCCCTTCTTGACCGCTTACGCGCTGCCATCAAAGGCTAATCAGTTTCCTGCTGACCACCGATCCACTCTAGTCGTAGCGAACGATGTTATCACCATTGGGCTCGGCGTTGGCTAAGAAAAGTGCGTCGAATGGCGAGCGATGTTGTTTCCGGTCGCAGTCGCACGGGTCGCGAAGATTCTGGCGTTTAGCTTTACGTCCGCTCTCGCAGGAGTTAATCAAAACTTGTTTAGGGCCGTTGCGATCGGTAAGGCCCCTTGCAATGACCATCCATATGCATCGTAGCGTGATCCGCCTCTCCTTCGACGAGGGAGAGGATTGAGGTGAGGATTGTGGAGAGCAAGGACGATTTCGTAATCGAAGCGCTCGCTAAGGCGAGCTCGGCACCAACTACTTCCTCGGAACCTCCGGATGAAATTTTCCTGGAAGGGCCGCGTTCACGTTTCGAAGAATTTTTCACGCTCTTGCGAGTGATGCGCGATTTCCTCCGCGGATTTCGCGCGCTTCATTTCCTCGGCCCGTGCGTAACCGTGTTCGGCTCGGCCCGGATAAAATCCGATGATCCGCATTACGAGCTGGCCAGAAAAATGGGTGCTGCCATTGCGGGCCTCGGATTCACTGTTATCACCGGCGGCGGTCCTGGCATCATGGAAGCGGCAAACCGCGGCGCCAAGGAGGTTCGTGGCCGCTCGGTTGGGTGCACAATTGAGCTATCTTCTGAGCAGCCGACAAACGCCTATCTCGATCGCTGCGTGCGAATGCATTATTTCTTCGTACGCAAAACGCTGCTCGTTAAATATTCGTACGCCTTCGTTGTAATGCCGGGCGGAGCAGGCACGCTCGACGAGTTGTTCGAAGCGCTGACTCTGATTCAAACCGGTAAGATCAAAAATTTTCCCGTCGTGATCATGGGAACCGATTATTGGAAGGAATTGCTCTACTTCATCGACAAAATGGCCCAGCGAGGAATGATCGCCGCTTCCGACTTAAGCCTGATTTATGCGACCGATTCCATAGAAGAAGCCATCGCGCATATTCGAAACAAAGCGATCGAGCCATTCGGACTCAAACGCGTGATGCGCCCACGACGCTCTTCCCCTTGGCTCGGCGAGCGCGGACTTTCAACACCAGACGCGCGACCTTAGCAACGCGCTCTTGGCAAGACTCCGCTGCCTGCTGCCAGCATATACAATTATCGGGTGAGGGCGCAATCGGCGAGCTCTCTAGTCTTGGATGCTTCCGTTTTTCTCGAACATTTTCGGGAACTTCGCTTCGCCATTTTCGGAGAAGAATAATAAAGGCCGATTTTTTCGTAGGAAAAAGCAAATTGACGATTGCAGCGGCCCCGCACGGATTTGGCTATGGCGAGGCGGACGCAATCGGCAATGTAATCGACTACGTGGGCTAGAAATTAAAGGCGCGCTGAACGGTGGCTATGATCTGTTGGTGCTGCGCGGTCGGTTATTTTTGATCTTATGGATAAGGTTAAAAGGCGTGGTCGGCCCCGAATACGCACCGCTGATTACTGGCGCGAGTATTACACGCGGAAACAGCGGGAATGGCGCGCTGCCCACCCGCGAATCAGAACGAGGGCGAGGACAAAAACAACACAGGACAATCAGCGACGCGCGAGCAAATCGGTGACTGTCCCGGAATGAGCTTTGGGTCAGCTCGGTCTGTGGCCGACTCTCTCGAAGCTCAAGTCCTCAAGGCTCTCCCGTGAACGACTCGGTAATTGCATCTGCTGCCGCCCGTTCTCCCCGAGCAAGCCACCGCTGACGCGCAGCCCAACTCCAACGAGGCTTTGTTGATGTTGTTTACAGCACGACGCGACTAGCAGCGATTACGGCGCAACCCGGTCGGTGAGCGTGTCGGTATGAAAATCGGTGTGGTCACGCAAGCGGGACCAGGGACTATCCTTCTTGGTTGTCTGCGCCACACTATTCTTCTCGCCGGTGGCAAAGTCGTCCCATGAATTATAGCGAGCGATAGTTAGAAACGTCCAGGGACCGCCTTCCAGATGTTGCATCAATACGTTGCCCGCACTGGTGTCATTTGGCGCGCTCGGCACTTCGCTGAGCATTTTTTCCAACTGCTCACGATGACCGGGGGCTGGGCGATAGTAGGAGACCGAATAAACCGAGCCCGAAGTCTTCGATGCTGAGTCGCCGTCAATACCCATGGCCTTAGTGAACTCCTCCCAAGGAGGCCCGTTCACAAAAGTATCATTGTGCCACGCGCTCAGGTCACGTTTGTCTGGAGGCACAGAAGTGCCAGCAGCTTCCACAGTCGCTTTTGGCCCGAGATGCGTAATCACAACATAATCCCAGGCATCGCCATCTTGATGGCGAAGGACAATGAAATGTTCTGGCATTGGCGCATTGGGATTTGGCGTTTTTAGCCAATCGCCCAATTGAACCGCTTTGCCGAGAGCGGCCTTGGTGAAATGGACATGATAAATGTCGGTGCGTTTGCCGGTCCCTGCGGGGGCGGCACTCTTTGCACCTACAGCGGCGGTAGGTGTTCCTTGAGCCTGAACAAATGTCACAGGCGACATCGTACACAACGTGATAGCGAGAATACTTGTTAGTGATTTCATAATTTTTTTGTCTCTGATTGCAGGTTGGATCGCACGTGTCAATCAATTATGAGTAAAAGTCCCCGTTTCAGTAATGGGTCCGCCCATTGTGATTGACGCTGGATTGTTCGTGCCAGAGTAGGAACCGGCGCCGCTGCCACTCCAGTTGCTGAAATGGTAGCCGGTAGACGGCGTGGCACTGATCGAAACAGTCGCTCCGCTATTTTTCCAGCCACCGGCGGGGCTCACCGCGCCACCGGTTCCGTGAGCCATCGTCAGATAATACTGCGTCGTGAATGTCGCCGTGTAAGTCTTGTTGGTAGTGGGAGCAACAGTGTGAGACATGGCCCCGCTGTCGCTCCAATTTGCCCAGACATAGCGAACGCCCGTGTCACCATTCTGCGGAGAAGTTGTCGCAATGGTGTGGCTCGAACCCGCCTGCCAGGAAAAGGTTTGGGCCGTAGTATAAGGGCTGCCATCAACCGTAAACGTACGACCAGCTGGAGTCGTTTGGACAGTAACCTGAATGGGATTCGGAGTGAAGGCAGCGGTTTCCGTGATAGGTCCGTTCATGGTAATTGAAGCGGGATTGTTCGTCCCAGAGTAAGAACCTGTTCCACTCCCAGTCCAATTGCTAAAACTATAACCGGTAGACGGCGTGGCACTGATCGAAACAGTCGCTCCACTGTTTTTCCACGCACTGACGGGGCTCACAGTGCCACCGGTTCCGTGAGCCATCGTCAGATAATACTGCGTCGTGAATGTTGCTGTATAAGTCTTGTTGCTGATCGGCGCGACAACATGCGAGATCGCGCCGCCGTCGCTCCATCTAGTCCATACGTATCGGACGCCAGTGGCCCCGCTTTGTGGCGAAGTCGTGGCAATGGTGTGACTCGAACCGGAAGCCCAGGAGAATGTCTGTGTCGAACTGTAAGTGGTGCCGTCAACCGTGAAGGTAAGGCCGGCGGGAGCTGTTTGAACAGTCACTTGAACGGTTGGACTCGGCGTAGGTGTTGGCGTTGCAGTTGGGGTTGCAGTCGGAGCGGGTGTTGGTGTTGGCGTATTGGTCGGTGTTGCGGTAGGCGTTGGCGTTTCCGTCGGCGTCGCGGTTGGAGTAGCTGTTGGCGTATCCGTTGGGGTTGCAGTCGGACTAGGCGTTGGTGTTGGGGTATTGGTCGGTGTTGCGGTAGGCGTTGGCGTTTCCGTCGGTGTCGCGGTTGGAGTAGCTGTTGGCGTATCCGTTGGGGTTGCAGTCGGACTAGGCGTTGGTGTTGGGGTATTGGTCGGTGTTGCGGTAGGTGTCGGCGTTTCCGTCGGCGTCGCGGTTGGAGTAGCTGTTGGCGTTTCACTCGGCGTTTCAGTTGCCGTCGGAGTAGGTATTGGCGTCTCGGTTGCTGTTGCGGTTGGACTCGGTGTCGCCGTTGCGGTAGGCGTAGGCGTTGGCGTATCGGCTGGTGTTGGAGTCGGTGTCGGTGGTGGCGTTACGGTAGGCGTAGGTGTCGGTGTGGGGGTAGCAGTCGGTGTTGCAGAGGGCGTGGGGGTCGGTGTTCCTCCTGGAGCGACCACAAAGTGCGTGTTGCCGGTAGTTGATAGGGTAAGAAAATCTATCGTTCCAGCAGTGACAAGCTGCGAGAGGTCAACAGTGGATGTTGCGATGCAGTATTGCACGGATGTTCCCGCCGGCTGGGCAGGTATCACAGCCGAGTAATTCACTCCGGAGCCGGCTGCTTCAACCATGTGAGATGTAAGATAAGTATCGGTTGACCAGCGCAGGTAGATTCGCTCTTCGGGGGATTTTGGCTGGCTGGTGACAACGCTGACGACCACTGAATCATTAGACGTGGGTGTTGTTGGTGTTTGGCCAGCCACGCTAACCGAGACCGGCGGAGCAGAGGTCTTCATTACCGCAAGCGTCATGTTGGTATTGGGGATCCAAGTGAGAATCCGAAATGAGTAGTAGAAACCATCTTCGAGGGAGATGCTGTTTGTCGGTCCCAACACACTGCCCGAAAAAAACGGGACCGTTGTGGTGGCATCGGTGTTTATTGTCGCCCCTCCCCATTGCGTCGAGTAGCTTCCCCCGACGAGGGCGAAAGAATGCACCCCTGGCGTTGTATCGCCGCCAGTCGAAGCGACATGGATTGTATTGATAAACCAATCGAATGCGTTTGGTGTCCCCTGCACCCCAGGCGCGGTAATTTTTGTCAGCTTCCAAGGACTCCTCGAATCACTTATATTGAATCCATTCCAGTCGCCTGCCAGTACCATACTAATTGGCGGGCTTGGTTGCTGCCACATAGGAGCAATCAAGTCGATACTCCATCGGTCATACAACCTCTTTAGAGCATCTACGTCTCCGGGCTGGGTCGTTGCCAAATTTTGGCCTTCGCCGATATCACTAACCAAATTGTAGAGTTCAAGAGGACGAAAACTCGCCCTTTCCCTAACAAGTTTAAGCGGACCACTGCGCACGGCATATATCGTATCTAAGGGTCCCCCCGGGTTGGGGGGCGGACCGCCCTGGCCCAGGCCGAACCAACGCCAGAACAGTGTTCTTGGCGGGCTAGGTTGCCCCGATAGATAGGGTATCAAATTCAATCCGTCATAGACTCGGTCCGTCGGCAGTGGAATCCCTGCCGCAGCGGCTGCTGTAGGCACGATATCCAAAGAAGAGACCGGTTCATTATAAATAATGTTGGCCGGCAATCGTCCAGTCCACTGAATAGCAAAGGGCACGTGAATACCGCCCTCCAATACATCCCCTTTGTAACCTCGGAGCGGATAATTTCGCGTGAAACCTGTTCCTGGAGCCCCGTTGTCGCTCAAGAAAAAGATCAGGGTATTATCGATGAGATTTTGCGCCTGGAGCGTTTGTAGCACTTGCCCAACGCCGTCGTCCAGCGCGATCACCATCGCCGCGTAAACCCGCCGTTGCGGATCGGTGATGTTTGCAACCCGGTTCATATAGGTCGCCGGGGGAGCGTCCCAAGGGCCATGCACTGCGTTATAGGCAAGATAAAGAAAGAACGGTTCTGTCGTGTGGCGATTGATGAAGGACACTGCCTCCCGTGTGAATGCCTCTGTCAAGTACGCCGGTTCGGTGAGAAAGGTATCGTTTCCAAGTATGATCTGGGCATTGTAGTAAGTGGAGGCCATTCCCAAGAAACCGAAGAACTCATCAAAGCCGCGCCGAGTCGGACGAAAGTTAAGGGACCAGCCTAAATGCCATTTGCCGACCGCCCCGCAGACGTAGCCAGCCGACTTCAGCATTTGCGGCAACGGCAATTCCTGCAGGGGTAGCCCCAGACGCGGATTTGTCCAGTCATCCGCCACTTGATTTTCATGCCCGAACCGTTGCTGATAGCGGGCCCGTCATCAGTGCCGCTCGCGATGGGCTGCAAACCGGATGCGTCACATACCCGTTTGAGCACCAAATTCCGTTACTTGCTAAGAAGTCGATGTTCGGTGTCGCGTAATCTGGGCAGCCATTGAAAGCTACATCTCCGTAACCCAAATCGTCTGCCAGAATTATGATGATATTCGGCCGCCCCGATTGCGCCAACGCCGAGGAGGAGACAAAAACGCAGGCGATAAGTACCAGAGGCAGACGAAATTTTCTAAAAATACTCAGCCTGTTCGAACAAAAATCAGACTGCGACGGCCTCGCTGCGAAGCCGCAGTTTTGGAACTCTCCCGACACCTTGGAGAAATCCCGAAGGTCCGGCATTAGGACCACAAGCGTAGCGAGCTGCCGGCGGCCTGTCTATTATACCTTAGTATAATACGGGCCGCGCGGGCGTCCGGGTGGCAGCCTCAGTCTGGCGTGTAAATTCGCCAATTGTTTAGCGAGTCTGTTGGCGAAAGGCCTCGGGGCGGCCCCGGCAAACCGCCCCGTGCCTTTATCGGTTGGCGACCGTTTGCGGCGCAGGCTTGCTCACTTCAAGCTGCGCGCTCACTTTCTGAATTTGGGAGGCCTGCTCTTTCACAGTCGCCGCGAGAGCGGCGACCGTGCTTTCTAGTGTCTCGACCTTCTCGTGTTCTTTTAAGAACTCATTGAGCAACATGGCGTTCACGGCTTCGGAACGAACGCTGTAGATTTCCCCGTTGCGATCCCGCACGACCAAATCTGGATTCACCTTCGCCACTTCTTCGGCGATCAACCCAAATTGCGGTGTGCCTTTGCTATCGCTCTTATACTGGAAGCTGACTGGCTTTAGTGCCAGGATCGCTTCACTCGCATTGTTCATTGGCTTGATCTCCTTTTTGAACCGTGCCGATGAAGTAGCCGTGCCCAGTTGACCGTTCGCATCCACCACGACCGGATCTCCCGTCACGGGCGTCCCGCTAATGCCAGCAACGTAGGTGGCGGTGTGGGCGGGGTGCCCAAAGCCGTATATGTCCGTCCAAAAGACCACGTTGCCGATGCGGATGGTAGTGTCCTCGGCAGGAACACCTGGATTGGAAATATAGATGTTGACCCCGCCGTCGGTGAGATCTTGACCGGCGGCATAACCCAGTACGATGTTTTGGTTACCGGTTATGTGGCTAACCAACGCACTCTCACCGACGGCCGTGTTGCCTCCGCCGTTTGTGCTGTTAACTAGCGCTGACGCACCCACGGCCGTGTTGGCGCCCGTGTTGGCGTCGCCAAACGTGCTGCTAAAGAGCGCAGCAAAACCGATCGCCGTATTGAAGCTGCCGGCGGAATTGCTGTAGAGCGCTTGATCCCCCTGGGCCACGTTGAAGTTGCCGGTTGTATTGCTAAACAGCGCTGTAGACCCATCGGCTACGTTCCGGCGGCCGGTTGTGTTGCTAAAGAGAGCTTGATAGCCAGTAGCCACGTTGTAGTGGCCGCCGTCGCCGGTATTGCTAAAGAGAGCTTCAAAGCCGGTGGCCGTGTTGAAGCTCTCTGTAGTGTTGCTAAAAAGTGCGAACGCCCCATTGGCTGTGTTTTGGCTGCCGATGGTGTTGCTTAAAAGCGCGCCGGCGCCAGTGGCCGTATTTTCGTCTGCCGTGTTGAGAAGGAGTGTCCCCGCGCCGAGAGCGGTGTTGAAACTGTTCTCTACATTGCTCTCGAGCGAAAAGAAACCGACTGCGGTATTGTAACCTCCCGTGGTGAGACCCAAAAGGGCGTTTTGTCCTTCTGCAGTATTGCCGCCGGGATAGCCTCCGTCAGGTGGCGGACTTACTGCTCGTGCATTCGGTGAAAGCGCAAAGCAAGCGAAGGCAAATATCGCGAACGCGGCATAAATAAGTTTAGTTATTGTTTTCATGTGTTTATTTCGTTTCATTGGGGTTCTGCGAGGTTTGCCGGCTCAGGATTGATGAATCTCCCGACAAATTGGACAATCCTGGGGTGTCTGGCATTAGAACAGCAAGAGTAGGGATGCGCGGGTCGTTCTGTCTATTATACCTTAGTATAAGTTCAGTTGAACTTTACCCGTAAAAGCGGCGCAAACCTTCCGATGATTTTAATGGAAGAGTGGCGTTCGGATAGCAGCTGGAATGCGCTTGCGATTGAAATGCGAGGTTCCTTACGTTGCAACTGTTGCACGTTTATGAAGTTCGTCCGCGCAAAGATAAGCGCGGCGTTCGATTTAATCAGCGATGCACTCCGTGAGCGTTGACGTAAGACCAGGACGATTCGTTAGAAAAATTCAGCGGCATTTTGTGGCGAAGAAACGGTGCAACAAACTGCGAGGGCCAGGATTCACGGGGACTTACCCTGGCGCGATGAACATGAATCAGCACGGCGTCCAATAACCGCCTCTCCGCACCGGTGAGTGCTCGCAGTTTGCTGCCAAAGTTTGATTGATGATGCACAGATAGTGATTCGTTAGGTCAGCTTAATAGGATTGTTCTGATCTACGCCAAAACCTTAAAACAGGTCGTTCAGCGCGCCACTTGCTGTTACTGCACCTAGGGATAAAACAGCAGCCGCAAAGCATGCGTAGATGAGTTTAGCTAGTCTTGTTTTCATTTGTTTTTCTCTCATCGTTTTGTTGATTATGTATGTTGATTGACCTTGGGTCGCCTTGGGGCGGTCCCGGCCAGCCGCCCCATGCCTTTATCGGTTGGCGACCGTTTGCGGCGCAGGCTTGCTCCAATCAAGCTGCACGCTCACTTTCTGAAGTTGCGCTGGCTGCTGTTTCACTGTTGCGAAAAGACTGGCGACCGTGCGGATAATAAATTGCTTACTCTTTTCGTTGGTTTTTCCCTTTGCTAGTTTCTGAACATTTGCGGACTCCAAGTTTTCGAAATCTCCCGACGAATTGGAGAAACTTGAGCGGTGTCCGGCATTAGAACAGCAAGAGTAGTGATGCGCTGGCCGGTCTGTCAATTGGACCTTAGTATATTAAACTAAAGTATAATATGAGATCTGACATTTGTGCTTGCTGTGCCGATCAGAGTTCCTAGGATTTAGTCGACTCGATGTCTGCGGACTATTAGGCCACTCAAACAGGTAAGTCGGGGCCGCTCCGTTTAGTAATCTCTGACGTCGATAACAAACCGGAGATTACTTCTATGAATAGACTTATCATGGCAGCAATTCGCTGCTCCCTTATCCTCATCCTTCCAACCGTCGCGTACGCAATCAGCGCCCAATGGGATCTTGATCCGATTTCCGGCGACTGGAATGCGGCTGCCAACTGGAGTCCAAATGGAGTTCCAAATGATCCAGCTGATATTGCGACATTCGGTCTTTCAAACACGACCGACGTCTTCATCTCGGCGAATACCGAAGTCGATAGCATCGTCTTCACGAGCGCCGCTACGAATCCCTATACGATCACGGCAAATTCAGGATTGACGCTCACTATTAGCGGCGCGGGCATCACCAACAACTCGGGAACGACGCAAAACTTCGTCGCCGCGGGCGATGCAGCAGGAGACGGACAGATTGCTTTCACGAACAGCGCGACGGCGGGAAGCGGCACTTCTTTCACCGCCAATGGCGCTACCGTCAGTGGCGGTGGAGTTGGGCTGATTGACTTTTTCAACACCTCCAGTGCTGGTAGCGGCACATTTACATCCAACGCCGGTACGGCCAGCGGCACAATTGGTGGCTTTATTCAGTTCTTCGACAGCTCAACGGCGGCTAACGGTACATTCATCGTAAATGGCGGCACGGTTAGTGATTCAAACCGCGGGCATGTGGACTTTTTTAACACCTCGACCGCCGGCAATGGCACCTTTCTCAGTAACGGCAGTTCGGTCAGTGGCGAGCTCGGTGGGACCACGCGCTTCTGGGATAGTGCGACTGCGGCGAGCGGCACCTTTACGACAAATGGTGGCACGGCTGACGGCGCACTCGGCGGCAGGCTACTTTTCAACAACAGCTCAACTGCTGACATGGCAACGATCACCAACAACGGTGCCGCGGCGGGAGGTGCAACGCGCGGTCAGACGAACTTTTTCAACAGCTCGACGGCTGGAAGCGCGTCTTTTACTAACAATGGCGCTATAGCCGCGGGTGGCGACAACAATCAAGGTGGCGCTACAGTTTTCTTTGACACGTCAACGGCGGGGAATGCCACATTCACTAACAACGGCGGTCTAGTCAGCGGCACAAACGGCGGCTTTACACTTTTTCTTAATAACACGAGTGCCGAAAACGGCACCTTCACTAACGAAGGTGGTACGGTCACAGGAGCTGGCGCTGGCTTTACCGCATTCTCCGACACCGCAACTGCGGCCAATGGCACTTTCATAAACAACGGCGCTGCGGTCAATGGCGCAGGTGGCGGTGGCGTGGGTTTCTCCGCTAGCGCAACCGCGGCTAATGGCACGTTTACGAATAACGGTGGCACAGCCAGCGGCGCAGGTGGCGGAGGCGTGGGTTTCTCCGACGCCTCAACTGCGGCTAATGGCACGTTTACCAACAACGGTGGCACGGCCAGCGGCGCAGGGGGCGGCTTCACACTTTTTCTCAACAGCGCGACCGCAGAAAACGGAATCTTCACAAACAACGGCGGCACCGTCAGCGACGCATTCGGTGGTGAAACAGATTTTTTCGATAGTTCTACTGCGGGTGCCGGCACGTTTACGAATGAGGGGGCTGCGGCCAGCGGCGCATTTCGTGGCGAAACGCATTTCTTCAACAGCTCGACGGCTGGAAGCGCCGCTTTTACTAACAACGGTGCTACAGCCGCGGGTGGCGACAACAATCAAGGCGGCGCGACAATCTTCTTTGACACATCAACGGCGGAGAGTGCCACCTTCACTAACAACGGTGGTCTAGTCAGCGGCACAAATGGGGGCTTCACACTTTTTCTCAGTAACTCGAGTGCCAAAAACGGCACCTTCATCAACGAAGGTGGTACGGTCACAGGAGCTGGCGCCGGCTTTACCGCATTCTCTGACACCTCAACTGCGGCCAATGGCACCTTTACGAACAACGGCGCTGCGGTCAGTGGTGCAGGCGGGGGCGGCACGAACTTCTCTAATAGTGCAACGGCGGCTAATGGCACGTTTACAAACAACGGTGGCACAGCTAACGGCGCCGGCGGCGGCAGCACAGTTTTTTTTAACAGCGCGACCGCCGAAAACGGAATCTTCACGAACAACGGCGGCACCGTGACCGGCGCAGGGGGCGGAGTTACTCAGTTTTTCGATACATCGACGGCTGGCAGTGGCACTTTTGTCAACAACGGCCCTACGATCGGCGGCACAGAGTCCGGCTTCACGGAATTTTTCAATAACTCCACCGCCGGTTCTGCGACGCTAATCAGCAATGGCGCACCCGGCGGAGACCGCGGCGGTGTGATCTTCTTTTTTGATAACTCCACGGGTGGTACATCGCGTGTCGAGGTTTTCGATAACGGCAGTTTGGACATCAGCTATCACAATGCGCCGGGGGTGACGATTGGCTCCATGGAAGGCACCGGCAGCGTAAACCTTGGAGGCAACGAGCTGATCGTTGGGAACAACAATGTCAGCACGTCCTTTTCGGGCGCGATCCAGGATGGCGGGGATGGGGGGGCACTGGTGGGTCGCTGACCAAGATCGGCTCGGGAACGCTCATCCTTTCGGGAGCCAGTACCTACACCGGCGACACAAATGTCAATCGCGGCGTGTTGCAGGTGGACGGCTCGATAAACAGCAACACCTTTGTCAATGGCAGAGGTACGCTCGCGGGTACGGGAACGGTCAATGGTAATGTTATGAACAACGACTTCGGAACCCTCAGACCGGGAGGCGCGCCAGGCACGCCGGGAATGCTAACCGTTGCTGGTAACTACACGCAGACGCAATATGTCACTCTCATGATCCAAATTGCTGGTGCGAACCCCGATCAATTCAGTGTTTTGAATGTCTTGGGAACCGCCAATCTGAATGGATTCCTTGATCCTAGCCTTTTGAATGGTTTTGTTCCCGCCATAGGTGATTCTTTCGTCTTTCTGAACTATACGTCCTTCACTGGCGCATTTTCGCATATTAAGCACCAGGTTTTCGACAACGGGACGCTGCAATGGTCAGTTATCTACGAAGGCAACCATGCGATCCTTACGGTGGGACAGTATGTGCCTGATCAAGGTTCAACATTTTGGCTTTACGTTAGGCTTGCTTGGTCTGGTGCTTTATCGGCGACAGTTGCTGCGTGGATAGTTGTGAGCATTCGAACCATCCAACCACACTGTCGCGCTCAAGATCGGGCTCCAAAAATAATGCTGCCTGGGATAGATCGGTTTACTGCCGACTGACCATGACTTGCGGCGCTAGTCCGCTGACTTCGCGCTGAGCATTTCATTTCGGCAATGCCGCCGTAAGCGCTTCAAATTGCATTTACTGCCACGTATCAAATCATTTCGTGCTTTGCAACTATGGAGTCTAATTGTGCAATCACTTCCTGTTCCGCACCTGCGGTGCTTTTTGAGGAAACCCGTTAAGCTAACGGAGTGCGCAAGTCGTTATCTGAGCCGTAACTCTCAGCTCTTAACCAAAGACCCTCAACGTCTGCTGTGACTTACCAGCAGGTAATTACTCAACGGTTCCGTTTATTCGGGAACGTTCCACCAATCGGACCAACTCCGCCACGGACTGGACTCTCATCTTCTTCATCACGTGAGCGCGATGGACTTTGACCGTCTGCTCGACGGTGCCAAGGTCGCCGGCAATTTGTTTGTTCAATTTGCCAGCGATAACATATTCGAGCACTTCGCGCTCACGCGGTGTGAGGGTCGTCAGGCGCGCGCGGATTTCGGAAAATTCGGCCTGCTCCCGTCGGCAGGTGCGGTGCTTCTCAATCGCCGCACGAACGGCTGTAAGCAGCTCTTCATCGTCAACGGGTTTGGTGAGGAAGTCACTCGCGCCCTGTTTCATCGCTCGGACGCTCTGGGGAATATCACTGGTACCGGTCAGAAAGATAATTGGGAGGAGACTTCCTGTTTCAGCGAGGATGCTTTGGAGTTCGAGACCGTTGAGGGTCGGCATGGCGAGATCCAGGACGAGACAGCCCCACACGCTGGGAGCATACTGCGCTAGAAACTCCTCTGCCGACGCAAACACAGTCACAGCGAATCCAGCCGCCCGCAATAGACGCGAGATGGATCTCCGTACCGGCGCGTCATCGTCCACAACAAAGACGGTGGGAGTGGGACAGCTAGTCATCAACCTACCCGTTGTTACTTGTCAGTACCGCGTTGCTTGACGCACTTATAGGAAGACTGAAGTGGAACGTCGCGCCGCGGTCGGTGTTGTTTGTGGCCCAGAGCTTTCCTCCATGCGCGGCAATGATGCTACGACAAACCGAAAGGCCCAGGCCCATTCCCTTCGCTTTCGTGGTAAAGAAAGGCTCGAAGATTTGTTCCAGTTTCTCCTTCGGAATGCTGCCGCCCCGGTCGGTAACGGATAGAATCACCGCGCTGCTGCCGTTCTCGATTCCAGTGCGAATGAGCAGTCGGCGCTCCGGCGTATTGCAATCTGTCATTGCGTCACAAGCATTGACCACCAAGTTGACTAAGACCTGCTGAAGCTGCACCGGGTCGCCGGTAACGGTCGGCAAATGCCGCGCAAGTTGAGTGTCCACAATGACCTTGTGATTCACCAGATCGCTGCGAATCAGCTTTAAAACATCCTCCACGACTTCGTTAATCTGGACAGAATCCTGTTGCACCTCGTCTTTTTTCAGCCATCGGCGAAGGCGGTGGATGACTTCGCCAGCGCGCTTGTCTTCGCTTACGATATCATTAAGAATTTCGCGCACCTCTGCGAGGTTGGTGTCGCCATTCGCAAGGACTCGCTGTGCAGTTTGTGCGTTGCTGAGAATCGAGCTGAGCGGCAGGTTAAGCTCGTGCGCAATCGAGCCAGAAAGTTCGCCCAGCGTGGAGACGCGCGACAGATGCGCCATCTCATTGCGCTGACGCGCCGCCTGCTCTTCGGCTTGCTTGCGCCTGGTAATATCGAGTGAAGCCCCGCGCATTCGAACCGGCCGACCGGCACCGTTGAACTCGACGTGACCGCGCCCGGCGATCCAGCGTATTTGTCCAGCCGGTAACATCACCCGGTACTCAGATCTATATTCTGCGCCGGTGCGCAAAGAGTTCTCCACAGCCTTGAGCACCGATTCTCGATCCTCAGGATGCACCCTGCTTCGGAAGCGATCGAAGTCGAGCTTTTCCGACAGTGCGAAGCCAAAGAGGGCGCGTCCTTTGTCCGTAATCCAAATTTCATTACGCACAATATCCCACATCCACATGCCGAGTTCGGCAGCGCTTGCTGCGAGTTCTATGCGCTGCTGCGTCTCGCGCAAGTCAGCCTCGCTCGCCTCCAACTGCTGCGCGAGTTGCGCCGTTTGAAGCATGTCGTTGCTCAGCTCGTAACCCATCGCCAGCACGATTCCCGAATATGCGAAGGAGAGGAAAAACGGGACGTCGATGACTCCCCAGATCACCAGTGGGACGTGCCAAGCCACAATAGCACCGAAAATCATGCTGCCGCCGACGACCAAAGCGCGTCGCTGGTCACCCCGCCGCCAGACGGTAATTGTGGCGTCCACAAAAAAAATAAGCAGCAACAACAGACTAAAGTTGCTAAGCAGACCCCAGGGATTCGGCATGCCGACAGGCACTGAGACGATTTCGCCGCCCCACCACGAGAAGTGGCGGATGCTTGTAATTGCCCGGAAGTTGATATTCGGCGTCAAAATGAAATTGAGAATCAGCACCAGTGTCCGCAGGCCGCAGATACTCCACGCCAGCCATGGCCGTCCGGCATGGAGATAGAGTCGCACGAAAGCCACGAAAGACAGAGTGAGCACCCACACGGGCACATGGATCCAGCGGACGAGTTCAGCGTACTGCTCGACTGTGTTGCCATGAAGCATGGCTAACTCCATGAGTGCGATGACCGCCGCCGCGACAGCGCTACATGAAAACAGCAAATGCGGCCAGCTCTCGCGCTGCTTGCACCAGACTACGAAGCAGACTCCCGCGAGCACAAAACACGTACCCGCATTCATCGACCAGACGATGGTGATCCAGTTCATCGGAGGCCCTCGTCTGGTCCTGGTAATTTGCCGATTACTTCACGCCTGAAGTAAAAAAGATGTGCCCTGCCGAAAGGAGGATACCGCTTATCGCGTGCGACGATTGTGGCGATTCCGGGTTCGCTGATACACGTGTCCCCGACCATTACGCCGCTGCATGGTTCTGTGCCCGCGCGAGCTGGAGCGCTATTTTTCACGCGTTATGCACGTTTAACAAATCAACCTTGGCAGGGGCAATCGTAAATTTGCGTCTTTTACGAAAATATCAGCCCTTATCATTGTTCTCCGGAACTCGCGCCTCGAAGTTCCTGGAAATCTGCCAAGTTAAGGCCCGGGATATTGGACCTTCGCCGTACGTGCTAACGAAGGCGCGAGGAGGAGGAAAAGCGACGCGAGGACGCGTCCGCATTCCGAAGCTTTCGCGAAACGAGCAAAGGCTTGGAGCGCTGTTCAAATTGTCCGGTTATTGCGACGCGATTGATTTATTCGCGGGATTTAATCCTGATCCTAGTAGTTTTTGAATAGCGTTACCAGAGAACTCCCTAACTGCGCGAGGATGAGGAAGACGCAACCGACGCTACCGAAGATCAAACTCACAATCCAAAAGGAGCGTTTCCTAGTAAGCGCTGAGATTGCCGCGATGGCAATCGCGATTTGGAACATCGTCACGCCGTGCGCGAATACTTCATGCTTGTGAAAGTTTGATTTCGCTGCGGTTTCTTTACGCTCGGCTTCTAATTTGATTTGTTCCTGTTCTTTCTCATAACGATCCCGCTTTGATTGGTCCGATTCGTCAGGGGCGCCGGCGAGCGACATTTTCGCATCAAGCACTGAAGCTTTGATGCTTTTAGCCTGGTAATAATTCCATTGATCGGACGCTTCGATTTGGTTCATCATCGCTTCGTTAGCGTGTTGGCCGGAAAGCAGTCCTGCGATCGCAGCCAATACGGCAAGGATAGCTGTGCTCAGGGCCACCCAGGAAATCCACGCCTCGCGGCTGTGTTCCGCGCTTTCTTTCACATGTTCGTGCAAATGTTCGAGAGGAACTTCCGCTTCTTCCATCGTGAAACCTTAGAACTGCGAAACGTCGATTCAAGCGGGCATCGACAACTGGCAGGACAGCAGCTTAATTCAGCAGCGACATTTCGATGAGTCACACTGCAAACACACCGCTAGTCTGCCAGATCTGCAAAAAACCAAAGTCGCCGCATCGCGGAATGGTCGCAGAGCTGATCCGGCCTTCGCTTCTCGAATTCATCAAGAAGGAAACGCCCCGCTTGGACAACAAAGGGTTCGTCTGTTTCGACGATCTCGGCGAATTCCGAAAGGATTATGTGAAGGAAGTTTTGCAGGAGGAGATCGGGGAACTTTCCGCGCTCGACCAGGAAGTCATCGAGAGCCTGCAACAACACGAGATTCTTTCTAGCGACATCAGCAAACAATTCGAAAAGAAGCTCACTTTCGGGGAGCGACTCTCCGACCACATTGCCGAGTTTGGCGGCAGTTGGAAGTTTCTCATCACGTTTGGCACGGTGCTCCTCGTCTGGATCGCCATTAACGGCGTCATTCTGGTGACACACGCATTCGATCCTTATCCATTCATTCTCCTCAATCTGATTCTCTCCTGTCTGGCTGCGGTCCAGGCGCCGATCATCATGATGAGCCAAAACCGCGCCGAAGCGCGCGATCGCTTACGAGCGGAAAACGATTACAAAGTCAATTTGAAAGCTGAGCTTGAGATCCGGCATTTGCACGAAAAAATCGATCATCTGCTGCGCCGCCAATACAACCGACTGTTCGAGATTCAGCAGATCCAAATTGAATTGCTGGAAGAACTCGGTCGCAAGAAACAGTAGTCGTTTGCCGGTCTCCAACGCCGAATTTCAGTTCCTCAAAACTTCGTAACCGAAACGGATCGGCCAAATTTGACGCGATTCCGGACAACTCCGTTGACGACGCCGCTGTTGTTGCTAGCAATAATCCCGCGGCTACTCGCCAAAGGGGGGTGGAGTGGCTTACTCGGTAATAATCTGGAGGTAATCTATGTCTAGTCTTAAACCAATCTATCTGGCATCCGTACTTCTCTTCTTCTCAAACTTAGGCGTTTTTGGACAATGGTCGCCAGTTGATTCGGGGACGACGAGCAACTTGAATGGCGCGTTTCTACTTGATTCGGGAACAGGTTTCGTCGTGGGAGATACGGGTACGATTCTGAAAAGCACCGACGCTGGAGCGACCTGGACGCCGCTTACATCGGGAACAAGCACGACGTTGCACGGCATTTATTTTTTTGGTACCGATGAAGGAGTCGCTGTCGGCGATGGGGGGCTGATTCTTCGTACCACCGATGGTGGCGCTGGCTGGGAAAACGTGGCCAGCGGTGTCACAGATAATCTTAGGTCCGTTTCTTTTAGCGGAGTCAATGGAATCAGCGGCGGCGACTCGCAAACCAAACTCTACTCGACGGATTCGGGAGCGTCATGGCAGATCAGTCAAAATGGTTTTTTTGGCGGCGGTTTTCCAGGCGCTCACATGCTGAGTGCGACGACAGGATTTGTTGCAGGCCAAAATTCGATCTTTCAACCTTTGGTTGGAACTAGCACTGACGGCGGCGCCAGTTGGGCTTTTCAGGCGTTCTACTTCGACGGCAACGAAGGCGGTTGCACCGACGTATTCTTTTTTGATCAGAACACGGGTATCGTTTCAGGAGTTGTGTTCGATGGATGAGGCGCTCTGGCAAGAACCACAGATGCTGGATTGAATTGGTCGACATCCTTTTACGACTTGGGTATGGAGGGAATCGCTTTTCCAGTGGCGAATAATGGATTTGCCGTTGGCGGCGCCGGCAGAATCCTGCACACGACAGATGCCGGAATTACCTGGACGGACCAAGCGAGTGGCACGTCCGCGAACCTGAATGATCTCTCCTTTGCAACCGATGCTTTGAGAGGTATCGCAGTTGGCGAGGATGGCACGATTGTTCAGACGACAAATGGTGGCGAGCCGTCGCCGACTCCCACACCGACTGCAACGCTCACCCCGACAGCTACGCCGACGCCAAGTGTAACACCCACTCCAAGACTTACTCCGACACCTAGACCTCGTCCCACACCGTTGCCTCGCCCGACTCCTCCTCGGCTAGGCCGCTAACACGTCATCAGCCGCAATCTAACCCATGAAACACAAATCCAGTTCTCGATACTCCTTTACTAACCCTCGTCTTTTAACCGGCTCGTTCGTTGTCTTACTTGGCTAACGCGTCGACTTAGCACAGCCGACGCCATCGACTTTAGACGCCAAGCTAATCAATTACTCTAACAAATGATTCCAACAAGAACTATGAGAGTAACACATCCTAGAATTCCGTTGACTATCTTCGGCCTTGCAGCTTTCAGCGGGCTCGCACTGGCCATCCATACTGGACAGGCTCGAGCCACCGTCTCGAGCAAAGTCACCGGGAGCTCATCGAGTCCGCCAGTCGGACGGACTCGTCCCGTGGCGAGCTCTCAATGGCACTGGCAAAATCCGCTTCCTCAAGGAAACAGTCTCCGCGGCGCTTCCTTTATCGATGCCAATACCGGCACCGTGGTCGGTTACTACGGCACGATTGTCAGAACTACAGATGGCGGAAATAGCTGGACGATTCAGGCCAGCAATACAACGGAAAATTTATGGGCAGTTTCCTTTACAGATGTCAATAACGGAACGGCTGTTGGCGAAGGGGGTACGATTCTCGGGACAACAGATGCAGGCGACCATTGGGTCAGCCAGGCAAGCGGGACAACTTTTCAGCTTCGTGGAGTTTCGTTCGCCGGCAATGCAACTAATGAAACCGCTGTTGGTGAGGGTGGCACAATTCTGAGAACCACAGACGGCGGAAACACGTGGGATCCTCAAACGAGCGGGACTGAGAATAATCTTTTTGGAGTTTCTTTTATCGACGCAAACACTGGAACGGCCGTTGGCGGAACAATTGGAGAAAGCACCATTCTCAGAACCACAGATGGTGGAAGTACGTGGGGGAGTCAGGCGAACCCAGGAACCGTGTTCCTTTTTGATGTTTCGTTCACGGATGCAAGCACTGGAACGGCTGTTGGTGATGGCGGCACCATTCTCAGAACGACCGATGGCGGTAACAGCTGGGTGCCTCAAACAAGCGGCACGACGAAAACCCTGTACGGAGTTTCGTTTACTGACGCAAATAATGGAACGATTTGCGGCTTCGAACTCGGCGGGACCGGGATCATTCTCAGAACGACGGATGGAGGAAACAACTGGGTCGAGCAAACATCGTACTCACTGCCCCAAGGCGCGAGCGCTTTTTATGCGGTGTCCTTTACCGATGCTAACACCGGAACGGTCGTTGGCGACGCTGGCATCATTCTTCAAACAACCGACGGCGGCGAACAATGGAATAGCCAGCCAGTTGTCACATTCAATTATCTGTATGGAGTTTCGTTTACGGATGCGAATACCGGAACTGCCGTGGGCTATCAAAATCCGGACGGGATGATCCTCAGAACAACAAACGGTGGTAACACCTGGGTACGCCAGTCAAGTGGAATAGGTGATCCGTTTGACGGGATAAATTTTTTCGGAGTGCACTTCGTCAACTCCAACGTCGGCACCATAGTCGGCGACGATGGCATAATCCTGAGGACAACCGATGGCGGAAGCAATTGGGTCCAACAAACCAGCGGCACCACCGACCTGCTTTATGCCGTGCACTTCAGCGATGAAAATCACGGCGCGGCCGTCGGGTTCCTCAATGGAACAATCCACAGAACGACAGATGGCGGGCAAACGTGGATTCCGCAGAGCAGCCAAGCAAGCGGCCTCCTCGGAGTTTACTTTGTGGATGCCAATATTGGAACAGTTGTTGGCAACGAGGGTGCGATTTTGAGAACGACCGATGGTGGGCAGAATTGGACGCCGCAATCAAGCGGAACGAGTAATCAGCTTCGGGCTGTTTCCTTTACTGACGCGAACACTGGGACTGTTGTTGGTGGTGATTTTGATTTGGGAATCAGCACTATTCTCAGGACAACAGATGGAGGGCAAACTTGGATAAGCCAGCCAAATCCGGGTACTAATGTCCTTTTAGGAGTCTCTTTCACCGACGCCAATAACGGAACAGCGGTTGGACAACTGGGCACAATCCTTAACACAACAGATAGAGGGCAGACCTGGACACGCCAGGAGAGCGGGATGAACCAAGACCTCTATAACGTCTCCTTTGCTGAGACTAATACTGGAACCGCAGTCGGTGCCTTTGGCGCGATTCTCAGAACAAGTGCCGAGGGTCCTACACCAACCCAGACACCATCAGCAACCCCGACGCCTACTGCAACACCCAGTGCTACGCCCAGAGTCACACCAAGGCCTCGACCGACTCCGCACGTTCGTCCGACTCCGCCGGGATAGGCCCTAAGCCCCGACTCCCAGGTGAATGGTGATCAGTGATCGGTGAACAGTGACTGGTTCTACAGAGATGGATCGGCTTCTCCGAAGACGATGCTAATCGCCAAGGGCGCACGTGAAGTGTCAGGGATCGCGCTGCGTATGGAAAGCCAGGGGCGAAGGCCGGATCTCTTCTAACCAACGCGTTGAGGAAAACGCGTTCCACCCGGAGCCCGGCCGCATAATTTGTCCTTTTTCCCGTGCTGGTAACAGTTGCGTTTCCTTTTTGTGCCTGAAGTCAGCACGTTTTCCGGCTTTTCACACAAAAGATTTTGCTTGCTTTCCTTCGAGGGGCTCGCGCAGTATCGCACCTCGACGCTGAATCGGAGAGCGGCCAGTTACGGTTCGGTTGGACGTAAAAAAAATGAAAATCCACAACGCTGGCGAACAGAAAAAGGACCAAGAAACATGAAACGATTAAACGCATTAGTACGACTGACTTTTTGGCTGGCCGCGCTGTTGGCGATGGTAGTTTTGTCGTAGGCTGAATCGCGTGACAAACGTCTCAGCACGACGCAACAGAAAAAGCCCGCCGGTCACGCCATACACATTGTGGATCAATGCGGCAGGCCGGCAGTGAACGGCGTCCCCTCGGCTACCAGCCAGATTGTCGATGTGCAGGTGGGACCGGGTTTCACGTTTTCGCCGGACACGGTCAACATTTCAGTTGGCGACTCGGTGCGATGGACCTGGGCCGGTAACGGCCACAGTGTCACCAGCGGTCCTCCTTGCGAGGCGGATTCGCAGTTTTGTTCCCCTGATGACACAAGCTGCGCGGCAGGAATTCTTTCCAACACAGGCACGGTTTATCAACAGACTTTTGCCGAGCCCGGCGTTTGTTCTTACTTTTGCTTTGCGCACTGCTCTTTCGGCATGACTGGCATAGTCAACGTTTCGGGCGGTTGCGCACCGTCGGGATGGTCAGCTGGTCCGGACATGCCTAGTGTAGGAGTTCGCCTGGTTGGCGTTTATTTCCAGGCCAATCGGAAGTTTTACGAAATGGCCGGTCGCAGCTCCGATGTGGGAGGCAGCGATTTCACTCATCCGTTCGAATATGATCCAGGCACCAACAGCTGGACCACCAAGTCGACCACTTATCCTGACAATCAGGTAAACAACATGGCTTGTGGCGAGCTTGCCGTCGACGGAACGCCGTACATCTACTGCGTGGGCGGGTCGGCAGCGGGCCAGACTACGGCCACAGCTCGCGTTTTCCGCTACGATCCTGTCACCGACACCTTGACCAGCCTCGACCGTGGAGACAACTGGCCTGGCGACGCCGCAGGCACAATCCTGCCTGGTGGGTTTGCAGTGGTTAACAACAGGCTGTACATCCTGGGCGGGTTTAACATCAACGTAGCCTCGACAAACGAGATCTGGGAGTTTGATCCCACAGTTGGCATAGGCGCCAAGTGGACACAGAAAGTAAACACGCCGGAAGGGGTCATGTACGCGCCCACGTGCAACATCGGTGGCATCATCTACGTGGGAGGAGCATCAGACTTCCAAGGCGGCTTGGTGGTGGACACCACCAACTCGTTCAGCTTCGATCCTGTTGCCAACACTATTGGGACGATCGCACCGATACCGAGGGCTACAGGCGAGACGCGTGCGCTTAACTTCAATGGCCAGATGTGGGTAATGGGCGGTGGCAGGGTCGCGCCCAATCCCTCCAATGAGGTCGACATCTATGATCCAGGCACTAACACCTGGACGACCGGCGACCCATTCGTGACTGGGCGTCGCAACTTCCCAACCGACACCGACGGCACAAGCCGCATCTGGCTGGCTGGTGGCTACGACAGCACTGGCGTCCCAGTAGCCTCGATGGAGATTTTCTGCGCCGCGGCGCCAAGTCCGACGCCGACACCAACGCCAACGGCGACAGCAACACCATCAGTAACACCATCGCCTACGCCAACGGCGACGCCGACAGTCTCACCAACACCGATTATAAGGCCGACTCCGACGCCGCGGCTGCGCCCGACACCGTTCCCGCGCCCGTAGGTCGTAACGCGAGGTCGGAGCTACTTTGTGGGGGACTCGCGAGTTCCCGGCGGTGGCGCCAACGAGTTTCATCTTCGCGCGCACTTAGCCAGGGTGGATCGTCCGCAGCGCAAAGGAATCGCAGAAGGCGCAAGTATATTAGGCGACAAAGTCGCAACTACTTTGCCAACGCGTTTCGCCTTCGTTGCTAATCGAATTAGCAAAAAGGAGCCGGCTGCGGTCGAGCGTGCGATTCTCCTGAAGGGGAAAACGTTTTATGCAAAGAGGAATTTTCTGGTCCTTCGGGTTGTTAATCGGGGCCACGTTGTGCGTCGCCACGAGCGCGTTTTCGACCGCAGCGCAAGAAACTGCCCCCATGCAGCCGGGGGTTATCGCCAGCTTTGCACCGATCGTCGAGAAGGTCGCACCGAGCGTTGTCACGGTGTTCACTACCCAGACGGTGTCGCGGACGCTGGCGCCGTTTCCGTTTTCCGATGACACGCTCCGACAATTTTTCGGGGGACAACTTCCGCAGCGACAAGGTAAGCAAACGCTTCAGGGTCTCGGCTCGGGCGTCATTGTCAGCCCGGATGGGTATATTCTCACCGCTAATCACGTCGTTTCGGGCGCGGAGGAAATCATGGTGGGACTCGGCACGGAGCTCCGTAAATACAAGGCAAAAAAAGTCGGCACCGATCCGGGCACTGACGTTGCGTTGTTGAAGATCGATGAGAAAAATCTGCCGGCGATCACCTTTGCCGATAGCGAGAAAGCGCGCGCTGGTGACGTCGTACTCGCGGTGGGCAATCCATTTGGCCTGCGGCAAACGGTCACGATGGGGATCATCAGCGCCATCGGCCGCGGCGGCATGGGCATCGTTGATTATGAAAATTTCATCCAGACCGATGCGGCAATTAACATGGGCAACTCCGGCGGCGCGCTGGTCGATATCAAGGGCCAGATGTTAGGCATTAATACTGCGATTTTCACCCGAAGCGGTGGAAACCAGGGCGTTGGTTTTGCGATTCCCGCGAATCTCGCGCGGGACGTCATGCAGAGCCTGCGCGACAAAGGGCGGGTCGTGCGCGGCTACATCGGCGCGTCCGTGCAACCGCTCACCCCCGAGCTGGCCGAAGCGATGAAGCTCCAGGGGCAACTGACCGGCGCGCTCGTAGGCGAAGTCGCGCCAAAAACGCCCTCGGAAAAAGCGGGGATAAAGACCGGTGATGTGATAACAGCCGTTAATGGAAAGAAAATCAGCGATGCGCGCGAGCTGCGTTTGATGATTGGCTCAATGGCGCCCGGCACAAAGGTGCAGATCGAGGTGAATCGCGAAGGTCAGAAGAAAACGTTCGACGTCGAGCTTGCTGAGATGCCCGCGGGCGCGACGGAGCAAGGCCCCGAAGCGTCTCCTGAAGAAAGTGCGCAGCCCGAAAAAACCACTGTTTTCGGTGGAGTCGCGGTCGTGGATATCACTGACGACGTTCGTGCGGCGCTGAATCTTCCGAAGGACGTTCAAGGGGCCGTGATCGCACAAGTTGATGCCGACTCGCCTGCTGGAAAAGCTGGTTTACGCGAGGGAGACGTGATCCAGGAAGTGAACAAGCAGCCGGTTAAGAACGCGAAGGATCTGGTC
>JBKPDP010000006.1:0-7315 GCA_046727935.1 Verrucomicrobiota bacterium | reverse complement strand
GAAAAGAATGGAACATCCGCTTCTCCTGCAATAGCGCGCGCGAGAAGCGTCTTACCAGTGCCTGGAGGCCCGACCATCAGGACGCCCTTTGGAATGCGCCCACCGAGCTTCTGAAATTTTTTAGGATCGCGCAAAAACTCGACGAGCTCTTGTACTTCATCCTTTGCTTCCTCGACTCCTGCGACATCGCGAAATGTGATTTTGTTTTTGTCGCGGGCGAGCATGCGCGCTTTCGATTTCCCGAAGTTAAGCGCGCCTTTTCCAGCCATGCGGATTTGCTGCCGGAATAGGAAGTAAAGCACCAGCAAGAAAAGGGCGATTGGCAGAAAACCGACCACGGTTTGGGCAAGCATGTTCGATTCGGTCTTGATAGCGGGCTGAATACCGCTTGCCGCGAGCTTTTGCTGCAGATCGTTTGTGAAACTCAAATAGATCGTGGTTCGAAACGGCACCTGCTGAGACGGCGCCGAACCTATTCCCTGTCGGACGTAAGCTCCGCGCAGGGTCTGAGTTGGCCGGCCATCTTCCACGACCAGCTGGAGCGGATAATTCTTGTCGTTAACGATCTGCTTGTTCTCCAGCAGCTCAAGAAAGCGGTTATACGGAACGTCTTCGACCGGCTGCATTCCGCCGCGGTAAAAGAGCATAGCCATCGCGATCAAACTGAAGGCGATCACGATGAGGATGACCCCGCGCCAATTAAAATTGGGTTCGTTCCCGCGAGATCTATTCTCTTTCTGAGAGTTGCGATCGAATTGAGCCATAAGCAAAAACGGATTTTACCGCAGCAAAAATTACCATGAACAAATTGGCAATGCAAAGTGGCGGAAGCTGGCCTGTGCGAGCTGGCCGCCATAGCTACCTGAAAGTGTATCAGAATCGTTCGTCACCAGTTTGTTAGTCATCGGTTCGAGCTTCGTCGTTCGGATTTCGTTATTTGTCCCTCGCTTCTATATTCGTGGCCGCGCATTGCGTCGCTCGCCCATTTCAGGTAAAATTCGCCCCGAACATTCAACATGACAGAGCTTGTCTCATCAGTCGCAGATAGGATCGATCGCGCTGTGCAGCGGGTAACGCCGCTTGCATATCGGGTGCGTCGGACTGGGCGCCGCTGGGTGCGTCGGGCGTTGCGCAAGCCCCGGAGTGTCTCGGAGGGGCCAAATCTGCTGCCGCTATTGATCCAGGTACTGGCGAGCTTTACAAAGGCAGACGGTGTCCTACTTGAGGAAGAGATCGACTCAAGCCTTGGCTTTCTGCGCTACGACTACCCTGAGGCGGTCTACTCCGAGCTGAGACAATTATTCCGCCAAGCGCTTTACGAGCAGCAAGACTTGGCCGCCATGGCGCAAAAGCTCGGCGCGCAGCTGAGCACGGAGCGCAAGATCATGCTCGGAGTTCAGCTTTACGATCTGATCTCGCAAGCGGGTTTGAAGCAGGAACAAGTCGTCGCGTTCTATTCGTTCATGTCGCAGATGGGCATGGCTGCGCAGGCGATCGACATCGTTTATCAACTCAATGCGTCGGAAGATTCAGACCCGTCCATCTACCAACATGGCGCGTCGCCGCTCGAATCGCTCTCCTTCGGTCCGGACGGGAAAGCCGATGTGACGCTTAAGAATCTGAACGAGACCGATCGCTTGATGGCCTTTCGTTATCACGAGCTCATTTTGTTGAAAAATTATAGCGACCAAAACGTGTCCGTGCGTGGCAGGCCATTGGTGCGTGGCGGTTTCTGCCGAATTTATCCAGGCCAGCGTATTCTGGTAGGCGACCAGGTCCTCAGCTATCAGGAGCTGGCACAATATTTCAACGCAAAGAAGAACGTTTCGCTTCCACAGATTTTCATTCGTGTAAATAGAGACTCAGACGAAGTGGGATTGGAACGCTCGCGAACGCGCGAGAGCGCGCTTCGGGTCACTTTCGGGTTGAAGGTCCGCGTGAAAGCGCTGCGTGATATCGATGCCGAACTCAACGGCGTGAAGTTAAAAACCGGCACACAGGTCGAAGCGGCTTTGGAAGACAGGATTGTTTTCCACAACAACAGCGAGATGGATTTGAGCGATCTGCGCCGGCGGGCGCGAGCGCTGGGCGGCCGGTTCCAACTGAAAGCCTCCAAATCGGAATATCTAGTTTCGAATGACCCGAGCCGGCTGGAAGCGGACGATATTCTGCTTTCCCCTGGCACCAGCGGCGACGTGCTGCTGAAGATCTTCTGCGATTACGATCGGCGGGTCGGTCAACTGGAAGTGATCGAAGCAGATCGCCCGATCATGGTGGGGGACACGGTGGTGCGCACCACGGCGCCGCTCAAAGATGGTGATACCATTCGAATCGACATCGGCCAATTTCTGCGATGCAACTTTTCGGAACGAATCATCGAGGAAGAGCGCAATATCATTCGCACTCTTGAGGCAAACGAAATCACGCACCGCTTTAGCAAGGGCGAGATTGGTCTCGAGGGAATCTCCTTTAGCATCGCGCGCGGTGAGCTCGTTTGCGTGATGGGTGCGAGCGGTTCGGGAAAAAGCACGCTGATGAGAGTGCTGGCCGGCCAACTTCAGCCCACCAGCGGGGAGGTCCTCCTCAACGGGCAGTCGCTCTATCAAAACCTCGATGCCCTGAAACACTACGTCAGTTATATGCCTCAGCAGGATGCGTTCGACGAACATCTTACCATCGGCGAAAACCTGCTGTTTGCGGCGGCGATTCGTGCGCCACACCTGTCGCGCCGCGATCGCACCCGACGTTTGGAGGCAAAATTAGTCGAGCTCGGATTGGGCGAAAGGCGTGACGCAGTCGTCGGTAGCCCGGAGAAGAAAACACTGAGCGGCGGCGAGCGAAAACGCCTCAATATCGGGCTCGATATGATCGGGATGTCGGACGTCTATCTGTTTGATGAGCCGACTTCCGGTCTTTCCTCAAAAGACTCCGAACACGTCATGGAAATTATTCGGAGCATGGCGCACAACAAGATCGTCATTGTCACCATTCATCAGCCGAGCTCGAAAATTTTCCAGATGTTTCACAAGGCCATCCTACTCGACAAAGGCGGGCGCCTCGTCTTTTTCGGGACGCCTTCCGACATGCTTCGGTATTTCGCTGAAGCGGAACACCAACATCAGTTCGGGGCCGAGCTGGGCGCGTGTCCGTCGTGCGGAACAACACGCCCGGAATTCATTTTCGATGTTCTCGAGACGCCGCTGCGCGATCTGAGTGGCGACATCATTTACGAAGAAAACAGCCGTGGCCACCTTGTTGCGGCACGCCGTTATTCGCCGGAATTCTGGCGCGACAAATACGAGGCGTTCCGCTTGATCCAGGACGTCAAACAAGTTTCCGTACGTAAAGAGCCAGCGGTTCCGTTGCCCGTGGCTCCGGTCCAGAAAAAGCGGCTCCCATTCCGCTGGCACGACGAGTGGACGCAATTTCGCACAGTGCTGCGTCGCGCCTTCGTAAGTAAGCTGCGCAACAGCGCCAACCTCGTCATTACCATCGGGGTTTCGCCTGTGCTGGCGCTGCTGATTGCGACCATTCTGCGCTATTCGGAGAACGGGACATACGATTTCGCTTCGGCTTATCACATTCCGACCTTTTTGTTCCTCGGGCTGATCGTCGCGATGTTCCTCGGCCTGACTAACAGCGCCGACGACATCATTAGGGATCGGCCCGTGCTGCAGCGCGAGCGCAACGTCAACGTTCGGCTGTCATACTACGTCATTTCGAAGACTCTCACGCTCGGGGTATTTGCCCTCGTTCAATGCGTGCTTTTTGTCCTGATCGGTAATTACGTCCTGCAAATCCGGGGAATGTTTTGGATAGACCTCGGGATCATGTTCATGACGGCCATGGGTGGCGTCGCGCTGGGTCTGCTCATTTCCTCGCTGGTGGCCGACCCTAAAACGGCGGCTAACATCGTTCCGCTCGTGTTAATTCCGCAGATCATCATGGGTGGCGCCCTCATCAAATACGAGGACATGAACCGGAACCTCGCTCTGGTTTATGCGCTATCGCATTGGATCTCCGAACATCCGAGCACAGACAAGAACAAGAAGATGGAAAGCAAACTGCAGGTGCCATTTGTCTGTCAATTCATCGCTATGCGCTGGTCATACGAAGAGGTGATTGTCGCGCAGGCCAAGCTCAATCCACTCACGCGGCGGCAGGATCGGGCGCAACGTGAGATCGACCGGCTTGTCGCCCAGCATCGGCAGGACGCTGCAGCAAGTAAACGTTTGGAAGAGCTCAAGGAAACGCTCGCTCTCCTCTCCGGTCTCGAGGCAAACACCGTCGGCGAACTGGATCGTTATCTCGGGCTGGTCGATCAGATCCTGAATGGCAAGCGACCGTTCGACCGCGCCCTTTTCAAGAATGCGAACGGCCCGATCACAGCCGAGCAAATCTATGTGAACCAGAAGGTGTCCGACCTGATGTCGAACGCCGAGATGGATCAAAGCGACTATCGCCGCGGGAACAAGCCGAACGTGTTCTTCGGCGCGCAGAAACGTTATTTCGGAATAAACTTTGGTGTGTTCTTCTTCAATACAGCTGTCCTCATCGCGTCCACTCTTGGATTGCTTACGCTGCTACATTGGATTTTGCGACGAGAACTCGAAGTGCGAAGAAGCTAGGGTGGGCCAACGGTCATCCTGAGCCGCGCAGACCGGCGAAGGACCTCTCATTCGGTGATGCGCTACTCAAATTTTGCTTGTGTGAAGCGGCACGTTGCGGGAGGTCCCTCGCTTCGCTCGGGATGACACGAGTGGCAATCGAGCGTAGAGAAGTGATCAAATGAAGATGAGCAAACCAAAAACAAAACCAGCCCGCCTCATCGTCGCCACCAGCGACACAGATGCCGACCTGCTCTATGCGACGAAGTTTTGGGCACCTGATCCATTTATTTTTCTGGAGCGCAATGGCAAGCGCACGCTTGTCCTGAGCGATTTGGAAATCGATCGCGGTCGCAAGCAAGCCGACGCAGATGAATTCGTTATGTTCAGTGAGCTCGAGCGCGAAGTGCAGGGAAAATCCAAAAAGGCGCCGCCATACGAAAAAGTTCTCGCGCATTTTCTTAAAAAACGGGGCGTAAGGTCAGTTGTTGTCCCTGCAAATTTTGCGCTCCGTTACGCGGACGAACTCGCCACGAACAAAATCCGTGTCCGCGCGACGAACGGACTTTTCTGGCCGGAGCGCGAGGCGAAATCGCAAAAGGAAGTTGAAATGATCGGACAAGCCTTGCGAATCACGGAAAGAGGTCTCAAGCGCGCGATCGAAATTTTGAAAGCGTCCAAGCCGGGGGCCGGGAAACGATTGCGCTGGAGCGGCAAAACGCTCACCTCCGAAATACTCCGTGCCGAAATCGATTCTACGATATTGCGCGCAGGCGGCATCCCGGCCGGTACGATTGTCGCCGGTGGCGACCAGGCGTGTGATCCGCATGAACGCGGATTCGGTCCGCTTTATGCCGACTCACTGATTATCCTGGATGTTTTTCCGCGCGATGCGAAGACCGGATATTTTGGCGACATGACCCGCACGGTCTTGCGCGGACGCGCCAGCGAGGCGCAACGCAAACTTTGGGAAACGGTGAAAGCCGGACAGGCGCTCGCTTTAAAAAGAATTAAGGCGGGAGTCGATGGGATGGCGATTCACAAGGCAATCCAGGAACTTTTCGCCAAGCGCGGTTTTCCGACCGAGGTACGAAAAGGTCGACGAGTCGGATTCTTTCACGGCACCGGGCATGGGCTTGGGCTGGAGATTCACGACTATCCGCGTCTGCAGAAAGTAACGCTGAAAGATCGGCAAGTGCTAACGGTCGAGCCGGGCCTGTATTATCCCAGACTGGGCGGCGTGCGTCTGGAAGATGTGGTTTTGGTTACCAAGACAGGTCGCAGAATACTGTCGCGGTTCCCAAAGCAATTGGAAATCTAGCCAGGCACCACCAGCGGGAAATGAACGCACAACCGGCTCGTGCGTCTAATTGTTCCAGCCAGCAAAGTGACAACTAACTTTGAAGCGTTAAATTAGCCTCGGTATGTATTATCCATACGGTTTTGGTTTTGGATCTCATTGGCTGCTTTATATCGGCGTGCCGTTGATCATCGGAATTTGGGCACAAATTCGGGTCACCAGCGCCTTCCGTAAATGGGGCGAGGTGCGGGCGAGCTCGAATATCACCGGCGCGGAATGCGCGCGTGAAATTCTGCAAGCGGCCCAGATCCACGATGTCGACGTTGTGGAGACGAATGATTTTCTTGGGGACCATTATGATCCGAGGGACAAGAAGCTGCACCTCTCGAGCAACGTTTACAACACACCTTCGGTCGCGGCGGTGGGCATCGCTGCGCACGAGACCGGTCATGCCATTCAGCACGCCAAAGCGTATGCGCCGCTCAAAGCGCGAATGGCAATCGTGCCAGTAACCATGATCGCATCGCAAATGCTGCCGTTCGTGATCCTGGGGGGGTTGTTCTTTCACATCACCGGTCTGATTACTCTGGGCATTTATTGCTATGTCGTTCTGCTGGCGTTCCAATTGATCACGCTGCCGGTAGAATTCGACGCCTCGCGACGGGCAAAAATCATTTTGCAACAGATGGGCATCGTCCGATCCGGGGAGGAAGTTGCCGGAGTGAACAAGGTTCTCAACGCGGCGGCGCTAACGTACGTAGCGGCATTCATTGCGGCGTTAGGCAACTTGCTGTGGTTGATGTCCATTCGCGATCGGCGCTGATTTAGCGCGTCAAAGATGAATCCCTCAGTCGCACTACCTGCTCGGCGGATTTCTGATTTGTTGTCGTCCGGCCTCGAGGCTCGTGCTAAGTCTAGACGCGAGACAATGGACCAGCCGAGGGTCGATCCAGATCAGGAGTTGGTAAAGCGTACGCAATCGGGCGATGCCGCCGCTTTCGACGAACTGGTCATCAAATACACCCCGCGTCTTTACGGCTTGGTTTATAACATGACCTCGAACCACGAGGACACGAACGATCTTTTGCAGGACATTTTTGCTAAAGCCTACCGCGCGATCCGCGGGTTCCGCGGCAAATCGTCCTTTTACACCTGGATTCATTCGATTGCAGTGAACATGACGCTCAATTTTCTCAAGAAACGCGGCCGGCGTTTTCAACTGAGCCTGGATGACGTCGATGCCAGTATTCAAAACGACAAGGAATTTCTGCAAAGCACGGCCACGAGCAGTCCGGTGCGCGAAGCAGACTTGTCCGAGCTGCAGCGAAGATTGAACGAGGCCATGATGAAATTGTCTGATGAACACAGAGCCGTGGTCACCATGTTCCATATTCAGGGGATGCCCCAC
>JBKPDP010000005.1:0-21729 GCA_046727935.1 Verrucomicrobiota bacterium | reverse complement strand
GCATGTGTTGAGCTATGCGGAGGAGATTTTTTCCATTGGACAGGATCTGTTGAATTCGGTTAGGCAGCGGCCAACGTCACGCCCGTTGCGGTTGCGCCTTGGTGTTGCTGACGTCTTACCGAAAATGGTCACATACCGGATCATCGAGCCGATATTTAGCCTGCAACAGCCGGTGCAAGTTTCCTGCTGGGAAACGAAGGTCTCTGATATGCTGGTCGAGCTCGCCGCCTATCGGCTGGACATTGTGCTGGCGGACGAGCCGGCTTCCAGCGGTGTCAAGGCCAACGTGTTCAACCACCTTTTGGGCGAGTGCGGTGTGACATTCTGCGCGGAGGCAAAACTGGCGCGAAAGCTCAAGCGTGGTTTTCCAAAATCGCTGCATGGTGCGCCGGCTCTGCTTCCGATGGCGAACAGCGGCCTGCGCCGGTCGATCGAGAAGTGGTTTCACGCGATGAATATTCGGCCGCGGTTGGTGGGCGAGTTCGAAGACCCCGCACTTCTCCATGTCGTCGCTTTTCACAGCCTCGGTTTCATCCCGGTGGCAAGTATCGTGGCGAACGAAGCAGCAACGCGGTTTGGGTTTGGAGTAATTGGCCGGACGGAATCTTGCCGGCAGCGATTCTACGCCATCACGCCCGAGCGCAGGCTGACGCATCCAGCTGTCGCTGCTATTACTTCCGACGCACGCGTGCGCTTGTTCGCCAAGCCGTCAAAGTGACCGGCTTACTTCGGCCGCCCTTCATTCCGAGCGAAAGTCTTGCCCTAAGCAGAGTGGAATGGGTCGAGGAATCTGTAATCTTGGGTGAACGATAATCCCGCGACAACTGGAGCCCTCGCTCGACATGACAAAAAGCGTTACTTCCGTTCCGCCACGATTAAATTGGCTTCCTTGTAGTTCCAGCGATAACCGAATCCGAAGTCAAGCGGGGGCGGATTGCTTTGCCGAAAAAGTTCCTGGAGCCTGGGCTGATAATGTTGTTTGAAGAGATCGATGGGGCCGAGGTAAGCACCAAAAAGACGCAGGTTCCACTTGTTTGGATCGAAATAAGCCAGGGGAATTCCGGCGTCGTCCTGCACAATTCGGTTGCTGTGTTCGACAATGAAATTGCGGATCGTGGCAAAACCGTTTTCGAACATCAGATACGAAGAAGATTTGAGAAAGCTCGAGCCGATCCCAAGTCGTTGGCAAAATTTCAAGAAACCAGGCGTGGACTTGATGCTGCCATCGGAAATATCGGTGGTGAAATAATACAAGGTTTGTGAATTGCCCGATTGATTGTCGGTATAACGGATTCGCACTCCGGGAATGCTGCCGCCTTTCTTTCCTGGCGCGACCTCTTCAAATGCGCCGTTGCTGTTGAGCGAGCCAAACGTCACGTTGGTTATCGACTTGTCGGCGCGTGCGATAAAGACGTAGAGAATCGGCAACACGCCATTGAGGTTCTGTTGTTGCAGATCGATTTTCATGTCTTTGGTGATGAAATACGTCGTGTTCAGCGAGGATCTCATTGCGTTTTCCAGATTTCCCAGCGCGCCGGGGAGATTCGGGATGCGCAAAGGATCAGGCGGCGGCCCCATCGATTCCTTCCCGCAAAGCACGTACACCGAGGCGTTGGGGAAAAATTGATCGACGTACAAAAAATCCGGGCCGCTGAACATATAAAATGCGACCGGAGTCGGCTGCGCTACCTCAGGAAAATAAGTGGCTTCCCAAGCGTGCAGCTTTTCGAGCTGGCGTTGGTTGAGTTTGGTGAACTCCTTTTCAAAGTACGCCGCGTGTTCCTGCCAGGCTGGGTCTTGGGTGAGTGGCGCGAGCGGAGAATTCGACGGCACTGGCATTCCAGCGAGGAACCGCGCGATGTCATTAGGTCCCGCGACCGCCGGCGCTACCGGGATTGCGCGAGGCGCAATCTCTGGATGCTCCTGTGCGGAAACGCTGAGCGCAGTCGCCACAATCGACGATAGAATCGTCGCCATTACCTTTTCCGAGATTTGCACTTTCATGCCGAGCGTTGCGGACGCTTTCGCGCGCAAAAGTAGAGCAGCAGACCAACAAGCGCAGTAGCGAGTCCTGCCAGAGACTCAATGGTTTTCGAACGCAGCAGATAAAACATCATCCAAAATGTGATGACGGCGAAGATTATCGGGGGGAACGGATAAGCCCACACCCGATAAGGTCGGGCGATTTCCGGGCGCGTCGCGCGCAGCACCATCACGCCTATCACGGTGAACAGCGAGCAGAGCAACAGACTAAATTGTGTGTATTGCACGACGCTTTCAAAGCTGCGTGTGAGCAAAAGTACATTCACAATGAGCAACTGCAGCACAATGGCATTCGTGGGAATGCCGTGAGGATTCTTGCGGCCAAGCATTCGCAGCAGCCAATGATCTTCACCCATCGACATGCTGACCCGCGGACCGATCCATGTCATTGAGCTGATCGCGGAAACCAGGCCAAGACAAATGACCGCGCCGGCAACTCGCCCGCCATTTGCACCAAAAATATGTTTGCCTGCGATCAACGCGACTTCGAGCTGACCTTTCAATTCCTCGATGGGCGTCGTGGCGAGGAAGATTGCGTTGAGGAGTACATAAATCACAATCACGACGCCTGTGCCCACAAGCAGTGAGCGCGGCACATTTTTTTCCGGGTTCTTAATCTCTCCCGTAATATAGACCGCTGCGTTCCAACCTGAGTAAGAATACATCACGTAAACCAGCGCCACTGCAAAGGGCGCGCCGAAGATCGCTATCGCGTCACCGGGCGCTGGCAAAAAGCTGATTGGCTGCTTTGACTGCACAAATAATCCACCGGCGACGAGCGCGCCGATCAGAAGCAGTTTCACAAGCGTAGAGAGATTTTGAAACGCACTGCCGACCTGGAGATTCCCGAGATGAAAAACTGTTACCACCCAAACAACGACAAATGATAGAAGGACCGGCGAGCCGACGCCGAACACTCCGACAAAATATTTCCCGAACGCCATGGCGGCGAGCGCGATCGGCGCGGCGAAGCCGACCGTAGCGGACACGAATCCCGCCATGAATCCGAGCGCGGGATGATAGATCTGCGATAGAAAATGGTATTCACCTCCGGAGCGCGGCAGCGCGGCGCTGAGTTCGCTATAACAAAGCGCGCCGCAAAGCGCCGCGATCCCGCCAATCACCCAAAGCATGAGCAGCGGGAATCCCGACTGAATGTCTGCCAGTTGAAAGCCAAGGCTGGTGAAGATGCCGGTGCCAATAATGTTGGCAATAACGATGGAAGATGCCGTGACGAAACCAATGGTCCGCCGCGGAGGCGGCGATTTCACGAAACGAGGTTCAGCAACTGTAGTCATCTCTGGATCGACAATCCCGAAATTATCGAGACTCGCGAATTCTTTCGAAGTGGCCTTCAAATTCATAATTGGCGAATGAGGTTGCGCGACAGGCTGGTCGCGGTTGAAAAATTCGCTGTGGCTTAGAATGAGAGCAGAATCACGTCTCCAGATTTTCCTGAGTTGTCAGAAGCCACTCCCGGCATCACTTTGAAAGCAGCATGAACCCATCGCTCTCCATCGAAACGGCCACCCAACTCGCAGTCTTTCTTGCAAATCGTCCCGGGGCGCTTGGGCGCCTGTGTGAAGCGCTGGCGAAAGCAGAAATTAACATCCATGCGCTGGCTACGTCAGATACAGTCGATCACACCGTGGTGCGCATGGTGGTAAGCGATCCCACCAAGGCGCTTATGCTGCTGGGCGAGGCGGGCATTCTCGCGCTTGAGACCGAAGTGTTGATGATCGAAACCGCGAGTCAACCAGGCGTGCTCGCCAAAATCGCCGAGCGCCTCGCAGAAGCCGACGTTAATATCGAATACACTTATCTTGCAGGTGGCCGCGGAGCGGAAAAAGGGTTGATCGTCCTTCGGCCATCGGATGTAGAAAAGGCGAAGCGTGCCCTTCAGGATTTGTAGGGTGCGCAATCCGCGTGCAGGTGAGTCGCTTATATCACGGCCATAGACGATCATTTGGTACGGCGCGACCGACAGGCTGTCGTTGCGCTCTTACGGGCGAATCTCGATCACCGTCCCATCCGGCGTCACACGCCAGAGTTCCTCGATCTCTTCGTCGGTGAGCGCGATGCAGCCCGCAGTCCAATCCTTCCAGCGATGAAAGGCGCCAATCCAGCCGAGTCCGTTTCGAAGTCCGTGAATCATGATGTCAGAACCTGCTGAGGCGCCGCGCGCGGCCGCACGCCTGTTGTCTTCATCTGATGGATAAGAAACGTGCAGCGCCAGGTGAAAACTGCTTTGCGCATTTCGGCTATCGATCTTGTAGGTTCCTTCCGGTGTTTTCATGTCGCCTTCTTCTTGCTTCGCGCCCACCGGCTTCCGACCTAATGCGATTCGATAACTCTTGATCTGTTTGCCGTCGCGAAAGATCGACAATTTCCTAGCCGCTTTTTCGACGACGATCTGATCGATTGTTGTTCCGGGCGATAACGCCTGCCAATTGTGGTGCGCGTAAAAGTAGGAGGCCAGCGCGAGCGCACAGATCGCAATCAGTAGCGGCGTGATTTTACGAATCACACGGAGAGATTTCGATGGCGTAGACAAAAAACGCAAGCTACTACGGAACCCAACAGTCCCTGGAAATTAGCCTGGTAATCATCGGGAGCGTGGCATCGGCATCTCTGCCGATCGAATTCGATTGGATGGAAACCAATGCCACCGATGTCTTGCCATCACGCATTGCATGCCGGATAAATGCGCGGCGCGTTTATGACTTCAATAAGAACTTTCCTCGGCTACGCATATCCGCTGGGCGCGACCTGGATGGGTAACGGCGTCAACTTTGCGATTTTTTCCGAGCACGCCACCGGTGTCGAACTTTGCTTGTTCGACAGCATCGAGGCCACCGAAGAAAACGTTCGCATCCCGGTCACCGAACACACCGATCAGGTCTGGCACGTGTTTTTGCCGGATGTCCGGCCAGGGCAGTTGTACGGTTTCCGCATTTCCGGTCCCTACGACCCGGAACACGGGTTCCGCTTCAACAGTTCGAAACTGCTTCTTGACCCGTACGCGAAGGCCATCGCTGGAGAGGTGAGCTGGGCGGATGAAATGTTCGGCTACGTCCTCGGAGGCGAGAAGGAAGATTTGACTCAGGATTTCCGTGATGATGCGTGGGGAGTGCCGAAGTCCGTCGTTGTCGACAACGGATTCGACTGGCAGGGCGATAAAAGGCCCGGTATCCCGTTGCAAAACTCTGTAATTTATGAGCTGCACGTGAAAGGCTTCAGCAAACTTTCCCCCGATGTGCCGGAGGAATTGCGAGGTACTTATGCGGCGCTCGGTAGCCCGGCAGCCATTGATTATTTCAAAAAGCTTGGCGTCACCGCGATCGAGTTGTTACCGGTGCACGCGCACATCGACGACAAGGTCTTAATTGATCGCGGGCTGACGAATTATTGGGGCTACAATACGATCGGATTTTTTGCGCCACACGCGCAGTACGCCAGCAGCGGGCAAATGGGCCAACATGTCGTCGAGTTCAAATCGATGGTGCGCAGTCTCCACGCTGCTGGTATCGAAGTGATTCTCGATGTGGTTTACAATCATACTGCCGAAGGAAATCATCTCGGGCCGACACTGTGCTTTCGCGGAATCGATAACCTTGCTTACTACCGGTTGCATCCGGAGAAACCGCGGTTCTATCTGGATTTCACCGGCACGGGCAACACGTTTAATCTGCTCCATCCACGCGTGCTGCAGCTGGTGATCGACAGCCTGCGCTATTGGGTCGTGGAAATGCACGTGGACGGATTCCGTTTCGATCTGGCGGCCGCGCTTGTGCGCAATCGCGACGGCGTAAACATGCTGCATCCGTTCTTCCAGGTCATTCAGCAGGATCCGATTCTTTCGAACGTGAAACTCATCGCGGAACCGTGGGACGTCGGCGACGGTGGTTATCAAGTTGGAAATTTTCCTGGGCCATGGTCGGAATGGAACGGGAAATACCGCGACACCATTCGCAGTTTTTGGAAAGGCGATGAAGGCCGAATCGGCGAGATCGGTTACCGGCTCACAGGCAGCCCCGATCTATACCAGCACAATGGGCGACGCCCGTATGCCAGCATTAATTTCGTCACCGCGCATGACGGTTTCACCCTGAACGACCTGGTCAGCTACAATGAGAAGCACAACGAGGCGAACGGCGACGGCAATAATGACGGCGATAATAACAATCTATCGTGGAATTGCGGCGCGGAAGGGCCAACCGAAGATCCACAGATCAACGCGCTGCGCGACCGGCAACAGCGGAATTTTCTGACCACCCTTTTTCTCGCCCAGGGCGTGCCGATGCTCAGTGGCGGAGACGAGCGGGGAAGATCACAGAATGGAAATAACAATGCTTATTGCCAGGATAATGAGATCAGCTGGTTCAATTGGACGCACGACGAAAAGCAAAATCAGTTTCTGGAGTTCACGCGCAAACTGATTCGATTTCGCAATGCGCATCCGGAGTTTCGTCGGCCGAAATTTTTTCAGGGTCGACGGATACGCGGTTCGGAGATTCGCGACGTGATGTGGTTCAATCCCGGCGGGAGCGAGATGAGCGATGAAGAATGGGCGTCGCCATTCGTTCGTTGTATTGGGATGCTGCTGAGTGGCGATACTAGCGATGTTCTCAGTTTCGAAGGCGAGCCAATCCGTGACGACACCTTTCTGCTGCTGATCAATGCGCATTACGAACCGATTCCATTTGTCCTGCCCGGCCAGGAGAATCTCGAGTGGCAACTGATTCTCGACACAATGGATCCGAACGGTTTCCTTGCGGAGCCCAGAAAATTCGCGTCCGGCGACGACGTTGGTCTTTGCGGTCGCGCTTGCTGCTTGCTCCAACTTGTAAGCGGGACGCAAGCTCAAGCCCGCGAGGAATCCTGGAAGAAACGTCACGTGGAGTTTCCACCGCTTACCGCGGAGGAAGAACGCGCTCGCCGCGAGTAGCCGGTTGTGCGGGAGAGAAATTCAGCAACGCGATCTTGTCGTCAGAAACGAATTAGTTTATAGAAATAGAAAGCGCATGTTTTAATGCGCGGCCAAATTTTTTGGTCAGTGATTCGTCATGACACCGAGTTCTCTTGTTATCGTCACTGATCGAGGCAGTTTAAAAGCATATCGAGTGAATGAGACCCCGACGCGGGGACCGAGCCTGCAACTCGTGCAGGCATTCAACATCACCGACGCGCATGGGAGATTGGTGGATAAGGTTACCGACCTGGCTGGGCGATTTCCCGTGACCGAGGGGGCGGGCGCTCACCGCGGAGCGAGCTCGATTGCCGAACGGACGCAATTGGCAACAGAAACGGACCGCCGCATTCACAAGGAGCTTGCCGATCAAATTACGAAAATTGTTTCGGTCAATGGGAAGGAAGGCTGGTCATTCGCTGCGCCGGCCGAAATTCACGGGGCGATCGTCGATCTTTTGCCTGCCACTGTGCGCGACCGGATCGTCGAACATGTGAAATCGGATTTGGTAAAAGTGGAACCGGCGAAACTTGTTTCGCGGTTTCGTTCATTGCAGCAGATGTGAAACCAAGATGCTCAAGAACATTTTTGTTCCCTCAACGCAAGGGAGCTCGTTAATATCTAACTGAATATGCAACTGCCTGTTAAGATCTCGTATCGGGGTCTGGAAAAGTCTGACCAGATCGACAATCTCGTTTTGGAATATGCGGCACGACTGGAAAAATTTTGCGACCACATCAACCGCTGCGATGTGGCCATTGAGCAAACCAATCACACCCATCAAAAAGGCAATCCGTACCGGTGCCGCATCGATGTGACTGTGGCGCGGGGTCACGAACTCGTTGCTGACGAAAGGCAGATGGACAATGGCTCTCACCAGCCGCTCAACAAGGTGATCCACGACGCATTCAAAACGATGGAGCGCGAACTGCGCCGCGTGGTGGACAAGCAAAGGCGCGACGTAAAGACGCACGCCGACTCGCGGTCGCCGAAATAATTGGATCTTACTGCTGTAGCAGCAGATGTGTCGCCTGCGCATGACGTCCATCATTTGCCACTGCAATAATGTTCGACGAATCAATCGCGATATCCGCGCGTTGAGCTAAGGCGATTTCACAAATGTTGTAGCCACCGGCCTGTGGCCGGTCCGCTCGGCACTGCGTTTTACAGTAGGGGGACGGCCCACAGGGCCGTGGCTACAGCGGCTACAGTATGATTTAACTCGCCGTTGTCGCCGGTGCGAGCGCCATCTTTTATTACGGTCACCTCATCTACTTAGTCCACGCCGCATTCTGCAAGACGACTCGATACCCATCGATGTCTTCAAACGTCCTGCCCTGCAGGTCCCAGTATGGATTGTATGACGGCACCTCGCGAAACCCTGCCGATATCATTTGTGCACAGCGCGATTCCCACTCGTCTTTGTCTGGAATATAGAAGACCAACAGATGATCCTGGCTCCGAGCGTTGCCGACCTTATGTCCTCGTTCCGAGGTGAACTCGATATGGTAGGGCTGCTTGGGATCGCCAAGAACAACGCAATCAAAGCCGCGGTGATCTTTAAACTCAGCGAGCACTGCGAACCCAAGACCCTTCGAATACATCTCAGCAATCGCGGCCAGGTTGTCGGTTGGCCGGGCTACTCGCATTGTCGAACCCGGATTCATCGCGATCCGTCTCAGATTGTCATGGCCTAACGAGAAGGAGCTCAGTTACTGTTAAGAGAGCGAACGTCTCGGTTTGCGCCAGTGACACCCACGACTTGGCTCAGCGCTTGTCGTACTCGTCGTGGCGGCGCCACCAGACGCCCGTCTCATTGCGCCCCTTTGGAGCGCGGTCGAGCCAATGGTACACGCCAAAGAAGGCGTCCACGCCGCGCGCATAGGTGGAATAGGTGTGGTAGACGACGCCGCCCTCGAGCACGAACGCGCTCATGCCGGGCCTATCGCGCGAGTACCCGGGCGCGTCGGTTCCGCATGTTGCCGCGAGTTGAGCGACGGGCTCCGGCACGGGTGTCGCGTCCATCGCGTGGCCGCCGCGCTCGTAGTTGTATTCGACGCCCCCCTCGCGCTGTTGCTCCTCAGTGAATGAGACGTCGAAGTCGAAATTGAAATCGCCGTCGACCGAGGACGCCCAGGCAAAGGTCCAGCCCATCCGCCGTTTGTAGGCTTGCAGCTTCGCGAGCGGAGCCCGCGAGACCGCCCAGAGCATCACGTCATGGTTGGCCAGGTGCACGACGGACCCATTGAAGGCGTCCGCGATCATCGAGCAGGACGGACAGCCGGCAGTCCAGTCGGGCCCAAACATGAAGTGATAGACGAGGAGCTGCGAGCGCCCTCGGAAGAGATCCGCCAGCGAGGCGCTCCCCTCGTCGGTCTCGAATTGATACTCCTTGTCGATCCGAACCCACGGCAATTCCTGCCGCCGCCGCGCCAGCTCGTCGCCGCACCGCGTAAACTCCTTCTCTGCCTTGAGCAGCTCGAGGCGCGCTGCTAGCCACTCATCACGTGTCCCAGTCTTGTGTTTCGTCATCTTTCTTGTCTCCTTCCTTCGTGTGTTCTCTGTCGTTCGTTTCCTTCCATCCCGCCATTTATAGTCTCCTCCACCGGCACGCTTGCGACGTAAGCGATTACGAGCGTCGCCGTCGCCGTCGTTGCCCAGCCCGAATTCCGCGCTCGACCTGGGCGCTCCACTCCTGGGACGGCGGGGCGTCGCTGTATTCGTCGTGCCAGTTCCACCACTCGTACGGCGAGGTCTGCGGGTAGCCTTCCGGCGAGTCCTCCCACTCTTCCTGGCGCCCGAGCGCAGTTATGTCGAGGTAGTTCCAAGTGCTCCCCATCTGCTCGTCGCCGCGGTTGTTGATGAAGTAGGTGCGGAACACGCGGTCGCCATCGCGGATGAAGGCGTTCGTGCCGTGCCACTCGTTCACGCCGAAGTCGACGTCGAAGCTGTCCGTAATCGTGTACCACGGCATCTTCCAGCTCATTCGTGCCTTAAGGCGCTTGATGTCTGTCTGCGGCGCGCGTGAGACGAACGCCAGCATGGTGTCGCGGGCGTTAAGATGGGCGAGGTGGGCGACCTGGTCGGCCACCATGGAGCAGCCGACGCAGGCATGGTCGGGCCACCCGTTCACGCCGGGCTCGAAGAAGGCGCGGTAAACGATCAACTGACGGCGGCCCTCGAACAGATCGAGCAGACTCGCCTTGCCCTTGGGCCCGTCGAACTCGTACTTCTTCTCCACGGCCACCCACGGCATCCGGCGACGCTCGGCGGCCAGCGCGTCACGAGCGTGGGTCAATTCCTTCTCCTTCACGAGCAGTTGCTGGCGCGCGGCCTCCCATTCTTGCGGCGACACGATCGGGGGTGTGTTCATCGCGAGATGGCCTTTCCGGTGCTTCATATCTTTCTTCTTGTTCTTGTCCATGTCTCTCTCTTTGTTCATGTCTTTCTCCTTGCTCATGTTTTCCTCTTTGTTTTTAATATTTTTGCCGCAGAGCCTGCTCATGGCCAGCGCGGCTATTCCGCGTGGTGAGGCGGCGCCTACGAAGGATACTTTTCAAACTTCGGCAACGCGGGATTCATTTGGTCCCATAGGTGCGCGTCTGATGTCCACACGTCCATTTGCGGGTTGAACCAGCTCGGATCATCCAGGCTCGCAGTTCTGATCGCCACAATGTGAGGCACCGAGTCGCTCTTGGCCAGAATTGGCGAGCCGCAGTCGGGGCAAAAGCCCCTGTGGGTCTTGCCGCCCGCATGACTGGGTGAGTCATGAAAACGCAGTGAGCCTTGCGATAGCTTGAAAGCTTCCGCCGGCAGGATGACGAAAGACGAGAACGGGCCTCCGCTGGATCGCTGGCAATCTCGACAGTGACAGTGAAGCATTATAACGGGTTCTGCAGTGGATTCGTAGCGAATCCCGCCGCAAGCGCATCCGCCTGAGAAAGGTGTGTTCACTTTGGCCATATATTATTTGAGTTATGGTTGACGATTTTCGTTCGTTCAATGATGCAACGAATGAGCGAATGACTTTAGGACAGTCATTTTTCGCTCTCTTGCTGGCGTCGAACAGTGAAACTGTCTCAACAGTGCCCGCGAACTCGAAATGATCAATAGGCCAGTTCGCGCCAATTGGCCAGACCAGTCTGACTTGGGTTAACGAGAGGGAGCTGAGCTATCCAGCACTTTGAAAATTCGGCAGCGCATCATCGAAAGCTTAGACCAAAGTGCTGGGTTGGCTGCATCGCCTCGTTACGCGTTGGGTGTCATCATCGGTTGCTCTTGGCATCGTTGAGATATCCTCTCAATATTTCAGTCCGTTGCTGAATCAGCTTGGCCTGCGCAGTCGAGTAATCAACACGGAAGGCGCTGCCACCAACGCGCCGCCCAAACGTGCAACGAGATCTGCTTCGGCGTCCCGCCACTTGATCCAGGGACGTTCGGCTTCTTTTAGACTCTTTTGTTGTTCAGCGTCGAGTTTGCTCATGAGCTCACCATAAACTTTATCGATGGCAGCATTTGCGCGGTCGACTGCCGCAGCTTCTTCTGAGCCGGGTCGTTTCCAACCAGGGTCTTGTCCATAACTGGATATGAAAGCGGTGGCTGCGATCGCAAGTGCAATCAAAGCGGCAAATGAGGGAAAGAGTATCTTCATTGACGTTTTCATTCTTGTGGTGGTTGTGGTGCGGTCAGAAACGCCTAGCGATCCAAGCTCAGCGACCCGGCCCACGGGACGCGTTGATTGTAACTGGAGCGCGATGACCGGGTTCGCTGCAGCGCATGGTTAGACCGCCTTGTGTGAGAATTCATTCTTGTACCGCTGTTGCCTCAATTTCTATCAAGAAATCCGGTACCGCTAAAGTGGAGACTCCTATCCAGGTACTGGCAGGACGCCTCTCCTCGGGAAAGAACTCCCGTAGCGCGCCTCCAACTGCCTCAGCTTGATCTGGCCTGTAATTAACTATGTAGATACGCAAAGCAACTACATCTGCCAGTGTACCTCCCGCAGCTTCAACAGCGGTCTGAACATTGCGTAAGGCTTGTCTTGCCTGTTGGCCTAGATCTCTTCCGCCGATGATCTGCTTGTGTGTATCCCAAGCGGTTTGGCCTGAAATATAGATAGTCTTTCCACCACTGGCAGCGACAATCTGAGAAAACCCGTGCTCCAGACTTGGGAAGAGCGAACCCGGATTTAGGCGTTTCTTCGGCATAGTAATTCAGAGGATTTGCGCACGCACCTATTGGGCCTAACGAGAAAGAGCTGAGCCACCCAGCACTCTGAAAATCAACGTGCGCATTGTTCTAGAGCTTACAACAAAGTGCTGGGTTGGCTCCAGCGATCGGTTAGGCCTTTTTTCACTGCGATATTACTTTGCCGGAGTATCAGGCTCGGGCATCGACATTCCACTTATGATGCGCCAATCCTTTCGGGTGCGGAGCCACGCGTGCGTGATACGAATGGTATGCGCGGCTCCATTGCCGTTCTTGTCCTTCCATCTAAACGTTATCCAGTAACACGCCGAGGCGACATCCCCTGTCACTTGGATCGCAGCAGGCTTGAATTCTACGAACTTGAACGCTAACCCCTTGCTAGTTTGGGAGGTAATCCAGTCGGTAATGTGATCCTTACGGACGGGCGCAGAACTGACCGATGGCCAACCCAAAAAATCCTTGTGCCATAAATCTGAATACGCCGGCAAGTCATTATTCTCGACGTAACGCCAATATGCGTGCTCAAGATTCCAGAGCGTTTGCTCGTCGCCTGATGCTTGTGATGGACTCGCCCCCTGTGACGAAGGCGCGTGCTCCACAGTAGCGAGCAAACAAACGAGAGTGAACAGACGGTAGAGGCGCATGGGTCTAACGTAAAAGCATCATGCGCTGCTTAGGCACAAGCCCTACCCTTTCAGTATTTTTCTAAGTTTCCGGCCGTCCTTATATTGGATATCCGCTATGCGCCAACCATTCTTAGTGGATTGCATTGCGAAGACGACCTGCTGATCCACGCCCATGTTTTTAAATCGAGCTGCCACAAGTCCCGCCCCTTTTTTATTGCTAAGTCGAACAACCGTAAAGTCTGTAATTTTAAAATCCTGGGCATCATAAAGTGGATCGAAGTCAATCTTTCCAACTTCACCCTCTGATTCCGCCTGGTCTTTTAAATAGAGTTCTAAAAGGGGGCGGTAGAAATAATTCGGTAGGAGTTTTTTGCTTTCTGGATATTTCAGTGGGTCAGACTTACCGTCATGTTCCTTATAAAGATGAGCGACCAACGCTTCTGGTGTCTGGGCCGGTGGCGACCCTGGTTCCTTTGCTGCAACTAATCCTATAGATAAAACAGCAGCCATAAACATGAACGCAATTCGATTCATGTGCCTCCTTGTGCCTAACGTGAAAGAGCTGCGCCGCCGCTGGCGGCGACCAGCGTGGCAAACATGGAAAACTTGTTTCATAAAATCAAATGTGGGCTTCACGACCAGCGCGCATGCTCGCGAAAGGTTTCGGAGTTGGCTCCAGCGATTCGTTAGATGGTTTGTGTGGCAGCATGTCAGACGTAGAACAAGAGTCCGCGAAAATCACCGTTCTCACAAGAAGATGATACTGTCGCGAGAAGATGTCTCTGTCTTATGCTCGACTGCGGACAGTCGCCGGATAATGAAGGCGACAACGATGAATCCGATAAGGCAGCCGAGTGCACCCCACCAGCGGTCAAGAAGTACGCAGGCGAACACTCCGACGAAGAAAATCAGCAGAATGGACAAGCGCCAACACAGAGACCACAGAGCACGCCAAGATGGAAACCAGCCGGTCTGCGGCCGAGCGTCGGGAGTATGCGATCGCGCTATCATCTAACGAGAATTAGACGAATATTCGTACAAAGAGGCGACCATTTTTTCGTCTATGACAACCGCTCGTAATATCGGTGGGTTGCAAATTTCACTGCGAGCCTCAGGGAATGTCGGTATCGGCTCTTTTTGATCATCAAACCAATTAGGATCTCACACTGCCTCGCCGACGGCTATTTCCATTCCCAAAATCCTCAACGTGCTCGCCAGAAGCGACATGATTACTCAAGGCGCTGCCAAACGCCAGCCACCTGAGAGAGTTGGCCCGTTAGCAGTGTCAATGAGCTGATAATTTTTTAGGTACCAAATCGACGTTTGATGTGTACCTGGATTGTAAAGCAGATAATCCGGCCTGCCGTTGCCGTCGAAATCGGCTAGTCCCACCAAATCATACCCCATCGTAACTGTGGGTGCAGATCTGGTGCTCGTATGCGTCACTCCAGACATATACCAGATCCTCGTTCCGTGCGTCCCCGCGTTGAACCGCAGATAATCGGGATGCCCATCTGCGTTGAAATCCGCAGCGCCAGCCAAACTCCACCCCACTGGAAAAACCGGGACGGATGCGGAGCCGATATGCACATTGTTGCGCATGTACCAGACGACTGTTTCACGCGTGTTCGCATTGTACAGCACATAATCCGGGTAGCCGTCCGAATTAAAATCCGCCAGCGCAGCCACGCTCCAGCCGACAGGCAGAGTGGGGCCAGAGGCTCCGCCAGTATGAACATTGTTATTCATGTACCAAATCGCTGTGCCGCGTGTTGTTGAATTGAATAGCAAGTAATCCGGATGGCCGTCCCGGTTAAAATCCGCCACATTCACCACGCCCCAGCCTCCCGGCAGAGTCGGACCGGAAGCACCGCCGGTGTGAACATTGTTGTTCATGTACCAAACCGCTGTTTGGTGCGCGCCTGTATTGTAAAGAAGAAAATCCGGCCTCGCGTCGCTGTTGAAATCTGTAGCCGGTACTACTGGAGGAATCCGGACATAAAAGATGTTTTCTTCGCCGCTGAACGTAGCTGCATATGCGACATTGGCGCTGGCATTATCTGAAACGGTTGTGATGTAATCGCCGATCTTTTCCTGATTCGGATAACCGGCGAACGGGTTGAACAAATTGCTGACCGCTACATTCGGCGACCAACTGTGTCCCTCATCTGCGCTGTAGGAATAAAAGAGCTGCGAGGTGGTATTGTTCGTGGCGTTGCGCGTGTCGAACCAGACCACATCAATTCGTCCGTTAGGCGCCACCGACAGTGCGCCGAACCAGTGCCACTTCGCATGATTTATCGGATCGTTATTGATTCGGCGCGGCGGGCTGAAGGTTTGGACGCCATCTGTGCTGCGTACGAACATCACATCGCTGCCATTGGTGAAGCCGGTCGGTTGAACGCTGGCCAGCATGTAAATGTTGTTGTTTGTACTCGTGCCGGAACGATCCACTGCCAGAAAAACCTGACCAACTAAACCTTCCGGATTGATCGGCTCGCCGAAAACAATATTGCCGCCAAGATTGACTGCTGTGCTTTGATCGAAAGTCGGAACAACGCCGCCGTTCTTCGCGTTGGTGGAACGAACACACCAAATCCGATTGGTGCTCAGGTTTACGCCGCCGATAAACAGGTTGCCATTGGAATTGACGTCCAATGTGCCCCACGCAGGGGAGTTGGGAATATTGATCGGATCCATCCAGGTAAATCCGTGGTTGGTGGATCTGCTGAATTGTCTGCCGCCAAAATTATTTCCGTCGATGCTCCAGGATTGGTAATGGAATTCATGTCCGATGCTGTTGGTGGTGTCGATGGTAAACCACTGTTTGTCGCCGCCATCTGCAGGCGCAATATTCGTCCACGATTGGCCGCCATTGAGTGAGCGCCATAAATCGTCGAAAAAGTTCTGGAGAAGGCTGAGATAAAGAAAATAACCGGCGCTATCGGAGTTCAGCACCGGATCGCTGCGGAAGACGTTGCGCTCTAAAACGCCCGGAGCGATCCACGTTCTGCCGCCATTGGTGGTGTATGCGTACCCAGCCTGCCGAAAATTTGACGACACGTGGTCGAACTGTCTCCAGCCGATGCTCATTTTGTTTCCGTTGACAGGATTCACGCAAATGGAGGGCTCATTTGCGGCATCGCCGATGATGTTGTTGCCGTTCGCATCCACGTTAACTTGATAGCTAATGTAGGGGCCGAACTGCGAGACTATCGGTGCCGATGTAGCCACGGCCGGCGCGAGCGGCGGCGGGTTATCATACTTTTCGAGTGGCTCTTTCGGGAGCGGCTTGGGCGCCAGTGTCTGGCTCCAAGCGATGTCGACCAGCAACAGAAAAATCACAGAGCTGAACAAACCCAGCCGTAACATCCCGAGCAATTATAACCGCGATTTGTTTCCGGCGCGACACTTAACAAAGCGCGGCTTGCAATCGATTGACCCCAAGATCACCCTCGGGGTAAAAGACCGGCTTGGTCGCTTCAGTACCTGTTCGAGTTTACTTCACACGGCCAAGGGCAGGCGCGGATCAAACTAACCGGCGCTCGTGACCTCTCGATCAGAAGCAGCTGGAGCGTGGATCTCGCACCCGCCTCCCTTTTGTACCAAATCAGAATGCCTTTAAAGAAGATACAGGCTGGAGCGCTTGGTTAGATGTCATGGTGTGCGAACTGCGACCACGCTGCCGCTGCTTGGATGCTTCGACGCGAAACCCAAACTCAGCAAGTGCCGAACGAAGACGCTCTGAATCTGGGCAGCCGATAATCTCGAGAATCGAATGCGGCGGATCGGCAGAATACTCACCGTGATGCTCTTCGATCGTGTCGAGCAGGCAAATCACTTCTTCTTCGGGAGAAGCGTCCGCACCAGGTTTGAACGTGGTAATGCCCGTGAGATGATTCTCGTCGTTGCGCTCTCGCCACAATCGGTGCGCTACCGGTGCGTTGATAGGTGTGTCAATCACCCAGACCGGCTCACCTACAGGAAGCGAGGCGAGTTGCTCGCCGAACGCGGGATCAACGACCACTCGGACTTTATATGGAGATGCGACCTTCACGTTACGACCTCTACATCTAACGAGAACGACATCAGCCACCGCGCGAATTACGAGTGGCGTTCGTGAAACAGTAAAAGCTGGGCATACGGACGCTTCGCGGTTGGCTGCATCCCTTGGTTAGGCAGTCTGCAGTTGCTTGCACATTATGTCACCGGGCCGCTGTTGCCAAACACACGGGCCAAGTACTGTCCAGCCCAGGCGTGAGTACCACGCCTGCTTGTCGAGCGTAAACAAATAAAGAGTCTGTATCCCTCGCGACCGAGCCTCGTCCTCGACGGTGGCACAGAGTGCGGCACCAATGCCCCGGTGACGAAAATGCGGGCCGACAAATACCCCGCCGAGCCAGGGACTCAGGTCTTCGCGCCCCTCAAGATCATGCACACGAAGGTCGGCGGTTCCGAGAAGTTGTCCACCCGCATGGGCAACCCATGCAATAGGCAACCTATCGCGATTCATGTGCGCCTTTAGTTTTTTGATTCGAGCCTCAGGGGTTTCTTCGCCAAGAATAGTGTCCCACTCCTCAAAGAGCCACTGCGCTAATTGCAGGATGTATTCTGGATGCTCAACCAGGTAGCTAATCCGAACTCCATGCATATCGATTCAATGTCAGCCTAACGAGACGGAGCTCAGCCACCGCCGACAAAACCGAGCTTTGCTAAGAGCGACAACCGTTTCATAAAATTAAGTGCGCGCGTCGCGCCGGCCAGTGTGCCTGCTCGCGAAAGCTTTCGGAGTTGGCTCCAGCGATTGGTTAGTTGAGTTGACGTAGAAGTTTCATGGCGCTCTCGCCGCGGACTCTTTCCGCGATGAGTTGCTCGGTCTCTTGGACGACCTCGGACGAAACTGGCTCGTGGGACTGCAGCCAGAGGCGATGACGCAAATGCTCGATCTCGCTCCAATCAGAATCCGACATGGTTTGATGCTCTGCCACGTCGCCGACGCGAACCCATCCGTCGATGTCGCCGCCATAGCGCTGGAAAATGCGCAGCTTGTCTTCTGTGATCACGGCACGGTACTTACCTAACGAGAACAAGTTAGGCCTTTTGCGTTTGGTTAGGGTGTCGTCTGAGCCGGTAACCGGCCCGTCCGAAATATCTCGGCCCAGACAGCGCGATCCCTCGATGAGAGCACGTTTAGCTCCTCCAAAAGTTCGCGCGCGAACTCCACGTCAGCAAGGCCACTCGCGGTGATCAAACCGCGGTCGCGCACCGCTGGTGCGTCAACGTAATTCGGCGCCTCTCGGTATTCGGGTACGTGCGACTGAAGATACTCCAAGCCATTGCTGGTATGCCGGCGCCCTCGTAGCAGCCCCAGCCTCGAAATCGCCACTGTTGCGGCACAAATCGCCGCGATCGGGACCTGTTGCGCATCCAAGCTTTTGAGCATCGAATCGAGTTCCCGCTCGATCGGCATCTTTTCCCAGCGATCCCCTCCAGGCAAAATCAAAACTGCCACGTCTTTCGGATCTATTTCATCGACCGCATGAGAGGGCATTATGCACAGGCCTCCCATTGAGACGACCGAACTTCGACTCAGCCCCACGGTTTCCACACGGTACCCGCCGTGGCGACGCAACTCAGCGATCGCGTGCGCCGGCTCCCAGTCGGCGAACCCATCGATCACCAGTAAATAGACCGCTTTGTCCGGCATGCCTACATGTATGCGATTTGATCAGCCTAACGAGACACAAGATCAGCGACCGCTGGCGAGAGCGCGCGGGGCTGCGAGTAAGACGTGGAAGTCATCGAAAGCTAAAACGCGGCGCGGCCAGCGGTTCGCTGCATCGCCTGGTTAGGCGTTCCGTTCGCTTCGGAATAAACGCTCATGGGTGAGTTAGTTACTGATAGGAATTTGCTTTTTGGACGCTGCGCGGTTCAAACCGTCAGTTAATAAACGTCCCTTGCCAACAACCATTGGCTGAACGACAAACTGGATTCATCTAAATCGCCGCTTTAGGAGAGCTAAAGCTTTTACTATAGAACCCAGACCGATCGAAGCAGCAAACGCGTCGCTTCCCGGCAGCGAGCATCGCGCAGGCATTGTCGATCCGACGCGCGCGAGTCTCTGGCCGCTTGGCGGAGGCGATCCAGTGGATCCAATCTCTGCGCGCGATGGGCGTGATGTCCGACCACAGCGCCCGCGCCTTCGGGGCGGCCGCGAGAGCCTTCCGCAGATCTGCCGGCACACTGGGTTCCGGTTCCTCTCCCGCCGGCGCGATCTCCAGCGTGACGACGTCGCCTGCGTCTGCGCCCGCAGCTTCGCGCATCTTCCGGTTCACTCTGAGCCAGTGGCTTCTTTGGCCGTCTGGCTCGAGCGTGGCTCGAAAGGGGAAGCCATTGATGGTGCCTTCGACCGTCGTCATGCCCCGCGAGGGGAGCTTCGCACTGGCGTTCTTTGGTAGGGTAAGAAAGGTCCAAGAGCCGACCTTCGCGGTCGCTGCTGGCCGGAAGAGTTTCGCTCTGAAACGGATCTTAGAAGCGGTTTTGGTCATTTTTGCTTGGTATCACCGATAGGAATTTGCTTTTTGGACGCTGCGCGGTTCACTCGCTCAACGATGTCGGATTCGATGCTCATGCGGTAAGTGCGCCTAACGAAAAAGAGATAAGCCACGGCAGGGTGTCGTGGCAACCAAGCTGGAGTTATTTCGCAATGCGGCCGTTGGCTTCATCGATTGGTTAGGCCGCTGGGCCTTTTCGCCGATACCGGCCGAGAAACAGCTCTGGAACGCAAGCAAGGACCAAGGTACCAATGATTGTACCAACGCCGATCCACTTCCACCCGGATGATCCAAGCGGCAGAAGACCGAGGCCATAACCGAGGGAAGTAACAGCGCACAGGATAAAAAATGGCCCCGTAAAGCGGCAGTGAACCCTGCCGCATCGAGAAGCGTTGAGTAGACACGCTACGCCCATGACCCCGAGCGACGTTGACCACAAAATGGTTCTCAACCCAGGCGGTTCAAAAAAGCCGAGCACAAAGGCAAACCATAGCACACACCAGAGAACACACGCGCTTGATCCTTTGCACAGCAGGTCGCGCTCCGGACCACAGGAGTTGGATATGTCTCTGCTCATTTTAAGTCGGCCTAACGAGATGGAGCTGAGCCACCCGCCTCAGGCGGGCGAGCGGCGAGCGTGGCAAATACGGGGAACTGTTTCATCAAATCAAGTGTGCGCGTCGCGTCGGCCAGTGTGCCTGCTCGCGAAAGCTTTCGGAGTTGGCTCCAGCGATTGGTTAGGTCTGTGCTCGGCTCGGTGACAGGAGCGAACGACCCTCACAAGAGCGTCGCGTACCCTCTGCGCGTTCTTCTGATCGAAAATGTGAATATAATACTCTGCGAGTTTGTCGGTTTCTTTTGCGGTGCTTGTCACGATGTCCCGTTGCTGCTGTCGAGTGTGGACTTCAACGAACCACCCCCACTCGGCGTCTTGAACAACGTCGAAGGAGCCTACATCAAGCCGGGCCAATGGCAGGACAGTGCGTTTCTTCTCGCTCGGGACCGTCGTGTCTATGACCAGGGAGCAATCTGCCAACCGGGCATTCACGCGTGAAGCCGGACTCATGGGTGACACGCTGATTGTGCGCACGATAAAATCGGAATCTGACTCCGCGACAGGCCGTGCCGGTGATGTAGCAGCAAACGCGGCGGCAAAAAGCGGTGCGACTACTCTGACGGCGTCCATAGACCTAACGAAAATAAGATCAGCCACCGCGCGAATTACAAATGACGTTCATAACAATAAAAGCTAGGCATACAAACGGTCCGCGGTTGGCATGCAGCGTCTGGTTAGGTTCCATTTGGGTCACTGACGGTGATGCCTCCCCAGCTTGCGGGATCAACATCCGCGATGCTCTGTGAGAACGTCCAGACATGTCCACCAATATCCTCAACCGTGTACTGCCGTTCTCCAAAAGGATAACTCTCCGGAGACCGGATGATGCGGGCACCAAAGGCCTTGGCCCTGGCATGATGCTGGTCGACATCTTCGCTGCGAACCAAGACCGCATGAGCTCGGTCCGCAGGCTGATCAGTCGCGCTCTCAAATTCGATCGCAACCACCGCTCCGGATGATCCGACCGAAAGTTGGATACGATGGTTGGCGATGCGGAGGCGCTCCCGGAAGCCGAAGGCCGCGCAGAGCCAAGCCGCCGCCTCCGAGACATTACGGTAGGCAAGCTCCGGGATGACGACGACATTTGGGATCGAACGATTCGAGATCACGGCCGAATTAAGTGGTGTTCACAGACCTAACGAGAACGAGATCAGCCACCGCGCGAATTACAACTGGCGTTCATAAAACAGTGAAAGCTAGGCGTACGGACGGACCGTGGTTGGCTGCATCGCCTGGTTAGACCTTGTTCGGATTCGCTTTTGACTCATGGCATTTTGAATTCTTTCCAGCGTCGTTCCTGCTCGTCGGGTGGAACATCCTCGACGTGTGTGGCAACCCACCAAATGTTGCCGCAGGGGTCTTTGACGCCGCCATACCGTTCACCCGAAGGCAACGTCATGATCGGAAAAACAGAAACTCCGCCGGAGTTGAGCGCGGAATGATAGACGGCGTCGCAATCGGGCACATACAAGTAGATTGATGTGGGCATCGATCCAAACTGTGGGATTGCGTCGGCGAGCATGAGCATCGAGTCTCCGATTCGCATCGTGGCGTGCATGATTGCGCCATCTGGCCGGGTTTGGCGAAACGTCACCTCGCCGTCGAACGCTGCGCAGATGAACTCAATCAACCGGGAAGCGCCTTGGGCGAATAGGTAGGGAGTAACGGCGTGGAATCCGTCAGGAATTGGTTTTGTAGACATTTTCTTGTGCA
>JBKPDP010000004.1:0-29296 GCA_046727935.1 Verrucomicrobiota bacterium | reverse complement strand
GATCAAGGTTTCGTGCGACTCATTTTTCTATCAGTATGGAAACGCAGCTAGCATTCAGTCGATTGACCACATCGGCAAGATGTTGGGCATTGGCGAGGAATCAGGCCTGCAACTCACAGGCGAACAGAGCGGCAATATGCCGGGGCCTGAGTGGATGCAAATTCACCATCCCCAGGAAAGGTGGTCACAAGCTCAAACTGCCAATGTTTCAATCGGTCAGGGATACACGCTTGTTTCGCCCTTGCAATTGGCAATGGCCTACGTGGCGATCGCAAATGGCGGCATATGCTATTACCCACGGCTGGTCGATAAAGTTTTGAAGCAAGACGGCTCTCCGGTGTTAGATGAGCAAGGCAATCCAGCAGCGCCACCGCCGCGCGTGCGATCGGATTTACGGCAGGAAATCTCCCCTGACCAGATCGAGCTGGTCCGCAAAGGCCTTTGGAAGGTTGTTAATGAAGACGGCGGCACCGGCGGCAGAGCACGTTTGAAAGATTGGGTGGTAGCGGGGAAAACCGGCACCGCGCAGGCCACTGTGCGGGGACATAAGGATACCACTGCATGGTTCGCCTGCTTTGCGCCCTTTGAAAATCCGAAGTATGTCGTTGCTGTGATGGTGCAAGGCGGCGAGCACGGCGGCAGCGTGGCCGGCCCAGTCGCCGACAGAATCTTGGAGCGCTCGCTCGCACTAGATGAAGGCAAATTCGACATGCAGGTGGCCTGGCTCCCACCCGCGCACAAGGCCAATCCATTCCAAATGATCAAGGATGTGACTTATCACGACAAGGGCGGGAATCTCGGAGGCGAGGACGAAGAAAACGCTGCCAATTCGCAAAATGCCGCTGCCCAAATGGCAAGCTCAGACGCATCGCCTGATGTCGAACCGGAAGCAGATTCTCAGGGGAAAGTACGGCGGCGAGGCGCAGCTGCTGTAGCCCGCGCTCTCCCGGCTGCCACGCCCGCTCCCCGCAACTTTTTTCAGCGGCTCTTTGGGATACGCCGGCAACCGGCGCCTGCACCAGCGCCACCGCCGCCTAACCGGCGTCGTGGAACGACACGATGAACTTCCGTTCAGAAACATCTGTGCAAGACATGTCGGCGGTTCTGCTTCTGGTCGGACAACCTCTTCAATTTTATGATAGACAAAGTAAGAAAACTTTTGGGTCTTTCTTCACGCAAGACCGGAAAAAAAATCATACTCAGCGTGGAAAAGCTCGAGTCCCGGGTGGCCCTGCTAGAAAATGGCCGCCTAGAAGAGTACAGCGTCGAGCGTAAGAGCTCACGGAATATCGTCGGCAGCGTTTACAAGGGCAAGGTCAAGAACATCGAGATGGGGTTGAAGGCGATGTTTGTTGACATCGGCTTCGAGAAAAATGCGTTCCTTCATTTTTGGGATGCGATCCCCGCTGCGCTCGACAGCGGCATTGAGGAAATCGATCGCCGTGGAAGTAAGCGACCGCGAAAACGGATCACGGTTAAAGACATACCGAGTATTTATCCCGTCGGCTCGGATGTCATTGTGCAGGTAACCAAGGGCCCCATTGGCACGAAAGGGCCAAGGGTGACGACCAATCTTAGCTTCGCCGGACGCTACCTGGTGCTGATGCCGTTCAGCGACCGCAGCGGCATCTCGCGAAAAATCGAAAACCAAAAGGAGCGCGAACGGTTGCGCAAGATTGTGCGTGAACTGGATATTCCCGACGGCGTCGGAGTCATCATCCGCACCGTAGGTGAAGGCCAGCGGGCAAGGTACTTCGTGCGCGATCTGCGCTTTCTTATCGATCAGTGGGCGCAGGTCGAGCAGCTCATTCGTGAGGAACCAGCCCCCTGCCGCCTCTTTGAGGAACCGGATTTGGTGGGGCGGACAGTGCGGGATTTTCTCACCGAAGAAATTGACGAAGTCGTTTGCGATGACCGCGCGTCAACGGATCGGATGATCGAAATGATCGGGCAGATTTCCCGACGCGCCCGGAACCGGGTGCACCATTACGATGGTGCGATGCCGATTTTCGAAACGTATGGAGTGCAAAAACAAATCGATGACGCTTTTCATCGGCAAGTCTGGCTGAAGTGCGGTGGCTATATTGTGATCGACGAGACCGAAGCGCTGGTGGCCATTGATGTGAATACGGGCCGAAACAAAGGCGGACGCGACGTGGAGAAGACAATTTTGCAGACGAACCTGGAGGCCGCGGATGAAATCGCGCGCCAGCTTCGCTTACGCAATATCGGTGGACTGATCATAGCCGATTTCATCGATATGAAGAGCCGTAAAGACCAGCAGGCAGTTTACAGTTTAATGAAAGAGCGGCTCAATCGCGACAAAGCCAAGACACATGTTCTCCCCATCTCACAGCTCGGCTTGATGGAAATGACCCGCCAAAGAGCGCAGGAGAGCCTGAGTGATACCATTTACGAAAATTGTCCCTACTGCGGCGGACGCGGCGTCGTAAAGACCTCCATGACCACGAGCGTAGAATTGCATCGGACTCTCAATACCGTCATGCGCAGGTATCAGGACAGCATTCATGATATCCGGGTAATTCTGAATCCAAATGTGCTGAAACGGTTGAAAGAAGAAGATGAAGAACTGCTGGTAGAGTTGGAGCGGCGTTACGCGGGCCGGCTGACCTTTCGTGGCGATCCCACATTTCACCACGAGAAATTTATCATTACCGACGCAAATACCGACGCGGAACTCCACCCTTGAGCGGTCCCCTTGTACGGCCCAAAAAAATCTTGCAATTTCTCATGGCCTGCCCAAGAGTCGGGCATCCGGGGTAATAGCGAGTTTCGTTATTCACCTTGCATGCTCCAAAGGAGTGTTTGGAGCCTAAAAAACTGAGGAGAGACTTAACCAAAGGAGAAATGAAATGAAAAGATCGGTGTTGGGGCTGTTATGCATCGCTGCAATCAATTCGGTAGCGGTTGCCGGGACTGAAACTTATTCTGGAAAGGAAATGAAACAGGTGGCGCCGCCACCGTGTCCACAATGGTACGCAGACAACGAGTTTAACGTTGGTCTGTGGGGCACTTACATTTTCACAGCAAACCATTGGGACGCTGATCGCTACCTCGAAACGGATCACGCCTGGGGCGGTGGTGTTGATCTCAAATACTTTTTTCACCGTTACTTCGGCGTCGGTATTGAAGGGTGGGTCGTTGATGCTAGGCGCACGTTTGAGGATGCCTTTATCGACTTGAATAACGGCGTCTTCGACGTCGGTACTCGACATGAGAGCCGCGCAGTGGGTTCTGTGTTAGGCACCTTGACGCTGCGCTACCCGATTCCGTGCACGCGCTTCTCGCCCTACATTTTTGGTGGAGGCGGCGGAATTTTTGGTGGCGGCGAAAAGACGAACGTTGTCGTGAACGACGGAATCATTCGCACTGAACAAACCGATTCCGAGTCGCGGGCAATCGGCCAGGTCGGCGGCGGCATGGAAGTTCGCTTCACCCCGCACATTGGCTGGGTCAGTGATTTCAGCTGGAATTTTGTGGACGGGTCCCATAACAACTTTGGCATGGTCCGCACTGGGGTTAATTTCGCGTTCTAACGGAACGGGAATCGCATTTGCTAAAGCGGCGTCCAGAATACCGGACGCCGCTTTTTTGTACGGAATTGGCTGTCGACTTCGAGCGCTCGAAAAGCGGTAGAACACTACCGGACTCCAAAGCGTGGCTGCCATGCGACGAATGTTGTGCGCCTGCGTCATGGAGTGCAGCGGTGCTCCGCGGCTTTTGTTTCTCGTCGAGATCGAGGAGCGTTCCTTACGCAGCACCAACGAACCCGTGCGCTTGACCGATTGCGATTGGCGTTTGCGAAGAGTGGCGTGGGCGCGAGATTATCCTGATGTCATTCGTTGAGACTCTGGACAACTTGGCTCTGAAGAAATCGGAGCTCGTCGAGCGGTTCGAGCACCTGATCACCCCGAAATCGGATCAGGAGCTCGAGGCGATGGCTCAAGCTTCGCGCTCTCTCACTCTACAGAATTTTGGACGGACGATGCGTCTGTTCGCTCCGCTATACCTGTCCAATGAATGCATCAACAACTGCCAGTATTGCGGTTTCTCACGCGACAATCCAATCCTTCGCGTCACGCTTGAAGTGGACGAAGTCGTCGCCGAAGCGCAGCATCTCGCGCGCCAGGGATTTCGACAGATCCTTCTAGTCGCAGGCGAGCATCCAAAATTTGTAAGCCGCGATTATCTCGCTGAATGCGTGCGCGCACTTGCTCCGGATTTTTCGTCGATTTCAATCGAGGTCGGCCCGATGGAAACGAAGGATTACGTGCCGATTGTCGAAGCCGGTGCGGAAGGACTCGTCGTTTATCAGGAGACCTACAATCGCGGCATGTATGCGGAAATGCATACTGCCGGGCCGAAACGCGATTTTAATTTTCGGCTCGATTGCGCAGAGCGCGCTTACGCGGCCGGTTTTCGTCGGATTGGCATTGGCGCGCTCATCGGTTTGTCGCGGTGGCAGGATGAAGCGATCGCGCTCGCGGCGCACTTGGAACATCTGTTTAAACACTGTTGGCAGGCGCAAATTACCGTGAGCTTGCCGCGGGTGCGTCCGGCCGCCGGCGGATTTCGCCCGCTTTTCTCAATGACTGACCACGAACTGGTGCAATTGGTTTGCGCATTGCGTATTACTTTTCCGCAGCTCGGCATCGTGCTCAGCACACGCGAGCGCGCGCCCCTACGAGATTCGTTGGCGTTAATCGGGGTGACGATGATGAGCGCTGGCAGTCATACCGAGCCCGGTGGTTACACCCGGCAAGGCCGCAAACATTTGCATCGTACTGTGCGGGGCCGCATCGTCGCGCCTGAATATCAGGATGGCGAGGATCAACTCGCCACCGGCCAATTCGAGATCAGCGACGAACGTTCCCCCGATGAAATCGCGGCAGTCCTTCGCCATCGCGGGCTTGAACCCGTTTGGAAAGATTGGGACCAGGCTCTTTGCGGCGCATGACGATTTGAGCCGTAGCGGCGGTCTATGACCGCCGATCTCTTCAACATGACGATTTCAATCAACGGCGAATCAGTCGACGCGCGCGAAGCGAAAACGATCGCGGAGTTAATCGACCGTTATCAATTACCGCCGCAATCCATTTTGGTAGAGCACAACGGCCTCGCCATCCATCGACACAAATGGGCAACGCGACCGCTGGCCGAAGGCGATCGCATCGAATTCATTCGCGTCGTCGCCGGCGGCTAAAAATGAATTAGCTTGGTCTCGTTAGGCCTAATGCGCGCCCTCGCTCACTGGACCGGTCTATTGAGTCTTGCGGTTATGCTTTCGGGTTGCACTCCGGCCGTTTATATTGATCTATACAACGCGACTGGTGGAGAAACCACCCTCGTCAAAGACCGGTTGAAGCAGGCCATCACGATTGCGCGTAATACGTCTGCTGACTTCTCGCTTTTCTATTTGCCAGGCGAGCGATTAGTCATTCGCACTTCAAGAAGCTTGTGGAGATACTCTTTCCAAGATTTTCATGTGCTTCCTTCTCTTTGGCAGCACGGCGCGCTTGGGACGATGCGGGCATATGCGAAGATCGATAGTCGTGGCCGGATCTACTTGCTTGGTCCACTGCGAAACGGTGAAAGTCCACACGAGATCGCACAGCCAACTGGATTTCCGGTGACGCCACAGAAGAACTAGCTATTCGCTCACGACAATCGCTGCCAGTCCGGCTGAACTCCTCGCTAGACCCGAGCTGCGCTCTTTACCACGACTCGCATTCCGTCGGTTTGGATGACGGTGACCGGTGTTTGTGGTGCGATGAATTCGCCTTCGGTCACAACATCGACAACGTGATCGGCAAAGCGCGCTTTGCCGCTCGGTCGCAAGACCGTAACTGCGGTGCCCTGCATTCCGGGCGTAAGCGCGAGCGCAGTCGTGAATTGTCGCGGCGCGCCGGCAAGCGAAGGGCCGGGTGGATTTGAATCCATCAAGGCGAACCGGCGATAAATGCTCGTGCGCGGCAGATATCGGGCGAGCAGGGCAATGACGATGAATGAGCCCACGATCGCGATGAACATGTTAAGCAATGGCATCGCGAGCATTTTGCCGGTTGGGAAAAAATTCTGACCGGGATAGCGGTCGACCATTGTCCAGAGCAACGAAGCGAGCATGAGGAATATGCCGACAACACCGAAAACGATGGTGCCGTGCGCGAAGAAAAGAATCTCTATCAACACGAGAACCATCCCGAGAATGAACAGCGCGACGACCTCCCAACCTGCGAGTCCAGCCAGATAATGGCCGAGGAAGAACAGCGCGAAACAAATCACAGAGATGATGCCGGGCCATGTTGCGCCGGGAATTTTGAACTCCAAATACGCGCCGAGAATTCCTCCCAGCAGCAGCAAAGGCGCAAGCGCGGTGATCCAAAACGCGACCTGCTCGAACCCAGTCGGCTCGATCCTGACGACGCTGGCTTTGAGACCCGCTTTTTGGGTCAGATCGGCAATCGAGTCGACGACGTCTTCTGCAAGTAACGGTTTGCCATTGATCCTTTCGGTTGCTTCCTGGGCGTTGAGAGTGAGGACCGCTCCCTTCGGATGAATCACGCGGTCGCCGATTTTTACTTCCTTGTCCTTATTCATGAACGCCTCAGCGACATCGGGATTGTGCCCGTTCTTGGTCGCGGAACCACGGACGAGAGCAGACCAATACGAAATCGTCTTCTCCTTCGCCGTCGCAGGAAGATCCTCACCCGTTGGGAGAATTGGGGCGGCCGCGCCAATTGCGCTCACCCGTGTCATAAAAATGTGTTGCGTAGCGATGGCGATTATCGCGCCGGCCGAACCGGCGTTTGTATTAATGAACGTGTACGTCGGGATTTTGGTTTGATTAAGCGCGTTTACGATATCGGCTGCAGTATCGAGCCGGCCGCCGTATGTGTTCATGTCGAAAATGATCGCGGACGCTTCGTTGCTCTCGGCTGTTTTCACCGCGCGGCGCAGGAACGCGAGCAGCGAAGGTGCAACTTCACCGCGCAACGGCACCACAACCACATCGCCTTTGCCAATCACTTCGCGCGCGTGAACGGTGGTTGTCGCAAGACAACACATCAACGTCAGGATCGAGAGTCTCGTCTTCACGGAACGGAAGATTCTGTGAAACGCCAATCGCGCAGCGTCTGACACATACGCCCTACAATCATTGTTTTGAAACGCAGGCGCACCGCGTAAGTTTGGCATCGCTTGCACAGTCAAACGAGGCAAAAATAATCAGGCGCGCATGGGAACGATCCCTTCGGAAACGATCGAGCAGATTGCTGCCGCGAACGATATTGTCGAAGTGATCGGCTCGTATTTTCCGCTCAAACGCGCAGGAGCGAATTTCAAGGCGCTTTGCCCGTTTCATCAGGAGAAGACGCCTTCGTTCACGGTCAGCCCGAGCCGGCAGACCTTTCATTGCTTCGGTTGTGGAGCGGGTGGGAGCGTTTTTCGCTTCGTCATGGACTATGAGCATACCGATTTTCCGTCGGTGGTGCGCAAGCTCGCGGCGCGCGCCGGAATTCCAGTGGTGGAGGAGCGCGGCGCGGCGGATGAAGATCGACGATATGAGGTGCGCCGGACACTGCTGAAATTGCACGCCGACGCTGCCGAATGGTTTCATGAAAATCTGCTGAAAAGAGATGTCGGGGACCAGGCGCGAAAATATTTAAAACAGCGCGGGGTTACGGCGGACATCGCCAAACATTGGCAGCTTGGTTACGCCCCGGACGAGTGGGACGCGTTTGGCAGCTGGGCACGTGCGCGTGGCTACCATACTCGCGACCTCATTACGAGCGGTCTCGCAAAAACAAGGGATGATGCAGCGAGCGCGCCGGTTGATAGATCAAGAGCGTACGATCGCTTTCGTGGACGAATTATGTTTCCGATTTGCAACGACGTCGGCGAAGTAATCGCCTTCAGCGGCCGGCTTCTGAAAGAGGCGGAAGGCACGGCAAAATATTTGAATTCGCCGGAGACTCCGCTTTTCCGAAAAGGCAGCGTGCTTTTTGGTCTGCACAAATCCAAGCGCGCCTTGATCGAGGCGAACTGCGCGGTTGTCTGCGAGGGGCAACTCGACTTGATAAGTTTATTCGAGGCCGGAATCACGAACGTGGTCGCGCCGCAGGGGACCGCGTTCACAGAAAATCAGGCGCGAGTCTTGAAACGATTTGTCAATGAAGTTGTTCTTTGCTTCGACGCCGACACAGCCGGCCAGAAGGCCGCCGAGCGTTCACTCGATGCGTTGCTCCAGAACGACTTGATTGTCCGTGTGGCCGAGATGCCGGTCGGCGACGACCCTGACTCGCTAGTCCGGCGCGAAGGGAAAGGGGCATTTGAAGGCCGCGTTGCCGCCGCGCGTGATTTTTTTGATTACTGGATCGAGCGTGAGACGGCCGGCGTTGATCTGACGTCCTTAGGCGCCAAGATGCAGTTGGCCAGAAGCCTGGCTGAGACCGTTTCGCGCGTGCGCGACCCCATCATGCGGGGGGAAATTTCAAGCAAAGTTAGTGCACGCCTCGGTGTCGCCGCGCAAGATTTTCAGTCGCTCCTGCCCAAGCAGCGAACCGAATCACTTCGGTCACGAGATCAAACTGAGGCGCATGGCACTGGCGGGGCTGCTCCAGTGCCGCGGCACGATATCGCCATGCTTTGCCTTCTGGCGTTGCGAGATGAAGAAGCGCAAGAATTTCTTCGCGAACAAAATTGGCACGAAATTCTGGGGCAAGTCCCGGATGGAGAAATTCTTGGCCGTATCCTCAAAAGCGACTTGCATCCGGATGACGCCGCCTCACTTAATGCTTTTATGGTCACGCTTTCCCCGTCCGAGGAACGGCTGGTCTCCTCGTGGCTTCTGCAAAAGGTGCCGCCCAATGCTGGAGCGATGGTCGAAAAATGGTGGCTTGGCATTCGCCAGGCTGTGTTGCGCCGTCAACTTGATGTCGCCGCAAACCGAATAAAACTCCCAAATTTGAGCACCGGAGAGATCGTAAATTTGCAGAAACAAATCCTTGACCTGCAAGTACAGCTCAACGAGCTTTCGCAGCCCGCCGGCCCGGGCGACAATTAGTTGTCGATCCCATCGCCGCGCGGTAAATCGAACGTCTCAGTCAAATCAGTAATCGCATCATCTTGGCCAGGCATTCGAAACACAAGAGAGGCAGCCGGCAGTCGTCGGCGAAACGGCTTAGACAGGCCCAGCGCCGCAGTTCATCAAAAAGACCTCTTGCTTTTCGACTTCGTCGGAGGCCTAAGAAACAGCCACGAATCGCTGCGCTCAAAGCCAAACGCGGACCAGCCTCGCCACACCGCAATAACGGATCGTTACCAGAGCCGCGAGAGCAAATGGTAGCGTCGCGTTTATACTCAGCGATTGAATTACAGAGTCGCATTCGCGAACTGATCAAACTGGCGAAAGAACAAGGCTATCTCACCTTTGATGACTTAAACGAGGCGCTACCCGAGGGAATCACCGACGCTGACGAATTGGACCTCATTCTCACGCGACTGCGTCGCCTGGAGATCGACATTATCGAAGCGTCGGAAGTCGATCGCTATAAGGATGGGAAAAAAGATACAGACGAGGACTTGGAAGAGGAAGAGAGACCCGAAGCCAAGGTCGACATTCTGGACGACCCGGTGCGGATGTATCTCAAGCAGATGGGCCAGGTCCCGCTCCTGAGCCGGGAACAGGAAGTAGAAATATCCAAACGCATTGAGGAAGCCGAAGACATGGTTCAGAAGCACATCAATCGCTTCGGGTTTATCGCGCAGGCTCACCTTGATCTGGCCGGGAAGCTGATCGAGGGCAGGGAACGATTCGATCGGGTGATTCTCGACAAGAAAATTGAGAGCCGGGAAAGATATATGAAAAATCTCCCGCGCCTCTGCAAGCAGGTGGAACATTTAAGCGCGTTAATCACGCGGCAGTTTTGCGAGGTCTCGCGCAATTCTTCAAAAAAACGACCGCAGAAGGTCCGGACATTGCAAAGAATGATGACTTCGTTGCAAAGGCTTTATCCTCTTTTTTACCTCAAGCAGAAGGTCACGGAGGAATTTGTGCACCTGGCGGATGACGCGTACCACACGTCGATTTACCTGCAAACTGAGCTGGCCAAAAATCCTCGCAGCAAGAAACGGCGATTGCAGCTTCAGAACAAAATCCGCGAGTTGGAAAAGGGATTGTGGTTCTCGCTTGCCGAATATGCGAAAGAGTACCAGACGCTTAAGGGTTGGATGCGCCAGGCATTCAAGGCAAAAACCGAAATGGTGGAAGCCAATCTTCGTCTCGTTATCTCGATCGCAAAAAAATACACCAATCGCGGTCTATCGTTTCTTGACCTGATTCAGGAAGGGAACATGGGGTTAATGAAGGCGGTCGAGAAGTTTGAGTATCGGCGCGGATACAAGTTTTCCACCTACGCGACGTGGTGGATTCGCCAGGCCATTACCCGCTCGATTGCCGACCAGGCGCGCACAATTCGTATCCCGGTCCACATGATCGAGACGATTAATAAGCTCATGCGCGTGCAAAAACAGCTGGTGCAGGAATACGGACGAGAACCGACGCCCGAGGAAGTGGCCGAAGAAGTCCTCCTGCCAGTAGATCGCGTGCGGTCGGTTCTCAAGATGGCGCAGCAACCAATCTCCCTTCAGTCTCCAGTGGGCGAGAGCGAGGAAACAAACTTTGGCGATTTTATCGAAGACAGAGGCGCCGAAAATCCGAGCGACATGACTGCAATTGTTTTGTTGAAGGAAAAAATCAAGGACGTTCTGGAGACGCTTACCGATCGTGAAAGGCAGGTCCTCGAGCAACGATTTGGCTTGGTCGATGGATATAGCCGAACCCTGGAAGAAGTAGGCCGGCAGTTTCAGGTCACCCGTGAGCGTATCCGCCAGATCGAAGCGAAGGCCTTGCGCAAAATGCGGCATCCAACTCGTATTCGGCAGCTCGAAGGTTTCCTTGAAGCTCCCGGACTGTGAATATGGTTGCCATTCCAGCGCAACTTCCAACTCTGCAGATAGTTTAATTGATTGGAGACTATGGATCGTGAAGATGACAAACAGTTGTGGGATATCCTCGGCCGTATTCCCGAGCCCACGCTTTCGCCATTCTTTGCCCGGAACGTGGTGAGGAGTGTCCGCCAGGAAGCGACTCGCTTTGAGCGGGTGCGGAGTTGGTTTAGTTGGCGGAGGCTTGCCGCGGCGTCCGCTGTGGTCGTCCTTGTGATCGGTATGGCTATCGCCACGCATCATCCAGTCTCGCAGACGACGGCTGCAAATGACTCAGACGTAGTGGCAAAAATCGATCCACAAGATTATGACGTCGTGGCGGATCTGGATGAACTGATCGCCTGGGATGAAAATAGCGTGTGGGAGGACAGGCCAACTTTGTAAGCTGATCGTTGCTTTGTCGGTTTTCGCTTTTTCCTGCGCTGCCGCACAAGCTCAACCACAGCCACATCGTCCCGTCGGACGACCGCCTACCGGGCCTTCTCACCGTCCACCGCCAGGCCAGAGCATGCGTGACCGGTGGATGGCAATGCCCCCGGAAGCCCGACAAAACTTCCAGCGCAACGCCGAGCGCTGGCTGCGGATGAGTCCAGAAGAGCGCAACGTCCTGCGCCAGCGAGAGAATCTGCGCCGCGAGACCATTAGGCGAGAAACCGAGGCGGCGCTACGCGATTCGGGCCTTCATCTGAATCCGCAGGAACGCGCTCGGTTTGAATCGCGCTATATCCAGGAGCGCCAAAAAGTCGAGCGAGCGTTGCGGCAGCAAATCGAAACTGAACGACAGCAGGAGTTGCCGGCATTGATTCAGCAGCTGAAAAAAGAGTTCCAGATTGACCAGCCAACCAAGGGGACAGCGACTAGGCCAGTAGAGTCGCCTAAATCAAAGAAGTAGCGCAGTTCCGTTGGCGTCTTCCATCGCGAATACCCGCTGTAGCCGCGGCCCTTGTGGGCCGCCTTTATTGGTGTGAAAGCAGCATCGAGGTCAACCGGCCATAGGCCGGCGGCTACAGCGTCTGTGAAATCGCAATCGTTCATGAAAAAGAAACTGGCTCGAAATTACTTTCGAGCCAGTCCCGATCTGGATTTTCAACTCCTACGTCACCTTAGTACCGGTAATAATGGTGGTGACGATGGTGGCGGTAATAGCGGTGCCCGCGGTAGCCATAGTAAGGCCGATAATAGCCATAGTACGGATACGGTCGGTAGTAGGAATAGCGGTACGGATAGTAGTAGCCATATGGGTAATATCCATAATAGCCAGGGAATCCGATCCCTATTCCTACCGAAACGCCAGCGTCAGAACGCTGTACAGGAACGAAAGCGAGTACCCCTGCCACCAATCCGATTAAGAGAAGTTTCTTCATTGTTTTTCCTCCTGTAAATTAAACAGAAGATAAGCCGGAAAGTTTTCCGCTTTATTCGGAGTGGGTCTCGGGATATGCCGTGATGCAAACGCTCTGTTCGATCTGTTCATACGAAACGCGCCGCAAGCGTAGCGTATTCGCAGCCTTTTCGGCGCCGCGGCCCGGAAACGCAATTACCGGCCCTCCGGTCAAGATCGGACCCAAATAGAGCTGCACTTTATCAATGAGACGCGCATCGAGTGCCTGGCCCAGCACGTCGCCGCCACCCTCGATCAGTACGCTTGTAACACCTCGCTTGCCTAGATTTTTAAGCACAGTGGCCAGAGGTTTGCCTTGATAAATCAGCGTTCGTGAACTGAACCGGTCAGAAAATAACTGGGCACGCCGTGGTAGCTTTCCTGAGCGAGTCAGCACTATCCGCCAGGGTTGTTGCGCGTTACGGACACCGCGCACCGTCAACCGAGGATTGTCCACTCGGACTGTTTCCGCTCCGACCAAAATCGCGTCCACCCGAGCGCGAAGCTGATGTGCGTGACGGCGAGCGGAACGTTCTGTGATCCAACGAGGCTCGCCGGCAGGTCGCGTCAATCGGCCGTCGAGGGACATTCCGCACTTTGCGATAACAAACGGGCGCCCCGTGACAATCCACTTGTTGAACGCCTCATTAATTTGCGCGCAGTCATCGGCCAAGACGCCCGTTCGCACTCTGACACCGGCATTTCGCAATTGCACGATGCCTTTGCCGGAGTGACGCGGGTTTACGTCAATCGCGCCGGCAACAACGTTTCTAATTCCAGCCTTGATTATTGCGTTCGTGCACGGAGCAGTGCGCCCCGCCGTGGAACACGGCTCTAGCGTCACGTAAAGCGTGGCGCGCGCAGGCACGGGCGCGCCAAAATCGCGGAGACACTCAATCTCAGCATGATCGCGACCCGCTTCCCGATGATGTCCCTTCGCCACTATTCGATTATCAAGGACCAGAACTGCCCCGACCGCGGGATTGGGGCTCGTCCGGCCGAGCGCCTTTCTCGCTTCCTTTAGCGCAGTGCGCATGAACTCTTCGTCTCGTTCTGTCCTCATCGCTTTGAGAAATGAATAATTGGTCTCGCCTGTCGAGGCAACGCGTGTTCACGGACCCGCACGGGTAAACGCTCCGCCGACGAAGATGTCGGCAGACCGACTTGGCGTTGCACCAAGGAGGGGCGCCTTTCAGCCGCCCTAAGGCGGTCTTGGAAACGCCGCTCCTTGCTTGCCACCTCAGTATCAGACTGAGAGCAGTCGCAGCTTGCAACCGAGGCTGATGACCCCAGTCACACGCTGCAAGAATATTTCACGGATTTTTGAGAACCACTTTCGTTGCCGGCTTGCTCAATTTCAGCTGATCGCTCACTTTCTGGATTCTTGAATCCTGCTCTTTCACGGTCGCGGTCAGAGCTGCGATTTCCTTCTTTAGTTCCTGCACCGTCTTGTGCTCTTTGAGGAACTCATTGAGCAGCATCGCGTTCACTGCTTCGTAGCGCACGGTGTAAGGCTTCCCGTCTGGATCGCGGATTATCAGGTCGGGATTCACCTTCTCGACTTCCTCGGCCACGAGCCCGAACTGAGGAGTGCGATCCGGATCAATCTCATTCTTGTAACGGAAAGTGACTGGTCTGAGCGCCAGGATACCTTCGCTGGCTTTATCGATGGACTTGATCTCATCCTTGAAACGTGCCGAGGATATCGCTATGCCAAGTTGCCCAGCGCCATTAACAAAAACTACCCCACCGGAAACTACTGCGCTATTGATGCCGGCGATGAAAGTTTTTGTCTGGTCCCCGGGGGTGCCAATGCGGATCGTGTTCGACTCGTCAGCGAAACCGTTGTTGCCGATGTCAATGTTGAAATCGCCTGTGGTGAGAGCGGTGCCAGCAAAAATACCCAGCGCGATATTGTGGTTGCCGACGGTATTGCTAGAGAGTGCAAGATCACCGATCGCCGTGTTGCTGCCGCCAGTGGTGTTGTTAGTGAGCGCTTGAGAACCGTTGGCCGTGTTACCGCTGCCGATGGTATTGTGATTCAGCGCCAGGTAACCGTCGGCTGTGTTGTTGAAGGCAGTGTTGGACGCGAGCGCACCAAAACCGAAGGCGCTGTTTTGAGAAGCGTCAGCATTGGCAAAGAGCGCATTAACGCCGGTCGCCGTATTGAAGTTGCCGGTGCTGTTGTGAAAGAGTGTATTAACACCGGTGGCCGTATTGAAATTCCCAGTCGTGTTGCTGAGGAGCGCATTCACGCCGGTAGCCGTGTTTTGAGCGCCAGTAGTGTCGCTGAAAAGGGCGCGGAATCCTTCTGCGGTATTAAAGTTGCCGGTGCTGTTGTGAAAGAGCGCCTGAAAACCAAGAGCGGTGTTGTCGATCCCGGTGGTCAGACTAAAGAGCGCCGACGTTCCCTCAGCCGTGTTGTTTCCCGCGTAGCCGCCGTCCGGCGCCGGGACCACGGCTCGCGCCGTCTGTGCGAGCCAAGAGCAGGCAAGCGCAAGTAGAATTGTTGTGAATATGGTTATGGTATTTCGATCTTTCATAAACTGACTTATTCTGGTTTAGACTGGTTTGAACTGAGTAATCGGTTTCATAGGATTCAAGCTCGCCCCGCTCGGGAGAGTTTATGTTGACGCTAATTCCTAGTGATCGCTCGCTGCCACTCGCCGCGTCGGCCTGTTTATCTCAACGTGCGCGCTCACTTTTTGGATTTTTGAATCCTGTTCTCTGACATGCGCAGCGAGAGCCTCCATTCCTTTTTGCTGCTGAGCGACGGTAGATTTCACCTCGGCGATCGTCGCTTGCTGTTCCGCGACTTTGCGCTGCTCTTCAAGGAACGCCTTATGCTCTTTGAGGAACTCGTTGAGCAACATCGCGTTCACTGCGTCGTAACGGACGGTAAGAAGTTGGCCGTCCTTGTCGCACACCACCAAATCGGGATCTGCTTCAGCCACTTCCTCGGCGATCAAGCCAAATTGCGCCGTATTTGTCTTATCGCTCTTGTAATGGAAGGTCACAGGCTTCAGCGACAGGATAGCTTCGCTGGCCTTGTCTATTGCTTTGATGTCCTTCTTGTACCGCCGAGAAGAAGTAAAAGTGCCGAGCTTGCCGGTTGAATCGACCGACACTGGTACGGCATCGCCACCTACGGGAGCCCCGAAAATGTTGCTGATAAAGCAGCTGTTGTCCTCGTTAAGACCAGCGAGAAATGCGCCGATACAAATAACATTATTGGCGTCGGTAATGCCGCTCCCGGCCTCGGCACCCACGGTGATATTGTTGAAGCCGGTGGTGCTGTTCACGAGGGCGTCAAAACCGATGGCCGTGTTGTTGCCGCCCGTGCTATTGCTAGCAAGCGCGTCAAAACCCAGGGCTGTGTTGTTGCTAGCGATAGTGTTGTGAAAGAGCGCGCCATCACCGGTGGCCGTGTTGAAGTCACCATCGGTGTCGCTAAAGAGGGCGAATGCTCCATTAGCTGTATTGCCGAAGCCCCTACTGCTGTTTAAAAGCGCCGCAGCGCCGGTAGCAGTATTTTCGTCTGCGACAGTGAGAAGGAGCGCTCCAGCGCCAATCGCTGTATTGAAGTTGGCGGTAGTGAAGGCATGCCCCGAAAAGAAACCAACTGCCGTATTAAACGTGCCAGTGGTTAGGCTAAACAGAGCGTCCTGCCCTTCTGCTGTATTGCCGCCCGGATAGCCTCCGTCAGGTGGTGGACTAACCCCGAAAGCATTCGGAGCTGGGCAAAGCGCAAAGCTGCCGAGTACAAAGAGACTAAGAATAATGTTTTGGTTCTTCATAGGGTTAATTCCTTTCATTTCTGTTTGGCGTTCTTGAAACAATGATTGCTTTCCCATTACCAAAGGGATTCCAGAGGGCGTGCTGCACAGAATTTAGTTTTACTCGGGGGCTAGGTTTTCTTCTGCGATTTTGCCGCTCGACAGCCCTATGGATTGTTCAAAACGGTTTTTAGCCCCGGTCGGCTTATCCTAATGTGGGCGCTGACTCTTTGAATTTGAGCCGCCTGTTCTTCGAGCTTCGTCGTGAGCAATTCCATTCTCTTCTGCTGCTGAGCGCTGGCTGACCGAAAGTCCTTCTCTTGCTGAGCACTTCTCGCTTCCTGCCTGGCGACTGTGGACTTTAAGCCTGCGATAGTGGCGTCCTGTGTCGCAGCTGTGGATTTTAGTTCCTGCACGTTTTTGTGCTCTTTGAGAAATTCGTTGAGTAGCATCGCGTTCACCGCGTCGTAGCGCACGCTGTAGATCTCGCCGTTCTTATCGCGCACGACCAGATCAGGATTCACCTCAGCGACTTCCTCGGCGATCAAGCCAAATTGCGGGACCGTGCTTGCGGCATCGCTCTTGTATCGAAAGGTTACCGGCTTAAGCGCCAAGATGGCTTCACTGACGTGGCCCATCGGTTTAATGTCGCGCTTGAAGCGCCTCGACGAGACAGTGGTGCCGAGCTTGCCGAAGGAGTCGATCTGCACTGGCACGAGGTCGTTGCCTACTTGTTGGTCGCGAATGCCGGCAATAAAGGTTCCTGTTTGTGTCCCCTCCAAGCCGATGCGGATGGTATTTGACTCGCCAGCAACGCCAGGGTTAGCGATATCGATATTGGAATCGCCCGTCGTGAGATTGGCGCCGGCGCCGGCACCTAATGCTATGTTGTTGAAGCCGCTGTTACTGGCGAGCGCGGCAGCACCAACAGCTGTATTGAGGGAATTCGTGGTGTTGCTTGCAAGCGCCGTGTGGCCGATGGCCGTGTTGGAGCTACCGATGGTATTGTTGATCAGCGCTTCAGAGCCAGTCGCGGTGTTGGTGCTGCCAGTGCTATTGGTGCGCAGAGCATTAGCCCCGACAGCCGTGTTATTGCCACTGCTGGTGTTGCTAGAGAGTGCACCTTCGCCCGTCGCCGTGTTGCTGCTGCCAGTGGTGTTGCTGCTAAGCGCTAGAAAACCGGTAGCGGTGTTCTCGGCACCGGTGGTATTGCTAAAGAGCGCAGTGTCACCCACGGCCGTGTTCGTGCTGCCTTCGGTGTTATTAAAAAGAGCGAACGCTCCAGTAGCGGTGTTGCTGCTTCCGAAAGTGTTGCTCAAAAGCGCCCCGCCGCCAATGGCCGTATTATCCACTGTGTCTGCAGTGTTGCTAAGGAGTGTCCCGGCACCGATCGCTGTGTTGAAACTGCCTTCTGTGTTGCTAAGGAGCGAAAACAGGCCAACGGCTGTGTTGAATGTACCGCTTGTGAGGCTAAGAAGGGCGCTTTGCCCTTCTGCCGTGTTGCCACCTGGATAGCCTCCGTCCGGCGGCGGAACGACTGCTTGCGCGATCGATGAGAGGTCAAGGGACCCAAGCACGGAGACGATAAGGATTATCACTGTTATCCGGAGCTTGTTCAATGAATTCATGATTGTTCCCTTCTTGGGTTTTGAAATGATGATTTGCTTTTCTTTTACAAAGGGATTGTGGCGGCGGCGCTGCACGGAATCTTGATTTCTCCCCGGTTGCACTTCGTTATGATCAAAATCGTCCGGAACGCACTATATGCGATTAGCGTCTGACGCAGACGCCCTACAAAGGTTTTACTGGCCGCGGCTGACTGGGTCCACGCCTGCAAAGGTCAGGAAGTCGATCATGCGAAAACTTTCCGGCATTCCGTCATGGGTCGGCAATGTTGGTACCCAATCGGGTTGCACGCTGAGGTAAGAGTCGGGGTCCAGCTGTAAAAGCCCGATAAATACCTCGGCTACAATCCGCGCGCCTACGCGGCCGAGACGCAGCCCATCTTCTCTCAGTTCAGCTTCCTTTAATATATAATAGAAAAGCGGAGTCGATGTGACAAACGAGGAGCGGATCGACTGCAACTCAGCCAGCTCGGCGTTACTGAGTGATGGGATGCCCATTTCCTGCGCGATGCGCTGACCGGAGGGGAGCTGCCATGTGAGGCACCTTAGTAAGTTGCGCTGCATCAGCGAGTCCGGTGGCATCCCGTTGAATATCGTTCCTAACGGAAGACGGAAGAGTGGCGTCGAAACGATGGTGTCGATCCTTTTGTTGGGCCGGACATCAGCGCTGTAAGCGCCACCAAAGTCGAAGAAGGTTTGCCAGCCGATAAAGCGTCTGGAAGCTCTAGCGCCGCCTCGTAAGTCCACTGGGTCGGGGCTGCCTTCCCCTGTCGGATCGAAGATCATGCCGAAGAATGGCTGTCCATTATCGCCCTGGAGATTAGCGCGGTAAGAAGGTCGTACCATGCTGTGCCCGAAGCGATAGGTGATCTGAAACTCTACCGGAATAAAGGCTTGATTGTTTCGCGGGTTATAGAAATGGCGACCACTTGTTATAACATCATCTATCACCAACTGAGGGACAACGTGCGGCAGGAACTCATGAAGGATGATCCATTCGTAATGCCACACCGTAAGCCGGTGAGCTTGGAAGTAAGCTTGAACGTCGGTGATCGTTGGGTTCTGCGATCGGACAAGATCTACTGCATGGTTATGAAACAACAAAAAGGCCGTATGCAGACCGGCGATCATCATATTCTCGTCATTGCGCGGGTCCCCGATAATCGCCACGTGGTTAATTGGATCTCGCGGCAGGTCTTCAAACTGGCCACTGCTTTCGACCAGGAACTTGATTGGATCAGCTGGATCGTATAACTCCGGATTACCGTCTGGTCCGCCAGCATAAACGGAGTCCAGGCCAAAGAAGCAGGTGCGAGCGTTTTGTGAAATGATAGGCTGCGTCGGAAATCCGAGCCGGGACCTCTGATCAAACGTCATATCATGATCAAGGAACTGCCCGAGGAATGTTATGCCAGCAGTGTCCGTAGGATTATTCCGGTTGATCAGCTGGAGGTTGGGATCGGTTATCAGTGCCACAGGGCCCGCTGCCAGATCGTCGTTTGCATCCATGATTCCGCCTGATCTACCAAGGTCCATAAGAGCGTTGCGAACTGCATCTGTTGGCGGCGCGAACGGTGGCAAGTTACGGAACATCCGACCGAAACTCCCGGTAAGCGCTGGATCCGGAGGCGGCAACGCGTTAGTGGCCTGCGCTTTTGAGAAGAGCCCAAAGCCAGCGAACCCTACCGTCAGTAAAATTCCGAAGGAAACGATCACCATCGCCGGCAAGAGCCATGCATCGCGTAACTCTGGCAGGTCAGTATTTGAAGCTTTCATGATTTGATCGCCTTTCATTGTTTTTGCTTTCCCTTTAAAAAGGGATTCCGGAGCGCGCGCTGCAGGGAATGTTTGATTTTCTCGCACAGACTTGCGATTAACGACCAATGCCGAATGGCCTTCTCAGAATGAGCAATCGCTTGGGTACGGTGCTCCGCCGCTGTTGTGGGAAGATTAGCGGAGAGCAAGCTCGAGTTGTGAAACGCTTCTCCGCATTCCGGCCGACGACGTGGTCAAATGTTGCGTCGTTTCAGACGCAAAACGTCACCTACCCGTTAATGTACGGGGTCAAGGTAGGGAGTGTCTGGGTCGCTCACATTAAAGATCACAAGCCGCAATGGATTGGTGTCGCTGCGGTTGTAACCCGTCATTTTCACGTGCGGCGGCATTATCATTGCCTGACCAGCCTTCACCGTCACTGGATCGTGCCCCTCCATTTCCAGCGTGAACGCGCCTTCCAAGACATAAACAGTCACCGGGAAGCGGTGTGTATGAAACATGGTCTTATCGCGTGGCTTAAAGCTCGCGGTAAGAACACGCACTTCCTGCTTCTCCCCCTTGGGCATCCCCTGGATGATCTCGCTCAGGAGTAACTCGGGCTTTATTGGTCCTTGTTCCTCCGCCATTGCGACTAAACTAATGAGCGAAAAGGCTAACCCGAGATAGAAGCTCCTCCACTTATTCATCTGTAATTTCCTTAATCACACGATGATTGCTTGTCTTCCTTTGTGTTGCAAGCCGTGCCTGCGAACGCGATTCGTGCATCGCTGCATATCATTACGGTCGATTCGCGAGCCGTCGAGGCGGCGGCCCGTTTGTCTTCAGCGTCTCCGGTTTGGTTGAAAGTAATGCCTCTTGAGATAGTGGGCGACCTTCCTGCCGAGCCCGGCCCCCTGCGTGTCGGCGGTGCGGAAATGGATGCCGGCCCATACTCGGGCGTCGATTACTTCTTTGAGTAGGTCCGAGAACCGATCAAAGCTCCGCCAGGTACAGGATTTGTTACTGAAGACGCTGACAGCGATCCTGTCGGTGCCAAAGAAGTTTCGCAGCGTGTGCACAAACGCACTGGTGTTACAGGCGTGACCAGAAGGGTGGTCGGGGAAGGGCGGAGTGACAAGCGGCGGCGGATTGCAGATCGGTGTCGTTGGATCGAACAGGGGTAGCCAGGTCGGGTCGGCCTCAGTGTCCGGGTTGCCGTCGGTGTCGCCCTCACGGATCGCGGTGATCGGACGCCAGAACTGCCAGTAGTATTTATCGTTCCAACAGCCAATGGACGCATCGGCCGCCGCCAGGTTCGCCATCGCAAACAGGCGAGCGCTGTCGACGATATTCAAATTTTGACTAGCAGCCAGTGCGCGAAACATCCGGTTGAACATCGCATGGGCATGATCCTGCCAGAAGATTGCAGCATCGGTCTCGTCCGCGTTTCGGGTTGTGCTTGTCAGTGAGCCGAGATCCTTGACTTCGTTGAAGTCTTCCGCGTAGTCGACACTGGTAAGCGCGTTTGGCCCGTCGGTGCGGAGCATTTCCGCGCTGGGAACAATGAACGGCAGCACGTTCCCGATCCACGGCGCAGGGTCGTTCGCGAAATTCGGCGGCGTCGGTCGCCAGACTCCCGGCGCTGGCGGGTACAGCACCGGCGGCGGCCCGAAGCGGCTGTCGTTGATTCGGGCGATGAGCATTGCCCTGGCTGTCGTCTCGCCGATAGTGACCCCGGCAGCGCGCGATCCCGGTGGGTTATCCGGTAAGCCCGCTATGTAGGCATCGTACTGCGGCTGCAAGGTTGGGAGCTGTGTCGGGAACAGGCCGGGCAGATCATTGAATCCCACGAGCACGCGGAACGCCGCGGTTGCCGCGGCTGCCTCCTTCGAGTCTGTCGGATTCGCGTTGGGCTGGACCAGATACGGTTGGTAGCCGCGATCGATCGCGTTCACCGCGTCGTAGACGGCGCCTTGCACCATCGCAAAGCTCAGCGCGGATACCTGCGGCGGCTGGCCGGCAGTTACGACGATCGAGTTCGACGCGATCGCGTTCCAGTCGGTCACAGCGTCCGCGTGCGCGGCCGGGGGCGGCGCGAGCGTGACGAGTGACACCACGATGAGAGTTAGTAGAATTGGTATTTTTTTGAACTGAGTTAGTGCTTTCATTTTGGTGATTGTTTCCCTTTACAAAGGGATCGCGGAGCGCGTGCTGCACGAAATCGTCAGAAAGTCCGACGGCTTGCTTTCTTCTGTGGTCTTGATACAAACTGCCAACGTGAACACGCTGGGTGAGAATGGGTGTCGCCAGAGCGATTTATTTCCTTCGACTCACTGGAGCGTGGTTCTTGCGGCGGGGGAAAGCCAGGCCGAACCGCAAGCTGCGCAGGCCGCGCTCGCGGAGCTTTGCCAAACTTATTGGGTGCCGCTTTACAGCTTCGTGCGCAGCCGCGGCTACGCCGTGCACGATGCGCAAGATCTTACGCAGAGCTTTTTCGCTTACCTGATCGAACACAAAATCTACGCCCGCGTCGACCGGCAGAAAGGCAGGTTTCGCTCGTTTTTGTTGGCGTCCTTGAAAAATTTTCTCGCGGACGCTTCTGACCGCGAACGGACGCTCAAGCGTGGTGGCGGACAGAATTTTCTACCTCTGCATGAAGAGCAGATCAAGGAGGCGGAATCGCTTTTCCAGAATCACCGTGGTGCAAGCACTGAAGACCGACTCTTCGATCGCAGTTGGGCAGAGGCGTTGGTCACCGCTGGACTGGAACGGCTTTCGGCAAATTACAGAAGCGAGGGCAAAGAGAAACTCTTCGACGAATTGAGGATTTTTCTTGCCGGGTCGGCCGGCCCGCCGCCCGCTTACGCTGAGCTGGCAGCTCGTTTGGGTATCACGGAATCAACTCTTCGCAGCCATGTTACTCGCCTCCGAGCGCGTTATCGAGAAGTGTTGCGTGCTGAGGTGCGCCAGACAGTAGACACCGAAGCCGAGGTAGACGACGAGTTACACGAGTTACTCCGTGTGTTAACCGCAACTTGAGGGAGATGCGCCATGGCAACTTCAGTGGCATCTACAACCACAGCCTGCTCGAGATGCGGTGAGCCATTAAATACCAAAGGGGATTGCGTCGCTTGTCTGCTCCGGACGGGTCTCGAGGAATCAGTCGTTGAGACCAAGCCGGATGCCTCGATTGTGTTCGGAGATTTCGAGATCTCGCGACGCGAAGACGGGTCGCTTTGTGAACTCGGTCGCGGTGCGATGGGGGTGACGTATCTCGCCATGGACAAGGTGTTGCGGCGCAGCGTTGCGCTTAAGGTCATCGAGGTGCCGACGGCGGCACGTAGTTCGCGAGCTGTGCGCGAACGCTTTTTGCGTGAAGCGCGCGCCGCGGCTGCCCTGAGGCATCCGAATGTGGCCGCCGTTTATCAGTTCGGCGCTTCGCCCGATGCCACTCACTGCTATTACGCCATGGAGTTGGTCGAGGGCGAAACCTTGGAGACTCTCGTGCGGAGAGACGGTCCGCTTGATGCAAAGCTGCTTCTGGAGGTTGCGATCCAGACCGCTCGGGCGCTGATGGCCGCGTCCGCTCAAGGTTTGATCCATCGCGACTTGAAACCGGGCAATATCATGCTGAGCGGCGCTAACGCTGCGACTGAGCTGCAAGTGAAAGTCATCGACTTCGGTCTGGCCAAGGCGCTCGCGGATGCCGGGGCAGAGATGGACCTGACGCATGGACAATTTGTCGGCACACCAAATTTCGCCAGCCCTGAGCAATTTGGAAGCGGCCCGGTCGATGCGCGTTCCGATATCTACTCGTTAGGCGCTACGCTGTGGTTTGCGCTCACCGGACTAGCGCCACGCTCTGGCAGCACGATCAAAGAAATTCGCGATCGTCAAATCCGCCATTACCTACCGGTCGAGCAGTTGGTCGCCAGGAAAGTTCCCGAACCGCTAGTAAAACTGCTGCGCTCCATGCTTGCCGTCGACCCGAGCAAACGGCCTGCGTCGGCTCACGAGCTGCTGGAGGCGCTCAAAGACCTTCGTCGTAAACTGGAATTGGAGTCTTTTTTTATGAATGACTTATTCGACGAACTGAAACGGCGCAAGGTCTTCCGAGTGGCCGCAGCCTATATCATTGTCGCCGCCGGGATAATACAGCTCGCTTCAGCGGCGTTTCCGGCCTGGGAATTGCCAAACTGGGCGCTGCGTCTGGTGATTGTGTTATTGCTAATGGGGTTTCCACTGGCACTGGTTCTCGGGTGGGCCTTTGATGTCACCCGGCAAGGCGTTCGCGCAACCCCAAGGGGACCACCGGGAACACACCGCCGTCGTAACGTGATCGTGCTTGTCGCAGCTGGAATGATCATTTCCGCTGCTGCGGGATTCTTTCTTCTGCCTCGAGTTTCCGCGCGTAAGGTTGATAAGTCGATTGCGGTGCTTCCCTTTGAGAACTTGAGTAATGACCCGAATGCAGAGTATTTGTCAGAAGGAATTTCTGAGGCTCTGATTAATAGCTTGACCGAGTTGCAGCAATTGAGAGTGATCGCACGCTCGACGGCTTTTCATTACAAGGGTAAGGATGTCGATCCGCAGCAGGTTGGGCGCGAATTACAGGTGGCGGCGGTGCTGACCGGGAGAGTACGACAAATGCAGGACGCTCTGCACGTTCAGGTAGATTTGGTGGACGCCACCACAGGCGCGGAAGTTTGGGGCGCAGGCTACGACCGTAAAATCGCCGACGTAATTGCAGTCAAACAGGCAATTGCACGAGAGGTCACAGAGAAGTTGAAGTTGAAATTATCCGGCGAAGAGCAGCGCCGACTTGTCAAAGGCGACAGCACAGACCCGGAGGCGTACCAGTTTTACCTGCGGGGACGGTATTTTTGGAACAAGCGTACGGCGGATGGGATCAAACGGGCGTTCGAGCAATTCCAGCAGGCGATCGAGCGCGACCCAAATTTCGCTCTAGGCCACGTCGGCTTGGCCGATTCCTATACTGCACTGACGTTTTACAATTTTGCGGCCCCACACGAAGCCATGCCGAAGGCAAAAGAATCGGCCCTGAAGGCCCTCGCATTGGATAACACACTTGCCGAAGCGCACACATCGCTGGCGCACATTAGCATGAACTACTATTGGGACTGGTCGACGGCGGAGAAAGAGTTTAAGCACAGCATAGAACTCAAGCCAGATTATGCCACGGCTCATCAGTGGTATGCGGTTCATTATCTAACTGCTACGGGTCGGTTGGATGAAGCTCTACTGGAAATAAAAAAAGCGCTCGAGCTCGAGCCGGCTTCGCTCGTAATGAACACCTTTATGGGAGTTACACTCTACTACGCGGGCCGCTACGATGAAGCAATCGATCAATGCCGCAGGACCATCGAGATGGATCCGAACTTCGCCGTCGCGCACTGGCACCTCGGTCTCGCTTATGAGCAAAAGCACATTTTTGATGGGGCGATCGAAGAGTTTCAAAGAGCTATCGCTTTGTCAGGAGGCAGTCCGTTAATGAGAGCTGCGCTCGGTCATGCATATGCGATGTCGCGCAACACGTATGAGGCAAACAAGATACTCGCTGAGTTGAATGAGCTTTCGAAGCAACAGTATGTGTCGCCCTACGAAGTAGCGGCGATCTACGTGGCGCTTGGTAACAATGAAGAGGCATTTCAATTGCTGGAAAAAGCATACACTGAGCACTCGTTCCATTTTGTTAACCTGAATGTTTCGCCACTCTTCAAGTCGGTCAGTTCTGATCGGAGATTTCAAGATCTAGTGCAACGCGTTGGTCTTCCCAAGTAACTCCGCAAGCGCGGCTGGTCCCGATATTCTGGCGCTGATAAAGCGCGACCCGCTCTACTCGAAAAAATCCTCGCGTCCGCTCAAACCGCGTGCCTGGAGGGATTCGAACCCCCAACCTTCTGATCCGAAGTCAGAAGAAGCATCGGAGCGAGGTGTGCTGTTCCTCGTAAGAAATCGCGAGGAATCGCACAAAAACGCAGAATTCACTTGTTTTAAGGGCGATAAAGGCGACAAATGGAACATGGCAAAACGTGCGTCTCTTGAACCAAAGCGAACAACAAAACCTCACGCACCGTGGGTCGTCAATCTGCCGCCGTTGCTCAGCAGCACTGCAAAGAGAGAACGAAGATATTTCGACAGCAAGAAAGGGGCGGCTGAATTTTGCCGACAACAACGCATCCGCTTGGAAAACTACGGGACTGCCTCAATAAATCTCCCCGCCGGAAAAATCGAAGAAGCGCAAGCTGCGTTTGACAAACTGAACGGGACAGGGATCGGATTGCTCGAAGCAGTCGAGCAGGTTCTTAACTGGAAACGCAGCCGCGAAAACAGTGTGACGTTCAAAACCATGTTCGACAACTTCATCGACGCGAAGAAGGCCAAGCGTTCTAGCGCGTATCTAACGGCGCTCCGTTATACGCTGCCCCGCTTCGCTGCGCTCCATGATCGACTCGCGTGCGAAATATCCACCTCTGAAATCGAAGATCAGCTGCACGGGGTGAGTGCCAGCGTTCACAATGCTTTTATCAGGTATCTGCGCGCGGTCTTCAATTTCGGCATCCGGCACGGCTGGTGTTTGGAGAATCCCGTCAAGCGGATCGAAATGCATAGCCTGAAAATGCGCAAGGAGATCCTGACGAACGCGCAAGTGGCAGACTTGTTGAAAGCAGTCTGCGATACGGATCTCGAATTACTGCCATACCATGTGCTCTGCATCTTTGCAGGGGTTCGACCGAAGGAAGCGGAGCGGTTGTCGTGGAATAATCTCAACATCACTGAACGTTTCATTGAAGTACCCGAGGAAAAATCAAAGTCGGCGATGCGGCGAATTGTCGAAATGGAAGCATTGCTTTTTCGGTGGCTCGATTACTACATTCGCGCTGGGGGTAGAATCGAAGGCGACGTAACGCCGACATCGAATCTTCGAAAACGCCTGCGCGCGGTCAGAAAAACGGCAGACATTAATCAATGGCCGCAGGACGCGCCGCGCAGGACATTCGCCTCGTGTTGGCTCGCAATCCATTCGGATGTAAACCGGCTTAACAATTTAATGGGGCACACGTCACCAGAAATGCTCTGGCGTCATTATCACAAGGCTGTTACGCAGAAACAGGCGAAAGCATTTTGGAAAATCGAACCACCGCATGTGAAATCCAAGTCAAAGATTATTCAATTCGCCGCGCGATGAGGGATTGCTTTCCCTAGTTTAAAAGGATGCAGCAGCGTCCGCGCTGAGATATGAGTGGATTTGGCCGATAATGGACCTCGTAACTGCCGCTGCCACAATCACACAATTGATCGGCTTATTCCGGCAGGAACAAGGCGCGCGAAGGGATTTGTCGCACAGACAATTCGTCGAATGGCTGGAATACCATCGACATAATGAAATCAAGGAGCTGATCACCCACACGTTTCATCTGTCAACGCAGGTTGATGAAATTTTGAAGCAAGACCATAAGCTAATTCTCGCAAGGCTAGATGATGTGAATCGAATTCTTCTCGACATTTTGAGTCGCATTGAAGGTCTTGGCGGGGTAGCTACGTGTTTAGTACCTGACATCGGGCTGTCAGAAAGTGCGGTCGGGATCCTTCGCCTGGTCGCAAAGTCCGACGCGGGGCTGCTGATTCTCTCACCCGATGACACACAAATGTTTGTCGATGTGTCTTTCTATGCTCCGGCTGAGCCGCGTTTCCTGCATGATGATCTAAATTCCTTAGTCGCGCACGGATTTTTGTCTTCCGAATACTCCGGTTCAGATCCGGCATACCGGATCACGAGGCGCGGGGCGAAGTTTGTCGAGCTGACGCAAAAAAAAGAAACTGAAGAAAACTGAGTGTCGAGCGAGCGTAACCGATGACCAGCTCGCAACACCTCTATGAAGTGCACCCGCACAAAGATCGTCGCGGCGTCGATCTGATTTCCGATGCGCTGCCATTTGATCGTCTTTGGTACGGTATCAAAGATGACGACGGAAAAGCGCAACGAGGGTGGCATGGAAACTTCGCGACAAAAATGCCAAGCCTGCACCGATAGAAGTGGTCGAATAATCAGTCTCGGACGACTCGGACACTTTTTCGGCAGTTGGATGGAGAATTCTTAAACAAACCCGTACCAATAAAAGGACTAAGCTCGTTGGATAGGCGAAAGAACCCGTCCGAAGTGTCCGTGCTGCGGTTGACGCGCTCGGGTCCATCTTGCATCCCTGCTCCCACTGTTCCACTGCTACCCGACAACACGGTTTCCAAGGTCTCAGGGCAATCGCGGTTTTAGTGTGTGAGCTGCGACCTATCTCCCCTGCTACACGAAAACGGTGGAATAGGGTTCGCGCGGTTCAATCTTGATGCAGCACGAGGTGGATCGAGCAGTCGTCGCTCGATGTTGAAAGGTGGTTCCGAAAGCGTCCGAGCGGATCCACCTAGATCCGCCGTTTCTGAAAGGTTCTTCAACTTTCTCCCGAACTTCGCGCGGCAGTTTCCGGAGAAGGACGTTGAGGGGGCGCGGGACCGATGCCGGATACATGGCATCCGTTTTGACTTTTTTGACATTCCCATGAACTTCCCCAGCATTCCTGTTTCGGCACGGCTCCAGAAGGAACCGGAAGCTTTATTGTCGATGTGGATGAGAAGCTAACCGCATTTATGGGACTCGAATTGGCGATTCGTGTGGCCCGACTCGGTGCAGCACGAAACCGCTGCGCGCGACTTTTGACGTCCTGTTGCGGCCTGATTGCAGGCTATCGCTGTCGGCCGCAGGCACGCGTACTTTTAGGTTTCGCAAAAGGGTGAATCCCCAAGACACGTCTGCGGAGACTAAGCCGGATCTCCAACTCGAGATCGCACACGTCTTGTTAATCGACGTAGTCGGTTATTCGAAATTGCTGGTTGACGAGCAGATTGAGTTTCTGAAGGAACTCAATCAAATCGTGCGAAGCACTGAATGTTTTCGGGCAGCAGAAACAGCGGGCAAACTCATCCGCGTGCCGACCGGAGACGGGATGGCGCTACTTTTTTTCCGCAGCCCGGAAGAGCCGGTGCGATGTGGGCTCGAAATTAGCAGAACCTTAAAGGATCATCCGCGTATCCAGGTACGGATGGGTGTGCACAGCGGGCCCGTCAATCAAGTTACCGATGTCAACGACAGAACAAACATCGCCGGTGCTGGGATTAACATCGCGCAGCGGGTGATGGATTGTGGCGATGCCGGGCATATTCTTTTGTCCAAGCATTTGGCCGATGACTTAACGGAGTATCGACACTGGCGGCCTCACTTGCATGATCTAGGGGAATGCGAAGTCAAGTACGGGCTGAGGCTGCACCTGGTTAATCTCTACAAAGACGACCTCGGAAATCCACATCTGCCCGAAAAACTCAAGCGAGGGAAGAGGTGGAAGGAGGCTGCTGTTCCGCTTCGCCGAATCAGTGCGCCCCGTTTGCCAAAATCTGTGCTGTTAATCGCCGTGCTCGGGTCGGCAGTCGCGCTGGCGGTCAGTTTTTCGACCTTTTGCCATCGAGCACCGCCGACGCAGAACCTTTTGCAACCTGCTGCTGCCCTTGTCGAGAAGGGCATTGCTGTACTGCCCTTTCAAAATCTGAGCGATGAAAAAGAAAACGCGTACTTCGCAGATGGGGTCCAGGATGAAATTCTTACAGACCTCTCCAAAGTGGCCGACCTGAAAGTAATTAGTCGCACAAGTGTGATGCAGTACAAGAAT
>JBKPDP010000003.1:0-6732 GCA_046727935.1 Verrucomicrobiota bacterium | reverse complement strand
GACTCCATAACTAATCAAAATCCGCCGCATCGCCCGTGCCGCGAATGCGATTAGGTGCGTTTCGCTGCGCCAAGAAAGATCCGGCCGTTTGAGGACGCGCAAGAAAGCTTCGTGCAGCAGCGCTGTCGGCTGCAGGGTGTGACCCACACGTTCGCTTCTGAGATATTCCGCGGCTATGCGGCGCAGCTTTTCGTATGTCGTAGCCGGCAGATCAAAGGCATTGGTGCTAGGACTTAGATTTCGAGGGGGAACTGATGGGTGTTCGAGCTCCACGTACTCGCCGACCATAACGAGAAACTCTAATCTCAAGGCGATGAGCCGTCCAGTTTGCTAATCGATGAGCCCTTTTTCTCGGATTTGTGGCTTATCTTGGCGTGGACACAAAGAATGCCAATAACCGGCACGCGTCTGCTTTGACGACGAAGTGTTCGCGAGTCCTTCAACCCATCAAGCGATTTGGAGGGCACGCACTCATTCGTCGACGGGCATTACGCGTTCGCAGCAATGCACAAGTTGCCGAGGCAAATCGAGGAATCTCTGATTATCTCCGGCGAATTCGTCAGTCGAGCCATGAACCAAAAGTCAAATGGCTCGTACCAAACCTGCGAAGTGGCTCTGGCGGTGATTCACGGCCAGTCCCTAATGTGTCGTCATGAAAATTCAACACAGGAGACAAATATGAGAACACAATTCATAACCAAAAGAGGCAGCGAACTTCTTTTTGTCATTCTGCTCGGTCTCTGCTACGGAGCGGCTCTAGCGCCGGCACACGCACAGAGACCGGAAGCAACGAAGGCAAAAACGCAATATCAAGTATCGAACCTTCCTTCACTCGGCGGAACGAGTGGCGCCGGAAACAGCATTAATAACCAGACTTGGGTTGCAGGCTATTCCAGACTAACGGGCGACCAAGTGCGGCACGCTGCACTGTGGCGAAACGGGGTGCTCTCCGACCTCGACACACTCGGCGGACCAAACAGCAGTGTCACATGGAACGTGAAAAATACCGCGGGCATTATCGTGGGTATTTCCCAGACCCTGACGCCGGAGCCACGGGGGGAGCTTTGGAGCAGTTTCTTCTTCTACTTTGGGCCTTTCGGAGCCGGGTATATCAATCTTGGGTTCGTTTGGGAAAACAACCAGATGCGGGCACTTCCCAATTTTCCCGGTGGAAATATGGGCTTTGCGACGGGAGCCAATAACTTGCGTCAAGCTGTGGGCTGGGCGGAGAATGGTGTTGAAGATCCTGAAAGGTGCGTCTCGCCCCAAGTCTTCCAGTTTCGTCCAGCGATGTGGAGTTTGGGCCCGCCAGATCGAATCCACGAACTGCCTCTGATCACTGGCGACTCATCAGGAGCTGCCACGGCGATCAATGATAATGGTCAAATCGTCGGTATCTCAGGTATCTGCGACCAAGCCGTTGGAAGACATACGGCCAAGCACGCCGTGCTTTGGGAAAATGGCACCGTGACGGATATTTATCCAGATGCGCCAGCCCCGTGGTGGAATACGCCGACAGCAATCAATCAACGCGGCGATGTGGTCGGGTTTGCCGGCGACCCCGCCTTTGTTGAAGGCGACGTCCTACACGCTTTTATTTGGACCAGAGAAGATGGCATCCGACAGCTCAAACCTTTGCAGCACCGCACTCCGGAACATGTAGACAGTGAGGCGTACGGTATTAACGAAGCCCGCCAGGTAGTCGGTGTCTCGTGCGGCGCGGACGGTTGTCGTGCAGTTATTTGGGATCACAGTTCCGTGCCCACAGACCTCAACGATCGCAAAGGCAGCTATTCTGCTCATCTGGAAACCGCAAAAGACATAAATGATAATGGAGAGATCACAGGCAGAGCTATTACTGATCCAAATACTGGTGCGAGAACAGCGTATTTGGCGGTACCTGTTAGTGGGAAATAGCGAAGGGAAACAGGGCCGTTTTCCATAGCGCGCGAACGCAGCTTCGCCGAAAACCGCACAAAGCCCGGGTGGCGATCGTCAGATCGCCATCCGGCATCGGCTTCGCCGAGACTGCGGATGGTACCGAGATCGCAGATTGGGAGGTCGTGCACTCCGCCGCCAAGATTTGCAATCCGCGATCCACAATTTAGAATCGACAATTCACAGGGGGCATAGCTCAGTTGGTAGAGCGCCAGCTTTGCAAGCTGGAAGTCAGGGGTTCGAATCCCCTTGCCTCCAAAGCCCGAAGGGCGTGGAGGCAAAATCTACAATCCGGGCACACTTTTGGATGCAGTAGCGGGAGCGTAATCCCCTTGCCTCCACTCCAGGCGCAGGGTGATCAGTGAACGGGGAGCTGTGATCGGAAATGCGACAGGCCCTTGACCGATCGCCGATCACCGATCACTTTTCACTTCCGCGAAGCGGGGCCTGTAGCTCAGTTGGTTAGAGCATGCGCTTGATAAGCGCAGGGTCACTGGTTCGAGCCCAGTCAGGCCCATTTCCATCTTACGCCGCTCAAAACTGGAAATAAACAAACGGCACTTGGCCGGTCGCGGGAAACAGCTCGAGCGCCAAAAACGCGCAAACGTATGCGGGAATTTGAATGCGCGCCGGTTGAAGTGCGAGACGGTCAATAAACTGAGTGCGTTCTTGCGCGACCGCCAGAAATAGCGAAATGAAAATGAGCGCGATCGTCCCGGTCGTCAGCAGGAATTCACCAGTTACGTGCTGAAAACCGAATAGCGCACTTAAGACATGCCCGCTCGCTTGGAGCGTCCTTGGGCGAAAGAACGCCATACTTACCGTGCAGGACGCGAACATCAGTCCAACGCTAAAGGGCACCAGGTAGCGCTGTTTCATGATTTTGGCGATCGCTGTCCCGGCTGTCTCCCGATCGAAAAGACGATACCCGATCAACAGAATACCGTGGTATGCCCCCCAGGCGACAAATGTCCAGTTAGCCCCATGCCATAGCCCCACCAGTATCATAACAATCATCAGGTTCCGGTACAACACAAAGTGTCCTTTCCTTCCCCGGCTAAATGGCATGAACAGATAGTCCCGAACCCATGTGGACAGGGTAATATGCCACCTCTGCCAGAAGTCGGCTGGATTTCTGGCCAGGAATGGACGCGCAAAATTAAGTGGGAACTCAAAACCCAGCAGCTTTGCACATCCGCGAGCGATATCGGTGTAACCAGAAAAATCAAAAAAGACCTGCATGAAGAAAGCGATGCAACCCGACCACGCAGCCAGCCAGCCCGGGTGCGCCGCCGGGTCATTGAAATATCTATCGGAGACCACGGCAAATCGATCCGCAAACACCATCTTCTTAATCAGACCAGCCAGAACAAGAATAATGCCGCTTTGCACTATAATCGCTGTTGGGCGACGCCAGTATTGAATTTGCGAGATAAATTGCCTGGCCCGGATGATTGGCCCCGCAATCAGATGAGGAAAAAACGCGATGAATAGCGCGTAGTCGATGAAGTTTCTCACAGCCTTCATCTTTCCCCAATAGACATCGATCGTGTAGGAGAGGCTGGCAAAAGTATAGAAGCTGACCCCTACAGGGAGAATAACTCGCAAGACAACTGATGACTCAGAGATACGAAGCAACGCAGCCAGCGAGCTTGCAAAAAAGTGATAATATTTAAAAAAACCGAGAATACCGAGGTTAACTATGAGGCTAACAGCAAGTAAAAGCTTCTTGCGACGGCCACTCGCCTTCTCCAGCAAAATTCCCAGGAAGTAATCAGCTACTGTGGAGGTAAGAATCAGCACTATAAACCGTGGATCCCACCACATGTAAAAGACGTAGCTGGCACCCAGGAGTAGGAACTTGCCAATGCGAAACGGAACGCTATAAAACAGCGTCGCCACGATCAAAAAGAAGACCCAATACTGAAAACTGTTAAATAACATAGGATAGCTGGGTTGATAGCTAGTTAGCTTCGTCTATTGACCTGTTACTCATACAGTCACTCGCTTGAACTTCTAAGATCCGAGCCCCCGCTGGCCAGGGGGAATCGACCCTGTACTATTCTTAAGTCGGAATCAAAGTGCCCGTCCACGTCAGCCGATCGTAACCGCCCTACTAACTCAGCTACCAGTGTTTCTGTAAATCTTTGCCGGCCCTTTGCGTTAAGGTGATATCCGTCAAAGTAATATTCAGGTTTCTCAAGAAAATCGAACGTTTGTTCAGGAAGGGAGCAGACGGCCCTCTGAGTCACGACGCTGGGAAAAGCAGCGTGGAACGTCATGGAAGCTCCGGGAAGCCCGGCAAACGGGCCGCGAGGGACGGGTGTAAGGACAATTTCAGTCGGACTTGCCGAATAACGATTCAAGATTCGTTGGATTCCATCGCGCTGCATTTTCAGGAACTCTTGCGTCTCCGATTGAGATGGCTTCGCCAGGCTGTCTCTGATGGCTTCCCTCTGAGCTTCGGTCAATCCTGGTGGAAAAGTTACCTGGCCCGTCTTGGGGTCGTAAGACGTGCCGACAATGTCGTAATCCCGGCCTTTATAGACATCGCGGGAATGAAGCTTAATTGGCTCTCGTCCGACGCTTCGGATGCGCGTGATCGGATGTTCGAGAAGATCGACAACATCGCTCTGGAATGCCGATCCTCGCAGTATGCATGCTGTAAATGCTCTGAAGCGACCCGACCATCGCTGAAAAGCGGACGCAAAATTGACGCAATCTCCGTAGCGTAAGAGCGGAGCCGCCATGGAAATTCTCAAAGGGTCGGCGCTGTTCGGTTCGTAACCGATGCCATAGGGAACTACAATCGCCGAGTAACGGCGCCTGGTAGGATCGACTTCGCGCAACATGTAGCTCCATATGTTTACAGAGGACGCTGGCTCCGCGAGATTGACAAACTTGAATCCGGCGACCCCGCTGAGCTGGTCAGCCACCGCAGCGGAGAATCCCTCCGCCATTCGCGAATCTCCCAAAACTAGCACCTCTTTGAGACCCGATGAAACGCGGTCCTTTTCGGCTCGTGTAATGAGCACCATCCGCCCCGCGTAAGAATCCGGCGCTAAAATCGAAGTGTATACGCGCGTGTGGAAGACCACCCCGTCTACACAAATAAACGCTGCCAGACCAAGCAGCAGATTTCGCGCAACGGGAAGTGGATGAGAGGAGGTTGTCGGCTCAACAGGAAATTTCGTGCGTACCGGCCCCGGCGAGCTCAAGTAAATCGCGATGTACAAGACTGCGACGAGCGCTACAACCAGCACCCAGCGAAGTTGACTTTGCCATAATGCCGCGCGTGAAGCGCCGGTTTCCGTGACTCCGGAAACAGTTACGGTGGCCAACAATGTTCTTCGTTCGGCTTCTCCGTAAAGTTCGAAGACATAGGTGCCCGTCCTAATCCATGAGATGACGCGACTACCTTCATTACCTGTAGCAACAAGAACGGGCAGGCGGCCATTTGCCGTCACGAAAACGAAACCCACCGATCCATTGCCGGTGCTCCAGGCAATATCGGTGCTGTCGGCACCACTCGTGATTTTCACGCGCTCCGGCGTAGCTGTAATCCTGGGTGTAGTTTTTACCTGCGGCCCGTCGGCACCCGTCCCAGCCTGTTGCGCGACGGTTTCCGCCATAAGCGGCGATCCCAAAAAGACGATAAGCCAAACCGCAACCGCGGAAAATCCGGAGAAAAGATTTGCCACTGCGCAAGGTTCGGGCGTGGCGGACAATGACCAAGAATTGCCGCTAATCCCTTTTATCATGGAGCAAATATTCGGATTTGCGGGTGCAAGACCGGCTAGTGACGTTTCAATGCGCTGTGTGATATGGCCTGAATGGCTCTTCCAAAGGAGCGTATCGGAAAACCTGAAGTGAACAGATGTAATCCTTCAACTGCGACCAGCATTCACGGCTGATTATTTCATTAACTCTTCGAGAAAGGCAAGCGGTGAGGACAGCCACGCCTTCGAAGTCATGATTACACGTTTATGGCCCGGCGGGTTTCTTTTCGAGTTTTGTCGAACGGCTCATCGCAAAAACCGCGCCAATTAGCAGCCCAAGAATCGCGCCGGCACTATCGATCATGATGTCTCTGACCGAAGCGCCGCGGGATATGACGAACGTTTGGTGAAATTCGTCCGTGATAGCCACAAACAGACAGGCGATCCAGACACTCACGTAGAGGACCGACATCGATCGGTTCTGATTGGTCATGCGAATCGCAGCGCGAAGCAAAAGCAACCCCAGAACAGCGTACTCGCTCACATGCGCACATTTCCGAACGACGAAGTGGATCGACGCCAGTGTCGCCGGCGAAATATCCGGTTTCAGCCATTGCAAAAACGGAATTATGAATCGCGATGTGTGCTCAGCGGACATCAGATCGGTCGAGCCGACGAAGATCACGCCGAGCCAAAGCAAAAGTGGCAGCCAATAATTCAGAAAGGGTCGCATTCGTTGTTGTAGGGCGTCTGTGCCAGACGCTAATTAAATAAATGGCGTTTCACCGAAACGCCCTACAAATTTACCAGTCTGAAACCCGCAATCCGCAATTCGCAATCCGCAATCACAAGTCCCCTCACCTTCGAACCCATTGTCATGGAGCGAATTTGGGGCGGACGGCGTCTCGAATCTGAGTTTGGGAAAAAATTGCCGGCACAGAAGCCTATCGGGGAATCGTGGGAAATAGTAGATCGCCCAGAAGCGCAGAGCATTGTGCGCAATGGACTACTGCGCGGGAAAACTTTGCACGAACTGTGGACTCAAAATCGGGACGAAATCTTCGGAGACGTTCCC
>JBKPDP010000002.1:0-53263 GCA_046727935.1 Verrucomicrobiota bacterium | reverse complement strand
ACCGTTTGCCCTTCGGTGGCCGATTGGGCGATGCCCTTCACGAACTCGAAGAACTGCGTCGAGCGGACGATGGTGAATGGAATCCCTGATGCCTTGATCAGGTTTTCCTGAGCCATCTTCGCGCGCAAATACGCGCTCGCGGGAAGCCGGTCAGCGCCGACGATTGACAGCGCTACGTGGTGCCGTACGCCGGTGGCCTTCTCCGCAGCAAGTAAGTTACGCCCTGCCGTTTCAAAAAACTCCAGCACGGCCTTGTCCTCCCACGATGGCGCATTCGCGACGTCAACAATGACCTGAGCTCCTGTTAGCGCCTCAGCCAGTCCCTCACCAGTAAAGATGTTGACGCCCGAGGAAGGTGACGCAGCAACTACCTCATGGCCGCGTTTACGAAGATTGTTCACGAGCTTTGTTCCGATTAGCCCGGTGCCGCCAATTACCACGATCTTCATGCCCAACCTCCTGAGACGATAGGACCAATGAAGGCCGCCTTTAACAGAATTGCAGAATTTTTTCTCATTGTTTTGTCTTATCTTTTTGTGGGTTTGCTACTGCGAAAGTCGTCTACGCTTTGATGAACGCGAGCAGGTCGGCATTGATGACGTCGGCTTGCGTCGTGATCATGCCATGCGGGTAATCCTTGTACGTCTTCAGCGTGCCGTTCTTGAGGAGCTTGGCTGAGAGCGGACCGGCGGCCTGATAGGGCACGATCTGGTCGTCCTCGCTATGAATGACCAGAACCGGCACCGAAATCTTTTTCAGATCCTCGGTGAAGTCGGTCTGCGAAAACGCGACGATGCCGTCATAATGCGCCTTGGCACCGCCCATCATGCCCTGGCGCCACCAATTCCAAACGACAGGCTCGATCGTTTTCACGCCCGGCCGGTTGAAGCCATAGAACGGGCCAGCTGGCAGGTCGTAATAGAACTTGGCCCGGTTGGCGGCGAGCTGGGCTTGGAGATCGTCGAACACCGATTTGGGCAGGCCTAACGGATTGGCCGGGGTCTTCACCATCAGCGGCGGCACGGCGCTAATGATTGCCGCCTTCGCCACGTTCTTGTCGCCATGACGGCCGAGATAACGCACCACCTGGCCGCCGCCGGTCGAATGGCCGACGTGAATTGCATCCTTCAGTTCGAGATGATCCGTGACGGCCTTCAGATCGTCGGCATAGTGATCCATATCATGGCCACCGTCGGTCTGAGTCGAGCGACCATGTCCGCGCCGATCAGTCGCAATGACGCGGAAACCTTTGCTGAGGAAAAAAAGCATCTGCGTGTCCCAATCATCCGCCGAGAGCGGCCAGCCGTGGCTGAACACGATCGGCTGACCTTTTCCCCAGTCTTTATAATAAATGTCGATGTTAGCTCCGTTTTCTTTTCCTACAGTTACGTATGGCATGAGCTTGTTTTTCTTTCTGTGATTGGCTTATATCCGTTTGTTTGTTTGTGTTGGCCCCGCCAGCAACGCTGTAGCACTGCGGACAGGTCACGATCTTTGTCGATGATAGAGGCTTCGGCTATCGCGCATGCGAGAGATTTTTCAGTGTCACTCACGAGGTGGCGGGTGTTCCCTCGTTTGAGATACAAGCACCTCTCGAAGCGGCTTGAGCCCGCCAGCAAAGGGGTTTGAGAAGACTTTAATCGCAAGGATTTTCGTGTAGCCTTCCCGTTTTCAGATGGCGAAACGTAATTCGAAGAGCGCTCCGGCTCCGAAGTTCGAGACGATTCTTTGGCAAGCGGCAGATAAGCTCCGCGGCAACCTCGACGCGGCGGAATACAAGCATGTCGTTCTCGGGCTGATTTTCCTGAAGTACGTTTCGGATGCGTTTGAAGAGAAACACGCGGAGCTAACGAAAGAAGCAGGCGCTGATCCAGAAGATCGCGACGAGTACCTCGCCGAAAATATCTTCTGGGTGCCGCAGGAAGCGCGCTGGTCTTATCTTCGCGGACGGGCAAAGGATCCGTTGATCGGAAAACTGATCGACAGCGCGATGGTCGCGATCGAGCGCGACAATCCTTCGCTCAAAGGCGTATTGCCGAAAGATTACGCGCGACCGCATCTCGACAAGCAGCGTCTCGGCGAACTGATCGATCTAATCGGCAACATCGGCCTCGGTGACAAGGAGAGCCGTTCGAAAGACATTCTCGGTCGCGTTTACGAATATTTCCTGAGTCAATTCGCGAGCGCGGAAGGAAAGAAAGGCGGCCAATTCTACACGCCGCGCCCGGTGGTCCGGTTGCTCGTGGAAATGCTCGCGCCGTACAAAGGCCGCGTGTTCGATCCGTGCTGCGGTTCCGGCGGCATGTTTGTGTTAAGCGAAAAATTCGTAGAAGCGCACGGCGGCCGTGTCGGGGACGTGTCGATCTTCGGCCAGGAAAGCAATCCGACCACGTGGCGCCTGGCGAAAATGAATCTCGCCATTCGCGGGATCGACGGAAACCTCGGCGCCGAGCCTGCGGATTCATTCCATCGCGATCTGCATCAGGATTTGAAAGCCGATTACGTTCTGGCGAATCCGCCGTTTAACGACAGTGACTGGGGCGGCGATCGGTTACGCGATGATGTCCGCTGGAAATTCGGCGTGCCACCGGCGAGCAATGCGAACTTCGCGTGGGTCCAACATTTTATTCATCATCTCTCTCCGACTGGACTCGCCGGATTCGTGCTGGCGAATGGAAGCATGTCTTCGAATCAATCCGGCGAAGGCGAAATTCGCAGGAAAATCATTGAAGCCGATTTGGTGGACTGCATGGTCGCGCTGCCCGGCCAACTCTTTTACTCCACCCAAATTCCAGTTTGTTTGTGGTTCATCGTGCGCGACAAGCGCAACGGTCGTTTCCACGATCGACGTGGGAAGACCCTGTTTATCGATGCGCGAAAACTTGGCCACCTTATTGATCGGATTCATCGTGAACTCTCCGAAGAAGAAACTCTTTGCATCGCCGGCACATATCACGCGTGGCGCGGCGACGATGTAGCCGCGGGCGCTGACCGCGTCGAGTACGCGGACATCAAGGGCTTCTGCAAGAGCGCGACGCTCGACGATATTCGCGCGCATGGTCACGTGCTCACGCCCGGCCGCTATGTCGGCGCCGAACAAGCTGAAGACGACGGCGAACCGTTCGAGGAAAATATAAGATGTCTTACTGGCAAGCTCGAAGAACAGTTCGCCGAGTCCGCGAAGCTAGAACAGGTGATTCGCTCGAATCTCCAAGCGCTAGAGTATGCGCACTAACGGCTGGACAGAATGTAGGGTCGCTGAGATCGCAGCGCCTACGAAGAATGCATTGGTTGGCGGGCCGTTCGGCTCAAATCTTGTTCAGCGTGACTATGAACCTTCCGGAGTGCCGGTAATCCGCGGTCAGAACATGGGATTTGGGCGTTGGGTCACCGGGGAATTTGCGTTTGTGTCGGAGCAAAAGGCACAAAAGCTCTCGCCCAACATGGCACGACCGGGCGACTTGATTTTTACGCAGCGTGGAACGCTCGGACAGGTTGCGATTGTGCCCGATAAGCCGTTCGACCGGTACATCATTTCCCAAAGCCAAATGAAGCTGAGCGCGGATGGTTCAAAAGCCGATCCGTTGTTTCTCTACTATCTTTTCACGACGCCACAGCATCAGGATTACATACTTCGCAACGCCATTCAGACCGGCGTGCCACACACAAATCTTCAACATCTTCGAGAAACTCCACTTCGCTTACCGTCGCTAGCCGAGCAGCGCGGCATCGCATCGGTGTTGGGCGCGCTGGACGACAAGATCGAGTTGAACCGACGGATGAATGAGACGCTGGAGGCGCTGGCCCAGAGCCTTTTCAAATCCTGGTTCGTGGACGCGACTCGAACCGGGCTGCCGGAAGGTTGGCGTGAAAGCACGATCGGGGAGGAAGTCCGAGTTGTCGGTGGCAGCACACCGAGGACGAGCAAGCCCGAATTTTGGGAAGGCGGCACGCATTATTGGGCAACGCCGAAAGACCTCGCGTCTCTTACGAGCCCCGTGCTGCTTGATACAGCACGCAGAATCACGGACGCAGGAGTCAAAGAGATTAGTTCCGGCGTGCTGCCAGCGGGAACAGTTCTACTTTCCTCACGCGCGCCCATCGGTTACCTCGCGATTGGCGAAGTGCCTGTGGCGGTCAATCAAGGTTTCATCGCGATGGTCTGTGACAAAGAGTTGCCAAATCACTTCGTGCGATTGTGGGCAAAGCAAAACATGGATGTGATCGAGGCAAATGCGAACGGCACGACGTTTCTTGAAATCAGCAAGAAAAACTTCCGTCCGCTGCCAGTGGTTGTCCCGCAAAAATCGGTAATGGATGATTTCAAGCGCCAGGTTCAGCCGCTCCATCAGCGGATGGTTTTGAATTTGCAAGAATCTCGAACCCTCGCCGAATTGCGCGATGCGCTGCTGCCGAAACTGCTGTCTGGCGAAATTCGCGTGACCATCGAGGGCAAAAATTCAAAGTGGACGCACAGCTAACGTTTCCGAGCTTTGATCAAATCAACGCGTACCCGTGGAAAGCTGTCGCGAACGAAGCCGAGATTCCGACGTATTCCAAAATCGCTCAGTGCTTTTTCCAGAAAGCTACAGCCTTGCGACAGGCGGGGGATGAAACTGGATTCAATGTTTATCGATTTCTTGGGCAGTTGGCGGATCTGCACCTGCAACCGGAGAATAAAGACCTGCCGTTGCGAGCGGCTTGGATTTCTCCGACCGGACGAAGCCTTGCAGTCGAAGACTTTGACGACCATGCGCTAAACACGATTGAGCAGCTTGCTGGTACCACAACGCTTCCAATTCTCCGGGCGCGCTTTGCAGACATCATTTGGATTTCGCGCGCGAACCACAAAATGGCTCAACAAGCGTCGTCTGACTATTTGCTCGCGTTTAAGGCGGTGGGTGGCGACGACAAATGGGCATGGGAAATTGGGTGCCTTGAACGCGGAATGGGCATAGCCCGTACGCTTGGTTCACAGAAGCAACCATTCAAGGAGTATGTCGCCTTTATCGAGACGCGTCTTGTCGAACTCGAAGGCAAATGCAGCGATGCATTAGCCGCTCGAATGCTGGATTTGATCGCCGAGCACCGAGCCGGAGATGTCGCTCGCTCTGCTCGGATTGCAGAAGCGATCGGGGATCGATTGGATTCTATTGCGTCTTCTTTCCTCGCACGTGACTATTTCGACCTCGCGATCGAATTTCATCGCTTCAATAACGACGCTGCTAACGCGAAGCGGGTCGGCGTGAAGAAGGCTGAATCACTTGTGCGTCAGGCTGAGGATAGTATTGGCAAAAAGGGTCAAGGTTATCTATCGGGCACGCATCACTTAGCCTTAGCGATTGAGTGCCTCAGGCAATCCGGCGGAGATGAGGCGCGAATCCAATCACTGCACAGAAAGTTATTGGAGTGGCAGGAGAAATCCGCGGCCGAGATGAAGTCGTTTTCGCAGGAGATCGACATCTCGAAAGTCGTTACGGCAGTGATGGAGCAAATGAAGGGCAAAACCCTTCACGATGCAGTCTTTGCGATGGCACTGGGCCATCCTGTTATTAACACGGAAAAACTTCGGGAGCGTGTCCTCAGCCAAGTGAAGGATTTTCCCATGACGCACTTAATTGGCGTTTCCCTAGTAGGGCGCGACGGGCGCCTGCTGGGACACAAGCCTCCCGCGTTGGCGAGTACGGATGAAGAAACACAAGAGGCCGCTATCGAAATCGAAATGTTTCAGCAGGCGGCGCAGGTAGACTGGAATCTTCGCGCACAGGCTTATATCGAGGTATGTCGCCGCCAAATAGCTTCCGAACATCAGCCCGGGCTGCGAGACTTGCAGTTCTTGGTCACGCATAATCCATTCATTCCGCCGGGCCACGAGATGCTTTTTCTAAAAGGGATAGTAGCTGGATTTCGCGGCGAATTAGACATCACTGCTCATTTTCTGGTTCCACAAATCGAAGAGTCGATTCGGTACGTGCTCAAAAGCGCCGGCTACGTAACTTCGAAACTGGACGCGAAACTCATTCAAGAAGAGCGGTTGCTTGGAACTCTCTTGAGTTTGCCGGAGACGGTTGAGCTTTTCGGAAAAGGTCATGTCTTCGAGTTGCGAGGATTGCTGTGTGAAAAATTCGGGTACGATCTCCGCAATCGACTGGCGCATGGTTTTCTCACTTACGGCGAATGCTGGAGTGGCGAGGTGCTGAACCTTTGGTGGCTTGTAATTCGGTTTCTCTGTTTTCCACTCGTCCAGCGGCGCACGAAAAGTGAGGACGCGGACGCGAAGCCGGCATCCGAGGCCTGATCGCAATGTTTCAGACCATTCGCGTGGATCGCAGCGCCGCCGAGGCGATGGAATGGTTGGGAACTAAGCGGAAGTTTTGGTTTTCGCGAGCAGGCGTGCGATGGCTCTTCAAAGCAGAGGAGCGCGGTACGGGAGAGGATTGGGCAGAGAAGATCGCGTGCGAACTCGCGGCGGAGCCCATGAGTTACAGCGAAGTCGTTCTGTGCAGGCGTTTGGAAGCGGTTGTTGCACACGATAAATCCCGCATTGGTGTGATAATGCACTGAATGGAATAGAGAGCCGAAGGCGCGCTTTTATTGCACGTTCGGCTCGAATCGTGCAATATGCCTCGCCTCTAGTGCATTTTGTGCAAGATGAAGCGAGCCAGGACAGGGCCTTGGGACGCAGGTGCCGGAACCCCGATCTAAACCGCAGCCTACCACGCGCGTAAATCAGTGGAGAAATTCATGGCGCAGAAATTTAATATTTACTGCGACGAGAGCTGTCATTTGGAGCATGACAAACAGCCGGTCATGGTTCTCGGCGCAATTTGGTGTCCGTTGGAAAAGACACATGAGATCGCAACGCGACTCCGCGAGATCAAGGCACGGTTCGGCTTCAAGCCCGACTTCGAAGTCAAATGGGCGAAGATTTCACCGGCGAAGAAGGATTTCTACCTTGAAGTCCTAGATTATTTTTTCGACGACGACGACCTGCATTTCCGAGCGCTAATCGTGGCGGACAAGACGAAATTGGAGCACGGGCGGTTCGGCCAAGATCACGACACTTGGTACTACAAGATGTACTTCGACATGTTGAAGGTGCTGTTCAGCCCCGAGGCAACCTATCGGATTTACCTCGATGTGAAAGACACGCGGAGCGCCGCGAAAATCACCAAGCTTCATGAAGTCCTCTGCAATAACATGTACGACTTCAACCGCAAGATCATCGAGCGCGTGCAGACGGTCCGCTCGCACGAGGTCGAGCCGTTGCAACTCGCCGATTTGCTCATTGGTGTGGTCAGCTACGCGAACCGCGATCTGAAGACAAACGCGGCCAAACTCGCGTTGGTTGAGCGGATGCGCGAACGCTCCCGGTATAGCCTGACCCGAACCACGCTGCTCAGGGAACGGAAGGTGAATCTGTTTCGCTGGGAGGCGAGCGAGATTCAGGCATGAGCGGCATGGCGGATTGGTTGCCGCCATTGCAGCCGTTCGCTGCGAAAGGTGGCGACTGGAATTGGTACGTCGAAATGATCTACGAGGTGTTCCGAAAGGACTTTATCGTTGCGCCACCTCAGTTTCGGGGACTGCCTCTACGGATAAAGCGACTCCCGTTCAAAGAAGGAAAAGAAGCGGGTTTCTAGCATTTGATTTCTGAAGGAGAGGTCGAGCAGGAAAGAGACGCCGACCTGGATCGGTGTGCTCGGATCGGCTGGTTGCGTCCCCTGATTGAAGCCGTCGACACCGACCGGGTGAAATGGTGGATGTCTGTACGCGGTACATTCTGGCGGTACGTTATTGCCCTTCCCGATTTCAGTTATGTGGTTATTCTCGACGACCGCGATGATCACGTTTACCTGTGGACCGCGTATTGCGTTAAGGAATCGCACAGACGCAGAAAACTGGCGAAGGAATGCGAAGCGTACTGGAAATCGCAAAAAAACTGAAGCCGCCCTCCGAAGAGGCCGGCCTCTCTACTCCTTCCACACGTGGTGGATGAGCTATTTCTTATATGACAGAAAAGCGCTTATCTGTCAACACGCGGCTTCTGGAGCGTTTCGAGCCGAATGAAGTTTGCTGAATCCACAGTTGAAGAAGCTGCGCTCGAATGGCTCGGCGGCTTGGACTATTTAGTTTTGCACGGGCCTGAAATTGCGCCGGGCGAACTAGCGACAGAGCGAAGCAATTACAATGAGGTGGTTCTGCGGAAGCGACTCGAAGCGGCTCTGCACAAACTCAATCCTACTGTTAGCGCCGACGTATTAGAGGAAGCGTTGCGACAAGTAACGGTCGCCTCGTTACCATCGCTTATCGCCAACAATCACGCGTTTCATCGATTGCTGGCAAACGGCGTTGCAGTCGAAGCGCTTCGCGAAGACGGAACCATTGGCGCTGAAGTTGTGAAGCTGATCGATTTCGACAAACCCAATGCGAATGATTGGCTTGCAGTAAATCAGTTCACTGTTTTAGAAGGTCAGCACACACGACGACCCGACATTGTCATTTTCGTTAATGGTCTGCCGCTGGCACTAATTGAACTGAAGAACGCGGCGGATGAAAACGCAGACATCTGGTCGGCGTTTCACCAACTCCAAACGTACAAAGCGCAGCTTCCGTCGCTGCTTGCCTATAACGCTGTGCTCGTGATTTCCGATGGATTAGAAGCGCGCATCGGAACAATCAGCGCGGACAGCGAACGCTTCATGCCGTGGCGCACGATCGGAGGTGAAACAATTGCGCCGCCCACGATTCCTCAACTCGAAGTGCTGATGCGCGGTGTGTTTGATCAACGACGATTTCTTGATCTTGTCCGCCACTTTCTGGTGTTCGAAGACGATGGCTCGACACTCACGAAGAAAATGCCGGGCTACCATCAGTTTCATGCCGTGAACACAGCAGTGGAAGAAACGCTTCGCGCGACGGGCATTCGCGGAAAGGCGCGCGTGGCCGAGCCGCATGACGGTTATTTTGCGCGCGCAATGCCCGGCGGCGAAGAAGGCGACCGGCGTGTCGGTGTGGTCTGGCATACGCAAGGATCGGGCAAATCGCTCAGCATGGCATTCTATGCGGGGCGACTTGTGCTCGAGCCGGCGATGGAAAATCCGACCATCGTCGTTATCACTGACCGAAACGATCTCGATGATCAGCTGTTCGGAACGTTTGCGCGTTGTCACGAGTTGCTGCGGCAAAAGCCAGTGCAAGCCGAAAGCCGGAGTCATTTGCGCGAGTTTCTTCAACGCGCGAGCGGCGGCGTCATCTTCACGACCGTGCAGAAGTTTCTTCCTGATGAGAAGGGAGCGAAGCATCCGCTGCTTTCAGATCGGCGAAATATTGTCGTCATCGCGGACGAAGCGCATCGCAGCCAATATGATTTCATCGACGGCTTTGCGCGACACATGCGCGACGCTTTGCCGCGCGCGTCATTCATCGGTTTCACGGGAACGCCGATTGAAAAGACCGATGCGAACACGCGGGCTGTCTTTGGTGATTACATCTCGATCTATGACATTCAGCGTGCGGTGGAAGACAAGGCGACCGTGCCGATCTATTACGAGAGCCGGCTGGCGAAGCTGGAACTTGATCCGAAGGAAAGGCCAAAGATCGATCCAGATTTCGAAGAAGCGACCGAAGGTGAGGAAGTCGAGCGCAAGGAGCGACTAAAAACAAAGTGGGCCGCGCTTGAAGCGGTGGTTGGCGCGCAAAAGCGGATCGGACTGATCGCGGAGGATTTGGTCAAGCATTGGGAGGCGCGACTCGAAGCAATGGATGGCAAAGCAATGATCGTTTGCATGAGCCGCCGCATCTGTGTCGAGCTTTATAATGCCATCGCGAAGCTGCGGCCAGATTGGGTGCATGAAGACGACGACAAGGGGTTGATGAAAATCGTAATGACCGGCTCGGCGGCGGACGGGCCTGATTGGCAGCAGCACATTCGCAATAAGAGCCGGCGCGAAGAATTGGCTAATCGTTTCAAAGACCCGCGTGATCATTTCAAGATCGTGATTGTTCGCGACATGTGGCTGACCGGTTTCGATGCGCCGTCCCTGCACACGATGTACATGGACAAACCGATGCGCAGTCATGGGCTGATGCAAGCCATCGCGCGCGTGAATCGTGTGTTCAAGGATAAACCCGGCGGGCTTGTAGTCGATTATCTCGGCCTCGCACACGAGCTGAAGCAGGCGCTCGCGGTCTACACGGAAAGCAAAGGCACAGGCAAACCGACGATCGATCAAGAGGAAGCGGTCGCTGCAATGCTGGCGAAATACGAAATATGTCGCGATTTCTTTTTCGGATTCGACTGGAGCGCGTGGACTACGGGATCGCCCGCGGGGAAGCTCGCGCTGCTGCCCGCAGCGCAGGAACATATCCTGCGACCGACAAACAGCGACAAACCGGAAGAGAAAAAGCAGCGATTCATGCAAGCTGTGACTGATCTCTCAAAAGCGTTCGCGCTGGCTGTGCCGCACGAGAAGGCACTGGCAATCCGAGATGATGTCGGATTCTTTCAGGCTGTGCGAGCAGCGCTCGCGAAGAGCACGCCTGACAGACGACGATCGCCCGAAGAGACCGACGCAGCGATTCGCCAAATCATCTCTCGGGCCGTTGCATCCGATAAGGTTGTCGATGTTTTCGCGGCAGCAGGACTGAAAAGACCAGACATCTCCATCTTGTCCGACCAGTTTCTGTCCGAAGTTCGCGGCTTGCCGCAGAAAAACCTCGCCGTCGAGCTGCTACGGAAACTGCTCTCGAACGAAATCAAAACGCGCGGTCGAAAGAATCTCGTTCAATCACGTTCTTTTGCTGAACTGCTTGAGAACTCGATTCGGAAATATCAAAACCGTGCGATTGAAGCGGCGCAGGTGATCGAAGAGTTGATCGCCATTGCAAGAGACATGCGCGAAGCTGAACAGCGTGGCGAAAAACTCGGCCTGACAGAAGAAGAAGCTGCATTCTATGATGCGCTCGGCACAAATGACAGCGCCGTTCAAGCGCTCGGCGATGAAAATCTCCGTTTCATCGCACAGGAACTTACGAAGACAATTCGCGAGAATGTCACGATCGATTGGACCGAGCGCGAGACGGTTCGGGCGAAACTGCGCGTCATGGTGAAGCGAATCCTTCGCAAATACGGCTATCCGCCAGACAAACAGGAAGCCGTCACCAAAACAGTTCTCGAGCAAGCCGAAGTTCTCTGCGCCGAATGGGCGGTCTAAGCAGCTAACGCAGCTGACAGTACAGATGAAATTTTCATTGCATTTTGCTCGCATATTCAGGAGCGAACAACGCCGGTTGTCCGCCTGTGTGCAGGAACAACACAGTCTCATTCTTCTTGAAAAATCTTTTCCGGATCAGATCAATCATCCCGGCTGCGGCGCGGCCCGTATAGACTGGGTCTAACAAAAGACCCTCGTAGGTCGCAAACAAACGGATCGCTTCACGCTCTGGTTCGGTTAACACGCCATAACCCGCTGAGCAATAGTTGGCGTTCGCCAACACCTCGGCTGGCGTGAATTGGATACGCTCTCCCAGCTTTTCACTGGTTAACGATGCCAGCTCTGAGACCTGTTCCTTCAACCATTCTTCTGATTCATCAACACTGATGCCCAGCACCTTGCCTTTGTATGCAAACATACGCTGACCCAACAGAAGTCCGGCATGCGTGCCACCTGACGATGTGGCAAACACGATCCAATCCGCGCGGCAGTTTTGCTCCATGAGTTCTTTCATAGCGAACGCATATCCCAATGCGCCTGTTGGATTCGATCCACCATAGGGAACGAGATAAGGTTGCATTCCCTCTTTGGCAGCACGATCGAACGTCTCCTGAAGCACTCTGTCGCGATCTTTGCGCTCGGCGACGTACACTACCTCTGCTCCGAACAATTCATCTAGCAATAGATTTGCAGACGGGAGCTGCGGCTTTTCGCCTGTTAGGACGAGAATACATCTAAATCCGAATCGTGCGGCTGCCGCTGCAGTCTGACGGCAGTGATTGGATTGCAGTGCCCCGCCAGACATTAAGATCTTCGCGCCTTGCTCGCGCGCTTCCGCGACGAGAAATTCCAGCTTGCGCGTCTTGTTGCCGCCAAAGGCGAGTCCGGTTAGATCGTCGCGTTTGATCAACAAACGCGGTCCGCCCAAGGCATCGGACAGACGCGGCAGCGCTTCAATTGGCGTTGGCAGATGAGCAAAGTTTAGTCGCGAAATATTCGTCACATGCCGAATTACGGTTAATTGCTGTAAATGGATTGCATCGTCACGCCGAAGAGATATGCCCGCCGAAATCCAAAATAAGAGCCATCTTGTAGATGTCCTGTCACGGTGAGCGAAGCAAAACGCCTCGGTCTATTCGCAGGGCATCCGTGCAGAAGTGATCAGAGATTCTTCGCTCGGCTCGGAATGACAAGCTGGCTTGTGCAATCAATTCGCACGGCGCGTTGTTTCGTAGAGAAACCACGTGCGCCGTTCTGTTTCATCGATCCAGACTTCGATCAAACTCGCGGTAGCAACGTCACGGTGCTCATCGCACACGTTGTGCGCCTCGCGCAGACGCGCGGCCAGCGTTCTGTTGTCGTCCACTAATTCAGACAGCATGTCGAGCGGCTCGACATATTCCGCATCGTTATCGAGCACGCGCTGAGTACGTGAAATTTGACCGATCGATCTCAGCGTAATTCCGCCAATCTTTCGAACTCGTTCCGCGATTGGGTCGGTCATCGCAAAGAGCTGGTCGGCATGTTCATCGAGCAACAAGTGGTAATCGCGGAAATGCGGTCCGCTCATGTGCCAGTGGAAATTTTTCGTTTTCACGTAGAGCGCGAACACGTCAGCCAGAATGGCATTCATGGTCGCGGTGATGTCTTTCGTCGCTGAAGACGTGAGATCAGTGCGTGTCTCCAGCGGAGCTTCGCGTCTGCGAAGTAGTTCGGAAGTCTTTCTCGAATTAGGCTTGTTCATAGTTTGCGGGGTTGATGGTTTGTCGGCGCGATCAAATACGTTTTTCTTGTTACGGGTTTCGGTGTTTTGCTGCGCCTTTCCTTCTTCCAATTCTATTTGATAATTGCTCATAAGCATCTCATTTGGTTTATTTTTGTTGGCTTACGATCTTGCTTGGCATTAGGACCTCGGCCATTGCGCGTCCGTGGGATTTCGCGGTGCCACTTAGGAGGTGATACTCCCTCCCTCTTTCGAAACAGAGAAAGTTTGATTTAGTTCCACGCGAGCGTGTCTTCCGTTTTCCGGTTGCCGAAAGAGGCATTCTCTGTGGTCGGGTCCTATCAAAGGTGGCAGCGCGATTGCACGAACATGCTAGAACTTCTATGAAAGAAACACTTAAACTATTTTTCGCGGCGAAACGGCATCATCCAAAGGCGCCTATTCCCGCGCAGCTCTGACTCCAACAGCTAATTCAGTGCGTCGGTTTCATCCGTCACCGGAATACCCTCCTGATAAAACGCCAGCGTCATCGTCGATCTTTCCGATGTGCTGTCATTTGGTCCCCTGTGATATCCTGAACCAAACGAAATCCCGAATGCAGTCGGCTACGTAACGTTCTACAGCCGCTCACACGACGCTGTGATTCGGATTTACGATGAAACGGGCAAGGTGATTGAGACGCACGAGCACACCGGCGATTTCAAAGAGTGGTGAACTTACTTTTTTTTCTCGCGGCGGGCGTCTGTTGGTGCTGCTTCCTTTGGTGCGAGAGTGGCGACGATTCGATCGAATTGTGCATCCCCCCGTAGAGGTTGCCAGTACGGATGCCAACGCAATTCTCCGTAGCTAACATGGCTCGGCCTTTGCACGACGACGGATAGTTGATCGATCGCGCGTTTCTTTTCTCCAACCGTGGCGTAGATCACAGCGAGATATTCGGCAACGCGCGCGCCGTTCAGAGCGTCTTTGCTCATCGGGAGCAACTCCACGGCATGCCGACCTTCTTGGATTGCTGCCTCTTTTTTGCCAAGTGCAGCATCAATCATCCCGAGAACGCACAAGCCTTCGGCGTAAGCCGGCTGATCACGCAAAACCTTTTCAATTTCCTCATGTGCGCGATTAAACGCCTCGCGCGCCGCGGTCTCTTCGCCACGGAGGCGGGCGACCATGCCTTCGCACCAAGCTCGTGGAAAAGGAATGCCCTCGTCGTGACATCCGTCGGTGGCGAGAACGGACAGCGCGCGCTCGGCAGCCGCGCCGTCGGACTCGCACAAAGCAAGGTCGAGCCATCGATCGGAGACGGGGGTGACCGTTTTTGCGTCTTTGGCTATAACCGATTCAATGGCGTCGTGCAAAGGATGCAGGTCACCGCGCCATTTAAATTCGACGAAGGCTCGCTGTACCCGCGTCGTCACGTCTTGAGGAGTAAGCGCTACCACCCGATCCAGAACTGCCGCCATCTCCTTGAAGCGGCGCAGATAGCCATAATTGAAAGAAAGTTGCTGAAGGATGAACAGGTTGCGCGGATCCAGCTCCAGAGCGCGCTCTAATTCCTGGGTCGAATCATCCCAGCGATTTTGTCTCCGATCAATGTAACCGGCGAGGACGAGCGCCAACGGTTCGTTAGGCAGCGCGCGGCGCGCAATCGTCAGTTCAGCACGGGCGCGGTCGTAGTCGCGATATCCCCAATAATAATGTTGCGCCTGGGCAAGGTGTGCCTCGCCGCTATCGGGTTCAAGGCGAAGCGCCGCCTGGACTGCGGCGTCAGCTAAAGCGAGCCGCTGCGGCGTGTGATCGATTCCCAGAAAAAAGGCAATGTCGTGGGCGCGAGCGAGGTGGTAATAGGCCAGAACGAATTTTGGATCGCGCGCCACGGCATCGTCGAGCAGTCGCGTGGCTTCGACCAGATTTTCAGTCCCGCCCGCGGTAAAAGCGAGAGCATCGACCAGATCTCGCGCGCGCAGGTACAACTCGTAGGCGGCAAGATCATGAGTGGGACGCTCCCGGATGGCTGCTTTCTCCTGCGGCGAGAGCCTGGCGCGCAGTTGCGCGACAACTTGCTCAGCAACCTCGGTTTGAATTCTAAAAACGTCGACCAATTGGCGGTCGTAGTGTTCGCCCCACAGATGGGTGTCTGTCCGAGCGTCGATCAGCTGCGCGGTGATCCGAACCCGGTCTCCGGTGCGCTGCACACTCCCTTCCACCACATTGGCTACCCCGAGCTCTTTGGCGACGTCCCGCAGATTGCGGGGAACGCCACTCTTGTACTGCATCACGGACGTGCGGCTGATCACCTTGAGGTCTGCGACCTTGGCAAGAATGGCTAGGATTTCATCCTGCACGCCATAGGCGAAATAAGCATTTTCCTTGTTGTCGCTCAGATTTTCGAATGGAAGAACTGCGATACTTTTTTCCGCAATAGGAAGTCCTGCGTTGGCTGCTGTCTCAGCAGAGGAGCGTGCGACCGTCGGTGAGCCTCGCCGGTAAAAGACTGAAAAGTTGATTGCCAAAGCCACACCTAAGATGAGCAAAGCAGCTGTAGGCACGAACTTAGGCCAACGGGGCGCACTGACCGGATGGACGCTAACACCGGACGCCTGCTTCCACCTCTTCCCTCGCTTGAGTTTCTCGGGCAGATGTGGATTTCCGAGATTGTCTTTGTAGAGATTAACCAAGTGCAGCCTCAGCCCGTACTTCACTTCACATTCGCCTAGATCATGGAGGTGAGGTCGCCAGTGTCGATACTCCGCTAAGTCATCGGCCAAATGTTTCGACAAAAGGATGTGACCGGCATCACCACAATCCATCACCCGCTGCGCGGTGTTAATCCCAGCACCAGCGATGTTTGTCCTATCGTTGACATCGGTAACTTGATTAACGGGCCCGCTGTGAACTCCCATCCGCAACTGGATGTGCGGATGATCTTGCAACGCTCTGCTAATTTCGAGCGCACACCGCGCCGGTTCTTCCGGACTGTGGAAGAAAACGAGCGCCATCCCATCCCCCGTTGGCACTCGGATGAGTTTGCCGCTTTCTGCCGCAGCGCGAAAGGATTCCGTGCTTCGCACGATTCGATTCAGCTCCTGTAGCAATTCAATCTGCTCATTGACGAGTAATTTCGAATAACCCACCACGTCGATTAACAAGAGATGTGCAATCTCGAGCGGGAGATCGGGCTTGGTCTCGGCGGACGTGTCCTGGGCGTTCACCCTTTGCAACCCTAACAATACCTTTACCCGCGGTCGAGAGTTAATAGCCTACATCGGGCTGCGCGACGACACTCAAAACCGGACCTATTTTGGTGCGAGCGAGGCGACGAGTTTTCGAAGCACGGATCGCCGCGGAACGGATCGAACATTGGAATTCGGTGCTTCGCACGATTCGATTCAGCTCCTGTAGCAATTCAATCTGCTCGTTAACGAGTAATTTCGAATAACCCACCACGTCAATTAAAAGGGGACGTGATCGATTTCTAATTCGAGATCCGTCTTTAGGTCCTCGGACATGTTGCGTGCGCAAACACCTCCTTTGCGCGCGAGAATCCCAAATCAGTTGGTTATCGTCTAGGGTGAATAAGGGAAGCGAGCGGCTTCTTTTTTGGGGACACCGTTCTATGCTGCGGCCGGTTCCGGCGGCGCCCCGGCTTCATTTTCAGGTGAGCCAGACCTTCTTTGCGCAACGCGCCGCTCGCGCCAGCGGGCCACGGCGCCCGGACCAAATGCAGCCAGATCGAGAACGATCATGACGAGTGAAAAGAGATAGAGGCCCATCGTCAGCCCGATCCCTGCATGCATTCCCAATACACATAGCAGCCAGATCAGGCGCGTCCTTTTCGGCCAAATGAAAAACGGGAAGCCAGTTTCGATAAGACAGACAAGGATACCCAGGATCGGCAAAACTGGTTTCCAAGAAATAAGTATATGAGTCGAGATGAGATCGAATGGCGGCCGCGTCAGCGCCCGCCACATGCTGTTTCCGTTCCACCAACCAGCACCCAAGCATTTCGTGATCCCTCCGAAGAAATAAATCGCACAGAGATGAAACTGTAAGACTTTCCGGTGAAAACCGAGAATCTGCGGATCACGCCGCGGTCTTTTCCAAATCTTCCAATCCAACGCGTACCGGTCCGGCAATGGAGCAATCATCAGGTAAAAAAGACCGATCGTGGTGAAGTTATCCATCCCGTAGGCCAGATATTCGCCGCTCTTGGCCGCACAAAGATGCAGCAGCCACGCGGCGATTGCTGAGCTGCGGCAGAAAACACCGGCGAGGAGAAGAAAGCCGCTGCCAAATAAAAGAAGCCAGGCAAGCAAGAGTGTCGTTTGTTCGCTCAGACCGACCTGCTCTCCGAGTGAGACCATCCATCCAATTCGCGGAACAAAAGGACTTTGAATCGAAAGCAGCGCTTCACTCAATTCGCGACTGAGGAAACTAGTGTTGCTTCGGGCAAATAATAGATTCCAGTCCTCGCGTAGCGAAAGGGAATAAAGGACGATTTCAATCCCTAGTCCGATTCGCAGGATGCTGAGCCAGCGATCCGAGTCCGGCGAAAACAAGAAATCTCTCACTTGTCCCCGAAACAGTGCGCCGAACTTAATTGGCTGGCGCTGTGTCGGGACGCTCCCGAAAAGTGAAATCGTACGCATACAAAAAATAGTAGGATTCCGTTTTTCCCTCCATCACTTCCTCCGCGGTCGGTAAGGCAACGAATCCAAAAACAGCGCGAATGACGCTGGCATCGGGATGGCCCTTCCAGATGGAATAAGCCAGCATCTTGAGCATGACCTCGCGCAGCGGATCGTACTGGGTGCGCCCGATTTGATCGAGCAGCGTGCTCAAGCGCAGACCGGTAGCGGCATTGGCCACGTGGGGCAGCTCACATTCCACGCGGCCGTCAGGGTAATGCAATTCGAAGACGAGTTTGTAGCTATCCGGCACGCTCGGCGCGAAAAATCCGTAGCCGCCTTCAATGCCCGTAGCGTGTATATAAGCGGTGATGCCTTGCCGCACGGGGTTGGACAGGCTGAGTGTCTGCCCCAAAGCGACCGTGGTCAGTTCTTCGGCTTTTCGCCAGTGCGCGTCCAGAGAATGAGGTAGTGACGTGAAGCCTTCGGCGAGGACCCAAAAAGTCTGCTGCCACGAAACTATGAGCACGAAAAACGCGTGCAGCAGAAAGCAGCCGAAATAAAAACGCCTTCTGCTCAAAGTCGATTTTCTCGAAGCTCGCGCGAATTACTTATGTGTATATTTCTCCAGGATCGGCTTCAGACGTTCCATGAGCTCGTCAGCAGCCTTTTGGTCCGCTGCGCTGCGCTGCGGTCCCGCTGGCATTGGCGAGCTTGGCTTTTGCGGTCCCGCTGGCATTGGTGAACTCGGCATCTGCGGTCCTGCTGGCATTGGCGAGCTTGGCTTTTGCGGTCCCGCTGGCATTGGTGAACTCGGCATCTGCGGTCCCGCTGGCATTGGCGAGCTCGGCTGCTGCGGTCCCGGTGGCATTGGTGAACTCGGCTTTTGCGGTCCCGCTGGCATTGGCGAGGTTGGCTTTTGCGGTCCCGCTGGCATTGGTGAGCTCCGCATTTGCGGTCCCGCTGGAGCGACTAGTTGAATCGCGCGCTCCGATTGGCCGCTTGATTTTGCCTGGGCCAAGTCGGCCACCGTCGTCTGATCGAGATACATGTCACTCAGCGTGCCCTGCGTTTTCGTCACCTTGCCGTCTTTGTAAGTCTCGATCTTATAGAGCGACTTATTGTGCGTTTTCAGGACGTCGTTCAGCGCTTTCGCGTCCGCCTTGGATAATTTTGTGCCGGGATGAACGAGGATGAAATTGTCTTTTATCTCAACCTTACTGGCCTTTTCCTCGGCAAACCCAGCCGCTGTAAACATGATCGTGGTGACGATCGTGAGAAGAACCAACCGATCTCTTCCAGTTTGGGTTTTCATGCCTCCGTTGTCAACCCGGCGAAATCGATATTCAAGGACAAAATAACGGTTTTGGCAGGCAAGACGGCAGCCGATCTCGTTCGGAGTCACGCCCGCCTGCCCCACTGCCAAGATAGCCGCGCTACTTTCGCGCCTACAACTGGATCAAGCCGCGCCGGGTAGCGCTCGCCACGGCTTCGGTGCGGCTGATGACGTTCATCTTGGCAAAGATCGCCTTTACGTGTGATTTCACTGTGCCTTCGCTGATGAATAGCGCGGAGCCGATTTCCTTGTTGCTTTTTCCCTGGGCCATTAGCTTGAGGACGTCGATCTCGCGCGAGCTTAGCGTTTCGCCGCTGACGCGTTCCGCCAGTTTAGCCGCGAGATGAACGGGAACACACGTTTCACCCGCGTGCACGCGGCGGATACTGTCCATTAACGCTTCGCGCGGTACGTCTTTGAGAAGATAGCCCTTCGCGCCAGCTTGAATTGCGCGAAAGATATCTTCATCGCCGTCGAAAGTGGTAAGCACAATGATGCGCGCGTTCTCATCGTGCCTGCGGATTTCTTTAATTGCGCTGACGCCGTCAAGCTCCGGCATTCGCAAATCGAGCAGCGTCACATCCGGGCGATGCTGCGTCCACAGATCAACTGCTTCGCGACCATTGCTGGCTTCTCCCACAACGGTCATGTCCGGTTTGCGCCGAATCAACGAGACCAAACCTTCGCGTACCACGGTATGGTCATCAGCGATGAGAACGCCGATGCGCGATTTCGGACGGTCCGAGCCGGACTGGCGTTTTGGCGCAGCGTCCCTACCAAGTCGCGTAGTGTCCCTGCTAGTTTTGCGAACAGTTTTCTTTTTCGATTTCACTGATGGGCCGTTTCGACGGCTCGGAAGCCGTCGTTCCTTCGGGACGTCGATTCGCCATTATAGGGCAATATGACGGTGACCTTGGTTCCTTTTCCCCGCGCGCTACTGATATTCAGGTTCCCGCCCATTTGTTCGACGCGCTCCCGCATTCCGGCCAAACCGAAGCCATCATGTTGATTGTTGACTTCGAATCCATCGCCGTCATCACGAAGTTCGAGACACAATTCTTTTGTATCAAAGCTCAGCCGCGCCTGGAAATTGCGCGGATGGGCGTACTTGAGCGCGTTGGTCAACGCCTCCTGCCCGATGTGCAGCAAATTTTCCTGCCAATGCGGCGGGAGATCGCGTAGTTCGCCTCGAAGATGAAAAGTCGTGTGCAGTGCCGTGCCGGCAGTTGTGTTCTTAATGATTCCTTTTAGCGCTTCCCAAAAGTTCCCTGCTTGCAAAGCTTGCGGTCGGAGGGCACGTACCGATCGGCGCGCTTCATTCAAACTCCGTCGCGCCAATTCCATGGCGTTCTGCAGATGCTCGTTGGCCTCTTTACGACGGCAACACGCGATGGCATCTTCGGCTGCTTCCAATTGCACGATCACGCCAGTGAAACCTTGCGCGAGCGTATCGTGAATGTCTCGTGCCATCCGATTTCGTTCTTCCAAGATAGCTGCTTGCCGGCTTTGCTCGGCAAACTCGTTGAGTTGAATCGCCAGCATCGCCTGATGCGCCAATGCCTGAGCGAGTTCGATTTCTTCCGGCCGGTAAGGCGGCCGCTCGCCGTGACGAATACCGATGAATCCTTTCACGCGGCCACCTACCAAAGTTGGAATTCTCAGAAATTTCTTTGTCCCTCCAGATTTCAGATATTCCCGAAGATCACTGGATGTGTACGGATCATGCTCAACATCCTCGCAAGCAACCGGCGCTCCGGAGAAAAACAGCTCACGAAGTCCCGGGTCTTCTTTCCACGATGAAGGATTTTTGATGAACGGATGCTCCGGATCGGCTTTTTCAAAATTTGTTCCCTCAGCCCATGCCCGTAAAACAAGCGAATCATTTGATTCGTTCAGTAACCAGAGGATCACACTTTGCGCGCCAAGAAGACGGCCAGTTGTGCTCAGCATTTGCCCGAGGAACTTGTCCGGCGCCGGTGCAGTCGCGAGAACATCAAGGCTGTAGGTCAGTGCCTCTACCTGACCGCGGGCGACTTGCTCAGAAGCGCGTAACGCCTCCTCCGCACGATCGCGTTCAATCGCCACCCGTACAACGTGCGTGGCCAACTCCATTAACTCGAGGTCTCGCGAGTTTGGACTTCGCGCTTCGTGATAGTACATACAGAACGTTCCGAGGACCTTTCCTTTTGATGAGAGGACTGGATTCGACCAGGACGCTCGCAGCCCATGTTTGAGAGCTGAACTGCGATGCTCCGGCACGTCCCACAGCGGGTCTGTCGCGATGTCGGAGACGATAACCGGTGATCCCCGGTATGCCGCGGTGCCGCAAGAGCCGGCACACGGTCCAATTGGCAGCTTTTCCATCTGCCGGGTCCATTCTTTGGGGAGACTCGGTCCTGCAACGGAATCCAGATGAACTCCATCGGAATTCAGTAACAAGACCGAAGCGAGCGTGCCGCTTCGCTGCTCCTCGATAATCAGGCATAATGCATTAAGGATCTCTTTGAGCGCAACACCAGTGGCGATCATCTCGAGCAGCCGTTTCTCTCCAGCCAGCAAAGCTTCGCCTTGCTTGCGCTCGCTAATGTCCAACATAACGCCGCGCAACCGGACAGGCTGATCATTCTCGACGACAACGGTCACAACATCGTGCAGCCAAATGATCCGCCCATCCGCCGCGACCATGCGATATTCAAAATCGTGCGGCCGTTTCGCGCGGGTTGCGTTGATGCAAAAGTTAGTCGCCCATTCTCGGTCGTCGGGATGAATATGATCTTTCCAAAAGGTTGGCTCAGTCGTCCAGCGCGCGAGTGGATAGCCCAACATGCGCTCGGCTTGCGGGCTGACAAAGCTGAAGGCAAAAGTCTGCGCGTCGGCTTCCCATACGATTCCGTCAAGCGAATTCACCAGCGTCATGTAATTCCAATGGGCTTGCCGCAGCGCTTCTTCGGCGCGCTTGCGCTCGCTAATGTCGCGCAGAATCGCTTGGAAATGTCCGCCGCGGATCGCGGTCACAGAAACTTCTACCGGGATAATATCGCCTTTCTTGCGTACGAACGCTCTCTCGAAGCGCAAAGTCCCTCCGGCTTTTAACTTTTCAAGTCGTTCTAGAAACAGTTGGCGTTCTTCTGCCAGATAGGTCTCGGTGACAGGCGTGCCAACCAGCTCGCCCTGGGGGATACCAAGCAGCTCAGCGCCCGCCCGGTTTCCCAAAACGCAGACGCCATTGGCATCAACGACGTAGATTGCGTCGGGCGAAATCTCGATCAGGTCCCGATATTTTTCTTCGCTCTTGCGCAGTTTTTCTTCGGCGCATTTCCGCTCGGTCACGTCGCGCAGAGTGCATAGGGTGGACAAGAATTCGCCAGTGTCTGAGAGACGCGGGACCGACACACCATCAAAATGAATAACCGCGCCCTCTTTTGTTCTCCAGCGAACCTCATATTCACGCGCTTTCCCCTGCGCAAGGTCATGCAGAACTTGACCAATCGCTGGACGGTCGTCGGGGAGCAGCAGCCGTTCTAAAACACTTGCGCCGCGCAATTCCGTTTCTGAATAGCCACTCAGTTGGACGCCCCGCTGGTTGATACAAAGGATGTTCCCGGTGCGATCGAGGGAAAGAATTACATCACGTGATAACTTAAACAGGTATTTGGCTGCGCTTTCGTCTTGTTCGGCTCCGGGACAAGGTTCGACTCGCGGACTAAGTCCGGGAGACGGCGAAAGCGTGGTGATGGACTGGACGTGCTTCCCAGCACTGACTTCTGATTTCATAACAAGTTAGCTAATCGCCGTGCAAACCCATGTCCCAGGCGGACGTTCCGCGCGCGTGCGCATGCCAGAAGTCTAACAAGCCTGCGCTGTCGCGCCACTTTTGTTTCCTCCCTCGAAAGAGGTGTTATCTGCTCTCCCCTGGGAAGCACCGAAAAATCCTCCGACCGCTTCGTGGTATCACGACGCGAGGCTGTCTAGCGTTTGGAACAAAGAAATCAACAAAAATGAAACTCAAACAACCACAACCCAAATCAAGGCCCAAGTTGCCGGGGATTTTTCGGCGCTCCCGACGACGCCATGATCCGATGCTCGTTCTGAACATGACCCTTTTTAACTTCACCGACGGATGGAACCGCGCGTTTTCGAGGGAGCAGTACGCGCGCTTCAGCGTCTAACAACCTGATTCACGCGATGGAACCTGCTCCAACTGCAATGAACGCCGCCAGACATTTCGTTGTTGTGAAGGCGCCCGTTGATCGCGTCTACGAGCAGTGGTCGCGTCTCGAAGACCTTCCCAAATTCATTACGCCGCTGCAGGAGGTGTGCAGAATTGATGACATGCATTTTTCCTACAGGTGGCAGCCGAATGGCAGCGACCAAAAGGGGGTCTTTCACATTGTACTTCAAATTCCCGGCCGCAGAATCGCATGGCGCACCATGTCGAATGGGTTCATGTCAGGCATGGTTTCCTTCGAGCCGCGTTCTCAAGAGGAAACAGAGGTAACGCTGAAGATCCGTTCGATTTTCGATCCTCCAAGTCTGTCGCGAAGAGTGGAGGAGTACCTCGGCAATTTCAAACGGTTGGTTGAGAGCGAGGCGGTTGCTCAATGAGAAATTTTCCCACTGAGAAGGCACTGGTAGCAGCCTATTGGCGAAAACTGGCAAGCTCCGTCGGAGCGGCGTACAAGAGTCGCGGCCGCGCTTCTGTGCGACCCGCGGCGCACGCATTACGAGGACATCAACGCCGTACTTCGCGGCCAGCTTCGCGCGTCTACGGCGCGGCGAAGAGCAGGGCGGCTGCAGCGCTGGGGCCGCACCCTCACTTCGATTCAAATTTATAGTATGTGGATTGTTCGTTTAGCCCTGAGGCGACCGTATAGCTTTACGGTCATGGCCATTCTGATCGTGCTGGTCGGAGTGGTGACCATCACTCGAATGTCCACGGACATTTTTCCAAATATCAATATCCCGGTAGTGAGCGTGATCTGGAGCTATCCAGGTGTCGCGCCCGAGGAAATGGAAAAGCGCTTTGTTACCGTCTGCGAGCGCGCCATGACAACGACAGTGAACGATATCGAGCATATCGAATCACAGTCATACAACGGTGTCGCGGTCATCAAGGTTTTCTTTCATGAAGGCGCAAAGGTGGAAGCCGGCGTCGCACAGATCACTTCTATCGCACAAACGCTTTTGCGCATCATGCCGCCGGGTACGACGCCACCGCTCATCATTCAATACAGCGCGTCTAACGTCCCGATTCTGCAGCTGGGATTGAGTAGCAAGTCGCTCTCCGAGCAACAACTTTACGATCTTGGTTTAAACTTCATCCGCACCCAGCTCGCCACGATTCAGGGCGCGCAAGTGCCGTTACCGTATGGAGGAAAGTCGGCCCAGGTCATGGTCGATATCGATCCACAAAAATTGTATGGCAAAGGGCTTTCGCCTGCCGATGTGAGCAATGCAGTTAACGCGCAGAACGTGATTCTGCCTGCGGGTACACAAAAAATCGGCGATCGCGAATACAATGTGCGCCTCAACAGCAGCCCGGAGCTCCTGCAGGTATTAAACGACCTGCCTATCAAGCAGGTAAATGGTACGACAGTTTACATCCGCGACGTCGCTCATGTACGCGACGGGTTCGCGGTGCAGACCAACATCGTATCGCAAAATCGCATTCGCTCGGCGCTGCTCACCGTTCTAAAGAGTGCCAGGGCATCGACACTCGACATCATCAAGCGTGTTAAAGAGGCCCTGCCGCGCATCCAAGCCACGCTTCCGAAGGAGCTGGAAATCAGCCAGCTTTTCGACCAATCGATTTTTGTGCGCGCATCCATAAACGGCGTTTTACGCGAGGGCGTGATCGCCGCTTGTCTTACGGCGCTGATGATTCTCCTTTTTCTTGGCAACTGGCGTAGCACCCTCGTGGTCGCAACATCTATCCCGTTGTCGATTTTATCCTCAATTCTTGTTCTTGGCGCACTCGGCGAGACCCTGAACATCATGACGCTTGGCGGCCTCGCCCTCGCCGTCGGCATCCTGGTGGATGACGCCACCGTGGAGATTGAAAACATCCATCGCAATCTCGCCATGGGGAAACCGATGATCCGCGCGATTCTGGATGGCGCCTCGCAGATCGCAGTGCCCGCGTTTGTCTCGACGCTCAGCATTTGCATCGTGTTTGTCCCAATTTTTTTCCTTAGCGGCACCGCCAAGTATCTGTTTCAACCGCTGGCCATGGCGGTGATCTTCGCCATGCTGGCATCATATCTTCTCTCCCGCACCGTTGTACCAACAATGGTGAAATTCCTGTTGCGCGGACATATGGAGGAAATCGATACCGGTCTCGGCCGCCAACTGGAGGAGAATGGTAGGGCGCGACCTGCGAGCAACGAAGAAGACTCTGCACCGAGGCAGCGCAAAGAGGTCCGCCGCAGCGACCGCTCCCCAGCAGGAATTCTTAGTGCGATCACGCGATTTTTCTTTGGTATTCATGAACTCTTCAATCGCGGCTTCGAGAAAATCCGCGATCGGTATGTGGAAGCACTGCGCTGGTGTCTCAGTCATCGCGGCATTGTTTTCGCCGCGATGGGCGGCGCGCTGCTTATTTCGCTTTGCCTGGTTCCATTTCTGGGGCGGGATTTTTTCCCGGCCGTTGACGCTGGTCAGTTTCGCCTGCACGTGCGCGCGCCAGCAGGCACACGACTCGAAGCAACCGAAGAACGTTTTTACGAAGTGGGCCGCAAGATTCGCGAGGTGATTCCGCCAAACGAAATCGATAATGTGCTGGACAACATCGGCCTGCCGGCGAGCGGAATTAATCTTGCTTTCAGTGACAACGCGACCATTGGCGAGGCCGATGGCGAAATTCTCGTGTCGCTACAACCTAAGCACCGTCCGATTGCGGATTACGTGCGCATCCTGCGCGAGAAATTGCATCGCGATTTTCCAGACATGGAATTTTATTTCTCCGCCCCAGATATCGTCAGCCAGATTTTGAGCTTCGGCATCCCGTCGCCGATTGACATCCAGGTCACCGGGCGCAATCCGAAAGGGTACGATATCGCGAATGAAATCAAATCGCGCGTCGCGCAGATTCCGGGAGCCGCGGATGTTCACGTCCATCAGCTCGTGCACGGGCCGGACCTGCGTGTGAATGTGGACCGCACTCGCGCCCAGCAAAATGGGCTGACGCAAAATGACGTCGCGCGCACCATGCTGGTCTCGCTTAGCTCAAGCGGACAGAATGCGCCCAATTACTGGCTGAATTTCCAAAATGGCGTGAACTACCAGGTCGCCGTGCAAACGCCGCAATACAAGATGGACACGCTGCAAGATTTGCGGAACACGCCGGTGGTCGCGCCGAACTTGCCGCGGCCGGAGTTGCTCGGAAATCTTGCGACCGTTGAGCGCCGCGAATCGCCAGTAATAGTGAACCATTACAATGTGCAGCCGGTGTTTGACGTGCTCGCCAACGTGCAGGGCCGTGACCTCGGCGGTGTGGCCAGTCAGGTGACCAAGGTGGTCGACGAGTTTAAATCGAAGCTGCCGCGCGGCACATTTCTAAGTGTTCGCGGCCAGGTTGACAGCATGAATAAATCGTTCGCTGGCATCGGCGCCGGCATTCTGTTTGCGATCGTACTCGTTTACTTTCTAATGGCGGTCAATTTCCAGTCCTGGACTGATCCGTTCGTCATCATTATGGCGCTGCCGGGCGCGCTTTCAGGGATTGTCTGGATGCTGTTTATCACCGGGACCACTCTCAACGTTCCCTCGCTCATGGGAGCGATCATGGCCATTGGCGTCGCCACAGCGAACAGCATTTTGGTTGTGACGTTCGCCAACGACGAGCGCTGCGGCGAACACCCAAAAAGTGCACATGATGCCGCACTCTCAGCAGGCTTTACGCGGCTGCGTCCAGTGATGATGACCGCGCTGGCCATGATTATCGGGATGTTGCCGTTTTCATTTGGACTCGGTGAAGGCGGCGAGCAAAACGCGCCGCTCGGACGCGCCGTAATTGGCGGATTGATCGTCGCTACGTTCGCGACGCTGTTTTTTGTCCCCGTCGTTTACAGCATGTTGCGCAAGGCAGAATTCAGTTGCGACGAAGACGAAGAATTTGAGCGCCAGGAGCGCGGAGAAACGAAAGGCGGCCCTGATGAATAAGCAACAACCCAACGGGCACGGCGATGATGGCGTGCAGAACCGCTCTGGTACAACGCAACTGCGAGAGGAATCACGGACGGCGGTGCACCAAAGAGCTCGCGATGCGGGCGCACCGCAGCCCGGCGTGCCTACGCATCCGCCGGAGCGCAGTGTCGCAGTTTGGGGACCCATCGTGGCGGTATCTATTCTCGCTCTTCTGGTGATTAGCGGCGTTTGGCGCCACATGCGCGCACACGTTGAGCAACAGCGGTTCGCAATAGCAACAAGCCAGCTCGCCGTGAACGTTGTTAGCGCGCAACGTGACGGTAAGCCGCAGGACCTCATTTTGCCGGGGACCTTTCAGGCGTTCAAGCAGACGACGCTCTATCCACGTTCGAACGGTTACGTGAAAGACTGGAAAGTCGATATCGGCGACAACGTCAAAGAGGGCCAATCACTTGCCGAGATCGAAACGCCGGAGGTCGATCAACAACTCGCGCAAGCGAAGGCCAGTTATGAAATTGCAAAAGTAACGGCCGACCGCTGGCGTGATCTGGTCGGGAAAAATGTCGTATCCAAACAGGAGTACGACCAGAACGAAAAAGCTTACGAAGGAGCCAGGGCAAATTACGAGCAATTACAGAAATTGCAGGGCTTCCAACAAATCGTGGCACCATTTGACGGGAAAATCAGCGCTCGATTTGTCGATTTTGGCACGCTGGTGACAGCTGGCAGCGGTAATACCGGCACACCGCTCTTCGGAATCGTGCAAAGCGATCCGTTGCGAGTTTATGTGTACGCGCCGCAGGAGAACGCGCCGTCGATTCACGAAGGACTAGCCGCGAAAATTCTTCTTCAGGAATTTCCCGGCGAGGAGTTCTCCGGCACGGTCACCCGCACGGCGGGCGCGCTTGACCCGCAGTCGCGCACCATGCTAGTGGAAGTGCAGGTGCCCAACCACGACGGAAAACTTTACGCTGGCATGTACGGGCAGGTGAAATTTTTGCTGGTTGATGAGAATGCACCGATCGTCGTGCCTGCAAACGCGTTTCTGTTCCGCACGGAAGGGCCACAAGTGGCGACCATTGGAAACGAGGATCGCATCCACTGGCAAAATATTCGGGTCGGTCGCGATTTCGGGGATCAAATCGAAGTTCTCGATGGCCTGAAGGAAAATGCAAAGGTTGTTATGAATCCAACCGACGATTTGCGGGAAGGCATCCAGATTGAAGTGAAATCGATAGAAGAAACAAAGCCTGAAGGCACCGTCGCTCAATCGGCTTCGAACAGGTAAGAGCAATCATGTAGAAAACGACGAAGAAGAAACCCTATGGATAAGAACCTCGAAAAAGTGAAGTTGCTGGCGCGCGATTTGCGCGATGGGAAAGAATTTCCGCGCAGTCCGCGCCAAACGTTGGCTGGGTATGTACTGGCGGCACGCGCCGTGGACAAGTGTCGCGCGGTGCTTGTAGGCTGGGAAGGGGAGTACCATTCCAACTGTCCGCTCGACCAGCGCTGGCTGAAATTTGCCGAGATCGATTACGACGACTTTCGGTCGTTCGTTGCCACCGGCGCAACCGATGATGAGATTGCGGCGTGGATTGGCGAGCACGCTAAAAAGCGTCCGCGCGCCGAAATCATTGCGTGGAACAACAAAGAACGTGACCTGCATTTGAGCGACTTGCCTCTGGAGCTCCAGGAATACATGGAAGATTATATTCAGCAGTTCATTCCGCGGAACAGAGTGGTGCATCACTGGTTCGACGTGTACGACTTGGAAGAAGAACGGATCTGAGGCAGGAGTACCTGGGCAACGGTACGTCGACAGCGGACAGTTCGGTGATGTTCCACCAGATCTCTGGTCGAAATTACACGTGTTGTTTTTATGCGCCTTGAGGGTATGGCAGAAATAGTGCCTTTAAAAACTGTTGTGCCAGAAACGGATGGCGTGTCGCAATTAGTGGAACATCTTTTTCGCTATGAGGGGGCGAAGATGGTTGCCACTCTTACAAGAATCTTTGGCATCGAACATCTCAACCTTGCGGAAGACGTCGTTCAGGAAGCGCTCGCGCGGGCGTTGCAGACCTGGCCATTCTATGGAGTTCCGAAAAATCCCTCGGCCTGGATAATGCGCGCGTCGCGCAATCTCGCGTTGGACGTGGTTCGCCGACGAAAAGTATTTCAGAACAAACAGGCAGAAATCATTCGTCTGATGGATCGCGACGGCGCCACGCCAGACGAAGCGATTTTCTCGGAAGACGAAATTCGTGACGATCGTTTGCGATTGATGTTCGTCTGTTGTCACCCTGCCATTCCCGCGGACGCGCAAGTCGCACTCGCGTTGAAGACGCTGTGCGGTTTTAGTGTCACCGAGATCGGTCACGCATTTCTAACCACACAGGCCGCAATCGCCAAGCGACTGACTAGGGCAAAACAAAAAATCCATGAGGCGCGAATCCCCTTCGAAATTCCCGCAGGCAGGGAATTGGCGCAGCGATTGGACAGTGTTTTGCAATCGCTTTACCTCCTGTTCAACGAAGGCTACAAAGCGTCGAGCGGCGAAAACCTTGTTCGCGAGGAGCTCTGTGAAGAAGCAATTCGTCTCGTCGAATTGCTGGTGGCACATCCTGCCGGCAATCAGCCGAAGACGCATGCGCTGCTGGCGTTGATGCTTTTGAATGCCGCTCGCAATCCGACGCGGCTGGACAGCGAGGGCAATCTGCTGCGCCTGCAAGAGCAGGATCGGACGCGCTGGGACAAATCAATGATCGCGCGCGGCATGTTTCATTTCGCGCAGTCAGCGGCAGGCGACCAGCTCAGCGAATATCATCTTCAGGCGGGAATCGCCGCCTGTCACTGTGCAGCGAAGGATTACGAGTCCACCAACTGGCAGCAAATCCTTTCGCTTTATGATCAGTTGATTGAATTCGATCAGTCGCCGGTCGTTGCCCTCAATCGTGCTGTGGCCATCGCCAACGTTCACGGAGCAGAAGCGGGGCTCCACGCGGTCCGAGGCGTTCGAGATCTCAATAGGCTGAGTTCGTATTATCTGCTTTATGCGGTGCTCGGCGAATTCGAAGTGCGGTCGGGTAATCTGAAAGCCGCTGCCGAACAATTCCGAAAATCGTTTGAGCTTGCGGAGACAAAATCGGAGCGAGCATTCCTTTTGAAAAGACTGCAGCGCTGCGTTGACGGTCAGAGTACCAGAAAAATCTTGTCCTAAACCGGTGCGCTCATTCGTTGTAGGTCTGACAGAACCAAAAATCACATATACAGAAAGGCAAAATCATGAGCAAATCAGAGAAGAAACAAGCAGCAAGTATCGTTTGGTTTGAAATCCCGGCGGACAACGTAGAACGTGCCAAAAAGTTTTACGGCGACTTGTTTGGCTGGAAAATTGAGAGATTCCCAGGACCCGAGGAGTATTGGCACATCGACACCGGCGCCGCCGACGACACGCCCGATGGCGCCCTGATGGCGCGCAAACAGCCACAACAACCAATTACCAACTATGTTAGCGTAGATTCAGTCGCCGAGTTTTCCAAAAAAATCGAGAAACTCGGTGGCAAAATCTGCCTGGCGAAAACAGCCGTGCCGCAGATGGGCTATTTCGCAGTCTGCCAGGATACCGAGGCCAACTCGTTTGGGATTTGGCAGAGCGACGCGAATGCAAAATAATTTGTCCTAAACTTGCCAACGCGTTCGTTGTATCATCGAAGTAACCAAAAACTCTCAACTAGCAACCAACAACACAGAACATGAGTACGCAAAACCAAAACCAGAACGGATACATGTTGCTATTTCGCGGCACTGACCTGCGCAAAGGTCTTTCGCCGGAGGAACTGCAAAAAGTCACAGACAATTGGATGGCGTGGTTCAGGCGCTTAACCGAAGAAGGCAAAGCGGTGGCCGGAAATCCACTGGAACGCGAGGGAAGAATTGTTTCGGGCAAGGATCGTACCGTGTCTGATGGCCCGTTCGCGGAATCCAAAGAAGCAATTGGTGGTTATTTCCTTCTCGACGTCGCCACCATGGACGAAGCGGTTGCGATCGCCAGGGAATGCCCAGGTCTGCCATATGGCGTTCGCGTGGAAGTCAGACCTGTGCTGGGTGAATGTCCCATTGCCGCAGACCTGCGGACCGAAGCGCAACTTGCGCACGCCTGATCGACCTCGTCCAATTCGACGGACATGAAAGCGTCCATCGCTTTCATCGCCCTATCGTTGTTCGCCACCCACAGCATGCACTCCGCCACGCCTGCTCAGACCGGATATGCCCCGGTAAACGGCCTTCGAATTTATTACGAAGTCCACGGTCCGACGAATCCGATGCGGCTGCCGCTGGTACTGCTGCATGGCGGCGGCGACACAATCGAGACGTCATTCGCTAAGATCCTGCCCTTGCTGGCGCGCAAGCGGCAGATCATCACTTTCGAACAGCAAGGTTGCGGCCGCACGGCAGACATCGGCGAGCGGCCGTTCACGTTCGAGCAATCGGCTGACGATACCGTGGCGCTCCTTGAATATCTTCACGTCGATCGTGCTGATCTCTTCGGCTTCAGCAACGGCGGCTCCATTGCGCTGCACATGGCAATGCGGCGTCCACGGATGGTCCACCGGCTCGTCGTGATCACGGCGCTAATGAAGCGCGATTGGGCTGAGCCGCAGTTTTGGGAGTCGATGAAAACCGCGCGACTGGAGGCGATGCCGGTGGAATTGCGCGAGGCATATCTTAAAGTCGCACCGCATCCGGAGAATCTGGAGTCGTTTTTCTATAAGGCGCGCAACCGCATGCGCGACTTCAAGGATGTGCCGGACGAGGCGATTCGTTCGATCACCGCGCCGACCTTGGTGGTGGGCAGCGATCACGACGTCATGCGACCGGAAGGTGCGGTCGCGTTATTCCACCTGCTGCCACGCGCCCAACTCGCGATTTTACCCGGCACCGAGCATATGGCGATCACGTCGCGAACCGATGTGCTCGTGCCGATGATCAACGAGTTTCTGGATGCCGAGAGATCAAACTCTGAGGCGAAGCAGCTATCATCCAACCAACAAAAGAACTAATCATGGCTCATTACGTAGATGCATTCGTTTTACCGGTTCCAAAGAAGAACCTTAACGTCTACCGCCGCATGGCTCAGAAAGCCGGCAAAATCTGGCGGGACCACGGCGCACTCGAATTTCGCGAGTGCGTCGGCGACGATCTAAACGTGAAAATGGGATTGGCGTTCCCGCGCGGGATTAAGACCAAATCCGGCGAAACCGTGGTGTTTTCGTGGATCGTTTACAAGTCGCGCGCGCATCGCGACCGCGTGAACGCAAAAGTCATGAAGGATCCGCGTCTCGCGAAGATGCCGAAGGAGATGCCTTTCGATGTGAAGCGCATGCTCTACGGCGGATTCAAGACCATCGTCGAAGCCTGAATTCAGCCGGAAGCAGGAAGAGTTAGCGTATGTGTCTCGTTCGTCACGGGACGGGATTCATCGTGAAGAAGTTCTTTCTAAAGCCGACCGAAATCCATCAAACGGACGAAACTGGAAGAAGACACGACATTAACCGAGCAACAGTTTATGGCGAACCATGAAAGAAGTTCCACTGTAGCAGTATAGGAATGATGTTATGCAACACGATGAAAAAGCGATTCGCGATTTAGTAGACTCGTGGATTACTGCCAGCAAGAAAGGCGATCTCGCAACGGTTCGTGACCTTATGGCCGACGATGTAGTCTTCATGGTGGCTGGTAAAGAGCCGTTCGGGAAAGAAGCGTTCACAACGAGGAGCAGGGAAATGAGAGGTGCTCTCGTAGAAGGAACTAGTGACATCCAGGAGATTCAAGTTCGTGGCGATTGGGCTTGGATGCGCAATCGCCTCAAAGTCACCATTAAGCCACCGGACGGGCAACCCGTCGTGCATTCCGGATACACTCTCACGATTCTGCAAAAGAAACCGGACGGGAAATGGGTGATAGCCCGCGACGCGAATCTGCTGACGCCGCGAAACAAGATATAAACATCGTCACGAATTCGAGCTAGGTTCGAGCGATTGGGGGTGTCGTAATGCGGACGACAAATCACGCGTGGGCGTCCTGACTGCGCCGACTCGTTCGTCATATCATTAAGGTGAACCCAATAACGTCGCCGAGGTAGCCGCGGACAAATCTTATGTGCCCTGTATGTATAGCAAACGCGATGCTGACTGCAGCTGGCGCGACTTCAACTGGCGGGCTGGCCGTGTTGGCCGTGAAATATTTTTTTCAACCCGACCGAAATCATCAAACAAACGAAACAAGACAAAATGAAAATCGAGACATTGGAAATGAAAACAGACAAAAGCGAGGTGAACGCTTCCAAAGTTGTGTCAGAAGCTGAGTGGCTCGTTGCACGCAAGGATCTGCTGACGCGAGAAAAAGAACTGACACGGTTGCGTGACGAAGTGAGCTGCCATCGGCGCGAACTGCCATGGGTTAAGATCGAGAAGCAATACGTCTTCGATGGACCGAACGGCAAGGAAACCCTGGGCGATGTCTTCGATGGGCGCAGCCAATTGATCGTCTATCATTTCATGCTTGGTCCCGGCTGGGAGGAAGGTTGCAAAAGCTGTTCGTATCTGGCGGATCATTTCGACGGAGCAAACTGGCATCTGCCACATCGCGACGTGACCTTTGTAGTTGTCTCTCGCGCGCCGTTATCCGAGATCGAACCGTTCAAGAAGCGAATGGGCTGGCGTTTCAAATGGGTCTCGTCGCACGGCAACGATTTCAACTTCGATTATGACGTCTCAGCCACGGACGAAGAACAAGCGAAAGGCAAAATGTATTACAACTACAAAACGCAGGAGTTGATGAGCGAGGAGAGGCATGGCTTAAGTGTGTTTTACAAAGATGAGGACGGCGACGTTTTCCATACCTATTCCACGTATGCGCGGGGACTCGATATCCTTGTTGGAGCGTACAATTTTCTCGATCTCGTGCCGAAAGGCCGCAACGAGGACCACCTCGACTTTACGATGGAGTGGGTGCGACATCACGATCGTTACTGATCGAAGCAGCAACAATGGAAACAAAACCTTAAAAGGGATTAATATGCCACGCGTGGTTCATTTCGAGGTTTACGCGGACGATCCAGAAGCTGTTCGTCCGTTTTAGCAGGAGGTGTTCGGCTGGAAATTCCAGAAGTTCGAAGGCGGGCCCAATCGAGTATTGGCTGGTCACGACCGGCGATGACGAGGAGCTGGGAATTAACGGAGGGCTCGCGCGTCCGCGCAAAGGCCAAGACAGGCAAACGTCTGAAGACGCTTTTTATAGCAGCGACGAGTGGAAGCAGGGTCCACGGGATGCCATCCTCGACCTGGTCGAACATTTTGCGTACGCGGTCGTTTCGGCTGAAACGTGGCAACAAATTGCGCAGTCGATTCAATCACCTTAATGAGGTTCCTCATGAATCCTGGCAGAAAATCTCCATTAAATGTCCTGAACCGCACAGCCGGTTCGTCATCAAGTGTCAAAACAAAACATTGAAAAAAACTATGACCAAAGAAGAAAATGATCTGACAAAAACTCCCAAACCGGTCGTCATCTCGAGCACGTTTGATGTGCCGCGCGAGCGAATGTGGAAAGCGTGGACCGACCGCGATCAATTAATGCAGTGGTTCGGACCGAAAGGGTTCAAAATGACGACTGCCAAATTGGATTTTCGGTCGGGCGGAATCTTTCACTATTGTCTGCGCTCTCCGGATGGAAAGGAAATGTGGGGCAAATTTGTCTATCGCGAGATCGTCGAGCCGAAGCGGATTGTCGTCGTCAGTTCATTTTCGGATGAAGCGGGCGGCATCACGCGGCATCCGATGGCTCCTACCTGGCCGCGTGAAATGCTCTCGACGTTTACGCTGAAAGATGAGGACGGAAAGACGACGGTACAAATCGAATGGATTCCTCTCAATCCAACGGCAGAAGAACTGAAGACATTTGATTCTTCGCACGAGGGGATGAAGCAGGGATGGAGCGGAACGTTTGATCAACTCGCCGAGTATCTCGCGAAAGGATGACCATGAAAATACCTTTCACCGGTGGCTGCTCCTGTGGAGCGATCCGTTACGAGTGCAGTGCTGAGCCGATCATGATGTTCAAATGCCATTGTCGCGATTGCCAACAAACGACTGGCGGCGCATTTGTTCCCGGCGTGTTGGTGCCGGCAGAGGCATTTCGATTAACGCGCGGACGATTGCATTATCATTTCACGTCCAGCCTTGCTAGCGGGAGGCACAAACGCGGCTTTTGCCCCGAATGCGGTTCGCGAATCACCGGCGGCGAATTCGAAGGAAGGAAATCGCCGTTTGTCGGATTCCTGGCCGGCACCCTCGATGATCCGAGTTGGTTCCACCCGCAGATGGATATCTTCGTTTCAGACGCGCAACCGTGGGACAAAATGGATCCGGCAATTCCGAAGTTCGAGCAGTATCCGCCGCTACCAACGAAGGAATAGAGACACTAATTTCACGAACGCGCACGAATTGATTTCTAATGTTGTGGGATTCGTGCAATTCGTGTCTGAAATTTGTCCTGAGAGTTTTGGTTTGTTCGTCTTAGAGTTGAGATAAAGGAGAGACAGTATGCAAAAAATTACGCCATTTTTGTGGTTCGATGATCAAGCCGAGGAGGCAGCGAAGTTTTACACCTCCATTTTCAAAAATTCCAAGATCGGAGAAATCGTTCGCTACGGCGAAGCGGGAGAAAAAGCTGCCGGACGACCGGCGGGATCGGTGATGACGGTTGAATTCGAGATCGAGGGCCAGAAATTCGTCGCTTTAAACGGAGGTCCGGTCTTCAAATTTAATGAATCGATCTCGTTTGTCGTGAACTGCGAGACGCAGCAGGAAGTTGATTATTTTTGGGAGAAACTCACTTCTGATGGCGGACAGGAAATAGAGTGCGGTTGGCTCAAGGACAAATTTGGCCTCTCGTGGCAGGTCGTTCCCGCTGTGTTGATCGAGATGTTGCATGACGAAGATGCGGTCAAGGCAGAAAGAGTCATGAAAGCCATGCTTCAAATGCAAAAGATCGACATCGCCAAATTGAAGGCTGCGTACGCAGGAAATTGATGCGTTCGAATCTTAATGGCTTCGGCGAAACGAAAACCGAGGACGATTGACGAATACCTCGCGCACGTGCGGGCCGATCAGCGGGCCGCACTCGAGAAACTTCGCAAGACCATCCGAGCCGTCGCGCCTACGGCTGAGGAGTGCATCAGTTACGGAATTCCCTCGTTTCGCCTGAATGGACGTGCGTTGGTTTTCTTTGGTGCATGGGCGAGTCACTGCTCATTCTATCCGGGGAATTCGACCATGTTGAAAAAAATTCGGAACGAGCTAAGGGATTTCCAGACAAGCAAGGGCACGATTCGCTTCTCTCCAGACAAACCGCTTCCCGTCGCCCTGCTCAAGAAGCTGGTCAAAGCACGAATCACGGAAAACAAAACGTAACGCAAGCTTATGCCGAAAATCACCCCTCGCCGTTTAGCACAGCGATCGTACGATGCTTTTGCGGCCGGTGACCGTGAATTTTTTGAGCGGCATCTTGCTGAGGATTTCACTTTTTCAAGCCCGCTCGATGTCGGACTCGATCGCGCTGGATATTTTGAACGATGCTGGCCTGGGGCCGGGCAGGGCCAAAAGTTTAACTTTTTGCGGCTAATCGAACATGATGATGAAGTTATTGTAACTTACGAAATGACGAAGCCGAATGGAGAGAAAGGGCGCAATACGGAAATCCTGCGCATTAAAGACAACAAGATTGTCAGTGTAGAAGTCTATTTTGGTTGGGACGTTTCGATGGGTCATTAAATCAGTAAAGGAGAAAAATATGAGCGAAGTTCGAGTTTTAGTCGGCACAAGAAAAGGCGCATTCATCCTGACAGGGGATGGCGCGCGCAAAAGATGGAAGGTGAGCGGTCCGCATTTTGCAGGCTGGGAAATTTACCACATGAAGGGTTCGCCTGTTGATCCGAATCGCATTTATGCGTCGCAGACCAGCGGCTGGTTCGGCCAAATCATTCAACGCTCGGATGACGGCGGAAAAACTTGGAACACGCCCGGGAGCAGTCAGGAGGATCTGAAAGGTCCCGACGGCATGCCGAAAGGTGAGAGCAACAAATTCGTTTACGATGGAATCCCGGGCACGCATCAATGGTACGACGGCACCCAGCATCCATGGGAGTTCAAGCGCGTCTGGCATCTGGAGCCATCACTGAATGATCCGGAGCATGTCTTTGCCGGCGTAGAAGACGCCGCGCTGTTCGAATCGAGAGATGGCGGCAAATCGTGGAACGAGTTGTCGGGTCTTCGCAAACACGACAGCGGCCCGAAATGGCAGCCGGGCGCGGGTGGGATGTGTCTGCATACAATTCTCCTCGATCCGCAAGATCGACAACGAATGTTCGTGGCGATTTCGGCCGCAGGTGCGTTCCGTACTGATGACGGCGGCAAAACATGGAAGCCGATCAATCATGGATTGCATTCGGAATACATACCGGATCCATCGGCGGAGGTTGGCCATTGCGTTCATCGCATCGCCATGCATCGATCGCGTCCCAATACAATATTCATGCAAAAACACTGGGACGTGATGCGGAGCGACGATTCCGGCGATTCCTGGCGAGAGGTTAGCGGAAATTTACCGAGCGATTTCGGTTTCCCGATCGACGTGCACGCGCATGAGCCGGAGACAATCTATGTCGTACCGATCAAAAGCGATTCTGAGCATTACCCGCCTAACAGCAGGCTGCGTGTCTATCGCAGCCGGACCGGTGGAAACGAATGGGAAGCGCTCACGAAAGGTCTGCCCCAGCGCAATTGTTACGTAAATGTGTTGCGTGATTCCATGTCTGTCGATTCGCTCGAGCCGTGCGGCATTTACTTTGGAACGACCGGCGGACAGGTTTACGCGTCGGCAGACGCCGGCGATAGTTGGAAGCCAATTGTGCGTGATCTGCCCGCCGTGCTTTCGGTGGAGGTGCAAACGCTGCCATGATTCGTGTTGTTCTGCCGCCGCATTTGCGCACGTTGGCGCGCGTCGATGGCGAGGTAGAACTCGACGTCAACGCTACCGTCACTCAACGGTACATACTCGACGAGCTCGAAACTCGATATCCCATGTTGCGTGGGACGATGCGCGATCACGTTACTCAACTCCGTCGGCCGCTCGTACGGTTTTTTGGCTGTGGAGAAGATTTATCTCACGAATCGCCTGAGTCTCCGCTGCCAGAAGCCATTGCAAATGGGTCCGAGCCGTTTGTAATCATCGGTGCCATTGCGGGCGGTTAATCGAGACCCACCGCTTTTGGCCTTCGCGGGTGACGACAGCGTTCAGCGATCACAGACGGCCGGTGCAGAGCGGCAACAAGTCACAAAAGATGTTACAGAAATATCGGTTGAACATTTCTCAATTAAAAATAGAGGAGAAGACATGAATACAGAGGAAGTTGCAAACAGGTTGGTGGAACTTTGCCGGAAGGGTGAATGGATGAAGGCGCTCAACGAGCTTTACGCCAAGGACATCGTGAGCGTGGAAGCCCGCGCGATGGAAAACATGCCGGCGGAAATGCGCGGCATTGATCAGGTGCGCGGCAAGACGGAGTGGTGGGAGAAAAATATGGAAGTGCACGACGCGAAAGTGGCAGGACCATTTGTGGCCCGCGATACGTTCGTCGTGCAGTTCGACGTGGATGTAACCGACAAAGAGTCGAAGAAGCGAATGCAGATGTCCGAGGTGGGAATTTACACGGTCAAAGACGGGAAGGTCGCGCGCGAGGAATTTCTGCCGCTGGCCCAAAAGAAAGAGTAGGCGCAGACGATAACGGCAGACTGCTTCGCGTTGTAGAGTCTGTTGACGATCAAGCCGTGATAGATCGAAGGCCACGGAGGGCGCTTGTGAAAGCGCACCTCTTTGCAGCAACCGTCATCGCTTGATTGCACCGCTCTCTATAATATCGCCTGAAGAATCACGAGGATCATTGAGCGATGGGTCAGCGCTGTTTTGTTCGGCATGCAAAAGGTCGGCCGCAGCTTTAAGTTGCTGACCGCTGCCGAGCAGAAGCACGGTATCACCTGGACGGATCTCTACATCAGGGCCAGGGTTGAGGACGCTATTTCCATCGCGCTCAATTCCAACGACACTGGCGCCGGTTTCAGATCGCAAACGTAGTTCACCGATCAGTCTGCCTGCCGCGGGCGAACCTGGCGAAATCACAATCGATCTCAGCGACGCGGCGCTTAACAACGAAGGTAACGCCGGGGAAGGCATCGACTGCCTGGGCGCGGGCGGCTGGGACAGAGTTTCGCGCAGAGCGACCTGGCCTTTTGCGTAGATTCGAATTGCCGAACGTCTCAGAAGAATTGCACCGGCGATGGCGACCAACGCCAGCACTAGGAAGACGTTCCAGGATGGCAAAATCGTAGAGCTGAGCAGTAAGATGAGAAACACCAGCGCGGTGCAACCAAGGGCAAGGATGGTATTACTCACGATTGCGCGCAGCATTGCCGTTTGCCCTCCCGCCGCCGATCTGGTCACACTAACCTCCGAGAGTAGCATCGAGAGCGCTTGCATCTTACGAAAAATTGCGATCAAAATTGGCAGGCTGAGCAACATCGCGCCTAACCAAAGCAGCGCCTTTACGCCATTCTCACCCCCGGGCACGCGGGGCCAGAGGACAAGGAACCGTTGCCGGAAATAAGCCGCAGCAATAAAAATAGCCGTCACCAGAATGACATTCAGTCCAATTTGCCGCCCCAGTTTCCTGACGAATTGGAAGGGCACATTCGCGCTTCCGTTTTGTCCGAGGGTGCCAGTCCAACGTGTGTAAAGATCGAGATAGCTTTTAAGGGCAGGGGCGCGATTCGATCAAACACGCCTACCAAAGTATCTGAGCTCTTAATTAGATAAGGCGCGATCAGTGTCGTAAGCCCGGAGACGGCGACGGCGATTGGGTACAGGAATTCACTGGTCACATTCAAGCTCAGTCCTAGCGAAGCGATGATGAAGGAAAACTCCCCGATCTGCGCCAGTCCCATGCCTACGCGCAGGGACGTGCGCAGGTCGTTCCCGGCTACGAATGCGCCCACGGAACAGGTGATCGTCTGGCCCAGGATAACTACGACCGTGATGACCAGAATGGGCAACGCGTGCTGCCAGATAAGCGCCGGATTGATCAATAATCCAATGGAGACGAAGAAAACCGCGCTGAACATGTCGCGCACCGGCGTCATGAGCGTTTCGATGCGACCGATTTGCCTGGCTTCCGCTACGATGGTCCCGATCAGAAAGGCACCCAGGGCGACGCTGTAGTTCAGCTTCACCGCCAGCAGCGAGACGCCAAAACAAAGTCCCAGAACGCCTACCAAAAGCATTTCGTTACTTTTAAACTTTGCGACGTAATTGAGGAGTCGCGGCACAATGATCAGACCCGCAACGAAAAGAGTAACGAGGAATGTACCGAGCTTGATCACGGTGATGGCAACATCTCTGGCGGAGAACGAGCCCGAGGTTGCGAAGCCAGAGAGCAACGCAATCATAACAATGGCGAGAATGTCTTCGACGATCAGGATGCCGAAAATCAGCCTCGCGAATTTCTCCTTTGTTTTGCCGAGGTCCTCAAGCGCTTTGACGATGATTGTTGTGGACGAGATCGAGAGAATCGCACCGAGAAAGATGCAATCCATCGTGCCCCAGCCAAAAGCGCGACCGACCCAGTAGCCGGCCCACACCATGACCACAATGGCCGATAATGCGGCGATCAAAGCGGTCGCGCCGACTTCACGGAGTTTTCCGAGAGTGAATTCGAGGCCGAGCGAAAACATTAAGAAGACGATTCCCAACTCGGATAATGTTTGAATCGTGTGTTGATCCGAAATGAGCGGGAAGGGCGGCGTGTGCGGACCGATGATTACACCGGCGACAACATACCCGAGCAGGACAGGCTGCTTGAGCCGGTGAAATAACACGGTCACGAGCCCTGCCACGACCATTACTATGGCCAGGTCCTGGAGGAAGGTGACTTCGCGCATGACCGCTTACTCCATGGCAGTTGATACTCGGTGACTCAAATGCTGGATTTCAAGGCACCCCCGCACCCATTGGTCATGGGCGAGAGCGTTTGCCGACAAAAATTGCGGGAGATACATTAGTGCACTGCCAACGCCGTCTCCGGTTGTGATTCGCGGTGCTTCTGCCCCGTCCGGCGCGACCACCAGAGCACGATTGGAGAGGCGATGAAGATCGACGAGTAGGTTCCGACGACGATGCCAATCAGAATCGTGAATGCAAAATCGTGCAGCACGGGACCACCTAAAAAGTAAAGAGCGAGAGTGGACAGTACGGTTGTGCCGCCAGTCAAAATCGTGCGACCGAGCGTTTCGTTAATCGCGCGATTCATAATGGATTGCAGCGAGAGCGTGTCGTTCCTGCGCATTCCCTCCCTGATCCGATCGAAGACTACGATCGTGTCGTTGATCGAATAACCCGCGATCGTCAACACCGCGCCAACGATAATCAGAGACAACTCGCGACCGAACAAAGCAAATGCGCCGATCGTCAAGATTACGTCATGCAACAAGGCAATGATCGCAGCCACAGCAAACGCGAGTTCAAACCGCGCGGCGACGTAAATGAAGATACCGATGATCCCAAGGCTGAGCGCGATCAGCGAATTGCGCGCCAGCTCGTCACCAATAAGCTTGCCGACTTTGTCATTTTGCTCGACGCGGAATTTCGCCTCCGGAAATTTTTCATCGAGCAGTTTCTCGATTCGCTCGCTCGTGCCCGGGGCGCTGCGAATGGTGAGGAATTCCTTTGCCGCCGATTTCTCCGTTTGCACAACACTCTCCTGCAAGTCGATCCGCTTGAGCGCAGCGCGAACGTCGCCTTCGCTCACCTTCCGCTGCGCTTCCAGCACGAGCAGGTCGCCGCCTTTAAAATCGATGCCGAAATTGTTCCCGCCTCGCACGGCAAAAACGCTGACCGACACGAGAATCACGAGAGCAGATATTCCCACCGAGAGCTGGCGCTTGCCCAGAAAATCAAAGTTCGTCGCTTTGATCAGGTTCGACATTGTGACGCGTTTGAGAACGCCGCTCGCGATGGCCCAGTTGAAGCAATTGCGCGTCACGAGCAGCGCGGAAAACATCGACGCGACGATGCCGATACTGAGCGTGACGGCGAACCCTTTGACCGGTCCCGTCGCCTTCCAGAAAAGAATTAGCGCCGTGATGAGTGTGGTAATGTTCGAGTCAAAGATCGCGCTGAATGCCTTGTCGTACGCCGCAGTTAAGGCCACGCTCAACGGTTTACCGGTTGCGAGTTCTTCACGCAGCCGTTCGAAAATCAACACGTTCGCGTCCACAGCCATGCCGATTGTTAGAATAATGCCGGCTATTCCCGGCAGCGTCAGGACGAAGTTGAACATCGCCATCGCTCCGAAGAGCAGCACGAGATTAACAATCAGCGCGACGCTGGCGATGATGCCAACAAATCGATAATAGATCGTGATGAAGAGAAAAGTGAGCGCGAGACCAAGCAACCCGGCATAGATGCCACTCCTGATGGAATCAGCGCCAAGGGTCGCAGAAACGCTCCGCTCCTCTTCCACGGTCACTGGCGTTTGCAGCGGATTTTCCAACACGCTCGCCAAATTGCGCGCCTCTTCTTCCGTGAAGCGGCCGGTAATCGAAGCGTGACCACCGTAGATCGGCTCGCGAATCACCGGCGCGGATTGCACTTTGCCGTCGAGCACAATGGCGAAACGTTTGCCGACATGTGCTTCCGTTAATTTTCCGAAAAGGTTCGCGCCTTCGCGATCAAATTGGAGACCAACGCCCCAGCCTTGCTCATCATAGGTTGGGACGCCTTTTGTCACACGGTCGCCAAGAAGATCAGGGCGCACTTTCACCAGGAGCTTCTCTTCGACGTCTTGTTCGTCTCGCGTCTCCGTTTGGGTTTCAACGCGGTAGCCCAGCGGTACCACTTCGGTCCCCTTTGCGATTTGCGCAATGAGCCGGTCACTCTCGGGATGCACGAGTCGAAATTCCAACTTCGCTACCTGCGCCAATTGCTGCCGCGCTGCCGCAATCTGCTCGGGATCGAGTCCCGGAATCTGAACGAGAATCCGGTCGCCGCCTTGTGGCGTGATGATCGGTTCACTCACGCCGAACTGATCGACCCGCTTTCGAATCACCTCGACCGCCTGATCGAGAGTATCGGTGCTGATCGAGCGTTCACCTTCCGGGGTGAGTCGGATCAGGAAAGATGTGCCACCTTGCAGATCAAGACCGAGCCGGATGGCTTCGTTCGGCGGATAAAGTGTCGTTAGGCAAAACGCCACGAGCGAGACGGTGAGGACCGTGCCCAGAATGCGTTTGGGCCGCGCGCGACCGGTCGCGAAATACCAGCCGAAGAGACCAAGCAAGAAAATGCCAGTGAAGAAAGTAAGTCCAGGATTCATAAATAGGTAAGAGCTGAAAGGGTTTTGGATCTGCCAATGTCGCAGAGTGGTTGGCGTGTCGTGCGGCCACGCGTCGTCACAAACGACTAGCGTCGCAGACCGGCGCGCTGGAAAAGACGGCGACTTAACGTCGCCAACAAGCCGGACGCAGATTTAGACCGGCGGGGCGCGTTCGCGAAACGTGCTGTTTCCGCGAGCAATTTCGGAATGAATTGCGGTCGCGCAAATCAAACGCGCAGAAAGGTTGAGGCGGCGCAACGAAACATCACTGGCAGAATAGAAAACCTGAAACGATTGTTGTGCGCTGCCCTTTCGATTACAGACCTTGGTCGGAGTCTTGGCGAGGACGCAGAGTTCGATTTTTCCCTTGTGATCAAATTGCTCCTGATGATGCTGAACGGACCTTGTCGAACGATGTAGAGTCTTTAGAGTCGGCGAGCTGAAGGATGCGAGCGCAATGACTACGAAAGCGCTCACCACTGTTCTAGTTGTGCACCAAGTTTCAAAAGCGTCGCTCACGTCCATTCCCTACGGTTTAATTGTTGTGGATGCAAATCGCCTCATCCGACAGAGCGTTCGAATCTCTGCCCCGCAACCGTTTTCAGGTCACGTACGCACTGATTGCATCGCGGAGGCGGGCTCGGTATGCTCGCGCGCATGTCTGGAAAGGCAGAGCTGATCCATCAAGCGAGAAGCGCTCAGCATTGGGGAGACGCCATACGCAGCGAATTCCCCCTGCTTATTGGGCTGGGAACCGCGGCAATTTTTTGGGGGACCGGGGATCGGCTGGTCGAAATCATCGCGCATCCGGTCGCGCTGATTATTGTCTTCCTCTGGCTTTTTGCGGTTATCCTTTGGTCTGCGGTGTCCGTCGCCCGGCATGCCGACTGCCTTGCCATCAAGTTTGGCGAGCCTTACGGAACTTTAATCCTGACACTGTCGGCGATCAGCATTGAGGTAGTGATGATCTCAATGGCGATGCTGCACGGCGCAAATAATCCCACGCTGGGACGGGACGCAATTTTTGGCGTAGTCATGATTGCCCTCAACGGGTTCGTTGGCCTGTGCCTGCTACTGGGTGGGTTGCGTCACCGCGAACAGTATTACAATCTGCAAGGGGTTAACTCCTATCTCAATGTCATCATGACGCTGGCAGTGCTCGGTTTGGTGCTGCCAAGCTTTACCACTTCCACGGGCGGCCCAACGTTTTCCACCGAGCAGGGGATCTTCCTCATCGTGATGACACTATTGCTTTACGCGATTTTTCTGCTGATTCAGACGATGCGGCATCGAGGCTACTTCATGGAATCAGAACAGGCGGGTGTGGCGGCCAATCCAAGTCATCACTCACTGCACGTCCAATCAACTGCTTTTCATGCGCCGATACTGCTTCTTTATTTAATCGTCGTGATTTTACTGGCAGAAAAGTTTGCCGTCCCTTTGGACAACAGCATCGAGCAATTTGGCATGCCTCAGGCGTTTGGCGGCGCGATTATTGCTGCTTTGGTGCTTGCGCCAGAAGGAATAGGTGCTATCACGGCCACTTTGCGTAATCAGTTGCAGCGTTCGATAAACATCCTGCTCGGTTCCGTGCTTGCGACCATCGGACTCACAATTCCCGCCGTGCTGACTATCAGCTTGGTCACGAAACGACCCGTGACCCTCGGCGTGCAAGGCGGCAACCTTCCGCTGCTGCTGTTAACGCTGGCGGTGAGCGTGGTTACCTTTACCAGCCGAAAGACAAATGTTTTGCAGGGTTGCGTTCACTTGCTCCTTTTCGCGGTATTTGTGCTGCTGATCTTTGCGCCTTGAGTTTCGTTACGGCGGTTGGACGGCTGCGTCCTGTTCCTGTCCCTGACCGCAGCACCTTACACGCGTCTTCGCATTACGATGGCATTCGGTCCTTGTTCCGCAACCTTGAATCCAAATCGTTCATAAAGGCGCAACACCGGTCTGCCTGCAACGAGGCTAACCGAAATTGTTGACTCATGAGGATTCGCACGGACCAGTTGTGTTAGGAGGGCAGTGCCGATACCATGCCGACGGTGTTCCGGTCTCACTGCAAAAGCGAGTTCCGGCGGTGCATCAGGTTCGTCGACCGGCTTGCGCAACCAAACGGCGCCGATTACTGATCCGTCTTTTTTGTCGTGTGCCACAAAGCCCGTATCGCCAGCACGGCCCCAGCCCTCGGCATAATGCGAGAACTCCGGCCGCTGCAGGATCTCGCGTGAAGGTTGATGGTTGCCAACAGAGGACAGCCCTTGATAAAGCATTTCCCGGAGGATCGGCTCGTCGTTAGCAAGGAGTGGTCGAATCTCGTATTCCATCGATCAGATATCGGCGCTTCTGCTGTATCGTCACCGATAATGAATGAAATACTAGTCGAAACCGGATGTCGAATACCAACGTAGTGTTTCTGCAATTGATCCGCCAATCACTACACGCCGCAACAATCGCATGGTAATCTTGTCGTAATTGGCAACCGTTTAGTAATGGCAACGGATCGCGATTATGTTTTGGGTACGCACAATGAGGAACTAGCGAGACTCGGACTGCAACATCGCGTCTGGCGTCCGGTAGTTTTGGATTGCTGGCAGAGAGCCGGTATTACCGTCGGCAAACGCGTACTCGATGTGGGAGCTGGGCCAGGCTACGCGGCGCTCGATCTTGCGGAAATCGTCGGGCCTACGGGCGAAGTGGTGGCGCTCGAGCGGTCCGGGAACTTCATTCGTGCAATGGAAGACACCTGTCGCGCGCGATCGCTCGCGAATGTGAAGATTCACCAACTGGATTTAATGACGGATGAGTTGCCCAAGGGAAATTACGATTTTTCCTGGTGTCGGTGGGTGATGTCATTTGTAGGCGATCCTGCGCTGTTGATCAGAAAGCTGGGCGCAGTGATGCGCAGGGGCAGTGCGGCGATTTTCCATGAATACGGCCACTATGAGACGTGGCATTTCTTCCCGCGTCTGGCGAATCAGGAGCGGTTCCGCGAACATGTGATTGCAACGTGGCGTGAGTCAGGCGGTGAGCCCGACGGAGCAGTGGCACTGGCGACGCTGCTTCCCGTCAACGGCTTCACAGTTCGCTCCGCGAGACCGCACCTGTTTTGTGTGCGTCCCAAAGATTACATGTGGCAATGGCCCGCGACGTTCATTGACATTTATCTTCCCCGGCTGATTGAAATGGGACGGATCAATCAAGAATTCGCGGATCAAGTTCGCGATGATCTGGCCAAGGCGGAAAAGAATCCAAATGCGGTGATGATTACGCCGTTGGTATTGGAGATTGTTGCCGAAAAACTTTAGTGTACAGGGTTGCCGCCGCCCCGTAGAGCCTTGGCGGTACTCAATGAATGGTTGCCTCCAGACCCAGGCGCTCTGCGTCAGCCGTCAGTGCCGTAATCACTTCAGCAATGACATTGTCGAGCGGCGTGCCGATCTGTTCGGTGCCACGGGCGATGTCCTCGCGGTTCACAGCGCGGGCGAATGCTTTATCTTTCATTTTCTTTTTTACAGCTCGAACATCGACGTCGTGAATGCTCTTTGTCGGACGAACGAGTGCGACGGCGACAATGAAGCTGCTAAGTTCATCGACAGCATACAGCGTTTTTTCGAGAGGCGTTTCACGCGAAACGTTAGCGTAATCCGCGTGGGAAAGAATTCCTCGACAGACTTCGTCGCTCCATCCGTGGTCGCGTAGCCACGCCACGCCGATGAATGGGTGGCCCTCCGTCGGGCTGCGTTCAAGGTTTGGATAGCGTTCATAATCCATATCGTGCAACAGGCCCACGGCTTCCCAAAGGTCGGCATCTTCGCCGCGCAATTGGGCAAAATGCTTCATCGAGTCAGCGACGGCATAGCAATGTTTCCGAAGACTCTCGGATTGGACCCAATCGTGCAGGACCGTTAGTGCGCGAGAAGCAAGCGTTTCACTCATGCCATGATAAATAGTATGCGTCCGGGGCGGTTTTTGGGATGCAATTTGGAAAGTATATATTAGCGGTCACAACAAACATCCAATACGAATATCTCATTGATGTCTTCGATTGATCGAGCTGTTTGCCTCCTGACTAAACTTCTTGCGGCGATCGTTTTTGTTTTCTTTGCAACAAGCGGGTTCGCCAATCCGTCCACGGAAATTCTCGATGAAACGCACGCTGCCGTGCAGGCGGTTATGGCCGTTCAAGAAGATGTCACCCCGGCTCTGATGGAACAACCCGAAATCCTAGGCACCGCGATCAGCCTCGCTGATACCGGCAATCCAGCATTGGCGGTTTTTGTTGATCGAAATTCTGCAAACCCTGTTGAAGTGACCCGCAATCTTCCCCAAGAAGTTCGCGGTATACCTGTGCGGGTTGAGTTGATGGACGAAATTCGTGCCATGGGTTACACGCAAAGGCAAACGCCACCCATTCGTCTGGGAACCTCTGGCGGCTGGATCTACGACCTCGCAAACGGCTATTGTTGCGGCGGCACTCTGGGAGCGCTCGTGCGAATTGGAAATACGCAGTACATCTTAAGTGCCTGCCACGTTCTGGAAGGAGACATTGTTCTCGGAGGCAATAATAGAATCGCTCAGACAGGGGACCCGATCATTCAACCAGGACTCATTGACGAGAACTGCAACAGATATCTCGCGCAAACCGTGGGGACGCTCGCGAAAAGAAGCTCTTTAACGCAAAGCAACGTCGATTGTGCGATCGCAAGAGTCGTAGCCGGCATGGTGCGAACCGATGGCGCCATCCTTGGGATTGGGACCATCTCACGTTACATCGTGGGAGTCTCGCTGAATCAGCATGTGAAAAAAAGCGGCCGCACCACCGCTACGACACACAGTCATGTTTCCGGCTTAAACGCAACGGTCAGGGTAACCTTTACGCGCGAGTGTAATGGCAGCACCTATCAGAAAACTTTCTATGGTCAGGTCGTCGTGAGTAATCAATCGCAGGCTTTTCTGAGAGCGGGTGATTCGGGATCGCTGCTTGTACAAGATATCGCGACAAATCCGCGCGCAGTTGGTTTGCTTTTTGCCGCCAATAACTCGGTCGCATTTGCCAATCCGATTGGACAAGTGCTGAATTTCCTTGGTGCGACAATGGTAGGCAACTGACCGCGTGTAAGAAATGGTATTATGCCGAAGAGGTTGTTGGCGATGTGGCCTCTGTTTGCTTGTTTTCGTGCTAACTTTTCTCGTCGCCTACCGACAAAACATGGCCCAAAATAGTTCTCCGCGACCGAAGCGAGATATTAACGCCGTACTCGCTGCTCACGATACGGAGCTGTTGGCGCTGCCCGATGTAGTCGGCGTGTATGTTGGCTCGTTAGACGATCGCCGCACACCTTGCCTAAGAGTTATGCTCGCACGCAAAAATCCCGAGACGGAACGAAAGATTCCGCGAATGATCGAGGGTTATCCGGCCGTTACAGAAGTGACTGGAGAAATCCGTGCGCTTGGAACGCCGTAGGAACAGCGCACATCACTGGCCGTGGTCAGCAAATAAAACGCGCCTTTGCTGTTCCGCCAAACAGGCAGAACAGAAAGGCGCGATGGAGACAAACGAGCTTACATATTAATCCTCATCGAGGATCACACGATCAACCATCCTGTCCTCGCCTGTCCCGACGTAGTGGACGCGGACGGGAACACCGACTCTGACTCTGGTTTTCACCGTATTTTCGTCCAGAACCCTGCCGCTCCGCGTCACATAAGTGACTGTCTTGCCGAAGCGATAGCGGACGGGTCCGCTAGTTTCCCTCAGCACGATTGCACTACCCGGAGTGTACTCGGTGATTGTTCCCGTTCCTTCCGTAGTGGTCGTTCTGGTTGTAGTGGTCTGCTGCTGCGGCACCTGTCGCTCGTTCATAAGCGGCTGTCGCGTAGTCTGTCCCCACGCTAGCGATGCCACCATTGCCAGCGTAATACTCAAGAGCATTCTCTTCATGATTTCCCCCTTTTTAGTTCAGTGGCGGCGATGATTAGCGTTCTCTGCCCGTTTGAATTGAGCGGGCCGAAAAGAACACGCCGCTATACTAAATTCGGATATGGCCTCGGCAGCGGACGTTTAAAAAGCATTTCGTGCTCCTTGAAGCCTGCCTTCACTTGGAGAAGTCTTTATCTGGGCGCCTTTTATGAAATTTTGGATTGGGACATCAGGTTTTCAGTACGCCGAGTGGAAGGGAAACTTTTACCCGGAAGATTTGCCGGCGGCAAAGATGTTGCCGTTTTACGCCGAACGCCTTTCGACCACAGAAATCAATTACACATTCCATAGAATTCCTGCGCCGAAGACGATTGATAATTGGAATGCGGTAACTCCGAGGAATTTTCGGTTCGCGCTGAAAGCGCCACAGAAGATCACGCATTGGTCAAAACTGCGCGAATGCGCGGACACGCTGCGATATTTCCATGATGTAGTCTTAGCGCTGGGCGAAAAATTAGGGCCGGTACTGTTTCAACTCCCGCCCAATTTCAAGAAAGACACTCTGGTGCTAGGCGACTTCCTGAATGGTCTGCCCGGTGGAATGCGCGCTGCGTTCGAATTCCGTCACGAATCATGGTTTGACGAGGAAGTCTTTGAAACGTTGCGCGCGTGCAGTGCCGCGCTCTGTATCGCCGACACTGAAAAGCTGGAGACGCCAAAGGTCGCCACCACTCATTACGGATATCTGCGGTTGCGCCGCGAAGATTACGTGGAGAGCGACGTAGAGCGCTGGACTCACTTTGTCCGCGAACAAGAATCAAACTGGCTCGAAGTCTTCGTTTATTTCAAACATGAAGAGGCCGGCATCGGCCCGAAGCTGGCGACGCAAATGAAGGAATTGGTGCAGTAGAGTTTGGCGAACGTCAAAGGCCAAGCGTCGAATAAAGCGGTGATCTATTTGCCGATGAGAATAAGAATGCCAGAGGCAAGTGCCACAAGGTATAAGAGAAAAATGAATGGGCCGAGGTGTAGCCCGAATCCTAAGAGACCATCGATAATCAGATACACCGCCAGTAGCAGCATGCCGATGTTTTTAGTCAATTTCATGCCGCAGTATTTTGCTCGCCGACACCCGTGACAATCCAAAAACCGCTATTCGCTACTCTATAAGATCGCGTTTTTCCCCACCCAGGAGCTTCGTTCCGTCCGGTTGCCATATCTGTGGATTGGCAAACGGCGCCCCACAACACGATCCCGAGATCGTTTTCCCCAGCCGATGCGGCGATCGCTATCTGCCGCCCGCACGAATTACCACCGCCGAGACATCTTTCATATCCACAAAGGCATCGAAAAATTCGGCGCCAGTCAGATGAGAAAGATAGACCATATTGTCGGTTACTTGCCCGACTTTCCCTCCGATCTTTTCTCCAGATCTCAAGTGCAACTCGACAGTTTTGCCGGCATTGCCTTGAAGGATACTGAGCACAGTCGCATTAGGCTGAATGCTGGTTTTTTCCTGGGCGAGTGAGCTGGAACAAGTGAGCGCCGCAACGACGATGATTCCGAAAAGAAGTGAATAGCGTTTCATATCTACTCGTTGTGGGTCATTTGTGAGCGGTTTGCGAGCAAATAATGATCCACTTAACGCGCTATCAAGAGGTTTCGGAATGAGCAGAATTCATTAGAATCGTAGCTGATGGACATTGCCGAAAATCTTCAGCGTGTTCGCGAACAAATCGTGCACGCCGCCGCGAAAGCTGGTCGCACCCTGGACGAAGTCGAACTCGTGGCGATCACAAAAACACATCCAGCTGAAAAAGTGCGCGAGGCAGTTGAAACCGGGCAGACTCTATTCGGCGAAAGCCGAGTTCAGGAAGCGCGTGCGAAAATTCCAGAGCTGCCGTCGAACTTACGTTGGCATTTCGTTGGTCATCTTCAGAAAAATAAGATCCGACACGCATTGCCGTTGTTCGAACTTTTTCACGGTGTCGATTCACTTGTGCTTGCGCAAGAGATGAATCGGATCGCGGCCGAGGAGGCAATGCATCCGCGTGTGTTATTGGAAGTAAATGTGGCGGGGCAGGGGAGTAAATTCGGTTTCAAGCCCGAAAGTCTACGCGCCGAAATGGAATCGCTTCTTGCGCTACCGCGATTGTCGATCGAAGGACTCATGTGCATTCCTCCGCTGGTGGGAGAAGCTGAACCGTCACGGAAATATTTTGTGCAGCTGCACGAACTGCGCGATTTACTCGAGACAGAATTCGGTATGAAGCTTCCGCATCTTTCCATGGGAATGACAAACGATTTTCCAGTTGCAGTCGAGGAAGGGGCTACACTAGTACGGGTGGGCACGGCGATTTTCGGTGAACGAGCTAAACGGCAAAAGGATTAATGCGGCTCGAACCGAAGAACATTCAGCAGATAGGAGACGAGCTTGCCATCTCCTGGAATGAGGGCACGGAATCGTTTTTCAAGCTCGAGACGCTACGCCGCGCATGTCCCTGCGCGGCATGCGGTGGCGAACCCGACCTGCTCGGCAATATCTCGCGGCCGCACGTAACTTATACGGACGCGAGTTTTCAACTCGTCGGCTTCGATCTCGTGGGCGGCTACGCATTGCAGCCACGCTGGGCCGACGGACACAGCACCGGAATTTATAGCTTTACTTACTTGCGCCGTTTGGGACAAGCTTTGGGGTAAAGGCGTGGGATAAAACTGAAGCCGATTCATGACTTCGACGGTAAAAATGGCGATTGTTTTGCTGTGCTTCGCATTGTGTGGAGCCGGCACCTTCATTGCCTCAACTGCGCGCGAACAATGTGAACAGCCGCAAAAAACGAACGCGATTCCGGTAAGGAATCACGAGATTGCGCGGCGTGTTTGGATTGTGACCTGAATCTGTAGCGGCGGGCTATGACCGCCGAAGAGATAGAGAGAAACGCCACGGCGTTCATAGAGCGCCGCTACAGTTTAGGGATCGTTACGCGCAATAGCGTCGTTCCATCGGCTCGCGGATGTAATTGCCGTTCCTGTAGCTGTGCGGGAATTAAAAAAAACTCTCCGGGCATGAGATCGACGCCGCCGCCGCGAAAAGAGCCGGTTAGACAGCAAACGATTACAAAGTCTCCCCGGGGGGCGATTTCGCGCGGTGAATCGAGATTCCATTTCTGGATCTCAAATAAATCGTGATGCAGCAACAGTTCGCCTTTAGGTTGCAGCAATTGCGGCCGAACGTCATCAAAATCGATGCATTGAAGTGCCTGATCGATGTGTAACTGACGCGACCTGCCTTTGTCGTCCGCGCGGTTCCAATCGAACACGCGATAGGTGGTGTCACTGTTCTGCTGGATCTCGATCAGTAGATTGCCGGACCCTATGGCATGAAACCGCCCTGCCGGAAGAAACACGGCGTCACTCGGTTTCACTCGAATTTTGTGAACATAATCCGCTGCCGTTCTATCACGTAACGCCTTCTCAAACTGATCTCGCGTGATCGCCTCACGAAATCCGATATAAAGGTTGGCGCCCGGATTGGTTGCAGCGACGTACCAGAACTCGGTCTTCGGCTCGCCTCCTAATCTTTTGGCGACTTTCTCTGGTGGATGCACTTGCAACGAAAGGTTGTCGTGCGCATCAAGAAGCTTTAGGAGCAGCGGAAAGCGTGGAGCGTCGGGAACGTCTCCGAAGATTTCGTCCCGATTTTGAGTCCACAGTTCGTGCAAAGTTTTCCCGCGCAGTAGTCCATTGCGCACAATGCTCTGCGCTTCTGGGCGATCTACTATTTCCCACGATTCCCCGATAGGCTTCTGTGC
>JBKPDP010000001.1:0-17749 GCA_046727935.1 Verrucomicrobiota bacterium | reverse complement strand
TATCCTGTTTGGCTTGTCCAAAATATTCTGGTTATCGCTCGGGCTATTATTTCTTCTCGGCGCGTTCGATAGCGTGAGCGTGATCATTCGTGGTTCCATTGTGCAACTGGTCACGCCGGATGAAATGCGCGGACGTGTTTCGTCGGTAAACAATATTTTTATCGGCACATCAAACGAGTTCGGTGCGTTGGAATCGGGGTTGACGGCCGCGCTGTTTGGCCCGGTGATTTCTGTCGTTGCGGGAGGCATTGGAACAATCCTGGTCGTGTTGGGCGTTGCGTTGCGGTGGCCTGAAACCCGTAGGATTGGTGCGCTGGATCGGACTTTGCGGTGAAAGTAGCGGTCTCGGCAGAAACTATCAGAACGCGCCGTGCAATGAAACCATTCCATAAGGGGCGCCGCCATCCTCGTGGTAGCGCACGTCGGCGCGATAGAAATCGAAGTTTCTGTATGGCTGGTAGCCGACCTCACCTGTGAACGTCACAATGGGCGAAAGTTTCCAGTCAAACCCAGCGCCGGTTCGCACTTCGCTATAACTCAGAATGGCATGGTTCAGCCGGGGAATTCCATTAGCGTCTCCAAAATCGTCGTCCACGCGGAAATTGGTTTGCTTGACGTTCCCCCCCACATAAAGCGTTACGTTGTTGTTCATCTCGAAATCCAGACGCGGCGTCGGTAGCACAGCATCAAGGAGCCATTGACGACTTATTTTCCAGCGAATGCCGGCAACAGGGATAACGGGATACTTCCGTTCGACGTCAACGCCAACACCGAGAATGATTTGTAGATTGGGACTGTAAATATAAGTGCCGCCGATGACGAACGGCAGGTTGAAATCGTCTGATAAATTGTCGAAGCCTGTGTTGTAAACACCGGGCCGGGCTTCGGCTCTGACGAGGATTGAATCTGAAAGTTGCGTGTCCAATCCGATGACCAAATTGACCGCTTGCAGGTTGTCTGGCAGCGGCGTGCCGTCTGGAAAACCAAACGAGAACCGCTCCCACGCAGCGCCGAGCCGTAACACCCCGGCTTTAATTCGCGGAGTTAGGACAAGCTCCAGGATCGAATCGTGTTCATCGAAATCTCGAACGCTTTTGTTAGGTCCGCGTTCGACATCACCATTGCCAACATAAGTCTCTTCTGCGATAAATTCGCCCGAAAGGTGAGGGAGCGATTTGAACCAGCTATCGCTGTTCTCGGCGAAAATTGGCGTCCCAAACAAAAATAACGACGCAGCACAGAGAAGCGGAAGACAAGATCGACACGCGGTATTTTTCACGTCATTTAACGATTTCCGCTTGTGTCGCGACGAAACAGCGTGACGGCTTTGGTGATGTTTTTCATCATGACCGATTCCGATCCGAGCCGTTCCACGCCATGTAGCGTGGCCAGCGACGGTGCGGAGATCATGTCGCCGCGCCAGACAAGCGTGGAAGGTTTGCCTTCCACCGTAACAGGCCACATCTGGTATAACGTGAGAGCAACGTAATAGCCGCCGCTTGCGTAATAGAGGACATCTGCAGCTTGATAAGTCCCGCCCGCCCCGCGGCTGTAAGATGCGCCCAGCGTTACTACGCCTTGATCATCCACGTCGAGGAGTTCCCAGTAGAGTTCAGGCGTGAGCGAGCCTGCGCCACGTCCAATGCCGGTGGCTCCAAGTAACCCCGAAAATTGATTGCGGATTTTCCCTTGCTCGCGCAGTAATCCATTTACCTCCTCGCTCGCTCGAATAGACGGACCAGCATGATCGTAAGGCGGTTGACCGGACATTCCGCTCGACACGAAACTTTTCGTTCGCGCAGTCAATGTGTCTGTCCAGAACGCTACAACCGATGCAGGCATGGCGCCTCCGCCGTCTCCGGATCCGGCAGAAAATTTCTTCGCCTCGTCCCGGCTAATTTGGAGCTCAGGACCGAGTTTTTGAGTCGCTGCGACGAATGAACGCACAGAACTATTACCGGGCGCGTTTTTCAGTTGTTCAAAGTTCGCGGCTGTTGGGTTCGGCGGCAGGTCAGAGTGTAGAAAAACCTTTAGTTCGCGGTGCCTTGTGGGGTTCCACCGGCGCAGCGCCTCGATTTGCTGATTGGGCGAGCCCGGTGCCACATAGCAGCTTTGGACTGCGAGAAATCGCGGATTACTCATCGGCGGTCCGTGCGCGGTCTTCACGTCGCTTTTCGCCAGCTGCGCGAGATCGACCTTGCCGAAAATGGAAAACGAGGCGAGATCGGAAACTGCGTCAGCGCGTGCGGTTATCAGCCCCAGGCGCAACACGAACAACAAGAGTAACAGGCCGCACGCCCTTACCGTGAAGTGCCGCTGCAGGTTCAGCATCTTAGTTTTCATGACCAACATATGTGACGGCCAATGCCAGATGGTTGCAAATTTTTTGGATCATCGCAATAGGGTTTCATCATCATGAGCGAACCGGTGATCGTGCTCGAGCATCTGAGCAAGAGTTTCGGTAACGTCCATGCTGTGCAGGATCTTTCCCTTCAAATCGAAGCGGGAACAATCTTTGGTTTTCTCGGCCCTAATGGGGCTGGCAAAACCACGACGATGCGGATGTTGTGCGGCCTGACCCATCCTACGGCTGGCCACGCCACGATTGAAGCCGCGGATGTTTGGAAAGACCGACATTTTGTGCGGACCAAGTTCGGATATGTTCCCCAGCGCTTCAGTCTTTATCGCGATCTGACCGTTCTGGAGAATTTCCGCTTTTTCGGAGGTGCCTATGGTGTGCCTGGCGCGGAATTAGAGCGGCGAATCGAACGCCTGCTACGGGTGATCGATTTGCAGGAAAAGCGTAATACCGCCGCGCAAAGCTTATCTGGGGGGATGCGGCAGTTGCTGGCGATTGGATGCGCGCTCGTGCACAACCCATCGCTGCTGTTTTTTGACGAGCCGACTGTGGGCCTCGACCCGGTGCACCGGCAGCAAATCTGGAACTTGCTTTACGACCTTAGCAATGAAGGCAAAACGATTTTCGTTACCACGCACTACATGGACGAGGCCGAGCGCTGCACCGAAGTAGGTTTTATCGAGGGAGGACGGTTGCTGGCAAAAGCTTCTCCGCGCGCTTTGAAATCGAGCTTTCGCACTCGATTGCTCGAGATCGATGTCGACCCGCTGATGCCGGCGCTCGTTCGACTGCGGGATCTTCCCGAACTGCTTGGCGTCTCGCTGCGCAGTGGCAGCTTGCGCCTTTACGCGGCAGAACCTGAGCGATTGATGGCCAAATGGCGTGAACGTTGGCCATTCCACGATCTTCACTTGTTAGGCGAACGTTGGGTGGAACCTGATATGGAGGACGTTTTCACCGCATATTCACAGGGCTACGACGGCATTTTGAAAAGATCGACTCCATGAAATGGTTATCATTCGAGGCGACGGCCAGTGTCGCTTACAAAGAATTTCTGCACATCCTGCGCGATCGGCGTGTACTGCTGCTGGTGTTGACTCTGCCGCCGCTGTTCACGCTTCTTTTCGGCCATGCCTTTGAAACGAGCGAACTAACCGGCGTGAAAAGCCTGCTCATTGATCGCGACAACACTCCACGTGCACAGGAATTCGTCGACATCATTTCGAAGAACAAAACGTTTCAGTGGCTGCAGGGACCGCCGGATGCGAAGGGCGAATCGAACTTGCTCGGTGAAGGAGTGCAGGCTGCGCTGATCATTCCTGCAGGTTGGAATGCAAGCCTGGAAAACGGCGACCCGAAGCCGCTGCTGCTATATCTCGATGGCAGCGACATCAACACGGCTGATGCTGTAGAAGGTAGCGTTCGACAGAGTTTGGGGGAGTTTCAGCTAAAACAACGGGATCGGATGATTGAGACCCTGCCGGAAGAGGTCTTTGAACTAGGCAAGCAGCTGCCAGTCCAAATTCGCAAGCGTTTCGTCTCCATGATGGAAATGTGGTCGGTGGATCGCAAGCTGTTATACAACCCGAAATCGCGCGTCATCGATTACGTTGTCCCCGGCATCATTGGCCTGATCCTGCAGCTCCTGACAGTCACGCTGATGGCTTGCACGATCGCGCGGGAACGAGAGTCAGGCACGCTCTACCAGCTGATGGTGACGTCGCTTCGGCGCCGTGAAATCGTGATCGGCAAGATGTTGCCTTATCTGGTAGTATCCATCTTCTTGGTACTGGTGATCATGCTGGTGAGCAGCTGGCATTTTGGGGTGGCCTTTTATCAACTGCCCGCTCTTGCTGTGGTCTGCTTGCTTTTCCTGTTGTGTTCACTCGGCCTCGGCTTGTTGATCTCGGCATTTTCACGCACACAAACCCAGGCCATACAGTTTTCTGTTTTTTTTCTGCTACCAGTGTTTGTGCTCTCAGGCGCGTTCGCGCCGCTGGGACAGCTGCCCAGGGCGATCCAGTATATTTCCGAACTTTTTCCGCTTACTCACTTCTGCCGCGCCTTTCGGCTGGTGAACATGTATCACGCGACACCGCGATTTTATTGCCTCGATCTGCTGGTGCTATTGGCCGGAGCCTTGATCACATTTCTCGGCGCAGCATTCCTCCTGAAACGCATTGAGCAATAGAGCCATGAGAATGACGGAGCACGAATGACAAATGGCGAACGAATGATGAAGCCCAAAGTACCTCATTATCGATCAAGCAGGCGTTATTTATTCATGGCAATCAGCGCGCTTGCCTCGGTGATTTGTATTATGGCTGCCAACGCAGCCAGCAGCGAACACATCGACTCGACGCCGCAGGAGGTGTTCGACTCGATGCGCGGCAGTTTCCAACCGGCTAAGGCGAAGGGAGTTCACGCTCGTTATCAATGGGACTTGGGCGGGCCACAAGGCGGGCAATGGTGGATCGACGTAGACGACGGGAAGTACAAGATGGGAAAAGGAAAAATCGACAATCCAAATGTGACGTTCGTGGCTAAGGACAAGGATTGGGTCGCCGTTTCGAACCATCAAATGGGCGGCACATGGGCATACCTCACCGGGCGGTTGAAGATTCGCGGTGACCAGGGACTGGCGAGGAAGCTCGGCGAAATATTCCCCTAGAATCTCGCTTCTGCAGCAACTCTGAGGTATGGAGCGGGATCGGTTCTCTTGGACTGGTTTGCGCGGAAGAAATCAAAATCCCGTTCGACTGTGACGCCTGCGCCCGCGATCAATTTGAAGTGTTTGAAGCCGGTATAACGTACCTCCGCGCCGGCGCGGTACTCGCTATATTGGACGATCGCATCGTGTAGGTTCAATTTTTGCTCCGTGTGGGAGACGACATCGTCGGTACGAAAGCTGGTGTAGTTAAGCTCGCCGATGATCCGCAAATCCCAATCGTCGTTTGGTTGATAGATAAGTGCCGGTTTTGGGAAGACGCCCTGAAGGCGCAACTTGTCGTTGATCAGCCAGATAATGCCTCCGCCCGGCGCTACCGGCGGGTCTTGGTACAGCGACCAGCCCAAACCAACCACCGCAAAGACCTTGTCTTTTTTTAGCGGAAACGAGACGAACACTTTCGTCGGAATATCGAACGCGTCGCCACTGACGTGGTCCTGAAAGTAAACTCCAGGATCAAATTCGATCCCTGCACCGGGGAAATCCTTCACAACGTATTCCAGCGCTATGTGACCATAGGCTGCTTGCAAGTGATCTGGTAACCCATTGTCGGTGCCGTCGAAATCATGGCGTTCGTATTCGACACCGAGGCGAAGGTACCATTTCCCGGTAACCAGAAAACGATGGTCGTAACTGAAATCATCATAAAGGGAATCTCCGTGGCCTAATTTGGACTCCTTAAAATCGCTACGGAACGTGTAAGTCGTCTCCCAAGAAAAAAGATCGTGTGAGTTTTCATCCTCTGGAGTGGGCGAAGGTTGGGCTTCAAAAGTCGCGGTCCCGGCTAATGCTGATGTAACGCCCGCAAAGAAAAGAAAGGCACAGAGCTTTGAAATGATTCTCATATGGTTAAGGCGACCCGGACATCGACATATCGGATGAGGAACTTGAAAGCGATGTATCGGAGAGAGAATATTTTGGCAAGGACTATTTACGGAATCTTCACCCGAGCTGGTGTTGGCGGATGTTCTCTTGACTCTCTTAAGCTGCAATTTTGCCATCGGCCTTGCCCTGAGAGCCTAGACTTATTTACGCAATTAGTTGACTCGCGCTTTATCGGAGATAGACTGGCAACGTTGCTTCTGTGACAAACGCACTTTTTCTCCCTCAGAATTTCGTGGCGCCGCTGGCCTTGGCCAATCCCCTTGCAGGTACTGATCACGAGCTTGCGACGTGGTTCCACGAGCGCCTCTCCCCGGTGTTTGTGGGTGTGCTGCGCGCATTCACCGACTTCGGTTCCGGGGAGTGGATTGGTATTGTTATGTTCGCGCTGGTGGTGTTTTTTGTGTGGAAACGCTGGTGGCCGTTTCTTGTGACTCTAATCGTCGCTGTCCCAGGGGGCATGCTCGTGAACGAGTGGGTGAAGGTTCTTGTCCATCGGCAACGGCCCTTTGTCGATGGTCCGTTTGTGGATTGGTCTGGTTACAGTTTCGCTAGTGGCCACACCATCGGAGCCACTCTTCTTTATGGGCAACTCCTGCTTTTTATCCTGCCCGCTCTCAAAGCGCGCCACTGGCGGCTGCTGTCTATTTTTAGCGCGATATCGGTGGTCACCTTGGTAGGGTTCAGTCGTATCGCGTTAGGCGCACATTTTCTGACTGATGTGCTCGCTGCAATCTTGTTTGGAATTATTTGGCTCATGTTGTGTGTGGTTCTTGGCAAGCCAATGCGGCAACGCAGCTTGCGGTCTCAGGCCATTGTCCTCTTGCCCGAAGGTAATGGGGCTGTCCTTGCTCCCGTGGAGCAGGTGGCACAACAGGTCCGAATCTCTCAGACTCCCTAGAGCTCGTTGGGACAGGCGGGCTAATTCACTTTCCCTGTAGGCGCATCTTGCTGTGCGTACGCGAATTTGTCTCAACCACGATGAAAGCGCCCGGCAAGATTCGACTCACGATTTATCTGCTCGGTTTCGCCGGCGCCGCCCTCTTTACCGCGCTCTTGATTCATCAAGGCGTCGGACAAGTCCTGAATGCGTTTGCCACGGGTGAATGGGGGATTTTGGGAGTCGTTGTCTATCACCTCATTCCCATATTACTCGACGCGATTGCGTGGTGGGTGCTGTTTCCAAGAGCTGATCGCCTGCCGCTGCTTCAACTTTTTTGGATGCGTTGGATCGGCGAATCGATCAGCGCACTGGTTCCTTCCGCCGCGGTGGGTGGTGACATTGTGCGCGCGCGTTTGGCGGCGATCCATGGCGCGTCGCTGCCAATCGCCGCCGGTACCGTGCTCGTTGATATTACGCTCGGCATTTTCGTCCAAGCCGGATTTACTTTGCTCGGACTTGCTTTGGTTGTCGCGGCAACCGGAAAAAATAGCTTCGTTGGTCCGACTTTAATCGGAATCCTGATTGCGCTTTTTGCTTTTGCCGGTTTCTATCTTGTGCAGCGACTTGGAATTTTTCGCTTTCTCGGCCAAATCATATCGCGATTGGCTGGATCGTCCGATTGGCAATCGCTGGTGCACGGTGGTGACACGTGGGACCAAACCATTCGTTCTCTTTATGCGCGGCGGCGCGGCGTGCTCGCATGCTGCGCGTGGACGATAACCTCGCTTGTTGTCGGTTCGGGCGAAATTTGGCTCGCACTGTGGTTCCTGGATCTGCCCGATTCATTTCTGAACGCGCTCATTTTGCAAAGCATGGTGTTGACAATTCGCTCGGCCGCGTTCGCAGTTCCCGCCGGCTTGGGAGTGCAGGAAGGCGGCTATCTCGTTGTCGGCAATCTGCTTGGAATTCCGAGTGACGGCGCCTTCGCACTTTCCCTGGTCTGGCGAGCGCGCGAAATCGGCCTCGGGATTCCGGCGCTTATTTCCTGGCAACTAATTGAAGCGCGCCGACTCTTGCGCGCGCGTTTGGCTGCAAACGCGCGATAGTATCCCAGATTGGCCGTTACGTCTCGAATCCGTTCGAGACGCTGTTTCACTTTCGCGGGGTTGGCGAAGCTGGTCCGAACGCCCCACCAAATCCATGCGATCCCGTTCGGGAGAGCCAGATGACTTGTTAATTCTGCAAGGACAACTGGGTCTCCGTAAGCATTGAGAAAGGAAAGCGAAAAAGGCAGCCATTGCCGGCTGCGGGCCATCGCCATGATGTCCAGTAGGAAAACAAGTAAATCATCTGCATGTCGCGATTTCGCCGGAACCAATTTGTCATGAATAATTTCAAAATCGATCAGCCGCGCCCGGTCAGTCTTCTCATCATAGATAACATTGCTCATCGTTGCGTCGCCGTGAGACCATCGGCCGCCAAACTGGTCGCTCCAGAGTTGATGGGCCCGGCGCAGCTCGCGGCTCGCCGCTTCCAGCATCTGCCGCGTAAGTGTTCCTTGATTCAGGTGGTCCCACAGGGTCATGCCCGGCAATTTATCGACACAGACTGTTTTCACGCCCGCGGCGAGGACGCGAAACCGATCGCCGTTCAGCATTTCAAAGCACTCCGCTTCCCAGCGTCGCCAATCCTCGACTTTGCTCCAGAAACGAATTGGTATGCCCGACATGCGAAAATACAGATTGGCCAGCTCGGCCAACTGCTCGCTGTAGGCGTTTCGGCGCTTAAGCACAACTCGTCTGCCACGACGGACCTTCTCGGAGACTGAACTGAGTTTTAAGGAATCGACGAACGTCGCCGCAGCGCTGCTCAGAGCTTGAGGGATAAGTCGCTCTGTCAAATTCGCCGCAGGATATATCTCCGGTGGCGGACTTGTCCCATCTTTCCCAATCGCCATTGTTGACCTTCTATTCGATCCCATTCCCGTTTCCGGCCTTTTTACCTTGTAAATCTTTAACGATTTAACCTTTGCACAGCGCAATCGTTTCCCCGGTTTCCATGATCCGCAGCTTGGCCTTTAATTTGCGCTTTTTCAGTTCACGTTCGAACACCTCGGGAGTGCCTGTCAGCACCGGAAACGTTCCATAATGCATCGGAATTACCGTCTTCGGAGCCACTAGCTTCACAGCTTCTGCCGCCCGAGCCGGTCCCATTGTAAAATGGTCGCCGATACAAACCAGCATGATGTCGATCTTATGAAATCTTTTCACCAACGCCATGTCGGAAAACAAATCTGTGTCGCCTGTGTGATAGATAGTCGGACCATCGCGCAGCGCGATGATCAAGCCCGTTGGATTGCCGGCATAAACCGGCGGCGCATTTTCCTCCTTTTGAATGGATGAACCATGCCACGCCGGGACGAACTGCACCTTTAGTTCGCCATCAAGCAGCGAAAGCTCACCGCCCAGATGCCCGGTCGTCTCATTCCCAGCCTGGCCTTCCGGGTAACCTAGCGCTGAAACAATCGCCGCGTTGAGATCGAAGTTCGAAACCAGTTTTGCGCCTGTGCGCCTTCCGATCTCGATTGCGTTACCCACGTGATCGGAATGCCCATGCGTCAGGAAAATAAGATCAACATGCTCGAGGCTTGCGAGCTCGTCTTTACCGCTTGTGAAAGCCGGATTTTCTATCCAGGGATCGATCAGCAGAATTTTTCCCGTCGTAGTCTTGATTTTGAACGCCGCGTGCCCGTACCAGGTTAATTGAGTCTCCATGCTAATGAGGAAATCGAAAAGCATTGCGGCGGCAAGGGTAACAACCTCGGGCAATTGAGGAATCTAAGTATCCAGCGCGAGCTTGTCCGCATAGCCGGTGAGCAAATCATCGCGCGTTTACTCACCGGGTTTGTGGGGACAGAACGCCGAGTGAGAATCGCGGCGACTCAGAGAAACGGCAGTGGAACCACTTCTACCAGAATTGCGTCGGAGCGTTTCGTAGCAGAATCTCCCGTTGTGAACGCAGCCAGTCTTGTGCCGGCGCTGTTGAAGCCGCGTTTCGCGTATCCGAGGGCGATTTCTTTTCCAATTCTTTCGCTGCGCGTGGCGCTCGTGATCCAGCCAACTTCCTTCCCGGGCACTGAAGCAGGGGCAAGTTTCATACCTGGCTGAAGCGGGATATCGTCCAGCGAAATTAGCCCGCATAATCGCTTGTTCGTCTGGCCAGACATCTTCATTCGCGAGATCACTTCCTGGCCGATGTAGCACCCCTTTTGGTAATCGATCGTTCGCTGTTCCAGGTTGGCTTCGATTGGAATGATCTCTGCTGTCAACTCGGCACCCCAGCGGGGAATTCCCTGCTCGATTCGCATGGCCTCGGCGGCGTCAGAATCGCATAGGGTGAATCCCGAGGATAATTGTTGCAGCAGTGCATCATGACGCGCTGCATCCACCCATATATCCCAGCCCGACTCGGCAAAACGGCAAACGGAAACAACTCGGCCATACACCAGCGCAGGAGATTGTTGTGATAACGCATGAAAAAGCGAGAATTGATCGGTGACATCCTCGATCTGAACATCGTCGGCGATCACGTAGCGCTCCAGCCGAGCCTTGAGCGTTTCTCGAAGATCCGGCGCCGCATCCACCAAAAAGGATTCTCCCGACACAGAAACGAAAATGTGCGCGTCTGTCTTGCCTTTCGCGTTGAGAACGCACGCCTCGATCGCAGATGTTTCGCTTGCCTTGCGCAGATCATTCGTGATTTGCCCGTTGAGGAACCGAAGCCGGTCCGCCCCTGTGACACAAAATTTTGCGCGCCCGCCAAGGTCGAGGAAGATCGCCTGCCCGGTTTGGGACTGCGGCGTCATTTTTCTCCGGACGAGAGCCGGCTCAGCAGTTGCTTGAGAAAACTGGGACGCAGTCGTGTTGTTTCGTTAGCGGCTCCGCCGCTTGCAACACCGACCAATGGCGCCGGCGAAACCTCCGGACCTGCATCTTGCGGTTGAAGGTCTTGGTGTTCCAGTTCGGCTGGACTCCCGATCGGCTCGCCGGCATCGGCTTGTTCGTCCTGATCGCCCAGTTGCAACTCTTCACCAGCAACTGGCGCAGGCTCGTGCAAATATTTTCGCGCAACTACCGAGTAATCATCGTCTCCATGTCCCCAGTGCATTTGCTCAAGCAGTTGGTCGCGAGCCGCAGCTGTCACGCCCAAATCGAGATAATTCGATAAACCGATCTGATTCGCGATCTGCATATCCTTGAGCATGTGCTTAACGGAAAAGTGCGGCTCAAAATCCCGGCTAAGCATTTTGGGCAGTTTCATCGCCAGGGTGGTCGAATGGCTGGCGTTGCTGTGCATTGCCTCGACGAACTTTTCCAACGGCAAACCCAAAGCTTGAACAAGTGCCAAGGCTTCGGCGGTGGCCTGGACGCTTGCGGCTGTAATTATGTTGGTTGCGATCTTGATGGCGCTCGCCTGGCCAATTGTCGGTCCGATCTCGATGATCTCTTTACTGCTGGCTTCCAGAATGGGACGCGCTTCGCGCAGTGCCGCATCCTTCCCGCCAACGTAATAAACCAGCTCGCCCTTTTCGGCTGCAGCTTTACTCCCGGTAAATGGAGTCTCGACAAACTGCGCCCCGCGACGGCCGACAATTTCAGCCGCAGCGCGCATTGAATCCGGAGCGACTGTCGAATGTGCAAGGACGACATGACGCGGCGTTAGTTTTCCGCTCAGCTGTTCGACTGTCTGCAGCAAAGCTTCATCATCGGAAACAAATATCTGGATGTAATTGCAAATTTCAGCCACTTCTCCGGGCGACCCGACAAAATTCGGAACGGAACGCGGCGACCGGTTCCAAACGTAAACCGGAAACCCTTTCCGACGCAGATTCCCAGCCACGCCACGGCCAATAATTCCAAGTCCTATTACACCAATGTTTTTGCGCGTTGCATGGGACATAGGCTTCGGCCGCTCCATTGAGGCAGCAGCTAATACTCAAACTGCCGGGAAACCTGACTTGAGGCAATGCAGAAATTAGGCGGGCCCACGTGACTGGTGATTCGTTACACCGGTAAACCGGGCTCGATTCAACGTTTCAATGTTTTAGCGCGAATTCAGACAGATAATACAAGGCGACTGACCCAACGATCTGGAGACTCTGCGCGCTAATCTTATCGATCGTATCCCCAGCTGTGTGCCACCAAGAGTAATCAAAATCAATCACATCGATTGTCGGAATGCCAATAGCGTTCAGCGGTGAGTGGTCATCGATCATCTCCCGGTCAAGGTACGTAAAATGACGACGTAACTTGAGTGCTTCCGCTGCCGCAAAAATATCTCGCGCCATTTCGGGAGGCGAATCTGCGGGAAGCGTGACGTCAAGCGAACGATCGCCGACCATGTCGAACAAGATCCCGCTGCGGAATTGTCCGCTGCCTCGGAGTTGTCTGGCAAAATACCGGCTTCCATACAATCCGTCCGTCTCCGAAAAATGATCGTATGCTTCTTCGCCATCAAAAAACACCAGCTCAATTTTTGCAGCAAGATCTGGATGCTCTCCGATTACCCGTGCCAATTCTACGAGCAGCCCGGTGCTCGAGCCGCCATCGTTGGCTCCGACAAACCGGATGGCATCGAACATTTTCGTGTCGTAATGCGAGCACAATAAAAACTGGGGCGCCGCGTTCCCTTGCGCAGGAAACTGGGCGATCAAATTTACGAACTGGACCTTGCCTCGCGGAGTGTCGTCAGTGAAGACCTGTCGTGTTACGCGCCAACCAAAACGGCGCAGCTGGTCCTCGATGTAATGCCTGGATTTTTCGATAGCCTCAGATCCAGACGAGCGCGGCCCGAAGTCGACCAATCGCTGAACATGCGCGAAAGCTTTCTCACCCGAGAATTCTTCCCAGATTTTTGTATGCGCTGCGGGCGACGTATCCGGACAAATGATCGAGGCGAGAGCAAATAGGAGCAATGGAGTAGTGGAGTAAGGGAGTAATGAATTCATTCAAGCAACACTCCATTACTCCACTACTCCAACACTCTCCTACTCCTGTTCCGGCAGGCCCAGAGCAGTCACAATCCGCTGAAGATCGTCACTCCCATAGTACTCGATTTCAATCCGGCCTCGTTTATCTCCATGATGGATGGTGACGTGCGTCGCGAGGTGTTCTTGCAAGCGGTTCTGCAAATCTTCGACTGCCGTTGGCATAACGCTCAGCTCTGTCCCGCCGCGTCGAGACTTCCGTCGACGCCCGATTCCAAGCAGACGGGCAACCAGCCGCTCAGTAGAACGCACGGTGGCATTGCGACGCAAAACCGTTTCCGCAGCCAGGAGCTGTTCCTCAGGCGCTTTTAACGCCAAAAGCACCTTTGCGTGACCGACCGAGAGTAAATCTTGAGCCAGCCAGACTTGCACCTGCGGATGCAGATCCAAAAGCCGCAGCGCGTTGGCCACCGACGCCCGGCTCCGCCCTACCTTGAGCGCGATGTCTTCCTGCCGCATTCCAAATTCATTCGCTAACCTTGCGTAGCCTTGCGCCTCTTCGATTGGGTTTAGATCGGCGCGTTGCAGATTTTCGATCAACGATAATTCGAGGACTTCCAGGTCATTTGCCCTTCGAATTATCGCGGGCACCTCGGTGAGACCAATCTCCTGCGCTGCGCGCCAGCGGCGTTCGCCGGCGATCAACTCAAATCTAGCGCCCGCCTCTCCGCCACCGGACGGACTCGCCGTGGCGAGGCGGACAATGAGCGGTTGAATAATGCCGTGTTGCCGAATTGAATCGATTAGTTCCTGCAGGGCTTCGCGCACGAAATCTTTGCGTGGCTGCAGCGCGCTGGGGACAATGCTTGCCAAATTGATCCGGTGCACCCGCTCGCCCGATTCCATCGCGTCTGCCCTTGTCGCAACCGAGGGCGTGCCAATTAAAGCGCCGAGACCTTTGCCCAGACCAGTCCGTGCCATGCGCCTGAGGCTACGGGAACAGTCCGGTGAACGCAAACAGCAATCCCGCTACCGCGCGATCAATCGGGAAATTTTGGAAGCCGGACCTCTGCAACGCCCACGAACGAACATCCCCGGATTCCCGCCTATGCCCGCGCGGAATTCGCCTCTCTATTTACGGGCAGGTTGCCCCTCTCCCCAAAAGTTTTGAAAAAATGTATTGACACCGAAAGCCGGAATTTGTTATCACGCGCCCCCGGGCTCCAAAACAGACAAAGGATTTTTACCCGGTAGGTTCTTTGTCTGTCAGGACCTTGGTAACCACAAAGACAAACGAAACACCGGGAGAGAAAGAACACACAATCCCATGTATCCACTCAATCACCTCAAAACGTTAGTTTCATGCGGACGAGATCCGGCTCGCTCGCTGCCGTTACGGCGCGGGTTCCTTCTCATCCCGCTTGTTCTGGTGTGCTTTGCGTTGTCACCGCAAACACAAGCAGTCGTTCCGCCACCTGATGGCGACTACCCTGGAGGTAACACCGCGGAGGGGTTTGATGCCCTTTTGACCCGTACCAGCGGCATTTACAATACAGCAGTTGGTATATTCTCGTGCCTGAGCGATACCACGGCCAGCTTCAATACGGGCGTTGGCGCTGGGACGCTCCTTTCCAACAACGCGGATCAAAATACGGCCGTTGGCGCTGGAGCGCTTTTTAGTAGCACCAGCGGATTGCACAACACCGGAGTCGGCGCATTCGCGCTGTTCGTAAACGGGACAGGCGACTTCAATAATGCCGTCGGCGCTAATGCGCTCCTTTTAAACGAAGATGGAGCCAGTAACAACGCTCTTGGCGAAAGCGCGCTTTTTTTCAATGTCATCGGCTCTGCAAACACAGCCATCGGTGATGTCGCGCTCGAGAACAATGATTCCAGCGGGTTGGGCCTTGGAAACTCCAACACAGCCGTTGGCGTTGGTGCGCTCTTTAGCAACGTTGATGGCGATTCAAACAACGCTGTCGGTTTTGACGCGCTCGGCAGCAACGAAGACGGTCTGTTCAACAATGCCATGGGTTTTGACGCAATGGCTGACAACGTAAGCGGCGCCGGAAACGTAGCCATCGGTGATTCAGCAGGCGCAGGCGTCGAAGGTGACTTTAACATCTATATCGGCGCATTAGCGGGTCCTGCTCCTTCACCGGCACCAGTAGCTGAAAGCGAAACGATCCGCATCGGCGACGTGTTTAACACAGCCTGCTTCATCGGCGGCATCTCGGGTGTAGTAGTCACCGGTGACCCAGTTCTTGTGGATGCAAACGGCCAGCTCGGCGTCGGCCCTGCGGGGTCGCCTCTCTCCGCAAAGGAGTTGCTCAAAGAGCGTCAGGTCGTGCAGGAATTGAAGGCCACAACTGAAAGACAAGCGGCAAGGATCGCTTTGCAGGATGGGCAAATTAAGGCCCTGACCGCAAGCCTCAGGCAGCAGGCCGAGCAAATTCAGAAAGTGAGCGCTCAGCTTGAAATGATCAGGCTGACACCTCGAGTGGTCGAGAACCGATAAGACTGCTTACCGGACATTTATAAAGAAGTTGCATTCAGCCGCCGCACGTGACCGCGCGGCGGCTGTTTTGTTTTTTGTGATCGAGCACAGCCGCGTATCGAGAAAAATAATCCACCTACGCGTAAAGCCATGACGCTGCAGACGAATGATGAGCAAGAATCGAAACGAAATGAATAGAGATAACACCAACGTCCTTACCCTGGGTCATTCCCCAGATCCGGATGACGCGTTCATGTTTTATGCGATGGCGGAAAATAAAATCGATCTGCGCGGGTACCGGTTCGAGCATCGATTGGAAGATATTCAAACGTTGAACGAACGCGCGCTTCGAGGCGAGCTGCACATTTCCGCGGTCTCGATCCATACCTATGCGTACGTTGCAAGCAAATACGCGCTGCTGCCCTGCGGAGCGAGCATGGGGGACGGATACGGGCCGATAATCGTTCGGAAACGCTCAACGTCCAACGCCCAACATCCAACGCCCAATGAAGCTGTCGATGTTCGCGAGTCGTTGCGCGGTTGCAATATCGCTGTGCCCGGCAAGATGACCAGTGCGTTTCTCGCACTGCAACTTTTTCTCGGGGAGTTCGATTACGCCGTTGTGCCGTTCGATCGAATTTTCGATGCGGTGCGCAGCGGGCGAGCGGACGTCGGTTTAATCATTCACGAGGGTCAACTCACCTATGAGAAATCAGGGTTCGAGAAAATTGTCGATCTTGGCAAATGGTGGAAAGCGCAAACTGGATTGCCACTGCCCCTTGGCGGAAATGTTGTGCGCAAAGATATTCCGAAGTCGGTCCGCCACGATTTGAACGAAATTATTCGGGAAAGTATTGACTACGGTCTGGCACATCGCGAGGAAGCGGTGCGGCATTCTCTTCCTTACGCGCGCGACATGGACGCGAAGCTAGCTGGGAAATTCATCGGCATGTATGTGAATGAATTTACTCGCGATTATGGCGAAGTTGGACGCGCTGCTGTCCGCAGATTTCTGGCGGAGGCGTACGACGAAGGTTACATCGCCGCGACCGAAGTGGAATTCGTCGAATGACACTTCGGGCCCCGCAGGTGCGTGACTACAGCGTTGCGTAACGCGCAGGCCACGAGCTCTGTTGACAATCTGCAGCGGCCCCAAATGACGAATGACGGATGACGAAGCACGAAGGAATGACGAAATCCGAATTTCGAAAATGATGTGGCGCTCGCTGCGACAAGTGCTTCCAATAACTCCGCAAGTTACAAGTTCGCCACGGGACGAATCCGCCGTGGCGGACTTACGCCACGTCATTGGATCATTCGCGCTTCTTTCGTCATTCGACATTCGTGCTTCGTCATTTCACGCAAAGAGCTCTTCAACAGAGCTCGACGTTCTCTCGGCATCGCGCCCGGTTGTTTCGTTACGCGTGGTCAAAGCCAAGCAATCAGAATTGGCTTGCCGCGAGCCTCACGAGGGTGGTATCACTGATGGCTCGGTGAAGGCGTTCCTCCAAGCCAAGCGCGATCTTCTCCGTCTCACCTGGGTCGGAACCTGCCTTGTCGCCTCCCTGGCCTTCACATTTTCCGGTTGCGAAAAAAAAGAGCCAATCGACGAGGCGAAAGCGGCTGGAAAAACCACTGCCGATTTTCCGCAAATCACTGCGGACATTTTCAAACCGATGGATGGCGGCATCGATCTGTCGCCTGAGGAAATAATGGGGCGCAACGCCTGGAACCTCTGGAGCGCAGGCAACCAGCATTTTTGGAATCATGCAGCCCAGGACAGTTACGGGTTAATGGATCTCTTAAAGATGCTCGATAACCGCAAGTTTTCGCGCGGTGAGCGTTTCAAGACTTTGGGCCTTGTCAACGAACCCGGATTTCGCGCCCCGACCAAGCCGGATGAATTTGGCTTGTGGCTCGATAAACAAGCAGAGCCCGAGCCAGCAGGCATCGATGAGACTGTTTATGGCAAACCGTCCGGAGTCCTCGGCTTCCGGCTTTTCCCAAATCCGGATTTCAACAAAGAGGCACGCAAAAAATGGGACGGCGATCGTTTCATGAACGATCCGTCTTATTACAACAACAACAAGCTGGTCCGCCCGTATCGCGTGGGCGTCGCGTGCGGCTCCTGTCACATTGCGCCAAATCCGAGTAATCCGCCGGCTGATCCGGAAAATCCGCACTGGGAAAATCTCGCTTCGGCAATTGGCAATCAGTACATCAACGAAGGAAAAGTTTTTGCCTGCAACGTCGAAAAGGGAGGATTCTTTTACGAAATGCTCGCTACGCAGCCACGCGGCACTTCCGACACTTCGCGGATCGCAACCGACAACATCAACAATCCAAATGCAATTAACCCGATCTTTTTGTTGGCAGAGCGGGAACGGATCGCGGTGCCGGAAGAAATGGCGGGC